>DAINBB010000018.1:0-34338 GCA_036733165.1 Halobacteria archaeon | reverse complement strand
AGGGCGCCGACCTGCGCTATGACATCACCGTCTCGCTCAAGGACGCCTTCAATGGACTGGAGAAGGTACTGTCTATCAACAAGATGGTGGAGTGCCCCGATTGCGGTGGAAGCGGCGCGAGGAAGGGCACTTCCCCAATTGTATGCAAAAGATGCAACGGAACCGGACAGATGCAGGTTGTCCGCTCAACACCTTTTGGACGTTTCGCCACGGTCTCCACATGCGACCAGTGCCATGGCAGGGGGAAAGTTATCGAGGATCCCTGTCCAACTTGTCGCGGCTCTGGAGCGGTCTCTGGCAATAAGAAGATCAAGGTCAAGGTGCCCGCAGGCATCGATGACGGTTCCCACATACGCATAAACGGCGAGGGCAATCCGAGCACAAGGGGCGGGCAGCCCGGCGACCTCTACGTGGTCGTCCATGTGGAGAAGGACCCGCGATTCCTTAGGGACGGAACGGAACTGCTGCTCGAGCTTGGCATCTCGTTCCCACAGGCCGCCTTGGGCGACGAGGTGGATGTGGAGACCATCGATGGAAAGGTGAAGATGAAGATACCGCCGGGCACGCAGCACGGGAAGGTCTTCCGGCTTCGTGGTAAGGGAATGCCCAATATGAGGACCGGGCGCCGGGGCGACCAGCACGTTAGGGTCTCGATAGATGTCCCGACATCCCTGACCGACGACCAGAAGGCGCTTATAAAGAAGTTGGGCAAGTCATTTGGCCACAGCCCCAAGGAGCAGAAGAAGAGTTTCTTCGATTCCTTTAGATGATCAGATCGATGCCTTTTCGCTTATCATGTGCTCTATCAGCTGGTCTATGCATTTGGGGCTCTTTTCATTTAATTGATAAATTATATTCTGAATGTTAAAATAATGGAATTTTATTCCTTTTTATTGGCAACCAGCATATCGCAGTACTTGAGCAGGTCCCGCTTTGATGAAAAGGTTAGTGCCCCATTGTTGATAAGCTCATTGTATATCTTTGTCGCCTTGCCGTTGGTGAAGTCCTTGTCCTCTATGCCTCTCTTCTCATAGATGAGCACAGGTATCTTGCGATTGAGGGCCACAAGCGCCGACTCGAGATTGATCAGGTTTCCGCTTCCAATGGAGAAGTCGCTCAGTATCACCACCCTCGATTCCTTTATCAGCTTGAGGTTGTCAAGATGATTCTCATAGCTTATCGGGGAGAACGGCGCCTCCATCACAATGTTCTTTACCTTCAGGTATTCCGCGGTCTCTTGGTCTGTGTCGTAGAGATTCAATACCCCGACACTGACGTCGTATTTTCCTAGGTCCATCCTGTTCAGCAACGTGGACCCGCTTCCCCCTCCGCATATCAGGTGCACCCTCGGCCTTTCGCTATCGGCGTGCTCCTTTATCTTCGAGAGTGGCAGGACGTACAACGTATCTGTGAGGGGATTCCTCTTCACGATCGTGTCCACGCCATAGACCTCTCTTATGTTGTCCTCCGTCAGTACTTCCTCGGGCGTGCCTTGGGCGAATATGGACCCCTTGTGAAGGAGAACTATGCGGTCAAAGTACTTGGCGGCCATGTTGAGGTCGTGGAACGCCGCTATCACCAACATGTTCTCCTCCTTCACTAGGGACCTGACCGTGGAGAGTATCTCAAGCTGGTGATTGATGTCGAGGCTTGACGTGGGTTCGTCAAGAAGGAGTATGTGGGGCTCCTGTGCGAGCGCCCTGGCGATTATCACGCGTTGCTTCTCGCCTCCGCTCAGATTGAAGAATAGCGAGTCCTTCAGGTGCCATGTGTCAGTTCTCTTCATGGCACGCTCGACAACGTCAAAGTCGTTCTCCTTTTCCGAACCGAATCTTGGGACATAGGGTGTTCTTCCCATCATCACGATCTCATATGCCGTGAAGGAGAACGTCGTGTCGAAGGATTGCGGGATGACCGCCATCTCCTTGGCCAGTTCCTTCTGGGGGATCTCATTGATATCGGTCTCCCCGAGCCTTATTACCCCGCTCTCAGGACACAGTATCTTGCTCAACAGCTTTAGAAGGGTCGTTTTCCCGGAGCCGTTCGGTCCCAGAAGCGCGAGCATCTCGCCATGGTGCGATGTGAATCCTATCTTGTTCAGGATCTCCTTGTCATTGTATCCGAATCTTATGTCGTCTATGCTCAAACCCATGGGATCACCTAGAATATGGACCTCTTCCTTTTAATCAATAGGTATGTGAAGAACGGACCGCCGAAAAAGGCCGTGATTATCCCCACCGGTATCTCCGTGGGCGACAGCACGACCCTTGCCGTGGCATCGGCCAACACCAAAAATATCGCGCCGAACAGTGCAGATGTGGGGATGAGGATCCTGTGGTCAGGCCCTACTATTATCCTCATGATATGGGGTATCACGAGTCCGACGAAACCTATCAGGCCGCTCACAGATACCGCAAAGGCGGTGATCAGAGAGGAGGATGCGAGCAGTATCTTTTTCACCCTGTCGACATCCACGCCGAGATTCTGGGCGGTCTCGTCGCCCATCAGGAGGAGATTCAGTTCCCTTGAATGGAAAAGTATGATTGCTATACCCACGACAATGAATATCACGATATTTCTTACGTCAGTCCATGTGGATGTCCATAGGCCCCCCATCATCCAGTAGACCATCTGATGAAGCTTGTCTCCCGCTACGTACATCATGAAGGACGTCATTGCCGAGAGAAATGCCCCGATGGCGATCCCAGAGAGCAGAAGGGTCTCGATATGTATCTTCCTGCCTATCTTGGACACATTGTATACGAACAGTGTTACCAGCATCGAACCGATGAAGGCGAACAACGATACCGGAGACAGCCCCATGATGCTGAAACCCAGACCGAAAAGTATCGCCATATTGGCACCAAATGCGGCGCCTGCGGACACGCCGATTATGTACGGGTCCGCCATCGGATTCTTGAATATTGCCTGGTATGTCGTGCCTGCCACCGCAAGCGCAGAACCGATTAGCATTCCCAGTATGACCCTCGGAAGCCTTATATTGAAGAATATGAGCTCGCTGCTGTCCTTCCAGTCGACAGTTATCCCATCTCCGACATATGGTATCTTGTGTATAAGCATCCTGATTATTTGCATAAAGGATATCTTGGCAGAACCTGTGATTGAGGATATTACCAGGCTGATGAACAGAACAATGATTAACAAGATGATGGTCGTGGACCATTTTCCATATTTGTTCTTGATGTTGTTTTCCAAGATATATTCACCTTTCAATGGTAGATGTACCATTTTTATATTTGTTTTTATATTGTTCTTTAATATATAAAAATAAAAAAGAAGAGAAGGGATTTTCAACCATACATTAGATTGAAGATCTCTTCAACGGCATCGGCTATTCTTGGACCAGGCCTGGATATTATGTCCGAGCTTGAAAGCTCATAGACCTCCCCATTGATTATTGCCGAGACCGTGGACCAATTACCGTTGTCCATCAGTTCTTCCTTGGAAACGCCGCTTGCCTCATGTGGTGCCAGTATAATGGCATCGGGATCCTGGTCGATGACCCAGTCCAGGGAGAGCACGGGCCATGCCGCGTCCGATTCTCCAGCCACGTTCTCGCCGCCTGCGGTCGTTATTATCTGGTCGATGAAGGTGTTTGGCCCTGCGGACATCAGCGGGTCGTACCAGAGCATGTAAAGAACAGATTTCTTGTCCGTGATGTTTGCGACCTGCTCTTCCACGGCACTTATCCTCTCCTTCATGTCCATCACAAGGTCATAGGCTTCCTGGTCCTTGCCCGTTACTTTTCCCACTATCCGTATGTCCTTATAGACCGTCTCAAAGTCTACGGCCTGGAATTGGATGACGGGTATGCCTGCCGTCCTTATCAGTTCATAGCTTTCCTCGTCACCCGATGTTGCGAAGACGACATCGGGTTCAAGCTCTATCACCCGTTCTACATCGACGGTCGAGAATCCACCTACCGTTTCCTTTTCAAGGGCGGCCTCAGGGTAGTTGCAGTATTCCGTAACGCCGATGATCTCCTCGTCCAGCCCCAGGGCGAATAGTATCTCGGTGTTCGATGGCGCCAGGGAGATTATCCTTGTTGCGGTGGAATCGAACGTATACTGATTCCCGAGGTCGTCGGTGACTGATATTGACGTTGGCATGAACGAGTATACTTCTTCGATGGCGTCAACAATCCTGGGGCCCGGCCTGAGGATTATGTCGGCATTGGACAGTTCGTAGACCTGGTCGTTCTGCACCGCGTTTATGGTGGAATAGTTGGGATCCGACATCAGGTCCTCCTTTGACAACCCACTGGAACCGTGAGGGGTCAATATTATTACATCCGGATCGTTGTCTATCAGCCATTCCATGTCAAGAACAGGCCATGATGTGCCTGCATCACCTGCGATATTGATGCCCCCCGCAGCCGTTATCACCTCATCGATGAAGGTGCCCGAACCCGCAGACATGAGAGGGTCGTTCCATAGCATGTAGAATACCTTTGGCTTATCATCAATGTCTGATGTCAGCGATGCGATGATGTCCATCCTGTCTTCTAGGTCCTCTATCAGTGCGCTGGCCTCTTCCTCTTTTCCTGTAATCTGTCCGACCATCTCGATATCGTCCATGATGATGTCTACTGTAGAGGCCTTGAATAGCACGACCGGTATCCCAGCATCTGAAAGTTGATTCGCAAACTCCTCCTGTCCCGATTCTCCGAACACGACATCTGGGTCCAACTCTATGACAAGTTCGATATCTACCGTGCTGTATCCCCCGATCGTCTCCTTTTCCAAGGCGGCGTCAGGGTAGTTGCAGTATTCCGTCACTCCCACTATCTCCTCATCCAGACCGAGTGCGAAAAGTATCTCGGTGTTTGCAGGGGACAGTGATACGATCCTTTCTATATCCCCCTTAAGATTGACTTCTCTTCCCGTATCGTCTACGATGGTGTATTCCTTATCACCGCCGCCCGAGATACAGGCCGAAGCACTAACCATGATGATAAAAATAGTGGCAATCGATGCGATAAGTCTTTTGTTCATGGTATCACTATGGATGGATTATCCATACATACATAAAAAGCTTATGGATTCAATTGGTCATCCAATATCCTTCTTGCTAATTCAAGATCCTTTTTTGTATTGATGTTGATAAATTTTGAACTATAGTCCTCAATAAGATTGAATTGGGGAATCTCCTTCATATCAATGCACTTTCCGTCAATGATGTTGATGCCGGCAGGCGTTACAAACGCACCCTCAAGGTCAAATGACACGGAAGCCAGCGGACCATCCCTTTCGACCCTCAGAAAAACGGATAGGGAAGCATGATCCATCCTCTCGTAGGTGTTTATCACCTTGCTTAGAAATCCTGCATCCACAAGGGGCATGTCCGTGGACAGTATAAGCAAGGGAAAATAAAGCGAACCCCGATGTATCGCCTCCACAAGGTCTTCATGAAAACTTGATCCGCTTGTATGGATCACATCGATGTTTGGAACCTTGGATGACACATAATCCCGGGTCCTGGGCGCGTTGGGGGACGTGGCAATGAAAATATGGTCGATCTCATCCAGGCCTGATAATTTTTCAAGCGTCAGGTCTATGAGCATCTTCCCCTTAAGCTCCACCAAGGGTTTCTCTACGCCCACCCCCATACGTGTTGCCCTTCCGCCCGCCATGACAAGCGCTTTCATGTAATCATTCCAAGTGTCTGTTTCCTATTGCCAATCCCAGCGTCAACAGGAGTGGCGCATCCTCTTCGGCCATGGCCTCGACATTGTCATCGTTCATGATGTTCTCATATTCCTCTTCCGCCGCCGGACCGCCCAATCGTTTTGATATGGCCTTTCCCAATATCTTCAAGGATTCGATCAAGGAGGCCCTATCCGCCCCCTTGCCATCGCTGTACTCGTCATATATCCTCAGTCCAGATACATAGAGGCATCTCACGGTCTCATCTTCAATGTTTTCGAGGTCTTCAAGTGGGAGTGCCCCCTTGACAATGTCCGCGATGAGGTCCAGATGCACCTTGACGTCGATCTTCCTCTCGGATGCCCTTCGTATCATAGACCTCTTTGGGGAAAGCCCGTTGTTCAGGATGATGTTGTCCAGCACGCATTCGAACACCAGTTTTCCCATGGTCCTGCCGATGTCGGTGCCTGATGATGTATACCTGATGGCCTCATCCCCTCTTCCCAGCGAAGCGACGGCCACACAATCCGTGGTGGTCCCGGTGGCGGGCATCCCGCTGTTCACGCTACGTATGTCGAGCATATTGAATACCTGCGTCTTCGCTTCGGTTATGGTTATGATGCTGTTCGCCAGCGCCTCATCCTTTAGTTTGTTCTCGACAACCACTATGATGTTGATGGTGCCATTGTGCCATATCTCAACCTCTTCGCCGGGAGATGCGGCATTGGAGACGCCAGCGGTCGCAACAACGGTAACGCCCTCCTGGTGCCTGACCACCGCCTTTTTGACATCGGCCGCAGTCATCATCCCGACTATGTCATCCACCCCGAAGACCTCCTCATATCTCTCGATCTCCTTCTCAGGCGTGGGACTGTAGTACATCCATCTTACGGACATGTTCAGGATGTTTTTGGACGTGCATAGCCCTCCGTTCTTCACGGCCGAGCTCAACACCCTCATGTCCTCATCGGAACGGAGGATTATGACAGAGTCGTAGATCTCGAGCCTCAGCCCCTTTGTGGGAAGTTCTATCACCTTGTTCGGTTCCATGGTCCTCATCTCAAATAAATATCATCGGCAGTAACGGGGTCATAAATGCCAAGATTACAAGCACTATGGAAATGAATGTGGAGAGCACATAAATGTCTATGGCCTTCTCAACGTCTTGGGGTCTTGGGCTCTCGAACTCGTTGCCTATGTCGTAGTGGCCGGGTTTGTGAAGCCTGACCCTCAGGAGACCTGAGTATGTCGCCATCGTCTGGCCCGCGTTGGGACTTTGGGTCGCATTGGCGTATTTCCTGTACGTTCTCCAGCCGCCTCTGACATCTTGGCGTAGGAGCATGCCCGACACCAGGGTGACGATGACCGCAAGCCTCGCAGGGATGAAGTTCAGGAGATCGTCGAATCTGGCAGGGATAAGTCCAAAGTCCCTGTACCTTTCTGTCATGTACCCCACCCTGGAGTCGGCAGAGTTCATGGCCCGATAGAATTGGCAGCCGTATAGGCCGAAGAGCAGGAAATAGAACATCGGCGAGAATATACTGTCAACAAAGGACTCGGAGACGCACTCTACATCTGCTGACAATATGTCCTCGAAGCCTAGGTTCTCTGTGTTCCTCGACACTATGTAGGACACCATGTGCCTGGCACCGTCGATGTCGCGGTCTTTGACATATCTGCATACCTCCCTCGCCTCATGGACCATGTGCCGCATTGAGAACGAGGTCTTCAGCAGATATATGGACATGATCATGGTGAGGACATAGACGATGGGGTCTGTGCCGTAGTTCTTGAAGATGAGCCCGAGCGCCAGGACCGGCAACGCCGACAGCAGTCCTAGGACGCTCAACAGTGCCAGACCGTACAATCTTGAAATGTTTTTCGAATGGCCCTCCCCAAAGTGCTTGTCGAAGAGGGATATAACTTTGCCATATGCCATCACGGGATGCAGGTAAAGTGGCCTCTCGCCTATGAGCATGTCATAGAGCAGGGCAAGGGCGGGTATGAAAAACAGTACTATCTCATCCATTCTTATCATCTATTGCCATATAGGCCGATCATGACCTTCAGTAACTGGTCGTTCTCCTCCCTGTCCCTGATCGCGATCCTTATGCTGTTCTCATCCCCTCCGCGGAAGGAGTTGCACCTTCTGACAAGAATGCCCCCCCTCCTCATGTCGTCGGCTATCTCTTGCGAGCTGAGCCCGTCGATACGGAGCATGACGAAGTTGGAATGCGACGGGAGGATATCAATCCCCCTTATCCGGGACAGCCCCTGGACGACATACGACCTCTCACCCTCCAGTATTGACACGCTTTTCTTGATGAAATCGTCGAACTCGGATATGTTCTCGGCTATCCCCCTGGCGAGATTGTTCACGCTCCACGGCATCTGCGCGTCCTTGAGGTAGGATATGAGTTTCTCACACGCCACGCCATAGCCCAACCTGATGCCGGGGATGCCGAGTATCTTCGTGAGCGAACGGCCCACGACGACGTTCTCATGTTCAATGGCCTCCGTTACCATCGTCTCCCCCGGCGCGAAGTCTATGAAGGCCTCGTCGATGAAAAGCAACGCGTTCTTCCTTTCCAGGGACTCGACTAGCTCGACGAGGATGTCCCTTTTGATCAGGCTTCCTGTGGGATTGTTTGGATTGCATATGAACGCCGTGCCGACGTTTTCGCATGTTCCTCCTTCCATCGCGTTCAGAATGTCGGTTTCAAAACGGATGTCCCTGTCGATAAAGACCATATCGGCCCCGTTTATCCTGCTGAATCTCTCATATTCGCAGAAGGTAGGGGTTGGTATGACGGCGCATCCCTTCGTGAATACCTCACAGAAGAGTTTGATAAGCTCTATCGTCCCGTTGGTCAATATGACGTTGTCCTTCCCTACGTTGCCCAGGTAATCGGATATCGACCCGCAGGCCCTTTGATACGATGAATCAGGGTAAGAGACGTAGAACTCTTTGTCCGCCACCATGCTCCTGACCATCCTCAGCATCGTTGGATTTGGGGCAAAGGGATTGACGTTGGCCGAGAAATCGAGATAGTCCCCCTTGTCTTTCTCCTTCTTGCCGCCGTGCCTGCATCTTGAGCCCTTATACCTTTCCTCAAGCCATCTGAGGTCCATTCACACGCCACCTCTCATGATATTTTCAAGTTGGTCGAATTTTATCTCTTTTTCCATCGTCTCCAGGAATGTGTCAAGATTTCTCAGCCATATGTCCCTCACGTCCCCTCCTGGGGATCCTCCCCTTTGAGGACCCCCCATGGAGAGGCTGTCCTCCTCCGGGAAACTATAACATTGGTATGTCATCACACCCAGGCAGGGGGCTTTCAGTTCCTTTTCCAGCCTGGTTATCCCAGATCCAAGGATGGATGGGTCTCCCCTGAACTTGTTGATGATATAACCCTTTATCAACCGTTTGTGTTCTTCGCTCAATAGCTGGTATGTACCGTAGAGCCCTGCGAAAACACCGCCCGTGTCAATGTCCCCTATGAGTATCACGGGCGATTTGAACAGTTCGGCTGTGTTCATGTTCGCGATATCATTGAGATTTATTTCGGAGGGCGTGCCGGAACCTTCGATGACGATGATGTCGTTTCTTTCTTCAAGATATCGGTAGGCACGCTCCAGTATAGGGGTCACCGGACCCTCTTTTCCATGCCTTTCAAATTCCTTGCGCGGAACGCCGTTCACTATCGCCTGGGAGGCCCTGTTGCCCGTGGCCTTCAACAGTATTGGATTCATCTGGTGGCAAGGTTCCTTCCCGCAGGCCCAGGACTGGAACGCCTGCGACATGCCGATCTCCCTGCCGTCCGGCGTGATGTAGGAGTTGAGCGATATGTTGAGGGACTTGAAGGGCGACACCTCGTATCCCCTCTTGTGGAAGTACCTGCAGATCGCCGCGGCTATCAATGATTTCCCCGAACCTGACAACGTGGATTGGAGCATTATGTTGTAGGTCATGGACGGACCCCCATTATCTTCCTGAGACTTTCCAGATCTATGGAGGCCCTAATCGCATCGGCAAGATATCCAAGGTTTCTCTCGACGATGTCATCATATTCCCCCTCGTCGCCATCCTCGCCCTTCTCCCTCTCAGTGGACCCCATCAGCGACAATAAGAGGTCTCTGGCGGGCGGCAAGTCGAAGAATCCGTGGAGATACGTACCGTAGACCTTCATGTCTGCGTCATAGGCGCCGTCTTCTCGGTTCTTTCCTTTTGCCCTTATCCTGTTAAGGGGCGGATCGAGCTTGTTCTCTGTCTGTCCCATGTGGATCTCATACCCTCTTATCCTCCTCTTCAAGGGGTCAAGCTGCAAATGGCCCTCCACCTGGGCGGTGCTTTTCTCGTACTTGTCGAAGTATGTCACCCCGTTTAACAGGCCCAGGCCCTCTGTCTCCTTGGTGTCAGATTCTATGGAGTTGATATCTATTATGGATTTCCCCAGCATCTGATAACCACCACAGATACCGAATATCGGCACCTTGCCGTGCAGTTCCCTGATAACCTTTTCAAATCCCTTCTCCCTAAGCCATATGAGGTCCTCTATGGTGCTTTTTGTCCCGGGCAGGATAAGTGCATCCACCCCGGAGGCGTCGGAAGGGGCATTGATATAGCGGACCTTTATGTCCTCCATGAGATTCAACGCATCGAAATCTGTGAAGTTGGATATCCTGGGCAGACGTACAACACCCACTGTGAATCTCGATGGCGTCGGGCTGTCCCTTATGTCCATCGAATCCTCCGATGGGAGGTCCAGGTCGAGATGCGGTACGATTCCCAGCACGGGCATGTCCAGCATCTTCTCAATCTCCCTGATGCCTGTCGACAGGGAATCCGGATCCCCCCTCATGTTGTTGATGATGGCGCCCTTGATCATTTTCTGGCTTCCTTCGTCCAGTATCCTCACGGTGCCGTACAGGTAGGCGAAGGCCCCTCCCCTCTCGATGTTGACGACGAGTATACAGGGCGCGTCCGCAACCTCGGCCGCCTTGAGATTGGCTATCTCGAACTCACTTATGTTGATCTCAGCAGGACTTCCCGCACCTTCCATTATTATTATGTCATTGGTCTTCGCTAGGAACTTCAACGAACTGCGCAGGATGTCATTTCCCTTGGCCGGTATGAACTCGTTGTAGTATGTCCCAACGTCCATGTCGCCGTAGGGGACTCCATACACTATGACCTGGGAGACGTCGTCCCTCAAGGGTTTTAGGAGAATGGGGTTCATCTGGCTTCTAGGTTCCACCCTCGCCGCCCTTGCCTGGAGGTCCTGGATCCTCGCTATCTCCTCCCCTCTTTTTGTCACGAACGAGTTGAGCGACATGTTCTGTGACTTGTACGGGGTCACTGTGTACCCCATGTCTGAAAATATTCTGCATAGTGCGGCGACGATCAGCGACTTCCCCGCCCCCGACGTTGTACCAAGCACCATCAGGGGCCTGGCGCTCTTGAAATGCATCTGCTCGATCTCGGCCTTTATCTTGAGCCTGTCATCCATCGGCATGGAGCCCCAGTCCTTGCCATCGAATCGACCTATGCATTCCTTTGCGACATCGTCCCTGTGTATCCAGTAGCATTGCTGGCAGCTCCATACCCGCTTTCCCGTCCTGCCAGTGATGTATGTCCCAAGCTCTTCGTCCTCGCAGGGATAGAATGGACAAAAACAATGTGTGCAGTTCTGGTCGTAGAAGTGGCAGGGATAGTAACTGCATTCCAGATTGCTGTCTATGGCCCCTCTCCTGAACTGGGAAATTACCTTCTTTTTGATACTTTCCAAAGTACTCACCGCATCATGGATAATATATCCAGTCAGTGATATAATATTAGCTTTTTCATCTGTGCGAGTACTTGGAGCACCTATATACGAATTCTTCCGCCATCTTTGGCGACGAGGCGAAGTGCAAGTGGGTGTATGATGCCAGTGTGCTCTTTGACAACAGGCCGTCCCTGCCGTTGGAGATGCCCTTTCCATAGCTCAGCTCGTAGGCCATCTCCTCATCCCCCATCTCGGTTATCCTTGAGTAGTGGAACTCATGTCCCCTGAACGTGTGCCCAGCTTTGGACAGTATGTTGTTTCTCTTGCTGGTGGCCACGACATAGCTCAATGCCTGCAGCTTTTGTGTCATCTCGACATGTGCATCGAATATGCCACACATCCTCAACGGTCCCTTTCCGAGGCCGTTTACACTTTTACACAGGTACATCAGGCCTCCACATTCCGCATATATCGGCATTTCGTCGTTTGACAGCTCAAGGGTCCTTTTCATCATCCTCCCGTTCTTGGACAGCTCCTCGGAAAATACCTCCGGGTAACCGCCTCCAAAGTACAGGCCGTCGACTTCAGGCATGTCGTCCCTCATCGGCGAGAAGTACTCGATCTCCGCACCGTAGGACCTGAGCATGTCCAGGTTGTCATGGTAGTAAAAGTTGAAAGCGTTATCATAGGCAACCCCTATCCTCGCCCTGAGTTCCCCGTCGCCGAAGACCGTGGGCTCTGCCTCGTCAAGGTCAGACGCGCCATTTGCCACTTCTATCAGTCCCTCAATGTCCAGGTTTTCCTCGATCAATTCTAGGATCCCCTCATATTTATCTGAATGGAAAACTTCTCCGGCGGGCACAAGTCCAAGGTGCCTGCTCTTGAGCTCTATATTCTCCTTCCATGGCAGTCCGCCCAGTGACACCACACCCTCGGGAAGGGAATCTTCCAGCATCCTAAGATGTTTTTCACTCCCGATGTTGTTGAATATGACGCCCTTGATGTCAACGCCCTTGTCGTATTCAATGAAGCCCTTGGCCACCGCACCCACGCTCCTGGCGCTTCCCTTTGCATCCAGTATAAGGACAACGGGGGACCGGAGGATCTTTGAGAGGTGCGAGGTCGAACCGCTCTCGTCCCTGCCGTCAACACCATCGTAGAATCCCATCACACCCTCGATGACAGATATGCCCGCATCCCTGGAAGACCTGATAAACAGTTCCTTGACCGCATCGGAAAACATCCATGTGTCGAGATTCCTTGACTTCCTTTCAAGTATTATGCTATGGTGCATCGGATCCAAAAAGTCTGGTCCGGCCTTGAACGGCTGCGGATCGAGACCCCTCTTTTTGAGCGCCAGCAGAATGCCTACTGTGATGGTCGACTTTCCCACCCCGCTGCGCTCGCCAGCTATCACTACCCTAGGGACTCTCATTGTAACACATCTTGGGAATTCTTGAATTAATATTAAATATTTATCCTAGGTCCTTTATGATATGTCCATTCATGATGCCAGGGAGGATCTAAGGGACCTTCTTAACAAGGATTACAGAAAGAAGGCGGCGTTGGAGTTCGTGTGCAACCACTATGGCCTTGAAAGGGGGGACAGGAACATTCTTGCCAGGACAACGTTTTCCGATGATGTCAGCGCCAGGACCCGGAAGAAGGAAGTTCCCGACTCCTCGCTTCAGGGCGAGGATATACTGATAGACACCTACAATGTTCTGATAACCGTCGAGAGCGTTCTTTTCGATGATCCACTGGTGTGCGATGACGGTGTCGTCAGGGATGGAAGGGGTGTCTTTGGGAACTATGCCATTGGTGATAACACGCTTGAGGCGCTCGGAAAGATAAAGGAGTTCATACGCAAAAGGAATGTTGCAAAGGCGACCTTCTATATTGATAAGAACGTGTCCAAGAGCGGGGAGCTCGCCTCCACGATACGCGACTTCCGATGGGGCATCGATGTGGATGTCGTCGTTAGCGACGCCGTGGACAGCACCTTGAGGAAGAGCAAGGGGATCGTCGCCACGGCCGATTATGGTATTATCAAGTATATAGAGAGATTTGTCGATATACCTAAGAGCCTGTTGTTCAGTTGGTAGGTCCCTGGGAAACAAAAACACCAGAAACTATTAATAAATCTACAATGTTATCTTTTCAGTGATATGATGATAGATATCGTTATGGATAAAGATGTTAGCTTCAAGAATCCAATCGTCATAGAAGGATTCCCCGGGGTGGGTTTGGTGGGCCATATCGCGGCAACATACCTGGTAAGTGCCTTGAACATACCAGAGGTCGGATACATAAGGACGGACCTGCTGCCCCAGATCTCCATGATAATGAACGGAAAGGTAATACCCCCAGTTCGCATATACGGGAACGAAAATCTGATAGTGTTCATATCAGACCTTGCCTTCCCGGACGACAAGACCTTTGACATGGCGGACAAACTTGGGGAGTTTATGAAAAAGAACAATGTAAGGACATCCCTCTCCCTTGCCGGCATAGGCATAAACACACCTTCAGGCAAGGTCTATGGCGTCGGTTCCAATGACACCATGCTGAGCAAACTGAACGAGATCGGCGTGGAGACCCTCAACATGGGCAGCATATCTGGTGGCAGCGGCGCGCTGTTGCTGGAATGTTACCGGCAGGGCATCCCCTCCGTCGCGCTCCTTGCAGAGACCACGGGCATGAGGCCGGACCCCAGGGCAGCTTCATACCTTTTGGAATTCATATCAAAGATAATAGACAAGAACATAGACACACAACCTTTGATTAAGGAGGCCGAGCAGATAGAGTCTACTTTGTCAGACCTTAGCAAGGATGTAGTTAAAAAGTCCGGGGCGCACGATGTCCAGGACACCATGTACATATGAGGTGGATCTGAAATGTACGTACTTACCTGTATCACTCCGAGGACCCTTCGGGAACTGATCTCTGAGGGTCTCAAGACCATGGTCATCAAAAGCGCCCACAACATCAACACGCTTCTAAAGACCACCGTGAACGAACCCATATTCATCACGTCCCGCTCGGAGGATGACATAACGAGGGAGACCGAGGGCGTCATCGCAGTGGTCAAGAACATGTCCCTGTACAACAACAGACAATCCCTGGACAACGATGAATACGAGATTACCACGGCAAGGGTCCAGTTCGAACTGATCAACGTTGCCAAGGTAAAGGACATCACGAGGAGCGTTGAGGACAAGAGGCTCAATGTGGACATAGACAGGGTCACTTACTATCGTATAAGCTAAGTGCCTCTGGAAGGGAGTTTATATCGGGAATGCGGATGTCCCCCCATTCCTCACCTATTATTATGCTTGTGAAGCCCGCTCTCCTTGAGGCTATCGCATCGTCGATGTTATCCCCTATGTAGACATACCTGTCAGCATAGATGATATCCTTCATCCTCAAGAGGGGGGCTGGGTCCGGTTTCTCCTTATCGATGTCGTCCTGGCATACCATCCTATCATCGCCGAAGTAGTCGCCGAGGATGGTGTTCTCCAAAGCATATAGTGCCTCTATCCTGGGCCTGGATGTCACTATCCCGATAGGATAGCTCTTCAACTTCTCCAATGTGCCCTTTGTGATATTCAACGTCTCGTTCTCGATAAGGCCCCGTTCGATGTCCAGATACGGGGGCTCGCCATATGACCTGATGAAGAGTTCCTTGCCAAGGTATATCGACTGGAAGATCATCTTGATGTTGGACCATTTCTTTCCCCTCTCTATCCTTGTATCTTCCCCGTCCAGTCTCTTTAACAGAAAATATGTGGCGTCCCAGTCGTTGTTGAGATTAGGGACCCCCTTGAGCGAGAGCATTCCTTCGTATATCAGGTCCCTGTCCAGCATTGGCCTAAGATACTCTATCGTCCTGACAATGGCCTCCTTGTAGCTGTTGCTGACATCTATCAGCGTGCCGTCAAGATCGAATATCAAGGCAATGCCCATTATGTCTCACACCTGTGTCTCCATGATCTCTCTAAGGGCCTTCAGGAAAGACAGGTTGTCCCCCCTCTTCCCAACACTGACCCTCAGGCAGTTCTCTATCAGCGGTTGGCCCGACACGTTAAAGACGAAGACACCTTTCTCCATCAGTGACTTGAACACATCGTTCGAACTGATAGAGTCTGGGAACCTTATCAGCAAGAAGTTGGTATATGATGGGTAGACCTTGAGGCCTAGTTCTTCCACGCCTTTCACCATCTCCGCCTTTAGTTCATTTGTCTCCCTAACAAGTTCCTTCATCTGGTTTTCCCTGTCCAGGACGTCATATGCCATCTTGATGGCCATGTTCGACATGTGGAAGGGTATGTGGGAAAGTTCCAGGTAGTCTGCCGTCTTCTCATTGGCAACTAGGTAGCCTACCCTTGCCCCAGGCATGGACCATACCTTCGAGAACGTTCTCAGGACCACCAGATTCTCATAGTCCTCTATCAGGTCGATCGCCGTAAGGTCCGTGTATTCTGCATACGCCTCGTCAACGACTATGACCTTTCCTGTCTTCAGTCCTTCCTCGATGGTGTCAAGTCCTATGAGGTTCCCTGTGGGATTGTTGGGATTGCACAGGAACAAAAGCTTTGCTGAGCTTTCTTTCAATAGCTTCCAGTCGGGTTCGAAGTCCTCGTTGAGCCTGAGCCTGATAAATCCCCTGCCATTGACCCTTACGATCATGTAATATTGACCGTATGTCGGTTCAAAGATCGCACATGAGTCCCCCTGTTCCAAAAAGCACCTACAACAGATATCTATGCCGTGGTTTGCACCCGCCGTTATGACAAGGTTCTCCCTGGACAGGCCATGGATCTTTGCTAACTTGTCCTTCAGTTCGTAATAGTAAGGTCCGATGTATGTTGAAGAATACTTGTCACCAATGATGCCCCTTATGGGTTCGTTTTGTGAAAGGTTGATAAGGTCTTTGCTCACGTAGGGCAGTTTGAATCGTAGGGATTCAATGTCTTTTCTTACATACTTCTCAATCATAAGAGAGTCAAAATAAGTTGGATTATTAAAATTTATTGACTAAAAAATGAACATTATACGCATATTTGGGGGATATTGGTAAATAAAGACATTTTACTGGCAATAATATAGATACCTTTTTAAATACAATAAGAAATTTCCCTATCATGAATTACGTGTGTGTATCATATGGGGCACTCCCTTGAGTTTCATATGCTAATTCTGCTCGATAGGGGAGTGTGTAACAATGGTAGGAAAGTTATGGAAAGACGACGTTAGGGTTCTCGTGGCGTTCGATATGGACAAGACCCTCATAGATTGTGAAATACTGGACGAGGTGGCCAAGGAACATGGGTGCTTCGATGAGGTGGCGAAGATCACAGATGAGGGTATGTCGGGAAATCTTACATTCGCCGAGTCTATTGGAAGACGCCTGATGCTCCTGAAGGGCACCCATGTGAACAACTTTGACAAGGTCTTCAAGGAACAGCCACTTACCCATGGTGCCGGTGAGCTCCTCCTCAAGTTGAAGGAGGAGGGGGCGAAGACTGCAATCATCACAGGTGGATTTGACATCATAGCCTACAGGCTTGCCAAAAAGTTGGGCATCGACTATGTGGCTTGCAACAAGTTCGACATCAACAACGGCATGCTTACAGGAAATTTTGAGCTGAAGGTGGATGGCAACAAGGACTATTGGCTTGACGTGTTCAAGAAGGAATCGGGGGCAAACGTTGTCGTGGCCGTTGGCGATGGGGCAAATGACATCCCCATGATAAAGACAGCGGACTTCGGAGTCGCATACAGGGCAAAGGAGTGTCTAAGGGGCATAGCCGACATCAATGTCGAGAACATATTCGATGTATACGGCCTTCTCAACGACCTTTTCGACAGTTCCCAGAGGACCTGTGTCAACACCAGCATCGAACTTATCTCCGAATAGGTCCTTTTATTCTTTTATTTTTTTAATTGATTATTTGATATAATCAATTAGTTTTATATATTTGTAATGCAACTATTTATCACCATTAAGGGGGTAATCAAGTGACTTCCAAAGATGAATTATTGAAACATTTAGCCGATGCGGTAATTGAGGGGGACGAGGACAAGTGTGCCGAGCTCGCTCAAGAGTCGTTGGATTTAGGAATGGATCCTTATGAAACCATAATGAAGGGTTGCAATAAGGGCATGGAAATAGTCAGTGAAAAATACGAAAAAAAGGAAATGTTCGTGCCGGAGATACTTCTTTCGGCCGATGCCATGTATGCCGCATTGGAGTTACTGAGGCCGCACCTGAAGGTGAACGCCAACACAAAGAAGACCGGCAATGTGGTCATAGGCGTCGCGGAGGGCGACATCCATGATATCGGCAAGAATCTTGTTTTGATGATGCTTGATGTGGCGGGTTACACCATATTCGATGTGGGAAGGGATGTCTCTGTAGACACTTTTGTACAGAAGGCGGAAGAGGTTGATGCAGACATAGTTGCCATGTCCGCCTTGATGACCACAAGCATGGTCAGGATGGGGCCGGTTATAGAAGGTCTAAAGAATAAGGGTCTTAAGGCCAAAGTAATAGTGGGCGGCGCTCCTATCAGCCAGAACTACGCTGACAAGATCGGCGCAGATGGATATGGCAAGGACGCTGTCGAGGCCGTAAGGGTCGTCAACAAATTGATGGAGGCATAAATATGGGAAGAATGACTTCTGCAGAGAGGATGCAGGCAGTAATGATGGGACAAAAACCTGACAGGGTACCTGTAAACCCATTCGCCATGGGATACTGCACGCAGATTGTAGGCATGCCATTAGGTGATTATTACGCCGATGGCAAGAAGAGCTTCTATGCTCAATTTATGAGTATGAGGCTCCATGGGTATGATGTCACCCCGATGTATGGTTACGCTTCCTGTGGTCCTTGGGAGTTTGGCGGAGAGATAGGATTCCCATACGGCCCGGGTCACAGCGCCCCATACGTTAAAAGACATCCAGTCAATTCCATCGAGGATGTGGAGAATCTGGAGGTCCCTGAGTTTAAAGATGGAAAACTGCCCGGTGCCTATCAGGTGGCCGACGACCTGTTCCAGCTTTGTGCCAAATACAATATGCCTGTCACGTTCCAATCAGGTAGCACCTTTACCGCGGCGGCAGTCGTCGCTGACACCAACATGTTCCTCAAGTGGGTACTGAAGGAGCCCAAGGTGCTTCATCAGCTTTTGGAGAAGGTCAGTGACATGTATTCAAACGCCATAGAGTTCTTCGCCAACAAATATGGCCCGGACCATGTTATGACTTTCGATGGCGGACCTGTTGAAGCAAACACCCTACTTTCACCAAAGATGTTCGAGGAGTTTGCATTCCCATACATGAGGAAGCTCCACAAGAAGATCGCCGATGAAGGCATAGCCGCAGTCCTCATGCATCCATGTGCCGACCAGAATCTTAACATACCATATTATGTAAAGATAAGGGAGGAGCACAATTGGAAGGGAAAATACATATGGGTATTTGGTCCTGAGACCCCCGTGAAAGACCAGATAGCTGCATTTGGGGACCATGACGTAGTATGTGGAAATGTAGATCCACCTTCATTCCAGACCAAGTCCTATGAGGAATGCCTTGAGCTTTGCAGACAGAACATAGAGGAAGGTAAGGATTCGCCAAGTGGATTTATTCTTGCTCCCGGTTGCGAGTTCCCGCCAGGCGCATCTCCTGACAAGCTGATGGCGATGATGGATGCGGCAGAGCAGTTTGGAAGGTACGACTGATCCTTCCAGATCTTCTTTTTTTCATCGTTTTTTAAATATCTTGACAGGGGATCACATGACACCCAAGAAAAGACTGAAAAATGCTATCTACGGCAAGGACGTTGACATCATACCTGTCGTTTCTGTTACTCAGACAGGCACCAAGGACCTGATGGACATCTGCGGGGCATACTGGCCAGATGCCCAGAAGGATCCTGTAAAAATGGCCAATTTGGCATATGAAGCATACAACACGATTGGCTTTGAGGCCGTGAGAGTGCCATATTGTCTCACGGTGCTTATGGAAGCCCTCGGTTGCGACATCATGGAAGGGGGCACCACAAGGCAACCGTCCATAGCCTCGCACCCCTATAACTCTAGGCAACCCTTGCCCCTGAAACCGATACCGGAAGATGTCTTGGAACAGAAACGGATTCCTGTCGTCCTGGACGCGATAGGCGAACTTAGGTCCAAGGTCGGAGATGACGTTCCGATAATATCAGGTGCGGAGGGCCCCGTCACGGTGGCCAGCGACCTTCTCGAGGTCACCACGTTCATGAAATGGACCATCAAGAAGAGGGACGCCGTGAAGGAATATCTTGAATATGCCACTGATGCCGTCATATCATATGCGAATGCCATGTTCGACGCTGGCGCGGACGTTTTTTCCCTGCTTGATCCCGTAGCTTCGCCTGAACTGATGAATCCGAGGGACTTCAACGATATGGTCCTACCATTGTATCAGAAGATGTCCGGGGAGCTCAAGGGGGATGTCGTCCTGCACATATGCGGCAATGTCGAGTTCATCCTCCCATATCTCAAGGACACCGGATTTGCGGCGGTGAGCATCGAGGAGAAGACTGACCTCGTCAAGGCGAAGGAGATATTCGACGGCGACATACGGGTGGTCGGCAATGTCTCGACTTCCACCACGCTCTTCAACGGCACACCGGACGAGGTCTACAAAGAGGCCAGGGAGGCCATCGACAACGGAACGGATGTGCTGGCACCGGGATGCGGGCTGGCTCCCATGACTCCGTTGGAGAACTGCAGGGCGCTGGTTAGGGCCAGGAACGAGTTCTATATTTGAACTTTTTTTTCTTTTTTTTATATTTTGAAAATCATTTTGATGTCAATGGACTCATGATTCATTAGATTTTGGATTGCCACAAGATTCACTTCTTGTCTTAGTAAATTGGTGCCAAATGCACGCCACGCTTAATTCAGGGCTCCCACCAGATACCACTATATGTTCGATTGTGAAACCAGTGACAATATGATGTCTTTGTCGGTAGTGACGAAGAATCTGCCGATCCTTGTTGATCCAGGTATCTCTTCGAATGTAATGAATGCGTCGGGCAATACGTTTTCGTTATTGGACTTCACCTCCCACCACGCCCCCCTGTCCGTCCTGAGGTCTGTCAGTGTCACTATCATGTCTGGCACCCACTCGATATAACTTGAGACGATGGCATCCTCGGGCAGGTTGGCCTCCAGATACGCGGCCAGTTCATCACAGTCAGTATCATATTGCTTGTCGAAGATTATACCATCCTCGTTAGTCCACATGATAATGGCAGCATCAGTGCCTGTGAGATTTATCATCACCGGCGGCCACTGGGTGGTCATGATAGATATCGATGGGATCAGCATGGCAATCGCCACCAACGCGAGGCGCTTCTTGTTGATGAGCTTGTCCTTCAGATAGATTGCAATGCATATTGCCCAGAACGGCACTATATGTAACCAGTATCTGCCGCCGTAGAACAACAGTATGGGCAGTGTCCCCATGATGACTATCTTTACGGCCTTTGTCTCTATCTTGGAATCATCTATCCTCAGGAATGCCACAATGCCCAATATCAACAGTAAGGGGTTCACTATCTGCAGTGACAGGAGCCCTATGAACATTCCTTTAAGGGAGAGAAGCTGATCTGTCGTGGAGGAGAATGCCCCCTTGTTTGCCAACACCCTGAAAAGCCATGGAACGTACAATGCCAATGAGGCGCATGCGACGATGGTGAATGCCCTCATATATTCCCTGTATTTGAAGGAGATCAGGAAAAGCGTGAAAATCACCACGAAGGGAAATGACAGATGGGAATACAGCATAGCCGTCAGTAACAATATGGATGCCATGATCCTTCCCCTAACAAATGCAAGTATCAGCAACGGCAGCATCAGAGTAACAAGGCAAGATGGCAGTGCCATGGTCGATATCAACATGACGCCCATGCCCATGCTCAGGAAGAAGACCGCCAGGGTTGCCACCTTGGAACCGAAGAACTCCCTTGAGAAGTACCATGTCGTGATAAGCGTCAGGGGGTATGTCAGGGCTTGGAGATACCTGCCACCTTGTATGACATTGTCAGGAGAACCGGAGAACAGCGCAATCAGTAGGTGAGACAATGGAGGATATAGATGGGGCCTCCCTGCAGGGGCGAACTCCCAGAAGTCCCACAAAGGTATCGTGCCAAGCTCCAGTATCTTTCTGGCTATTGCCAGATGATACCAGAGGTCTATGACGTTCGGCGAGAACTTGTTCAGATTGGCAGCAAAACTTATGGTGATGAATGCCAGGAATGCAACCCCCGCCCATTCCCACCTCCCTTCCTGTTTCGGGAAATCATGAACGATCTCCTGTTCCCCGCCGATGGCCTTCACTATGTAGACCGCCAGGAAAAAAAGCATACCAAGGGCCATGAAGAGCAAGGCCAACGCATAGCCGATATATACCAGAAGGACAATGCCAAGGATCGACAAGGCCCAGCTCAATGCCTTCATACGCTTTCCTTTTTCCCATGACCAAAGAACGAGCGGTCCCATGCCGCAGGTGGCGAATATGAATGGTATTTTGAAGAACTTCCCGTAAAGTCTGATGAATATGGATTGTATAGAATAATAGAAGAATGGCATCACACTCAACAGCCCGAGCCTTGGCCTTTCCCCCAATCCATATGAAGCTATCAGATGGTGCAACGTCCCAAGGATCCTCCCAGCCGCCACCAGAATGATATACAATATGTACAATCTGAAAACGTATGCGAAGAAGACCCCAGACGCCAAGAGCAGGACAACGACGATGTTCTTCAAATGATGCCTTGCTCCGGCACTTTCCTTATTATACAGGTATGTTGCCAAAGGAAATGTCCCGAGCGTGAGTGACCAGTATGCTGGCAGATGCCACCCCTTGCCTGCAAGCCTTATCGTAAGTCTTTCCAGTAGGCTGGGATAAAAATCCATTATAGAGAATGACCTACTTGAGATATATAAATGCTTTTTGAATACGATGCCCTTTTGATCCGGATTGTGTCACTTTAAAAAATAATAATCTAAAGCCTTCCGCTCTGCATTATCCCTCTTATGAGGCCTATTCCCAACGCGAACGATATGAGGAATCCCACCAGACCGAGCAGGGGGAGATCATATATTCTTGGCCCTATGTCGGCCATGAACATCAGGGACGATGCCATCACCATTCCGGCGACGACAATGGAGAATGAGAGCCTGTTTATGGACCTCTCGAAATGTATGCTCATCTGATCGAACGTGCCCTTTCCCACACCCAGCTTGATCTCTCCTGTGGAGAGATTTGTCACTATCTTGTCGACCTTGTCGGGGAGGTCGAGTATCCGCTCGCCGCTTGCAGAAAGATTCTCGTACCATTCCTTTATCAGGTTGCTTGGCCGCATCTGTTCCTTGAGCATCCTCTGGGCATAGGGCCTTGTGACTTTTGTCGCATTGAAGTTGGGGTCCAACTGCCTGCCGATGCCCTCTATCATGACTATGGCCTTTCCCAACAGGGCCAGATTTGATGGCATCTTTATCCCGTACTGTTTTGCGATATACGTCAGATTTTCTATGAACTCGCCGATGTCGACCTCTTCCAGCTCCTTGCCAAGGTATATGTCCAAAAGGTCCTCTATGTCCCAGATGAACTCGTCCTTCCTTTCCACCTCGGACCCCGTCAGGTCAAGAATGATGTCCGCTATCTTGTCAGGATTGCGATTCACGATGCATACGAGCATGGATATCAGGGCCTTCCTGTTCCTCTTGGATATCTTTCCCATTATCCCGAAGTCCAGGAACGCTATCTTGTCCTTCCCCATCACGAATATGTTGCCCGGGTGGGGGTCCGCATGGAAGAATCCGTGCTCGAATATCATGCTTAGGATCGCTTCTGCGCCTATGTTGGCGATGTTCTTCCTGTCCTCGCAAGGATAGTCCTTGTTCAATATGTCCGAGACCTTGACCCCGTCTATGTATTCCATCACAATGAGTCGCTTGGTGGTGTACTTGTCATAGACCTTGGGTATCTTGACGTTGTCAGAGTCCTTGAAGTCCCTGTACAGCCTTTTGGCGTTGTTTGCCTCGATATTGTAGTCCAGTTCCCTTTTGATTGCCTTTGCGAACTCCTCGACTATCTCCACAGGTTCATACGGGGACCTGTTGGCCATCATGTTCCCCAAGCTTCCCGCAAGATTCTTCATTATCTCAAGATCTGTGTCGATTACCCTTTCTATCCCAGGTTTCTGTACCTTTACCGCGACCTCCGTGCCGTCCAGGAGGACGGCCTTGTGCACCTGTCCTATGGATGCCGACGCCAGTTCCTTCTCATCGATGCTCCTGAACACGGTGTTGAGGGGCTTGTTGAGCTCCTTCTCCATCTCCTGGGAAATCTGTTCGAACGGAAGGGCCTTGACGTTGTCCTGAAGCTTGGAGAACTCGTTGACGTATTCCTTCGATATGATGTCGGGCCTTGTGGAAAGTATCTGCCCCAGCTTGATGAAGGTGGGTCCCAACTCTTCAAGCACCGTCCTGTAGGTCACTGCAAGTGATCTTTTCCTTAACTTGCCGTCCTCATCATACGTTTTCCCCTTCGGCAGGAACTTCGTCAGCCCTATCTGGTCGACCACATATCCCATGCCGTACTTCGTCATCGTCTGGGCTATCTGCCTGTACCTGTTCATATGTTTGACATTTCTTTTAAGGTCCGGGATCATCATTTCTCATTGTTTATATGTCTTTAAATATTTGATGAACTATTTGAAGGATCATCCGCAAACTATGGACAAAAAGTCCCAGATACCAAAAGGTATTTATGAAATCTTTACTGGTATATCTTGATTCAAATGAAACTGGCAATAATAGGAGGAACAGGCAGTCAGGGGCTTGGACTTGCCTTGAGATTTGCGAAGGCTGGACTTCCAGTTATCATAGGTTCCAGGGACGATACCAAGGCGAGAATGGCCGTTGACAAGGTACTTGAATATTTCCCGAACGCTGCGGTCGAGGGATGCGACAATCTGGCCGCTGCCGAGAAGGGGGATGTTCTGATAATAACAGTGCCATACAAGTTCATGGTCGACACGATAAAGTCCATAAAGGGCGCTCTGACCGAGGACAAGATCCTCGTGAGCCCCTGCGTGCCGCTGGCAAACGCGGTCGGGGGCAAACCGACACAGCTTGTCAGGCCATGGGAAGGGTCTGCAGCTGAACAGGCGCAGGCGCTTGTCCCCAACGTTAAGGTCGTGGGGGCATTCCAGAACATATGTTCCGCAAGGCTCATGGACATAGATAATCCTGTCGAGGACGACGTCATAGTCTGCTCGGACGACAAGGAGGCCAGAAAGGCCATAATGGACCTCGCCAACAAGGTCGATTCACTGAGGGGCCTCAACGGCGGTGGATTGTGCACGTCGAGAATAGTCGAGTCCATGACGGCCTTGATAATCGGGATGAACATAAGATACAAGACATCCAAGGGATTGGGTATCAGATTCACCTATCTATACGATAGTGGCTGATTATTTTCCCTTTCTACCTTTTTTGCGGCCTTAAACGCCCTTTCTATGTTTCTATTTCCACCTTTTGCCCTGCTCAGGATATATCTTTCGAGCTCGTTTTCCCCTATTGCCTCCCTGACGTTCCTGACCTCTCTCAGGAAGACATGCAGATTGTGGAGCGAGAGCAGTATCTCTGAGCGGCTGTCGGGACCGATGAAGTCTTCCAGCCCATGGTCCTGGCATACGGGACAATCGCACTCAGGTAGTCCGTCCAGATTTTTGAGGCCCTTTAGCCTATTCAGCTTCTCCGGGTGCACATATTCCTTGAATGCTGCGGCGACAATGTAGGTCCAAGAATCAAACGTGTCGACACCCAGGTAAGCCAGTGCGAACATCGCGGGAAAGCCAGTGATTCCAAAGGCGTGCAGAGGTTTTGATGTGTTCGACCTAACGGCATGTATCATCTGGGACAGGTGCAGGTAGTGGGACCTTCTCGGCACCAAGGAGCCGATGCCGTATCCTTCAAATCCGTCTTCAAGCCTATTGATGTAATTGACGACCTCGTCCGGATTTGAACCATGTATGGCACCATACAGCGTCATCCCTTCCCGTTTTGAGAGCATGTCGTTGGCGACGCTTATGCTCCTGTCGAGCCTATTGGTCCTCTCATCCTTTTCAAGGCCTGGAGTTATGGGGTAGTCAAAAGTCACGGCGATGTCGCAACCGCTCTCCTTCTGGTACATCAGGACATCCGCGGGATCAAGCTCTATGCCTTTCTTCATGTACTGGAATCCGCCGCTATCAAGGACGATGGGCCTCTTTGAACCTAGGACCTTGTGGATGCCCTTGCGGAAAACGTCTTCCTTTCTTCTGTATGGCAATATGTGGTAAAGCGAGAGTATTGTGGCCTGGGCGATGTCCCATGGCGCCTCGAAGTCCCGGTCGATCCAATGGTCCCAGATGCCATATGATGTTGCCACCACAGGTATGAGCGCCGGTGTGACGATGCTGCCGTGGGACGTCTTGATCTTTATCGACCTGTACAATGGTTCGGTCATGTTCCCACCTATAGGGATGTCAGCCTTCCGTTCTTTTCCCTCTTGAGCTTTCCGAATGATGGCCCCAACTCATGGGAATGGAATACTGGTCCGTCCTTGCACACCAACAGGCCATCCAACTCGCATGAGCCGCAGAGCCCTTGGCCGCATTTCATGTACCTCTCCAATGAGAGTTGCAACGGAAATGAAGTCCCTATGATGTCCCTTACCGCCACCATCATTCTCTCGGGTCCGCAACAGTACCCGTGGTCGAAATCGGTGCCTACGGCATCGAAGAGGCATGTTATAAGCCCTCTCTCTCCGCAGCTGCCATCCTCCGTGGCGACAAATACATCGCCGAACTGTCTTAATTCCTCATCAAACAGGACGTCGTCAAGCGTCCTGTATCCCAGAAGTGAAGTGACCTTGATGTTCCTCTCATGACATTCCTCTGCCAGGAATCGCAAAGGGGCCACCCCGAATCCCCCTCCTATCAGGACCACGTCCCTGCCGCCCATCTCGAATCCCTTTCCCAAGGGACCTTCTGCGGATATCAGGCTTCCCTCGCGGAGCTTTGATATCTCGTTGGTGAAAGGACCGACATTTTTCACGGTAATGCCGTTCTTGTACGAGAAGGACATCGGTTTCTGGCCCTTTCCCGCAAGCCAGAACATGCCGAACTGGCCCGGAACGGCATCGAACTCCTGGTCAAAGAGGATCGTCGTGACATCTTTCGTTTCTTTCCTAACCTCGATTATTTCGAGGTCTATCATAGTTTCACCAATATCTCGAGATTCTCAGGGGCTATCTCGTTCTCAAGGGCCTTTGTCCCCTTGTTGCCGATCGAGACGATGGTGAACATTCCAGCTATGTCCGCGTTCATCTTCTTTGCGAGCCTCAACAGCGCCCTCTGGGTCTCGCCGCTTCTGATGACATCGTCGACTATCAACAGCCGGTCACCTTTCTTGATGGAACGCTTTGGAAGGTACAAGGACATCAGCTTGCCCATGGATGACGGGATGTAGGTCTCCTCTATGTAGTCCAATCTGCCGACCTCTTTTTCCTTCCTGGTAAATATCATATCAACCTCGAACGCCTTCGCAACGTGGCACGCTATCGGGATACCGTCCGTTTCCGACGTAAGGACCTTGCTGACATCATCGAATCTTTCCATGGCCCTCATGGCAATGCGATTCAGAAGTTGTGTGTCATAAAGTATGCTGGAATTGTCGAAGTATCCATATTCGTCGAAGACTATCCTGTCCATTATCTCCTTTGACAGCTTGAAGTTCTTCTCATAGAACTCCATGAATTCCCTGGCCCTGTCCTCGTTGGGCAACACCCGTCCCATTATATATCTGTTAAGGACCGTTGTCGGGAGATCCAGCTTATTTGAAAGCTCATTGTATGTGTACCATCTCTTGAGCATCTTAAGAACTTGAACTGCTTGTATTCGGTACTTCATGCTTTCGAGCATATTCATAAACATATATGTGATTAATAAAGTTTTTAAAGTTTTCTCTTTTACAATATACGTGGTTAAATGGGTTCAGTATTAGTGGTCGATTTTGGAAGTCAATATACTCATTTGATTGCCAGAAGGATAAGGCAACTCAATGTATTCTCAGAGGTCATGGAAGCAGGGATGGTTGCTCCAGAGGACCTTCACTTTGATGCGGTTATACTATCGGGCGGGCCCTCCAGCGTATACGATGAAGGGGCGCCCACGAATGACAAGCTTCTGAAGGCCATAGTGGAGAATGACATACCCACCCTTGGCATATGCTATGGGATGCACCTGCTCGTGCACAATATGGGCGGCAAGGTGTCAAGGGGCAACAAGGAATATGGGATCTCCATCATGAGGACCGCCGAGGACCCCATCTTCAAGGGGCTTGAGGGTGAACAGAGGGTCTGGATGAGCCATGGGGACTCTCTTGACAAGGTGCCGGAGGACTTCAAGGTCATAGCCACCTCTGACCGCGCCCCTGCAGCAATAAAGCATGTTTCAAAGAACATATACGCCTTCCAGTTCCATCCTGAGGTCAATCACACCAAGAACGGTCTCAAGATACTTGACAACTTTCTGGAATTAAATGGCATATCCAGGGACTGGAACATCGAGGACTTCATAGAAAACTCGATCGCGAAGATAAAGGAAGAGGTCGGGGACGAAAAGGCGATCATCGCACTATCAGGGGGTGTCGATTCGTCTGTGTGCGCCACCCTAACTGCAAAGGCGCTAGGCAAAAATCTCTTTGCGGTCTTCGTTGACCACGGGTTGCTGAGAAAGAACGAGAGGGAGTTCGTGAAGGAGAAGTTCGAGAACATTCTCAATCTCAAGATAGTCGATGCAAAGGACAGATTCTTTGAAAAACTGGATGGTGTGGTGGACCCGGAGCGCAAAAGGAAGATAATAGGCAACGAGTTCATCAAGGTCTTTGAGGAGGAGGCCAGGAGCATTGGTGCAAGGTACTTGATACAAGGCACGATATATCCCGATGTCATCGAGAGCGGTTCTACAAAGAACGCGGATGTCATAAAATCACACCATAACGTGGGAGGGCTTCCTGAAGAACTTGATTTCGAGGGGCTTATCGAACCGTTGAGGGACCTTTACAAGGACGAGGTCCGCATACTTGGCAAGAAGCTGGAAATGTCCGACGAGATAGTGTTCCAGCATCCATTTCCCGGTCCGGGGCTTGCGGTAAGGATAACCGGGCCTGTCAACGATGTGAACATCGACATAGTCAGGGAAGCATCATACATACTGGACGAGGAGCTTAGGAAGGCGGGCATCTATGACAACGTCTGGCAATCGTTCGCCGTCCTCTTTGAGGACAGGGTCGTTGGGGTCGTGGGGGACCAAAGGAAGTACGGCAGATTCGTGGGTCTCCGCGTGGTACAGTCCATAGATGCCATGACTGCAAACTTTGTCGAACTGCCATGGGACCTCATTGAGAGGATAAGCACGAGGATAACGAACGAGATAGAGGATGTCGTGGCCGTATCATACTTCGTGTCCCACAAACCGCCCCAGACGATAGAACCATGTTAAGTATACATGAGGCGTCTGTACTCGACCTTGATACACCTGTTCATGACAGTGCACAGGCCGGCTTCCATGGACGTGTCGTAGGCTTCCCTGTTAACGACGCCCATCTGCAGCCATACGCACCTCGCCCCTATGTCTATCGAGTCACTGATTATCGGTCCCAGATATTTAGGATTCCTAAAAACGTTGACAAGGTCTATCCTTTCACCTATCCCCCTCAGGTCCGGCACGCAATCGCGCCCCATTATGGAACTGTGATTGGGATTCACGGGATACACGTTGTAGCCCTTTTCTATTAGAAATCTCATTATGTCATACGATGCCCTTGAAGGGTCGTCGGAAGCGCCGATTATGGCCACGGTCTCTGTATTTTTGAGTATTTCCTTTATTTCATCATCGCTCATTCCATCTAACGGACCGAAGTGACACTGTTCAGACATCCTAGGCACCCACTAATCTCCCATTTCCATCTTCTGACTTTCCATCATTTCGATTCCTATCTCCCTGCCCCTTCTTAGCGCGTCGATATTGATCTTTTGAAGCCTTTCCTGCAATGAGCTCCTTATTGACTTCTCCAGAGCCTCGATCGTCACGACCTTGGTGATTTCCGCCACAGCGCCCAGCATGACCATGTTCGTCACTATCTTTGACCCAAGCTCGATTGCCTCTGTTGTGGCAGGAATCTTGAGGCAGTTGTTATTCACGGGACTTACAAAGACAGGGTCTATGAAGGTCATCGAGTCCTTCTTTACGTCCCTTCTGTACTTTTCATATCCCAGCTGGGACAGGGATATGAACACGTCCGCCATCTGGATATAGGGATAATAGACATCGTCGTCAGATATTATGACCTCGGCCCTTGAGGCCCCGCCCCTGGCCTCGGGGCCGTAGGATTGGACTTGTGTGGCTATCTTTCCATCGTATATTGTGGCCGCCTTCCCAAGAAGGTATCCTGCCATGATGATCCCCTGGCCTCCGCTGCCGCTTATCCTTATCTCCCTTCTCATAGGGACACCCTCTCGACGAGTTCTGTCCATTGTTCCGTCCATTCCTTCTTGTCCAGGTGCTGGAGTTCCCCTATGACTATCTTTTCAGGTTCGTTTTCCGATCTCTTTGCGCTGACCGTGTTTTCCTTGTACCATCTGTACATGCTCTCGGTGTCCCTGATGTGATTCTTCCTCCAATAGGACGTTGGGCATGCGGTCAGGACCTCTATGAAAGAGAATCCCTTCACAGCCAGCCCCTTCTTGATGGTCTTTAACAGCTGAAGCGGGTGGGCCATGGTCCATCTGGCCACGAAAGGCGCGCCTGCAGCCATTGCCAGTTTGGAGAGGTCGAAGGGATGTTCGAACGATTCGTATTGGGTCGTGGTCGTAATGCTCTCATACGGCGTGGTGGGCGAAGCTTGTCCCCCCGTCATCCCATAATTGTAATTGTTGAGTGCTATGACCGTCAGGTCTATGTTGCGCCTGATACCGTGTATGAAGTGATTCCCCCCTATCCCTGCGCAGTCACCATCGCCGGTGAACACCACCACGTCAAGGTCGGGGTTGGCGGCCTTGATCCCCGTGGCAAATGCGATAGGCCTGCCATGGGTGGTATGCAATCCGTCGGCCTTTATGTATGAGTTCAACCTGGAAGAGCAACCAATGCCGGAGACGAACACCATCTTGTCTATGTCCTTACCGAGCTCGTCTATCGCCCTAAGTATGGAGTTGAGGACTATGCCGTTGCCGCAGCCCGAGCATAGGATGGTGGGCATCATGTTCTTTCTGATGTATTTGTCGAATATCTCCTGATTGGATATCATTTTATCAACTCTAGTATCTCTTTGGGCGTGGGTACTCCCCCACCGACGACCCTCAGTAGCTTGACGTCGCACCTTCCCTCTGCCGCCTCACGGATCTTGTGGTAGATCATTCCCATGTTCATCTCAACAACGATTATCCTTTCGACTTGTTTCGAGAGGTCTGCGATAAACTCGTAGTTGAACGGCCATAATGTGTTTAGATTGACGAATGCAACGTTCCTGTCCGTCCTCTGGGCCCTGTTGACCGCTGAGAGCGATGGCCTGGCGGCGATTCCGTAGGATATGACGACAGTATCGGCATACTCCAGGTACTTGGTGTCAGCATAGAATATGTCGTCTATGTTCTCTGTTATCTTCTCTGACAGCCTCTCGATAAGTTCGGCGTGCACCTTGACATCGTTTGGCGACGGGAATCCATCCTCATCGTGGGTAAGTCCCGTGATGAAGGTCTTGTATCCAGATCCGAACGGGGCGAATTCAGGTATCTTTGTGGCGTGCATGTATCCGGTCCTGAACGGCTTGTAATGGGAATATGATATGTCGACCGTGTCCCTGTTCACTATGAGTATGTCATGGGGTATCCTTATCTTTTCCCTCATATGTCCCAATGACTCCTCCATCAGCATGATTACGGGAACCCTGTACTTTTCCGAGAGATTGAATGCCCTGATCGAAAGCTCTAGCGCTTCCTGCACGGTGGAAGGGCACAGGACTATTATCTCATAGTCACCATGCGACCCGTACCTTGCCTGCATCACATCCCCCTGCGACGGTTTTGTGGGCTGGCCCGTTGATGGTCCACCTCTCTGTACATCAACGATGACACAGGGAGTCTCTGTCATCACGGCATATCCTATGTTCTCCTGCATGAGTGAGAATCCTGGACCGGAGGTGGCGGTCATCGTCTTCCTTCCAGTCCAAGAGGCGCCGATAATGGCCCCCATCGACGCTATCTCATCCTCCATCTGCATGAATACCCCCCCTATCTTGGGGAGCAGGCGCGACATCTCCTCTGAGATCTCAGTGGCTGGCGTGATGGGATATCCTGCAAAGAAACTGCATCCCGCTATCAAGGCACCATATACACATGCCTTATCCCCCTGTATGAACTGTTCGTCAGGTCCAAGAGCATCATGAACGTCCATTCTCATTCCTCCTCCACTATTATGGCAAAATCTGGACAAGAAAGTTCGCACAAATGGCATTTGTTACATTTCTCTTGTTCCATTAAGGGCACTTCGATACCCCTGGAATTGAGCTTATTCGACTTTTTAAGGGCCTTGGTTGGGCAGGCCAATATGCAGTATCCGCAACCTTTACAATAATCCTCATTGATCCTTATCATTGATATTTCCAACCTTCGTATTTGTTGTTCATTGTGGATATACATTATCATAATGGAATTCTTTATAAATAAACCCCTATGCTCCCCCTATTCTGGACAAATGGCAAATATATCATTTGTTCAGGAAATCAGAATAGTACTTTTCTATTATCTCGTCCACCATGGAGCCCATTATGGACTTGATATTGTTGAACGTGCCATCCTTGGCCCCAAGCATCCTTTCGAGCATATCGAACATCAGTATCAGCTTGATCTTATACTGGTCGAAACCCTCCCTAAGTGAATGCACATCGAATGAGTAGCTGCTGCCTATGAAATGCATCTCGAGAACATATTCCGGATAGTCCACATGGAATATGCCCTGTCTTATCCCCTCCTTCACAGGCACTACCAGTATTGGCACGAACATGTCTATCCCATACCTGATGATCTTGTTCATGAACAAAGGATTGTCCGTCCTTAGAACATTGCTGAGGATGTCCATTCTCTCTTTTTTCATGAGAACGCCCTCAAGGAACATCTCTTCTATCTTCTCGACAGGTCCCTTGTTCTCATCGCATGCGATCTCGGAGAGCCTTTTTGATATGGTGTCCCAATACCTGATAACGATGGAGTTCAACACATCCTCCTTCGAACTGAAATAATAATAGAACAAGCCGTGTGCTACATCGATCTTTTTTATGATGTCCTTTATTGATGTGGCTTCATATCCTTTGGTTACAAACAGTTCTTCAGCCGCATCGAGGATCTCGTTCCTTCTTTCCTCGGGGTCCTTTACCGTTCTTGCCATCAGATCACTACTGACTGATTATCAATCTAAAAAATATAAAACTATCTATAAATCTCCAAAGCTTTTAGAAAATGTCTTATATTGATCCAATAAATTCTATCACATGATAACGATTCTTAGGATAGGACATCGACCGCAACGGGACAAAAGGATAACAACCCACGTCGCTCTTGTGGCCAGGGCGTTCGGGGCGGACAGGATCATAATAAACGAGGAGGACACCAAGATCGAGAAGAACATAGAATCGGTAGTGGATTCCTGGGGCGGTGATTTTCAGGTTGCGCACGGGAACTGGAGGTCTTTTCTCAGGTCCTTTGAAGGAAAGGTTGTGCATCTCACGATGTACGGCGTGCCCTTTGAGGAGAAGATGGAAGAGATCAGGGCCTTGAAAGAGGACATCTGCGTGGTCGTGGGGGCCGAGAAGGTGCCCCCGGAGGTTTACAAGGTCTCCGATTACAATCTGGCGGTGGGAAATCAACCCCATTCGGAGGTCGCCGCATTGGCCATGTTTCTGGACAGGTACCATCAGGGTAGGCAGTTCGAAAGAAAGTATCCAAATGCAAACATGGTCATAGAACCATGCGAGAGGGGAAAGATAGTTTCGGACAATCGGAGTTGAAAAAACTTTATCTGTTAAAAAGAAATGATACTCTCCATTAATATTCTTATTTTTGAGATTTAAATCATTTTTTATATATTTATTACTATTATTGCCTATCTTTATATACAATTCTGTACAAAAAAAACATAACATTATTAAATAGAAAAATCAAATCTTTTTTGCTATTACAATTATAGTGGAGGATAAAATGAAAAAGATAACGTGTTTATCAATAGTACTGATTCTGATTGTTGCCATGCTTCCTGGGCTGTTGTCCTCGATTGAGAGGGATGAAACAGCTATATTGGATTCTGATTGCATTGCAATTGATGGGACAGACAAGGTTTGGGACTATCAGCAGGTGATATCAAAACTCTATCCAAATTTGATTGGCGATAATCTTGCCGATGCTCTTAACCCTTATGATATCGATACTGCACCCGACGAGGTTAATGATACGGAGACGTTCTGGGTCCTATCGGGTCCGAATCTTGATACTTGGATACAAGTGGCCGCAACCTGTCGTGCTGTGGGTGAGCACTGTTATGTGTATGTGGAGGATGCGGAATGGGGCACTCATATCACCCAAACAGAGGTCGATGAGATAATGGATGCCTTCGATGATTTTGTCTTCCCTGTCGAGTCGGAGAACTTCAGCGATCTTCCTGATTACAAGGGCCAGAACAAGGTCACGATATTTTTGACAGACCTAAAGGATGGATTTGACGGTGTAACAGTGACGCAGTATTATGCAGG
>DAINBB010000017.1:0-34423 GCA_036733165.1 Halobacteria archaeon | reverse complement strand
GCTCAATCTCATGAACGAAGGTGTTGACAAGGAAAGGACGTTCCTTGTCGGGAACATAATGATCGAGACGTTGCTGAAGAACATGGGCAAACTGCGAAGGCCAGAGATACTTGAGTCTGTGGACGACTACATCGTGTTGACACTGCACAGGGCAGAGAACACGGACAACAAGGAAAGACTGGTGTCCATAATGAATGGGATAGATGGACTTGACACTCCAATAATCTTCCCTGTGCATCCCCGCACCCTTCAAAAGCTCAAATCGCATGGCCTCTACGAGAAGCTTGAGAGAAACAGGAACATCAGATTCATCAAACCCTTGACATACCTAGAGTTCCAGTACCTCCTTTCCAGGTCAAGGTGCGCCCTGACAGATTCTGGAGGGGTCCAGGAAGAGGCCATGGTGCACAAGGTGCCTTGCCTGACGCTCAGGAAGAACACTGAAAGGATGATAACGTTGCAGTACGGTGCCAACAAGCTCGTCGGGACAGACTCGAACATGATATCGGGCGAGATAGGGAGGATACTCAAGAACGGCTATGACGAGTGGGCAACACCGCCATACTGGGACAACAAGGTATCAAAGAGGATAATAGACAACGTGCTTGATCATCAGGAACTCCTTTTCGTGCCCACTTCGGACCTTACAGTCTAATATTCGTGATAATGTACATAAGGGAGATGTGAATAGACGAGGAAATAATAATATTCTCAAGATTATTTTAATATTGAATTTTTTTCGTTAATATTCGCTGGATATCTATTATAGGATACTACAAATCCCCTATTGAAATCATAAGTTGTAGTAATCTGTAATCAGAAAAATCGGCTGTTTGTAGTATTTTGATTATAAAGGCCCTTTTAAATGATTTCAGTTTCATGTTTTTTTCCATCATAGATTTATTGAAGAATAGGGACAAAGTTGATATTATTTTGATTTGTTCTTATAATTATGAAAAAGCGGCCCATGGGGCTCTTAATCATCATGACTATATCAATTCTTTCAGGTTGTATTAATTCAGAGCCTATAGTTACAACACCATCTGAGACGGTACAGCCATCAACTTATCCATCATGGGCTCAAGTCCAGTACAACAATTCATACAGTTCCTGCACTCTCCTTGAGAATATGAATGTGATTTGGGAGACTCAAGTTGACAACATAATCAGGCAGTCATTAGTAATATCAGGGGGCAAGGTGTTTGTTTCAGGGGACACGGCATTGTTTTGTTTGGATATCTCCAATGGAAACATCATTTGGGAATATGAAACTGAAAACGTGATTAAATGCACACCTGCAACATACAATAACTATGTATTCTTTGGTGATGATGCTGGCATCTTCTATTGCATCGATTCTAATTCAGGAGATAGTGTATGGCAGAATCAATACGACAATAATCCTGGGGGCTTTTCATCGCCGCTAATAGCAGACTCAAAAATATTTGTATCTGCAATAGGGAAAAGCACCATGTATTGTTTAGGACCAGAAACAGGAGATATAGTTTGGCAATACGATGCAGGCATAGATTCAATTGGAAGCAATACCAAAATGGCTTATTATTCAGGATCGTTGTACGTACCTACCCATACTGGTGGTATTTATTGTCTGGATGCGGATACAGGAGATCTTTTGTGGCAAAATGATATGATAAGAAATTGTTGTGGCAGTCCAGTTGTAACAGAGAACATGATATGTGTTAGCACCATTAACGATGTTTACGGCCTGTCTCATTCAGGTAACATAATATGGACATTTTCCACTGGTGGTAAAGCAAGTACTACGATATCGTCATCAGGAAAAGATGTGATTTTTGGCATATATAACGGACCGTTGGCAGGAAATCTAGTTTCGCTGAACACAACTAATGGAGAGATTAATTGGCAGGCCCACTTACTTGATTCTGCAGATACAGATTTTATGGTGTCCGATAGACTGATTGGTGGTTGTGCGCCCACAATAACTTCCAATGTGATATTGGTGTGTATAAAATACGAAAATGGAACTTATGCACTATGGGGCATTGACAAAAAAAATCTAGAAGTCATTTACATATTTGGTGATTTGAACGGCAGCATAAAGACCCACATTCCAGTAGTGGACAATCATGTTTTCTTCTGCACAAAAAACGGTCAAATTTACTGTTTAGGATAAATATAACAAGATTAAAAAATCACGTTTAGATGAATTTCTCAACAAAGCACTGCAGTCTTTTTTAAAAAGATGTTCTATTCTTCGTTGCCATGGGACATTTTTCTATGTAAGCGCGGAAGAATTATCCATGCCATAAAAGGTAGTGCCACTACTATTATCACCAAGCCGAGAGCGTTCGCCCAAAGAGGATAATCCCCATAGATTGATGAAGCCCCCTTCAACAGGCCTTGGAAAAAGTCGTCCCAGAGACTCAATGCCAGAATGCTGCCAATCCCAATAGGTGAGATGTATTTTATCGAATAGTCCCACCATGCGCCTAGACGCCAGTCGGATACCGAGTTTATCCAAGACCGCAGGTCTTTTGTTCCTACCCACCATCCAATAACAAACACCTCAAAAAAACCTATAAGCGCGAGTCCGTAGTTATTCACGAAATGATCAAGAATGTCCATCCAATGGGTGCCGCCGCCCGTTGAAAACACTATCCCGATGAGAAAGAGCAAGAGGCTCATCGATGCAGCCGTGCGATTGATGCTCCAATGGAAGGAGTCGACAAGCGCCGCATCGATCGCTTCAACAAAAGAGAAGGCACTGTCTATCGCCAATGTGATAAGCGTCAGAAAAAAGATGATTCCAAACAATGATGGAGCAAACGGCATCAATTCTATCGCAGAAGGAAAAACGCTGAATGCAAGTCCGAATCCCCCATCAACAACGGAACTAACGCTAGAGCCTTGTTGCAGGGCCATGTAACCAAGTATGGAAAACACCGCAATTCCCGACATGAAGGCAATGATAGTGTCAGCCGCACCGACTATGCAAGCGTCTTTTGTAACATCTGCATTTCTTGCCTTGTACGAACCATATGCAATCATGCTACCCCCGCCAATTGAAACGGAGAAGAATACTTGCGAGTAGGCCGCAAGCCATACGTCCTTGTCAAGTAGCATGGAAAAATCAGGGGTAAGAAAATAAGAGAGACCGGTCGCCGCTCCTTCCAGCGTGATCCCGCGAAAGATCATGATAATTAGCAGGATAACAGGAAGTGGGACCGTTATCCATACTACCTTGCTCATAGAAACGGGCCCCTTTCTTATCGATGCATACACCCATATCCACGTTATTGCAAGGCCTATCAATATCGGCTTGACGAGGGTCCCGAGCGACCCCGGTCCCGCTGTTGTGTGCAGGAACGTATCTTGGAAGAAGTGAGTGGCATTTCCTGCCCAGGAAAGGTCAAGTGAGAAGTACAGATAAGAGAACGACCATGCGATGATGACCGTATAATAACTGACAATCACAAATGCGGCGAGGATGCCCCACCAACCTAGACCTTCCAGGCGGCGATCGATGGATCTCCAAGCACCAGGCGCACCCAGTTGAGCGCGCTGGCCCAATGATAGTTCCAGGATAAGAAGCGGAAGCCCTGCTGTCACTAACGCCACAATATAGGGTATGAGAAAGGCGCCTCCGCCGTTAGAGTACGCGACATATGGGAATCTCCAGAGATTTCCAAGCCCTGCCGCAGAACCTATTGCCGCAAAAACAAATGCAGTCCGGGAGTCCCACCGCAATCTATCCATAAATCAATTGTTATAGTATATTGATAAATGTTTATGAAATGGTGCATATGTCTACATGAATTCCTTTTTCGATTATTTAAACATGAATGGAAATATACAAAATCATTCGAAAGAACGGATTTATTGCTAAATCATTCAAATCTGGCATGGCACCTCTCGAAATGATTATTAAAAGACCATATACATGATCCCATCACCATGTTGATCCTCGGAAAAAGAACGGTTCATGCTGTCGGGGCCCTGAACCATTATTTGTTCTTTTTCTGAGCTGATTCATAGTACATAGTGTTTGCTACCATTTAGGAACTCTTCCTTTCCTTTCCCCTTTAGCTTATTGAGATTCTTCGTTGTCGCTTCTCCGTGCACTTCCTTGAGCGAGTCGAAAAGTCTGCAGTCCTTGTAGTCACCGCATTCCCAACAACCATCATACCCTTTTTTTATTGCACACTTCCTGATCTTGCAGAAGGGATTTCCTGAGCCGTCCTTACAACTTTTCTTGCATCGGAACTTGACAAGGGCGCCAAGCGTCTCGTAGCATGTCTCATAGTTCTCCAATTCCTTGAAGTATTTGGAGAGGCCCTTGTGCATCTTGGTAAACTTTTCGTCTCTCAACGCCTTTCTTAAATCCCTTGCCATGTCTGCGATCTCGCCCTTTCTGAGAAAACAGTCCTTGCAGTAAAGACCACAATAGGCGATCTCGCGTTCATCATCCGGAACATGTGCATCTTTTTGGTCTGACATGTTATCAACATTACCTTGAATTTATTTATTGTTTATTATCAAGTCCATGAGAAAGGCCCAACATGGTACACATAATGTCCCAAGCCCATGTCATTGTTTTAGATGTCTTCTAAGAAGTAGGGATATGGCAAAGAGCGCCAACGGGAATATCATCATCGGCATTGCATACTTCAGATAGCCCATGTTCAGATTTGAACCAAAACTTTCGACAAAGGAGAGGTCTATCCTGTCAAAAGCCAGGTGGATCCTTAATGTCAGGAGCAATATCCCCAAGAACGAGGTTACAACGCTGAGGAGGGTGGAAGTGTATGCCCATTCTAGCAACTCGTCCCTGGTGGGTTTCAGGACCAATATCGAGGGAATGCCCAGCAACAGGAGCGCCAGCATGACATACCTGAATCTTTCCATGAAACCGAATATGTCTCTCACATTGTCAAGGTCATCCATGTTGACAAGGGCCGCCAAGGGTATCTCGTCTGGCAACAGTTCGCTTATGGTGTCTGCCAGAAAGCTCGGGATGAACGTTATGATGGCCTGTATCACAGGGGTCTTGTACTCCGCTATGTCAATGGCAGAATCGATCATATCGTCCTTCGATGTGATGTAGTCCAATATGTCGTTCACTATCTCCTTGCCCTCCGTGTTCGCCCATTCCTCGTCCGTGGACTCCAGGATGGCATCGTAGACCCTCTCTGTGGTACCCTCGTCCAATGACAGTATCGCCGCTATCTCCTCAGACACCTCCCTGCTGAGGTCCTCAGGCAATGTCTTGAGCCATTCAGGGTCATTGACAACGTCTTCATAGTTCCCGTTGTTGGAGTAATATGAGTAAGAGGTGAAGGACACCATGACCAACGAGGAAACGACCGCCAAATAGACGCATATGGCAAGAAGGTGAGACCTTTCCATGAACTAAGGTTGATGGTATGATATTTATTCTTTTCTTATTTTTATACTGTTCCGCAACCTCTGTTCATGGCCATGTCCTTCATGATTATCGATGCTTTGGCATTCAATAGATTTTTAATCGTGTGCCATAATCATAGTTAAAAGGTTGATAATATGCTAGGTAAGAATCCAAAGACTTCATGGAAGGATGTCTCAAGCCCCGATATCGACGAGTCTTGTTCTATAGCGGCAACGGCCAGCGTTATCGGGAATGTAAGACTGGGAAAGCACATAAACGTCGCCCCGGGTGCCAGCATAAGGTCTGACGAGGGAGAAAGGATAGTGATAGGGGATGACAGCAACGTCCAGGACAATGTCGTTGTGCATTGCCTCAAGGGAGGCGAGGTCGTGTTGGGAAAGAAGATATCGTTGGCCCATTGCGCGATAATCCATGGCCCCGTGCATATCAAGGACGGGACCTTTGTGGGATTCGGTGCCGTAGTGGCCTCGACAGATGTTGGCGAGAGATGCTTCATATCGCACAACGCCACCGTTCTCGGTGTGAAAATCGGGAATGATAGATTCGTTCCCCCGGGCACGGTCGTCCAAACTCAAGAGGAAGCCGATGGATTGGGAGAGGTCCCTGCAAACCTCAAAGATTTCAACGATGAGGTCATAGAGGTCAATTGTGAACTTGCAAAGGGATACAAGGGAATGCTGGGCTAATCAGATTCCTTCTTTATTTCACGCGTGAATATGACGGTTATCAATGATACAAAAAAGAATATTGCCCATTGTACCATGAAAGGGAGTGCCAGATCTGCGGCCAAAGCGCTTATCACTGCCGCCGCCGAGAAGTCCAACAGATAGTAGGTCCTTACAAAAAGTTCTCCCACAAGGAATATTGCTGCAATTATTAGCCAACGGGCAATTATTTCTTCCATACTAGCTACCTTAGAGTTTCACTGCAGTCCCGTAGGCCAGTATCTCTGCCGCACCTTGTGCAACCTGGGAAGTTGTGATCCTGACCCCTATGATGGCATCCGCGCCCATCTTTTCGGCTTCTTCCACCATCCTTGCAATGGATTCCTCCCTTGCCTCTGAGATCATCTCTGTGTATTCCTTGAGCTCCCCACCAACAATGTTCCTAAGTCCGGCCACTATGTCCTTGCCGAGATGTTTGGCTCTTATGGTATTACCCCTAACAAGTCCCAAGACCTCTTTGACCTCGGAACCTGCTATCTCATCCGTGGTAGTCATTATCATTATTAATCACCAACATCAAATTGCATTGGATTTAATATAAATTTATTCTACCATATTTGCTTATTAAGGAAAAGATATAAAGGAAAATTATATAATGCATGCAATTGTATTAATATGAATTTGCCAGGTGGATCACGATGAGAGGTACAAAGAAGAAGTGCGAGAATTGTAATGGTGAATTTGACATTCATGACAAGGGACGGATTGTACTCGAATTTTGGAGAGACCCAAAACACCTCTCTAGACTGTATTTCTGCAATAATAAATGCTTTGTATCCTTCCTCAAGGAAAAGAAGATCATATGATGTGTGCCGTTCGCGGGACAATGAAATAATCCTGTGGCCCATATGGATCAGAATGACCATCGATATGCACGGCCGGTCGTTTATCTTGTCCGTGATCCGTCAACTCCGGGAGGTGTATCGGCATGAAGGCGTCCGACATAGGTGAATTTGCCCTGATAAAGAGATTGATGGACAGACAAGACGTCCCGGACCCCGCGATCGTTCGAGGCGTGGGTGACGATTGCGCAGTACTGGATGTCGGAGAAGGGCCATACATGCTGATAGCGGCGGACATGATAGTGGAGAACATCCACTTTTCCCTTAAGTGGTCCAGCCCTGAACAGATCGGCAGCAAATTGGTCGAGTGCAACGTGTCTGACATAGTCTCCATGGGTGGCAGGCCAAGGTATGGCATAGTGTCAATGGCACTGCCAAAGGATACGGAACTTGGATTCTTGGACAAACTCTATGACGGCGTGTACAGCGCATGCAATAGGCATGGGATGTTTATAATAGGGGGCGACACGACCCATGGGAGCGATATCGTGCTCAACCTCACAATAGTCGGTGATGTGGAAAAAAGGCTTCTTAGAGCAAGGGATATGGCCAAGGAAGGCGACCTGATATGCGTCACCGGCAGATTGGGAGGGAGCGAAGGGGGACTGAGGCTGCTACTTGCAGGCATGAAAGGTGATGTCGGCCCCCACTTAAATCCAAGGTCAAGATGTGCGGAGGAGGGACGGACAATCGCAAGATATGCCAATGCCATGATAGACATAAGCGACGGCCTGGGAAGCGAGCTCATGCACCTATGCGATGAGAGCCATGTCGGTGCCGTGATATACAAGGACAAGATCCCCCTGTCCGACCCTGCCATCGCCGCGGCCGGTATATTGTCCGAATCCGCCTGTGACTACGCCCTGTATGGCGGAGAGGACCTCGAGCTCCTATTCACCGTCCCTGAGGATAACATGGAGGGACTCAGGGAAGCATACGAGGATTTCTCCATCATCGGGAGAATACTAAGCAGTGAAGAGGGTGTCGCCATAGACGAAAATGGGGAAAGAAAGGCCATAGGGCCGGGCTATGACCATTTCAGACGATGATGCCAAAACCATATATTGACTTTTATACAACTTATAGCATAAACGGACGTTAGTGATAAAATGGCGATTTTGAATCATATAGCTCTGAGGGTAAGCGACCTTGAGAGGTCAAAGAAGTTCTATGAAGATGCGCTGGGGCTCAGACCGAAGTTCGAACATGGCATCGATGGAGGACAGTTCGAGAAGGTGTCTGGCATAGAGGGCTTCGACGTTGTCTTCGCTGTGATGTCTGATGAGACCACGGGGGTCAACATAGAGCTTGTGGAGTTCAGGAACGGTTTCAGTGAGAAGACGTCAGAATTCAATCACATTGCATTCGAGGTGGACGATGTGGACAAACTGCATTCCCGCATGAGGGATATGGGCATCAATTGCATCTCCGAGCCGGTCACCATCGAACACGAGAACGACAAGATCAATGGGAAAAGGATGTTCTATATGCGTGACCCGGATGGGAATGTAATAGAGGCGTTCAACAAGAGGGAGGGCCTGTATTCTGGCTAGAATATCTTTTTTAGCTCTTCTTCCCATTCTTCCCTGCACGCACATGAATGGTCGATCGTCTGCCTTGAGCCCATGTTGTACCTTTCGATCTGTTCCATCAGTTCCCTGTCGCATCCGCCGCAGTTGTGTATCCCACGTTCCTTTCCTACGGCAACGGGATGTGACATCACATAGGACGAGAGGTCCTTGATCTCGTTGAGGCATTCCACAAGTGACCACAGGTACGGCGGCCTGTACTTGTGCCGTTTCCAAAGCTGCTCCACGACCGAATCCTTGTGGATGGATATCGGATTTATGGAGATCGTGTCAGACACCTTCTCCACAAGCCTCGCACTTCTGATCACATCCAAGAGGGACTCATATTCTGTCAGGAAGGGTGGTTTCAGGAGAAGATACGTCTTTACCAAGACATCGTGCGCCGTCAGGACATCGACACATCCCATATACTTCTCAAACGTGAATCCCTTGTTGATGTGATACTTGAGGACATCGTTGTTCGCCGATTCAAGACCGATCGCGACCTCGAGCCTGACATTCCCTCCCAATGCCTCAAGTGAATCATTTATGGTGGGCTCATCGATGAATTCAGGCCTGCTTTCCACAGTCAACTCTGTCGCGCCACTGTCAGAGACGCGATTCATGATGTCTATAAGCTGCTTTTGTGAAAGCTCTCTTTTGTCAAAAAAACTGCCAGATGTGAATATTTTGTACTTGTCTATACCGTCCTCAATCTCAGAGACGAAGATGTCGACAATGTTTTGAGGTGTGACCTTCGGACAGTCTGTCTTGTAGGAGCACATGTAACATTTGTCATAGTAACAGCCGCATGTCGGCAATATTATCGACTTGGCAAGTCCCGGCCTTCCGTCGACAAGCTCTTCATTCTTCCAAGATGACATCCTAATGAGATGTCCAGAGGAGAATATAATCATTTCGATAGCTTTATCGATATGAGAGCGCCCGCACAGAGGGATGCCAGGCTCTTCGCAAGGACAACGGCATCTGCAGGGACACCTGGGAAAATTACGAATATGGAGGCTATGACAAGCCCAAGGATGAAGTAATAGAACTTTGATGGATATCTGCGCAATATCTTCTCAAGCGCCTTTGAGACCACCAGGATGCCAATCAGTGCGCCTATGCCGAAGGATATCAAGGGCACTATGTCGAGGGACTTCACTGCATCTATAAGTTCCCAATACACCCCTATGGCCACAAGGACAAAGGAACCGGAAAAACCGGGCACTATCATGGCCGCTGCCGACAAGATGCCCGCAACGAACAGCAAGGGCACCTCAGAGCTGCCTGTGGCTGTCCCACCTTCGGACACGTTTATCAGCTCAAGGGAAAGTATGGCAAGGAATCCAATGATGAAAAGCAATATGTTGGGCATGTTTGGCCTCATGTCCGTATGTTGCTTCAGCACTGTCGGTATGCTTCCGACGATAAGTCCCATGAAGAAGAATATCGTGGCATACTCGTGATTTTCATAGAGGTAGTTCATAAGATTGGAAAGAAGGAATATTGCCACCGCGGCGCCCAGTGCCACCTGCGCAAGGAAAATGACATGGCCCCGCCTGTTCTCCTTATCGAACAGGAAGTTGCCTATGGATGAGATGAGCCTGTCATATATCCCCAGCACAACCGCCAGGGTACCGCCGGACACACCAGGTATTATGTTCGCAACGCCTATGATGCATCCTTTCAAAACAAGCCTTGGGTCCATGTCGCCCCTCAATGCATTGGCCATGAACTTATTAAAACATGTGATTTAAAAACATGTTCCTATAGAACATATGGTATGCATATGATGGGTCTGGAGGCGGCTGCCGAGGCGATAAGGAAAGCCAGGCACGCGATAGCACTTACAGGCGCAGGCATTTCCACAGACTCCTCAATACCGGATTACAGGGGGCCCAATGGCGTCTGGACCTTGGACCCTGGGGCCGAAAGAAGAGCATACGAAGCCTATGAGGTGTTCAAGATGGACCCTGTAAGATATTGGATGGAGGGATATGGCAGGCATGTCCTGCTTGATAGATTCCTGGATTCAATCCCAAACAAGGGACACCTCGCCCTCTATAACCTTGAACGCGAAGGCCATATCAAGATGACGATCACGCAGAACATAGACGACCTTCACAGGAAGGCAGGAAATGCAAATCTCATAGAGTTCCACGGCAACGCCACAAGGCTCAGATGCGTTGGATGCAGTTCCCGGTATGGCATTGGCGACAAGGAAGTTCCGAGATGTCCCAAGTGCGATTCGATATTGAAGTCCGATGTCGTGCACTTTGGTGAACCCATCCCCGGGGACACCATGCGGCGCAGCATGGAGGAGGTGGGGAGAAGCGATGTCATGCTAATATGCGGGACGTCCGCCGTTGTGCATCCGTTTGCCTCGCTTCCATCGATCATGAAGGGAAATGACCCAAATAACACGGTGATAGAGGTCAATCTTTCGGAAACGCAGTTGACGAGGGATGGGGTCTCCGATATCTTCATAAAGGGCAATACCAGCGACATATTGAGCGGATTATACAACTATTTGCATGATGTGGTGTGATAATATTACTATTTTGTGATTTTAATCAAAATATAAATTCTTATATGAATATATAAATCAACAAATAATTTTAATATATATTCTTATCATTATCTGGCACAGAAGGGGGATAATAAATTGAAGAATATACGCACATATGATGAAATAAATAATAAAATCGAAAGTGGGGAAGCTGTCGTCGTCACTGCCGAGGAGATAATAGGCATAGTGGAAGAAGACGGCATAAAGAGGGCGGCGGAATATGTCGATGTAGTGACTACCGGTACCTTCTCACCCATGTGCTCCTCAGGAATATTCCTTAACTTCGGGCATTCCGACCCCCCTATAAGAATGCAGAAGATACTTCTCAACGATGTGCCCGCGCACGGCGGACTCGCGGCGGTCGACACCTATCTCGGGGCCACTAGCGAGTCATTGATAGACCAGAGAGTCGGAGGTTCCCATGTTATAGAGGAACTGGTCAAGGGGCGCGAGGTGAAGCTAAGCGCGACATCGAAGGGGACAGACTGTTATCCCAGGACCGAGATCAACACCTGGATAGACCTCAACGAAGTGAACGACGCGATAATGTACAACCCGAGGAACTGTTATCAAAATTACAACGTTGCCGTCAATGCGTCGGGCAAGAGTATCAAGACATACATGGGCACTTTGCTCCCCAATCTTGGAAATGCCCACTTTTCGACATCTGGGCAGCTCAGCCCGCTCCTCAACGACCCGGAGTTCAGGACCATAGGAGTGGGAACAAGGATCCTGCTCTGTGGGGCGCAGGGATACGTGTCATGGAACGGAACCCAGCACAATCCCAACGTGGAGGAGGTAAACGGCCATAAGATGTATTTCGGAGGCACCATATCTGTCATGGGAGACCTAAAGAAAATGTCTCCCGACCTCTTGAGGGCCGCATATCTGCCCGGATACGGCGTTTCAATATTCATTGGCGTCGGGGTGCCGATACCCATTCTAAACGAGGATGTGATGAAGAACGTCTCTGTCCGTGACGAGGACATCTACACGAAGGTCGTCGATTACAGCATACAAAGAAGGGACAAGAGCGTTATTACCTACGTGAACTACGGTGACCTCAGGGCGGGCCATATAGAGATTGACGGAATGGAGGTCCGTGCGTCCTCCATATCAAGCTACGCCAAAGCCAGGGATATATGCAACATCCTGAAGAAGGACATCGGTGACGGGACGTTCAGGCTGCAGGAACCCATACAAGACCTCCCAATAGATGTCAAATACAACAATCTCAAGGTGAAATAGATCATGAAGAAGAAACTTATCATCACTTTCCCTCCTTCGAAAGTGGAAAATCCCCTCGTCCATGCGCTTATCAAGGACTTTGACCTATGGGTGAACATCCATCGTGCCATCATAGAACCGCAAAAGCACGGCAAGATCGTCGTGGAGCTCAGAGGCGACGAGGACAAGATAGAGAAAGGCATAGCCTATATTGTGGGCGAGGGGATCAACGTCAACGAACTTGAGAGGGACGTTGTCATTGACAAGGATAAATGCGTCGATTGTGGTGTGTGCACATCAATATGTCCGACCAGCGCCCTGAATCTGGATAAGGAAACGTACAAGATCGCCATCGACTACGATGAGTGCGTGGTCTGCGGATTCTGCCAGGAGACCTGCCCCGTGAACGCCATTACTGTCAACTTTTAGTTGCATTTCCCATCTTTTTCTTCAGCTTTTCGATCTTGTCCCTGTAGAGTATGGCCATCTCAAAATCGAGCTGGTCCGCAGCGTCCCTCATCTGAAGCTCGAGCTCTTCGATGACCTCCGGTATCTCCGCCTTGGGAATGCTCTTTATCTCCTTGAGCACTATCTCCTGCTCCCTTATGGGTTTGATGATTGTCTGGGGCGATATCCCGTGTTCCCTGTTGTAGGCCATCTGGATCTCCCTTCTCCTGTTCGTCTCCCCGGTGGCCCTACGGATCGAATCAGTCTCGTTGTCCATGTAGAGGATGACGCGCGAGTCGGAATTCCTTGCGGCCCTTCCCACGATCTGTATCAATGATGTGTCGTTCCTGAGGAATCCCTCCTTGTCCGCGTCCAATATGGCTACAAGGGCCACTTCGGGGATGTCCAGCCCCTCCCTGAGGAGGTTGATGCCCACAAGCACATCGAAGTTCCCGAGCCTCAACTGCCTTATGAGCTCAGAACGTTCCAGAGTGTCTATCTCCGAATGGAGATACCTCGCCTTGACACCGCGTTCGCTCAGATATTCCGTCAACTCCTCGGCCATTCTCTTTGTCAAGGTCGTGACGAGCGCACGGTAGTTCTTGGAGACCGCGGTGTTGATCTCCCTTATGAGGTCATCGGCCTGGCCCTTGATGGGCCTTTTGAGGATCAGTGGGTCCACAAGGCCCGTTGGCCTGATTATTTGCTCGACGATCTGCCCCGACGCGCCCTTCTCGTACTCCGACGGCGTTGCGGAGACGAACACCACATTGTTGAGATACCTCTTGAACTCATCAAATCTCAACGGCCTGTTGTCAAACGCGGAGGGGAGGCGGAAACCGTATTCCACAAGCGCCTTTTTCCTTGAGATGTCGCCGTTGTACATCCCGTGTAGCTGCGGCAGTGTCTGGTGGGACTCGTCTATGACCATGAGAAGATCTGCCGGGAAGTAGTCAAGGAGACAATAGGGAGGTTTTCCCTTGGACCTGCCATCGAAGTGTATGGAATAGTTCTCTATCCCCTTGCAGTAGCCAAGCTCCTGTATCATCTCGACATCGTATTTGACCCTTGTCCTTAGCCTGTGGGCGATTATGGGATCGTCTATGGTTGGAAGGACCTCCTTAAGCTCACGATTTATCGATTCGATGGCCCTTTCCTTCGAGTCCTCGTCTATGGCAAAGTGCTTGGCGGGGAACAGGCGGAAAACATCCACGGCCTCCTTCTCCTCCATGTTATACCTGTCGATGATGGACATCCTCTCTATCTCGTCACCAAAGAGCTCGATCCGGAGCATGTCGTCCCTATACGATGGTATGACGTCTATGACATCGCCCCTTACCCTGAAGTTGCCTGGAGCTGGTTCCAGGTCGTTCCGCTCGTACTGCTGCTCCAGAAGAACGACGATCAGCTGTTTTCTTGACACCTTCATTCCAGACCTCAGCTCGAACGAGAGCTTCTTGTACATGGAGGGGTCGCCAAGGCTGTAGATGCACGAAACGGACGAGACCACTATGACATCCCTCCTTGTCAGGAGCGCCTCCGTGGCAGAAACGCGCATCTGCTCTATCTTCGGATTCACCTGTGCGTCCTTGGGAACGTACATGTCCTTCGAGGGTATGTAGGACTCAGGTTGGTAATAGTCGTAATATGACACGAAGTACTCGACCCTGTTCTTTGGGAAGAGGTCCTTGAACTCGTGGTACAGCTGTGCGGCAAGGGTCTTGTTGTGCGCCAGCACAAGGGTGGGTTTGTTCAGATTGTTGATCACGTGGGATATCGTGAAGGTCTTCCCGCTGCCTGTCACGCCTAAAAGCACCTGTTTGTCCATTCCCCTCTTGAAACCGTCCAACAGCTGCGCTATGGCCTTGGGCTGGTCCCCCTTTGGTTCAAAGGCGGCCCTGAGATCGAACTTCTTCTCGTCATACATCATCTATCATTCCCTTACTTCTCAATAATCTATGATAATCTATCGCAAATCTGTGGGACTCGTCCCTGACCTGAACCAGCAGCTTCATCGCCAACGATCTTTTGGGCAGATCCAAAGCGTTCTTGAGCCCCGGAACAAATACATCCTCGTCTCTCTTTGCCAAGGAAATTACAGGTACCTTTGCGCCAAGCTCGTCCAGCACCGAGTAGGCGGCCATCAATTGTCCCTTGCCGCCGTCTATCATGAGAAGGTCCGGCATGTCGCTGCCTTCCCTGATCAAACGGTTGAATCTCCGTCTCACGACCTCGGAGACCGCAGTGAAGTCGTCTATCCCCTCCACGGACCTGATCTTGAATCTTCTGTAGTTCGACTTGTCCGGGCGCCCGTCCATGAAGCTGACCAGTGAACCCACCGTATGGGAACCCGAGATGTGTGATATGTCTATGCATTCTATCCTTCTAGGCACCTTCTTGAGCCTGAGGGCGTCACGCAGCTCCTCAAGCATCATCTTGGCGTCAAGGTACCTTGTCTCCACATTTCTCCTGACAAGGTCCAAGAGTTCCTTCTTGCGCCCCCTGACGGGAACTGTCAGCCTAACGGGGCCGCCCCTCCGCTCCTTGAGGTAATCCTCGATGGCACCGTCCCCGGGGCCGGAAGGGAGTATTATCTCCCTCGGAACGTCCCGCTCCGAATAATACTGCGTAAGGAACTCGTCGAGGAATCCATCCATATACTCGAACTTGAACTCCGCCTTGTTGTCAAGCACCCCTTTGAAGACGTTGAAGATTATCAGGTATACCGTCCCGTCGTCGACTATGTAGTTTATGATGTCCTCATTGTATCTTTTGTCATTCTCCATCTGCTGCCGTTCCAAAAGCGTCGAGAGCGCATCTATCTGGTCACGAAGGACGATGGCCTTCTCAAAATTCTTTTCATCCGATTGGATGTTCATCTCGTTTCTGAGGTCTTCTATAAGTTCGGATACCCTGCCGTCCAAGAACCTCTCGATGGAGCGGATGTTTTCCAGATAATCCGTCTTTGATATCTTCCCCGTGCAGGGTGCGGAGCATAGTCCAATGTGATATCTTAGGCAGGGCCGCTTCCTAAGCCTTTTGCAGGTCCTTATCCCGAAGGACCTTCTCAGGGCCTTGATTATGTTGTCCCTGACCGCGGCATTCACAAACGGGCCGTAGTACCTGCCTCCCCCGTCCTTCTCCCTGGCCACCAACAGCCTTGGATAGTCCTCGTCCGTTATCTTGATGTATGCATAGCGATGGGAGTCCTTTAGGTCTATGTTGTAGATGGGGCGGTATCGCTTGATCAGATTGCTCTCCAGAACGAGCGCCTCGGTCTCGTTCGAGGTCACGAAGTAGTCCATGGCCGCTATCTCCGAGACCAAAAGACTGGTCTTTCTGTCAGTTATAGTGCCTTGAAAGTACGACCTTACCCTCTTTCTGAGCGACTTGGCCTTGCCTACATAGATCACATCGCCCCTGTCGTTCTTGAACAGGTAGCATCCCGGGTCAAATGGGACCAGATCAAGGTCTATCATCATAACACTTTCTTAAGGAACAGCCCGGTATAGCTATTCTCGTTTTGGGAGATGGTCTCGGGAGGGCCCGTTGCCACTATCATCCCACCCTCGTCGCCGCCCTCTGGGCCGAGGTCTATTATATGATCGGCAGTTTTTATTACATCAAGGTTGTGCTCGATAATTACAACCGTGTTTCCCTTATCGACAAGGCGATTCAACACATCCAAAAGCTTCTTCACATCATGGAAGTGGAGGCCTGTAGTGGGCTCGTCAAGAAGGTATAGCGTGTTGCCTGTCGACTTCTTTGCAAGCTCCTTTGTCAATTTTATCCTCTGCGCCTCCCCGCCGGAGAGCGTAGTGGATGACTGTCCAAGCTTTATGTAACCCAGACCCACCTCGTTCAACGTCTTGAGCTTCCTTTTTATGGAAGGGATGTTCGAGAAGAACTCCAAGGCCTCCTCCACGCTCATGTCCAGGACCTCGGCGATGTTCTTGTCCTTGTAGGTGACCTCAAGGGTCTCCCTGTTGAATCGCTTTCCCTTGCATTCCTCGCATGTGACATATACGTCGGGCAGGAAGTTCATCTCGATCTTTATAAGACCGTCCCCCTGGCATGCCTCGCATCTGCCGCCCTTCACATTGAAGGAGAATCTGCCAGGCTTGTAACCCTTGATCTTGCTCTCCATGGTCTGGGAGAACAGATTCCTTATATCATCAAGGACCTTGATATACGTGGCAGGATTGCTCCTGGGAGTCTTTCCTATGGGTGACTGGTCTATCATGATGATCTTGTCAAGGCCGCCCTCTATCTCTATGCCGTCATGAAGGCCCGGCCTGTTCTTGCTGTTGTGCAATCTTGACATCAGGGCCTTGTAAAGGATGTCATATACAAGGGTGGACTTCCCGCTGCCGGAAACCCCCGTCACCACGGTCAGCACCCCGAGGGGCAATTCAACGTCCACAGACTTCAGATTGTGTTCCCTGGCTCCGTAGATGGTCAAGGTGCCCTTGCTTTCCCTTCTCTTCGAAGGGGTGTCTATCCTAAGCTCCCGGGAAAGGTACTTCCCTGTAAGCGAGTTCCTATCAAGCTCTATGTCCTGGGGCGTCCCGAATGACACGACCTCCCCTCCATGTATCCCGGCGCCGGGACCCATGTCTATCACATAGTCGGCGTTCCTGATGGTGTCCTCGTCATGCTCCACCACGATAAGCGTGTTTCCAAGGTCCCTGAGGTGATGCAACGTGTCGATCAGCTTTTGATTGTCCCGCTGGTGGAGGCCTATGCTGGGTTCGTCAAGGATATAGAGAACTCCCATGAGATTCGAACCAATCTGCGTGGCAAGGCGTATCCTCTGGGCCTCCCCTCCAGAGAGCGTCCCGGCCGTTCTGGACAGAGTGAGATAGGATAGTCCAACGTCCTCGAGGAATCTCAAACGCGACCCTATCTCCTTGAGCACCTGCCTCGCAATGTCCGTCTCCTTCTCCGTGAGCTCAAGGGAGTCGAAGAACTTCCTGCACTCCTTTATGGAGAGGTCGGTGACGTCTATTATGTTCTTTTCGTTGATCCTCACATTGAGTATCTTCTCCTTCAGCCTCCTTCCGTCGCATGTCGGGCAGGGGATGAACCTCATGAATCTCTCTATCTCCTTCTTCCTGTAGTCCGAGACCGTCTGGCGGTATAGTCTCTCCATCTCGGGGACGATACCTTCGAAATAACCATCGAACTCCCAGGACGAATTGTCGGATTTGTAGGTGAAGTGTATCTTGCTGTTTGAGCCGAACATGATGACATTGACCTGTTCCTCAGTCATCTGCCCTATCGGCGTGAATACATCGAATCCGTACTTCTTGCCAACCATGGCAAGCCTTTTGCCCCTCCAATTATCATATGCGTTCCTGTATGGTTTTAGGGCCCCGTCGACTATCGAGAGGGAACGGTCGGGAATGACAAGATCTGGGTCTATCTTCTGCTTGAAGCCCAGGCCGTTGCAGTCCTCGCAGGCCCCGAACGGTGAATTGAACGAGAACATCCTTGGCTGAAGCTCCTCGAATGTGACATCGCACAGGGGACATGACATCTTGGACGAGAAGAGCTTCTCATCCTTGTCGTGGACAACTATCATGAGCCCCTCCCCCTTTGTCAGGGCGTTCTCCACAGCCTCCTGGAGCCTTGACCCGTCGCCTGTGTTGAGCCTGTCTATCACGACCTCGATATCATGCTTCTTGTATCTCTCTAGGTCTATCTTCTCATCGGTCCGGATTATCTCCCCATCCACCCTGGCCCTTCTGTAACCATCCCTGTTCAGGTCCTCGATCATCTTCTCGTACGTGCCCTTCCTCTGTCTTACCAGGGGGGCGAGGATCGTGACCTCGGCGTCCGGAAGTTCCTGCATGATGGAATTGGCTATTGATTCAGGGGTCTTTTTCTCTATCTTGATGTTGTGCTCGGGGCAATATGGCGTGCCTATCCTTGCAAAGAGCAGCCTAAGATAGTCATATATCTCCGTGACGGTCCCTACGGTGGACCTTGGGTTCTTTGACGTGGTCTTCTGTTCTATGGAGATCGCGGGGGAAAGTCCGTCTATCGAGTCGACATCCGGTTTGTTCATCAAGCCCAGGAACTGTCTCGCATAGGCAGAGAGCGACTCCACATAGCGCCTCTGTCCCTCCGCATAGATAGTGTCAAACGCCAAGGTGGACTTTCCAGAACCGGAAAGTCCTGTGATGACTATGAATCTGTCCCGGGGGAGCTCCACAGTGATGTCCTTTAGATTGTGTTCCCTCGCGCCCCTGACAACGATTTGGTCCAACATTGTAGTTGAGAGATTTTAGTAGCCATATATAAGGATTATGGATAAAAGAGAGCGGGCGTAAAGTGAACAATTCTATTTCCTAAACTCCAATGCAAGCGAGTTGATGCAATATCTCAGGCCGGTGGGTGGTGGTCCATCATCGAAGACATGACCCAGATGGCTGCCGCACCTGGAGCATCGGACCTCTGTCCTGAGCCTTCCATGGGAATGGTCCTCCATTGCATCTATCACGTCCACTGACACGGGCTTCCAGAAACTGGGCCACCCCGAACCCGAATCGAACTTTGTGCCTGAGTCAAATAGCTCAGTGCCGCATCCGGCACAAATATATTTTCCCTTATCCTTGAAATCGACATATTTGCCACTGAAAGGAGGTTCCGTGCCGCTCTCCCTCAGGATGTGGTATACGTCGGGGGACAATATGTCCCTCCATTCATCATCTTTTCGCTCGATCCTTTCCATGACCGCCAACACCTATGATGATAAAGGAAAGGATAAATATATGTTTATCCTTAGAAAAGTTCCTCAAGTATCAGGGTCTGTGACCTCTTTGGGCCTATCGATACGCCATAGAGGGGTATTCCAAGCTCTGACTCTATGAACATTAGATAGTCCTTCGCCTCGACCGGCAGCGAGTCCAGCCCCTTCTCAAGTATGTTGTCTATCTCGAAGTCCCATCCGGGGAACTCCTTGTATATCGGCACGCATTTCGAGAAGACTTCCATGTTTGAGGGGAAGTTGTCCAATCTCTGGCCCTCATAGTCGTATCCAATGCACACCTTCACCTTGTCAAGACCGTTGAGAACGTCAAGCTTTGTGATGAAGATGCCGTCAAGGCCGTTGAGCATATGTGAATACTTCACCAGCATGAGATCAAGCCATCCGCACCTGCGCGGCCTCCCAGTGACGGTGCCGAACTCGTGGCCCTTCTCCGCAAGATGCTTTCCGTAGCCGTCTTCGAGCTCTGTGGGGACTGGGCCCGTGCCCACCCTTGTGGTATAGGCTTTGACGATCCCCAATACCTTTCCTATCTTCTTTGGAGGTATTCCCGCGCCAGTGCAGACGCCGCCGCATACGGTGTTGGATGACGTATTGAATGGATATATCCCAAAATCTATGTCAAGGTGCGTGGCCTGTGCGCCTTCCATCAGGATGCGCTTTCCCTCGGCCTCGGCATTGTTGAGAAGAACGCTGGTATCTGTCACGTAAACCCTTAAGAGGTCAGCATAGCCAAGATACTCCACTATTATGTCCTCCTTGGACACCTCCATCTCATGACCGAGCGACTCGAAGAACTTTTTCTTGATCGAGTACACCAGGTCGAGCTTTTCCCTAAACACGGATTCGTCTATGAGGTCAACGTAACGGATCCCGAGCCTGGAGACCTTGTCAGAATAGCATGGGCCTATGCCCCTGCGTGTCGTGCCGGCCTTGCTCTTTCCCTTTAGCTCCTCGAGTATGCCGTCCTCCTGCTTGTGGTACGGCATGATGACATGGGCCCTCTCAGAGATGTATATTTTGCCCATTTTCACATTTCTGGACCTAAGCTCGTTCATCTCCTCGATCAGTATGGCAGGATCGATCACCATGCCATTGCCCATGACAACATCCTTGCCCTGGACCACGCCAGAAGAAAGCAGTCTGAGCTTGAAGGTGTCGTCGTCCACCACGATGGTGTGGCCCGCGTTGTTACCGCCCTGGAATCTGACAGAGATGTCGGCATTGCTAGCGTAGTAGTCGGTGAGCTTGCCCTTGGCCTCGTCTCCCCATTGCGTCCCTAGGATGACACTAATCATTATATCACGTTTGAGTGATACATACATGAATAAATAAATTTATTGGTGGGTTGTGAGGTATATGAACAGAAATGTGTAGATGCTCAGAATACCTGCCATTATGACAAAAGCCTTTCGACCATCCATTGTGGATCAAAGAGTTCCAGGTCATCGTAGGATTGGCCAACACCTATGAAAAGGATGGGTTTCTTTGTGACGTGCGCGATGGAGAGTGCAGCACCCCCCCTGGCATCCGCATCCACCTTCGTCAGTATGGAACAGTCGATACCGATGTCATGGAACTTCTCCGCCTGCTCCACGACCGCGTTGCCGCCCAGGGCATCTCCCACGAACACCTTGAGGTCCGGCTTCGTGACCCTTATTATCTTTCTCATCTCGTCCATGAGATTCCTGTTCGTCTCTGCCCTGCCAGCAGTGTCTATGAGCACGACATCGATGTTCCTGGCCTTGGCATGCTTGATGGCATCGAACGCCACGGCTGCCGGGTCTGCACCGTAATCATGCTTGATGACCTTTATGCCGACATTGTGTGCATGTTTCTCCAACTGCTCTATGGAACCTGCTCTGAACGTGTCTGATGCAGATATCACAGAACTGAATCCCTTGGTCTTGAGTATGTGCGCCAACTTGGCGATGGTCGTTGTCTTGCCTGTCCCGTTGAATCCGATAAATATCATGACAAGAGGCTCGCCCGAATCCCTCTTTTCCTGTATGAGCGAGAAAAGGTCCATCGGCTCGGACTGCAGGACGTTATGGATAGAATCGGTGAGCTTGTTCTTGATGTACTTCTTCTTGTTGTCGGACAGCGAGAGCTGCTCCCCAACAATATCATCCTTCAATTCGGCTCCCAATCTCTCAGACACCTTCATTGAGACGTCATTTTCAAGAAGGGATAATTGGAAGTCCCAAAGGACATTGTCTATATCCTTCTCCGATATGGTCTTTTGTGACACGTTGTCGACAAAGGATGAGAACTTGGATTTTAGGGACTCGAACATTCATCCACCTTGCGGACGACTACTTCTTCGCCGATTGCTGTTCCATCAATTGCCTGCCCCTCTGCTCAAGCTGGGCCATGGCATTGGTGACCTCGCCGTAAGAGGAGGATGTCCTCTCAAGAAGTGTCTTGGCTTCATCAATTCTTTTATCAATGATGCTGATGGCGCCGTCTATGTCCCTCTTGACCACTATATCGACACCGATGTTGATCAATATCTTGTCGTTCTGCGTCAATTTTCCGTATGCGCTAGCCCCGCCTCCCAATGGGATCAGGACATCCTGGTCCTTCTCGGCGTCCTTGATGCTGCCAATGGTCTCCTTTGCCACCAGCAACTCCCTAATATGGCCTTGCAACATCTCTATGTTCGACCTAAGAACATCTGCCTGACGTTCCAAGATGGCCATCCTGTTGGACAACTGCCTTACATCTTCCATATCAATCAGCCTTGACTTCTTCTATTATAATGTGTTTCCTCTTGGCACCGTGCTTTGAACCGAGGTCGACATATAACTTTTCGAGGGCGTGCTCTTCCCTATCGGCCCTTATGTCCCTCTTGAAAACCTGATAGGACGAGCCCATAAGGAACTTTCCCTTTACAGTGAACGTTTGTACCATTGAAATCATTCCTCCATCAATATATCGTCTATCCTGCCCAATTCCGGTCCTGTAGAGAAGTCTCCGACCACTACGCCCTTGGAATTTGCCACCATGCACCCACCAATGTATCCAACGCCCTTGTTGGCTGTCGTGTGGTCGACTGGGACCTTGAGCATCTCGCTAAGCCACTCCATCTTTTCAGGAGTCGTGTCAGGATGGACAAGGCATCCCTTGTTCGTGGCTACCGCCACGCTCCCGACATTCTTGTATCCGCCTATTATCCCCTCCTGCACCTCCACTCCCAAGAAGGACTCTATATCGTCCTTGAGATCGGAGAGGGCGGGGCTTATGACACATCCCTTGTCATTGCACAGGACAAGATTCCCCAATGCGGTAAACTTGGTATCAAGGGTCATGAGATTGCACGAGAAGGATTCCTCGATGGCCTGAAGCTCATGGTCCTCAACAATCGATGGCATGAGGATGCCTTTTGAATTGCCCGCCAGAAAGATGCCTACAAGATCAGTTCTGGCTATGGATGTCTGCAGCACCTTCGTGCCCATCACATCGCCGATGGTCTTGATCCGTTCCTCACCAACATCTGTCCTGGTTATCGTGAAATCTTCTGTGCTGAAAGCGACAATGCCAATGAACGGAGTGCCGCCAAGGGACATCTTCTCAATCATTATAATCACTCTGCAAGGAAGGCGTTTACCCTTATTATCTTACTTTCCTCTTTCTCAATCTCTTCCTTAACAGCGCGGACCCTGACCTTGGAGGGTGGTTTCTCAATACCCCTGCTCCAGACATGTTCATTGATAGATTTGTCCAATACCACGTCATCGGTCTTTGTATGCCTTACCAAAAAGGACCTTACCTCCCTCATCGCTCTAGGAGACCTCTTCTTCTTGGGGGCCTCTTTGACCTTCCTAAGTGGAATCACATATATCCTTTCCTCACCAACATCCATGTCCATCACCTATAGTTTCAATCTCACGCGTCTACCATGTCTTCTCTTTGGGTGGAACCTGACACCTAATCTTGTCTTGTTCCAGACCCAAACCGGGACCCTCCTTGTCTGTTTCTGGGCCCTTCCTAACCTAAGCTTTTTAGCAAGTGGTTTATTTCTGCTCATCTGGATCACTTTAACCTATAAATCACAGTCTTCTTATATTGAAATCCTTCTTGACCTGTCCTTGGATTTGTTTGAGAAGTCCGACCAATGTCGGTTCATCGATCTTTTGCTTGATCCTCCCTTGTTGGGCCAGCTGGACTATTAGAGTTTCAACTTGAGATCCATAATCGGGACGTGCCATCTTGACCCTGCCAAGTCGCTCCCTGGCCTCTGGTGTCAATAGGCCCCGTAGAATAGCCTGTTTCTGTATCTCTTCGGACTGCCTCTGCTGCTCCATCTGCTGCTCTTCCTGCGCCCTCCTCTGCATCTCCTCAAGTTTTTTCTTTCTAATCTCCTCAGCTTCGTCCAAACCTTACATCCTCCATGGTCAGTATACCTTAAGCTCCGGCATATCCTCAGACAACTGCTGCTTAATCTCATTGCTGATCTTGTCCAGGAAAGATTTGCCATTTGGGCTTATAACCCTTCCCTGGGGTTGCTTTTCAACATACCCGGCACTCTCAAGTTGTTTGAGAATAGTTCTTATAACGGCACCGCCGCCAGGATACTTTTTCTCAGGTTTATGTCCTCTGTTCTTTTTTCCACCATAGTAGGTCCTCAACCTAGATATGCCGACGGGACCGTCAAGGTAGACCCTCCTGAGCAGGGACGATGCCCTCACGAACCACCAGTCCTCTTGTTCCGGGGGCCTCTCATTATGGGCGCCTGTCTTGACAAAGGTCGACCAACTAGGTTTTTCGATAGATGGATTCTCCGCCAACTCCTTTGCAACCCTACCTATCAAGGCATCGGCAGGAACATCATAAACTGTAGTCATTGTCTCACCTATACAAAGATTCCTCACTTTCTATTTTAAAATCTTTTAAATACATTTCGTTCTTTAAAAGACCATCATAGTTGTTTAAGCCGATTAAAGACGATTTAAACAACGTACCATGATTTTACTTAAATGTCTTCTGTCGATTTATAAAATTTGTGGTATCAGAGAGATTATATGGACACCTAAAAAAAAGAAATAATTCCAAGACCTCTATGCACTGGGAAAGAGATGTTCCATAGGACTCAATCTTTATAGAGTATAGCCTTCCTGCCCCTCAGATCGAGCAGTTCCGCGCCAATCTCGTCGCAAAGCGAACTGGAAAAGGATTCCCTGTCCTCTATGTCTTGGGACAACGATACCTTCACAGCCTTCTTTTTCTTCAGTTGATTGGATATCTCCTGTTTTAGAGTGTCAGTTACTCCAGATTTTCCAATTATGACCGTCGCCTTCTCCTGACTCATTCTTTTCAAGATCTCTTGTTTTCTCTCTTTCGTAATCATTTTTTGCAGCCTCCAACATGGATACGATACCCCTTATGTGGCCAGCGCCTATGACCACCACCATGCATATGGGTTTCACTTCATCCCTTACGATGGCATTTATCCTTTCGAACATGTACTTGTCCCTTTCTTCTATCATTACCCTGTACGCATTGGGCGAGAACTTCTTGAAATCGCTCAATATCTCATTTATAAATGACTGGTCAAATTGCGATACGGAGACCTCCCTTTTCAAAGGCGTCAGCGAGAGAAAGGCGCCCGCCATCGTCTTTATCTTTTCCCAAAAGGTCATCTCGTTGACCAATCTGTTTACTGTGATGTTGACATTCCTGTCGATGAAGAAGACACGGGATCGCTCCTTTCTCGCACATTCTATCGCTGTCAGCATGTCAGTGCCCGGCATAACGCCGTAATCCTCGCCGACCTCGTTCTGTATCGCGGAGAGAACGCTGCCGAAGATGGCTGTCTTTAGCCCCCTGGCCCGGACAAGTTCCATAAAGGATGCCCTTTTCCCGTCTATCAACGCCTTATAGCGCTCAACATCCAGTTCCACACAGACGATATCCGGTTTCTCCTTGGATATGGTGGTCTTCACTTCCATTATGCTTCTCTTGAAAACGTGCCCTGTCCCGATGACCACTATCTTGCTTTCTCCAAAATAGATCTCCAGTCTCATTTTCTACCTCTTCAATAAAGAATTTCCATTTACATATATATCTTTTTGTAAGAGAGGGCTCAATTAAAAATTTATTATATGATGTTCGATTGGCGTTTTCTGCAATAATGGGAAGGGATCGTCGCTGCAATCCCTCATCAATCTAAAGCGATATGGCAACTAACCCAAATGACATCCGCAGTCCAGCATTTCACTGACCTGCTCCAACAGGGCCATGGCCCTGTTGATCTCCCCATTCGCATAAATGGGATTTGAGAGCATTTTGGCATTTGCCATATGTTCCTGGGCCTCGTCCAAGAGAACTTGCAACTCTTCAGGGATGTCTGAAGGCAACTGCTGCTGCAGGCATTGCCATAGGGAGTTGACCTTGATCTGCATGGTCGATACAAGTGGTATCAGGACATTTGGCGTCCAGCTGTTTTTGTACTCGTAGGCGCCCATGTCGTACTGCATGTACTGGGGGCGAACAAGGCCGGTGATGTCATCGGTGACACTGCCGTACGCGGCAATGCTTGCATCCGTCCCTGTGTCGATGCAAGGAGATCCGCCAAAGAGCGATAGATCGTCTCCTCCCGCATCGGTGAAGATGGGTTCTGAGTCTATATTGCCTTCGCCCACATAACCGCCCTGGACATCGCAGTAGGTGACAATGGGTGTACAGGAATAGTTCTGGATCTCGTTCCCACCATCCCAGAAGATGCAGTTGGTGACAACAGAGTCTATCCAAGCATTGTACATGCCATTGCCTTCAAAGGCGGTATTGCAGTAAAAGGTACAGTTTGTTACAATGATGTCTATTGGATTGAAACTTACCGAATTGTAGTTGAACATGGCTCCTCCATTCGATGCAGTGAAGTTGTATTCGAACACGCAGTTTGTAACTGTGGCATTGGAGTCACGGACATAGAAAGCACCGCCATCACTTGTATATGCTCCGTTGGAGGCGAAGAAGCAGTTCGTCACTGTGACATCTGTGGAGTAATTGCATATCCCGCCGCCATAGTAGTACGCCTCATTGCCATCGAACGAGCAACCCATGACTATCGGATAGGATTCGTAGTTGTATATGCCACCACCACAGTAAGCATAGTTATACTCGAATGAGCTGTCCATGATCGTCGGAGAGGATTCATCGTTGTACATTCCGCCACCATCGTAGTATACCTCATTGCCATCGAACGAGCAACCTAGGACTATCGGATAGGATTCGTAGTTGTACATGCCACCGCCATAGTAAGCATAGTTATACTCGAATGAGCTGTCCATGATCGTCGGAGAGGATTCATCGTTGTACATTCCGCCACCATCGTAGTAAGCCTCATTGCCATAGAATGTGCATCCCGCATAAGTTATATCAACCAGATAATTGTACGTTCCGCCGCCAGCATTTTCTGCATAATTCTCATAGAACGCACAGTTCGTCACGGTGACAACACCATAATCGCTATCCATTCCGCCACCATCGCTGTATGTATAGTTGTTGTGAAAGGTGCAGTTCGTGAAAGAGGCATCAGAGTAATAGTTGAAAACGCCGCCCCCATAGTATGAGTAAGCCTCGTTGTCGTGGAAGGTGCAGTTCGTCACGATCACTGTGGAATATCTATCATACATTCCACCCCCGCCATGTGCACTGCCATTGGTGATGGTAAGCCCATCGAGCGTTATCGTGTGACCGTTAGTGTCTTGCACAAAGATAACAGAGCCGCTGGCGCTGCCATCAAGCACGACCGTTCCGGGACCGTCTGCCGCAACCATGGAAAACGATTTGCCAGGATTGTTGATGACGAGATTGACGTGGTAGGTCCCTGCCCCGATATAGATCGTGCCCCCGTCCTCTATGGCATCGATGGCGTCCTGGATGCTGTCGGCAGGAGTGACCGCGATATCCGCCGAGACCGAGAGGGGAAGAACGGAGAAAAGGGACAATACGAGCATTGATAAAACAAGGAACGATTTTCTCATGACATCACATCTATTTTTTTAAATAACATAATATATCAATACATAATCTTTAATAATTAAAATAAATTGTCCTTGATGCCAATTAATACCATTTCTATCCATTGTCGCCTGTTTCCCCAAAACGAGGCAAAGAGCGTTACTGCATATGGTTACAATCGAATAAACCCTATTGAAGCAGAAAAACAATATCTCCAAATATAATTTGAGGATTTTACAAAAATATAAATAGATGCAATCGTTATAGGTGATGAGGGTTATAAGATGATCAGTTCACATAATATTGACACCTTTTTCAATCCTGATTCGGTTGCCATAATAGGCGCATCAAATCGGGAAGGCTCCGTTGGGTATGTAATCTGCAAGAACTTCTTGAAGGGAGACTACAAGGGACGGATGTACCCAATCACGCTGTCATCGGATGAGGTCCTGGGACAGAAGGCATATAGATCGGTGCTGGATGTGGAGGGGGACATAGACCTTGCGGTGATAGCCATTCCCGCCAAGGCAGTCAATCCGGTGCTGAGGGAATGCGCAAAGAAGGGCATAAAGTCCTGCGTGGTCATCTCGGGCGGTTTTTCGGAGATCGGCGAGAAGGAGAGGGAGGAGGAACTAAAGAGGATCGTGGAAGAGACGGGGATAAGGGTCATAGGACCCAATTGCGTGGGAATATACGACACTTACTCAAACGTCGACACCATCTTCCTTCCGGAAGACAGAATGGCCAGGCCAAGAAAAGGCAGTATAAGCCTGATATCCCAATCGGGGGCATTTGTTTCGGCAATACTTGACTGGGCATCGGGGGAAAACATAGGGATGAGCAAGGTGATAAGTTTCGGGAACAAGGCGGATGTGAACTATTCAGACCTTCTTGATTACCTTGCCGAGGACGAGAACACAGGCGTGATAACGATATACATGGAGGGTGTCGGCGACGGCAGAAAGTTCATGAGGGCGGCGAAGAAGGCCATCAAGAACAAGCCAATAGTCATCCTGAAGTCGGGAAGGTCCAAGGCCGGCGCAGCCGCTGCGGCCTCCCATACGGGCAGCCTGGCGGGTGCGGACACCGTCTATTCGGCGGCATTCAAGCAATCCGGGATCGTAAGGGTATACACTCCTCAGGAGATGTTCGACATCGCCAAGGCGTTGGTCTGCAGGAAAAGACCGCATGGCAGAAGGGTCGCAATAGTGACGGACGGTGGTGGCACCGGCGTGATAGCCACCGACTTCCTGGAGGACTACGGACTCGAGATGGCCAGCCTGGACGATGCCGTGAAGGAAAGGATGAAGAGCAAACTGCCCACTTATTGCAGTGTAAAGAATCCGATAGACCTTACGGGGGACGCGGACGTCGAAAGATACGAGATAGCGCTTAACGAGGTCTTGAAAGATGACAATGTGGATGCCGTGTTGCTAATACTCCTGTTCCAGGTCCCCACATTGGAGGACGACGTCGTTGAAAGGCTTCTTCCCATCATAATAGACTCGGACAAGCCCATATTCGCAATATCTGCAGGAGGCAAGTATTCAAGGGACAAGCTGAGGGAGCTCGAAGAACACTGCATTCCATGCTACCAGAGCTCAAGCAACGCCGTGCATGCCCTTGCTTCGATAATGGACTATTACGGTTATGTGGATAAAAAACATGAATAAGAAGATATGGAAGGAATAACCTTATTCCTCTATCATCTCAAGAATCTTCCATGTATCGTCTTCCTTTGTCAGCTTGAAGGTAAGATTGGCTTGGGTATCCCTGTCAACGTCCTTCAAATTGACATCAAAGTTCACGATTGCGGTGTTGTTCAGGAATCTGATATTGAGGAATCTAACTATCTTTAGTTCAAGGCCGGTCTCGTCGGCGAGTGAGAAAACGATCTGAAGATTCTCTATTATGGTCTCTCTGCCGCCGCCTTCCTCGATCAAATCATCGGCGAAGAGGTCCACTATCGTCTCCGCATCCCTATCGTTGTATGCCGAGTAGTATTCCCTAATTATGTCCTTGACCTGATCCTCTTCGCTTCCACTTAAGCATCCAGAAGACATGAGACATGTCAAGACTAACAATAATATCAACAATCTCTTCATTTGTACACCTTTGCATTCCAGAAAATCATCTAAATATGCCGGCATCTTCCTGTTTCTTTTCGACATCTTTGCTTAATACCTTGTCGATGGCCCTATCAAAATCCTCTTGACTCACAGACTTCCTTCTCTCCCTCACGGCGAACATGCCCGCTTCCGTGCATATTGCCTTTATTTGGGCCCCGGAAGCGCCATCCGCGCATTCTACGAGACGGGTGAATTCAACACCCTTCAGATTCATCTTCTTCGAATGGATCTTGAATATGGATTCCCTGCCCTCCTTGTTGGGCATGGGCACCTCCACCAGCCTGTCGAATCTTCCCGGCCTGAGCAAAGCAGTGTCCAGTATGTCCGGTCTGTTAGTGGCCGCAAGTATCTTGACGTTTTCCCTTTTCTCGAACCCGTCCATCTCCGAGAGCAGCTGCATCAGGGTCCTCTGAACCTCTCTGTCCCCAGAAACGTTGGATTCGGTCCTTGTAGCGCCGATGGCGTCCAGCTCGTCGATGAAGATGACAGATGGCGCCTTTTCCCTGGCCAGCCTGAAGGTCTCCCTTACCAATCTGGCCCCTTCGCCAATATACTTCCTTACAAACTCGGAGGCCACGACCTTGATAAAGGTAGATGAGGTCTCCCCAGCGACCGCCTTTGCAAGCTGTGTCTTCCCATTTCCGGGAGGGCCATAAAGGAGTACGCCGTTGGGAGGCTCAATGCCTATCTTTTCGAAGAGCTCCGGATGAAGAAGAGGAAGCTCCACCATCTCCTGTATCTCCTCGATCTGTGATTTGAGCCCGCCTATCTCAGAGAACGACGTGTCTGGGCAGTTGACCACTTCCATTCCGGAAACCATCGGATCCTTGGAAGATGGCAGCACCTCCAATATTGACAATGTCCTCTGATTCAGGGCCACAAGCGTGCCGGGGATGAGATCATCGGCCTTGATAAGTTGGGAGACGCCGACCACGAAGTTGGGTCCTGTTGAGCTCTTTACAACGGCCCTTCCGTCGATCATGACATCGGTGACAGTGGCTGTGATGAGCGGTGGGGTCCTTAACCTCTCAAGTTCCTTCTTGAGGGCTTCGACCTCCCTTTGCAACCTGACCTTATCGGACTCGGCATTCTGCTTCTGGACCTCAAGGTACTTGATCTTCTTCAAAAGAGATTGGACTTGAAGATTGTCGTCCGGACGGACATAATCGAAACTTGCGGATTCCCCCACTACATAACACCCCTTTTAAAATAGAGATTATCAGATTATTATTTAAAACTTTTTATGATATACAGATTGTATTATTAAAATCAGAGGAATTATCAAAAAAGGGTAGAAATATGCTCGAAATAACTGAGATAAACGGATACAGGATAGGTTCATACATTATCAAGGACCAGGAAGTCGGTGTGCCATGCCTGCTAGAGCTGCACAAGGACCATATGGAGATGGATGGCGTCAGGCTGCCCAAGCCCCTATCCTACCCCTTCAGGGACATGATGGGGGATGGAGAACATGGCATTGTCCCCTTGTTGAGGATATCAAAGGGGGCGCCATTGAACATGGCAAAAAAGATACAGACCAGGAACAAGGAACTAAATGGGTCCGGCGACATAGTCCCGGTGTTCCTCAGCGGTTACGCCGAGCTTGACGATGAGGTGATAGAAGGTCTCGATGCCAAGATCTACATGTTTGACCTGGAGGATGAGAGAACTCTCTTAAATGCCTATTTCAGGATACGGAAGCGACATCCCGAAGCCCTATGCTTTTGCAATTGCGGCCCCGATGAACTGCCTGTCCTCGCCTATGCAGGATTCGACATCTTCCCGGAGACGGAAGAGAACAAGGCGGCCCTGGAAAGGTTAATGCTGGAAAGGTCACCCCAATACATCGAGATGATGGCCTGTTCATCCATCAGGTCCAAGACACTGCTAGATCTCCTGTACCATGCGCATTGGGCGGAATTTGAGCCATTCCTTGCCACGCCCAGGAATCGGGAACTGTACATATCAAGAGACGCGTTCTGGAGACCTAACACCCAAAAATGGGTCGAAGACATCAAGGAAGGATATATGCCCCAATCAAACGTATTTCTCCTCTTGCCATGCTCATCCCGTAAACCGTACAGCAGTTCGCAGAGCCACAGATCCTTCATATCGCTGACAAGGTCGGTGCTTGGAAAGGGATACGCATCGCTTTGCCAGCTTATAATCACATCCCCCTATGGCGTAGTGCCAAGGGACCTCGAATCGCTGATAGACTATGATATAGTGGTGACAGGGAAATGGTTGCCCGAGGAGATATCCCGCTCCAGGGATGTCCTCTCATCCATCATTTCCAAGACTGACAATCCCGTGGTGATAGCACACCTTCCCGAGAACGAGCTCGAAACGATCAAGGAACTTGAGGCAGATGTCATCGTGACAACGAGGGGACATCCGCTTTCAGAGGAGTCTATGAGAAATCTTAAGGAAACGTTGGAAAGCGTGAAAGGGGACCTTCCCCCTCCAAAAGACAGATACGGCGACATCAGAAGGTTCTCAGAACACATCTACGGAAAAGACATATTTCCAGAAAGCATATACGTCAAGGGGAAGGGCATCAGGCAAGTATTTTCGGAAGGCGTGCCATTTGCATCGCTTATATGGGGCATAAGGCCGACGAACGGGGACATAGAGGTCTCCAAAAAATATGTTGACATAGAGAACTTCGAGCTCAAGGGCGACCTGTTCTGTGTAGGCGTCAGGGAAGCCGAGGATGGAATCAGGGCCGGCGACGAAGTGGTGATAAGAAACGACGGGAAGACCGTGGCCGTGGGAACGGCAGTCCTGCCCGGATGCATGATGAAGAAAATAAGAAAGGGAAAGGCTGTGAAGATAAGAAAGAGATTTCACTAAAAAGGTCTTTCCTCGACCTTTTTCTTGACAATCTCCAACTCTTCGACAAGGTCCTCTTCCTCTGACAGCCTGTGCACAATGAGGCCAAGCTTCTCGATGTCAATGACGTTTTGCTCCGAATAGATGGGAACGTATATCTTTACGCACTCATCCTTGGGATTTCCCACCAAGACGTCCCTGTAGCCAAGATCGGCCCTGTTCTCAATGATATATCCCCCAAGATTTATGACCATCTTCGGCAGCATTATGAATTTCGGCATATCTTCTCACCTCACAAAATAGCCACTATCACTCCTATGACGCCAATCGCGCTGAATCCCAAGGACAATGGATATATCTGCCTGAAGGTCAGCACCGGTGTGAACGCAGAGACTATCGCGGCAATCACGGGCAGTATCATCGCCAGTATTATATGAGGGATCATCGCCCAGTTGAGAGCAGGCGGTATGCCGAAGTAGAGCGTGACGAAGACACTTGACATGACGAACATCGTCATCTCCCTCATAAGGTAGTAGCCTGCCCTAGCGGCGGCCGCATACTCCATCGTAGGACCCTCTATCACATCGGCCTTTGTGTGCATTATCGAGAACGGGTATTCGTTGATGATGACAAGATATCCTGCAAAGTAGGCTATGGCGCCAACTACACCTGGAAGCGTGAACAGCAGGGGCCTCATGTCAAATATGCTGCTTAATGTGAAAGAGCCCATGTCGAAGCCCTGGTAACCGGCGATTGACATGACCCCTATCGAGCCCACTATCACCGCGGGCACGAACATCCCGAGATACAGTGGGAAAGAACCCACCGTGATGAGTTTGAAGGCCCTGGTCACGCCTATCTTCTCGTAGTTTCGCCTTATTCTCGTCTTCATGGTCGCCCCACTGACAAGGTCTGGATATGGCATCCTAACGGACATGATGTTGTTGGAAAGGTTGCCCATGATCACATACAAGGCTTCCTCGACCTTTATCAGGCCAGCCAGCGCGACCAAGGTCGCAAGTCCAAGGATGTCCCTCCATTCGGGATTCGTCAGCAGTATTATGAAGAACATCAGGAATATGCCTATCACTGGTATCGAGTGGTACAGTCTCGGCAAGGGGGAGACCGGCTTGATCCTCTTCTTGTAGAAAAACTTGAGAACGGCCCAAAAGCCAGGCATAAGGACCGGCGGCCCTATACGCTGTTGGATCCTGGCCTGTATCTTCCTCATGATGCCCGGGACCCATGTCGAGACCACAAAGGCGATGATTGGCACAAAGACCGTCGCCAAGATGAAGTTGGTCCAGTTCATATCCTTCCCCTCCTTGACATCCGCCTTACTTCCTCGGGGCTAAGAACAAACTCACTGCCCTCCTTTTCATCAACGATCGTAAGCCTGTTCGTGCAGGTGAGGCACGGATCGCATGAAGCTATGATTATGCTGGCATCTGTCAGATGGTCGCCTATGCAGGAGACCTCCATCGCAGATATGGAAGACATCGATGGCGTCCTGTTTATGTAGCTTCTTATCCTACCAGACTCGTCAAGGGCGCAGGAATCGTATATCTCCCCCCTTGCGGCCTCGTTGTAGGAGTGGGAGAAGTCCATCTCCCCTATCTCAAAGTCGACGTTCATGGGCTCCTCATCCGGCAGCGTGTCAAGAGCTTGCCTTATTATCTTTATGCTTTCCAACACCTCAAACACCCTGCACGCCACACGATCGTAGACATTTCCTCCGTCGAACACAATATACTCGAAATCAAAGTTCTGTGTGTATTCAGGAACGCGCATCCTTACGTCGTCGCAGACGCCCGATGCCCTCAGATTTGGACCCAGGGCCCCGTACTTGATCGCATCCTCCTTGCTCAGATGCCCTATGTCCTTGACACGGGACACTATGAGTGAATCCTTAAGCGCCCTGTCCGCGAACTTCT
>DAINBB010000016.1:0-34651 GCA_036733165.1 Halobacteria archaeon | reverse complement strand
CAAGATGCATGCCCGCTCGAGGGGTCCGAGACAGATGCTCACAAGGCAGCCCACGGAGGGTAAGGCCAGGGAAGGCGGTCTGAGATTCGGGGAGATGGAAAGGGACTGTCTCGTCGGGCACGGCGCGGCCATGCTGCTACAGGAGAGGCTTTTGGAGTCTTCGGACAAGTACAATGTCCTCGTCTGCAACAAGTGCGGGAATCTTGCTATCTATGACAAGGTCAGGAACAAGAAGTACTGCTCCATCTGCGGCGAGGAGATAGACATACACGTGGTCGAGGTATCATATGCGTTCAAGCTGCTCATACAGGAGTTGGAGTCCATGCTCATATGGCCTAAATTGAAGTTGGAGGACAGGGCGTGATATCATGAACGAAGATGAGATCATGCTTTTCGGGGCCCCAAAGAAGATAAAGGAGATAACCTTTGCCCTTCTGTCCCCCGAAGAGATCAGGAAGATGTCGGTCACGACGGTCGTCTATGCCGACACCTATGACGATGAAGGATATCCCATAATGGGGGGCCTTATGGACCCGAAGCTCGGGGTGATCGACCCGGGGCTCAAGTGCCGCACGTGCGGTCTCAAGTTCGGCGAGTGCCAGGGGCACTTCGGGGGCATAGAGCTCTCGAGGCCTGTCATCCACGTCGGCTACGCAAAGGAGATATACGATATCCTCAAGGCCACATGCAAGGATTGTTCTAGGCTGCTCATCCCTGATGACAGGATATTCTACTACAACGAGAAGCTCAGGGAGGAAGGTGTCAGGGGCAGCATAAGGCAGAGCATCATATCCGACATACTCAACGAGGCTGCAAAGAAGAAGGGCGTGCTCAAGGACAACAAGTGCCCCCATTGCGGCGCGGAACAGATCAAGATCAAGTTCGAGAAACCCACCTCCTACAAGGAGGCCGACAAGAAGCTGACGCCGTCGGACATCAGGGAGCGGTTCGAGAAGATCACCGATGAGGATTCGGTCCTAATGGGTTGGCATCCGACTTCCGCGAGACCTGAATGGTGCATTCTGACCGTTCTTCCGGTCGCACCCGTGACGGTCCGCCCGTCGATCACCCTGGAGTCGGGTATCAGGTCCGAGGACGACCTTACCCACAAGCTGGTCGACATCATCAGGATCAATCAGAGGCTCAGGGAGAATCTGGACGCCGGAGCTCCCCAACTCATCGTCGAGGACCTCTGGGAGCTTCTGCAGTATCACGTAACCACCTATTTCGATAACGAGGTCTCGGGAGTGCCCCCTGCAAGGCACAGGTCCGGCAGGGTCCTCAAGACCCTTACACAGAGGCTAAAGGGAAAGGAGGGCAGATTCAGGAACAATCTCTCCGGCAAGCGTGTGGACTTCTCCGCCCGTACCGTGATCTCGCCCGATCCCAACATATCTATCAACGAGGTCGGTGTCCCCGAGTTCGTCGCCATGGAGCTTACCCTCCCCGAGAGGGCGACCTCCAGGAATCTCGAGAGGCTGCGCTCGCTCGTGAGGCGCGGCGCTGTGAACTACCCCGGCGCCAACTACATCATAAGGCCGGATGGCAAGAGGAAGAGGGTCACCGAGATAACCAGCGACATCCTCGCAGAGGAGCTGGAGGAGGGATACGTCGTCGAGAGGCACCTCATGGACGGCGACATCGTGCTGTTCAACAGGCAACCCTCCCTCCACAGGCTCTCGATAATGGCGCACGAGGTCAGGGTCATGCCTTACAAGACGTTCAGGCTGAATCTCTGTGTCTGTCCCCCTTACAATGCCGACTTTGACGGCGATGAGATGAATCTTCACGTTCCCCAGACCGAAGAGTCCCAGGCCGAGGCCAGGATACTCATGCGCGTGCAGGAACAGATTATATCTCCCAGATTCGGAGAGCCCGTCATCGGAGGCAGTCAGGACTATCTCTCGGGAGCGTACCTGCTTACCAAGAAGGGCATGAAGTTCAACAGGAGCCAGGTCGACCAGATGCTGTTCGTTGCCGATATCAGCAAGGACCTGCCCGAACCCGCCGGCGAGGTGGACGGGGAAAGCTACTGGACAGGCAAGCAGCTCTTCTCTCTTTTGTTACCTGAAGACCTCAATATCGAGTACAAGTCAAAGGCATGCCAGAAGTGCGACAGATGCGCCATCGACGACAGGAAGGACTGCAGGTACGACGCCTACGTCACGATAGAGAACGGGCAGCTGAAGTCGGGCATAATCGACGGCGCCACGTTCAAGGCGAGGTCGACGTGCAAGCTTCTAGACAAGCTGGTCAAGGACTACGGGACCAACACCGGAAGGATATTCTTGGACTCGGTCACAAAGCTTATACTCTGGAGCAACTCGATAATCGGTTTCTCCACGGGAATAGACGACGAGGACATACCCCAGGAGGGGATGGACCTCATAAACAAGGTCATCTCGGACGGGAAGGCGAAGGTGAACAAGCTGATAGACCTCTACAAGGAGGGATACCTGGAGCCGCTGCCCGGAAGAAGTGTCGAGGAGACGCTTGAATCAAGGATAATGCAGGCCCTGGCCGAGGCCAGGGACAAGGCGGGTTCCATCGCAGAGAGGTACATGGGCATGAACAGGGGCGCAGTCGTCATGGCCAAGACTGGCGCCAAGGGAAACATGCTCGACCTCACGCAGATGAGCGCGTCCCTTGGACAGATGTCGGTGAGGGGCAACAGGCTCAGCAGGGGTTACATAAAGAGGTCCCTCTCGTCCTTCGATGAGGACGACATAAGCGCCGAGGCAAGGGGATTCGTCTCCGCCTCCTACAAGAAGGGGCTCAATCCGAAGGAGTTCTTCTTCCATGCCATGGGCGGCAGGGAAGGTCTTGTGGACACCGCCGTGCGTACCGCCCAGAGCGGTTACATGCAGAGGAGGCTCATGAACGCCCTGCAGGACATGAGCGTCAGATATGACGGTACTGTTAGGACCAATGATGACGTCATAGTGCAGTTCCAGTATGGGGAGGACGGCATAGACCCCGCCAAGTCAACATACGGAAAGGCCGTGGACATCGATTGGGTTATACATAAGGTATTGAAATCAGGAAAGGGGGCATAAAGATGGTTTCCGAAGATTTGATAGCCGCTATATCCGAGGAGGTCCTCACGGGAAGGGTCTCCGATTACATACGCGACGAGACCAAAGAGACCCTCATCAGGTTCAACGAGAAGAAACAGGAGCTTTCAGAAAAGGAGCTCAGGGCCATACTCGAGGAGGTATGCATCGAATACAAGAGGGCCCAGGTCGACCCCGGCGAGCCCGTGGGAACGGTGGCGGCCCAGAGCGTTGGCGAGCCGGGTACGCAGATGACGCTCAACACGTTCCACTATGCTGGCGTGGCCGAGATCAACGTGACCTTGGGTCTGCCGCGTATCATCGAGATTGTCGATGTCAGGAAGGACCCGTCGACGCCGGTCATGCTCGTGGCCCTGAAGGAGGAGTTCTCCTCATCGAAGGAAAAGGCCATCTCGATCGCCCAGAAGATAGAGGGGACGACGGTCGAGAACGTTTCCAGGGCGACTGCCCTTGACGTTATCAACATGGAGTTCCACATAGACCTCGACAGCGAGAGGATGGAGGACGCGGGGCTCGACATGGAGCACGTCGTCAAGAAGCTCAAGAGGGTGAAGTCCGTGGAGAAGCTGAGATACGACGAGGCCGAATACACGATAATAGTCTCACCCGGGCAGATGAATCTTCTAAAGCTGAGAAAGTTCTCACAAAAGATCAAGGCATTGCCTTTAAAAGGGATAAAAGGTATAGAACGTGCCATGATAAAGAAGGAGGGAGAGGAGTACTTTGTCTATACGGAGGGCTCCGATCTTGCCGAGGTTTTGAAGATAGAAGGTGTCGACCACAAGCGTACCAGGACCAACAACATTTACGAGATATTCGAGGTCTTGGGCATAGAGGCGGCGAGGAACACGATAATAAACGAGATACAGAAGGTGCTTGACGAGCAGGGTCTCGAGGTCGACAGGAGACATATAATGCTGCTTGCCGATGCGATGTGCCTGGAGGGCGACATCCAGCAGATAGGCAGGCACGGTATTACAGGCGAGAAGGCCAGCGTCCTGGCCAGGGCATCCTTCGAGGTGACGACCGGGCACCTGCTAGAGGCGGCCAGGGAAGGCGAGAAGGACAGGCTCAACGGTGTGACAGAGAACGTGATAGTCGGACAACCCATACCCTTGGGCACAGGAATAGTGGACCTTATAATGAAGATGCCTGATATTAAGGAGGTATGAAATAGATGGACATAGCTAGAGAGATCAGAAAGGCCATGGAGACCGGCGAGGTCATCCTAGGGACCAACAAGTCCATGAAGGCTTTGAAGAACGGCGATGCCAAGTTGGTCATCTATGCAAGCAACTGCGAGATCGAGAGCAGGGATGATCTGGATTATTATTCAAAACTTGGAAATGTACCCACCCTTGAGTACAAGGGCACATGCGTCGACCTGGGCATGGTCTGTGGTAAGCCCTTTGTCGTGTCGATGATTGCCGTCCTGTCCGCAGGCGACTCAACCATCCTTTCAGCGGAGGGAGATTGATGCGTCTGAGGTTGGGTGCCGATGAAATACGATACATTGGACTCTTTGAAAGCATAACGGGAGCGACCGTCAAGGATTGCCTCGTGGAAGAGAACGATGACACAATAGTCTTCGTGGTAAAGGAAGGCGAGATGGGCCTCGCCATAGGGAAGAAAGGGGCAAATCTTGCGAAGGTAAGGGAAATGATTAACAAGGGCATAGATATCGTTGAATATTCAGAGGACCCGACCAAGTTCTTAGAGAATCTGATGAAACCTGCGAAGATCATCAACATAAAGTACGCAGACAAGGACGGAAAGAAGGTCGCGAGCATCGAGGTTAGCAAGAAGGACCGCGGGATAGCCATAGGGCGGTCCGGAAAGAACATCAAAAGGGCCAAGGTGCTCCTTAAAAGGCACCAGACCGTGGACGATGTAATGATAATGTAAAGATTTATAAATCAACTTTGCAAAGAAACGGATATTATGATTATGAGGTGAATCAATGGAGAGTCCAAGAGGAGAATTTGCAGCACGTAATCTCAAGAAGAAGAGACAGGCCTTCAGATGGAAGGACATAGATTACAAGCGACGAGTGTTGCAGCTGAGCACGAAGTCCGACCCGCTGGAGGGTGCGCCGATGGGCAGAGGGATCGTTCTGGAAAAGGTCCCTGTAGAGGCAAAACAACCCAACTCGGCCATAAGGAAATGTGTGAGGGTACAGCTCATCAAGAACGGAAGACAGCTTACAGCCTTTTGTCCCGGAGACGGGGCCATTAACTTCATCGACGAGCACGATGAGGTGGTCATCGAGGGAATCGGAGGACGCAAGGGCGGATCAATGGGTGATATACCTGGTGTCAAGTACAAGGTGACCAAGGTCAACAGAGTGTCCCTCAACGAGATGGTCCAGGGCAGAAAGGAGAAACCAATCAGGTGATCTTATGTCCGAACCGTACGAATTCAAGCTTTTTGGTAAGTGGGACACCGACGTTGAGGTCCAGGACGAGGGTCTCAAGAGGTACATAAATCTTACCCCGGTCCTAATACCCCATTCAGGCGGACGCCACGAGGCCCACAGATTCTGGAAGATCAGGCAGAGCATAGTGGAGCGCTTGGTCAACAAGACAATGCGTTCCGGCGCTGTGAAGAAGAAGGTCAGTGGAAAGTTCATCAGAAGGGCGGGCGGCCTTACAGGAAAGAAGAACAAAGCTTACAAGACAGTCAAGGAAGCATTTGATGTCATAAACAAGAAGACCAAGAACAACCCCATTGAGGTCCTGGTCATCGCGATCCAGAACTCGTCCCCGAGGGAGGAGACGACAACCATCGCATACGGTGGCGTGAAATACCACCAGGCCGTGGACATCGCCCCCCAAAGGAGGATCGATGTGGCCCTGAAGAACATCTCGCTCGGAGCGAACGCGAGGGCCTTCAAGTCCAAGAGGAGCTATTCCGAGGCCTTGGCGGATGAGATAATCGCGGCATACGAGAAGGATATCAAGAGCTTCGCTGTCGGCAAGAAGGAAGAAATAGAGCGTATCGCTAAATCAGCTAGGTGAAGTTCATGGGTAGGAAGGAAAAGATGGCCAAGGCTGCGCAGGAGATCATGCACCAGCCGGAGTTCATCAGGAACATCGGTATCGCAGCGCACATTGACCATGGAAAAACAACACTTTCAGATAATCTCTTGTTCGGTGCTGGCCTGATGGCCGAGGAGCTTGCTGGGAAACAGCTTGCCCTCGACTTCGACGAGCAGGAACAGGCCAGAGGCATCACTATAGATGCGGCCAACATCTCGATGGTGCACGAGTTCAATGACAATAAGTATCTTATAAACCTAATAGACACGCCAGGTCACGTCGATTTCGGTGGGGACGTTACCAGGGCGATGAGGGCCATAGACGGCGCGATAATCGTGGTCTGCGCCGTTGAGGGAAAGATGCCGCAGACGGAGACGGTCGTGAGGCAGGCCCTCAAGGAAAGGGTGAAGCCGGTACTTTTCATAAACAAGGTCGACAGGCTCATAAAGGAGCTCAAGCTCAACCCCGAGGACATGCAGGCCAGGTTCATGAAGACAATCTCCGAGATAAACAAGCTCATAAAGCAGATGGCCCCTCCGGAGTTCAAGGAGTCATGGCAGGTCTCAGTGACCGACGGCAGTGTCGCCTTCGGTTCCGCCTATGCCAACTGGGCCATCAACGTACCCTTCATGAAGGAGTACGGCATAACGTTCAAGGATATCATAGAGATGACCAACAGGGGCGAGAGCAGGGAACTGGCAAGGAAAGCTCCCATCCACAAGATCATCCTTGACATGGTCATAAGGCATCTCCCGAATCCGGACGTTTCACAGAAGTACAGGATACCTCAGTTGTGGAGACACGACCTGGAGTCGAAGATAGCCAAGGACATGATCAACTGCAACGAGAATGGTAATGTCGCGATGGTCGTCACAAAGATCAACGTTGACAAGCATGCGGGCGAGATCGCCACCGGCAGGATATTCTCAGGTACCCTTAGAACGGGCCAGGAGGTATGGATCGCCGGCACGAGGCAGAAGAAGAGGGTGCAGCAGCTTGGCATCTACATGGGCCCAGACAGGGAGTCCATGGAGGAGGTGCCTGCAGGCAACATCGTCGCCGTTACGGGACTCAAGGACGCGGTGGCAGGAGAGACGATATCGTCCGGACCCGAGCCCATCGAGCCGTTCGAGGCGATCAAGCACTACAGCGAACCCGTGGTGACCGTGGCTGTGGAACCGGAGAATCCAAAGGACCTACCGAAGCTCATCGAGGTGCTCAGGCAGGTCGCCAAGGAGGACCCGACACTCCAGGCCAAGATAGACGAGGAGACCGGCGAGTACCTGCTATCCGGCATGGGCGAGCTCCATCTGGAGGTCGTTGAGTACAGGATCAGGAAGGACAAGGGTGTCAACATCAAGACGTCCGAGCCCATAGTCGTGTACCGCGAGTCCATAACGAAGCAGTCGCCACAGCTGGAGGGAAAGTCGCCCAACAAGCACAACAAGTTCTACATCATAGTCGAACCCATGTCCGATGAGGTCTACAGCGCCATCAAGGAAGGCACCATCCCCGAGGGAAGGGTGAAGGGCAAGGAGCTTCAGGAGACGCTGAGGGGTCTTGGGCTGGACAAGGAGACCGCCAAGGGCGTCGAGGACGTATACCAGGGCAACATGTACCTCAACATGACCCGCGGTGTCGTGCACATAGGCGAGGTCCGCGAGCTCGTGATAGAGGCGTTCCACTCCGTAATGGACAAGGGCATCGTGGCCGGGGAACCGACGACCAGGGTCATGATGAAGCTCATGGACACGAAGCTTCACGAGGATGCGATCCACAGGGGTCCGGCCCAGGTCATACCTGCCGTCAGGCAGGGCCTGTTCGCGGCGATACTGTCCGCCGAGCCGATCCTAATGGAACCGATGCAGAAGCTCTACACGACCGCGCCTCAGGACTTCATGGGCTCCATAACCAAGCTTGTACAGTCCCGTAGGGGTCAGATACTCGACATGAGCCAGGAAGGGGAGCTGACCACGGTCGTTGCAAAGACGCCCGTTTCCGAGATGTTCGGTTTCACGAGCGACATACGCGGCGCCACCGAGGGACGTGCCCTCTGGACCACGGAGCAGATAGGATTCGAGCAGCTTCCAAGGGAACTGCAGAACAACGTCGTCCGTGAGATCAGAACAAGGAAGGGCATGAAGCCAGAGCCGCCGAAGGTATCGGACTATCAGAATCCACAGGGTTAGGTGCAGTGCTCCTTGAAGGAGCAGTAACTGCATCTCCAATCCTTATTTTTTTCAGGTTCATTTTTTTCATATACTATTCTTTTCACTTCATCGAGTATCTTCATGACATCGTTCCTGGCCGCATCGTCCACTATGACGGGCAGTATCCTGTCAAGATTAGTATACTCTATCAGGCCGAACGGCACCCTGGTGTTCAGATTTCTCTCCATTATTATCGCATAGGCCGCTATCTGCACCCGTTGGGAGTCTGTGACCTCCCCCTTGAAGCTGCCTGACTTATAGTCTATTGGTATGCTGACGTCACCAACCTGCTCGTACCTGTCTATCCTGCCGCGCAGGCCGAGCTCCCCGTCCTCCAGCATGCACTCCATCATGCATTCCGGATACATCGACTCCAATGCCGTGGGGAGGTCCGACCTCTCAAGCGCCCTCTTCAGCTTGGCGGCGGTGGAGATGCTGTCGTAGTACAGGTCCCTCTTCAGTTCCGAGAGCAGGTCCATCGGGTCAAGCCCCGCACCCTCCAGCCTGGCCCTCTCCTTCAGCACCGCGTTCTTCGCGCACTGGTAGGCGTTGTCGAAGATGACCTTCCTGATGTCATCGATGCCCGACCCTTCTCCGACCCTGTCCATGAGCAGTATCTTCTCGCTCCTGGATATGTCCTCCTTGACCTTGTGTATCACCGTGCCCCTGACCATCTGAGGCGTGGGCGGCGGCCTTATCCTCTTTACCTTCTTGAGATAGACCTGGTATGGGCACCATACATAGTCGCAGAGGTCTGTCACCGTTATCATTTTCTGCCGCACACCTCCCCAAACTCGCATCTGGGACACCCATCTTCCCTTTTGTGATAGGTCCCGGCCTCCCTGACATCCTCGGAGAATGTCTTGATAACCTCCTTGTCCCCCTCCCCTGTGGAGAAATGGGCCGTCCTGTGAATGCGCAGGTAGTGCACGACGGAGAGGGGAATGTCATCTCCAGTTTCCTCCCTGAGCAGCATGGCGTTTATCTTTGCCACGATCTCGCCCCCGATATCCGCCTTCCCAAGGGGTGGCACGGAACTTGTCACCTGGATGGGGGTCGCGTGTCCCTCATCCCTTTTTATCAAGGATACCTTCCCCGAGGTCCTGTGCCTGAAGCTGACGATCCTGCGCTCCACATCCTCAGGGGCATACGCTATCTGGCCCAGCAGGTTCCCATTGAGGCCATACAGCCGCATATGCCTCTCGGCCCTTTCCATGCGAAGGGCTGCGAGCCGTCCCAGTTCCTCCCTCACGACCTGTGCGGCATCCAGAGGTTCTGTGTCACCAAGGAGATGGGACGTCCTTGAGATGGCGGTGGCGACGGAGATGTCCATGATCCTTTCATATGCCGTTTCCAGGTCCTTTGGTCCCTCAACGTCCCCGAGGGCCTTTCTCTCGTTCCTGAGGAACGCGAGCCATCCCCTCATCGACAGCATGTCCCTGACATGTTCTTGGGTATAGTTCGGCGTCTCCTTGGCCACATATCTAAAATAGTACTTTTTCGGGCATTCACAATATGTCAGGGCCTGGTGCGTCGTGAGGTGCCTGCCCACTCAATCACCGCATACCTCGAGTGATATGTCCGACGCCCTGACGGAGTGGGTCAGCCAACCCATGGAGATGATATCCACTCCGCTATTTGCGTATTCCCTGATGTTCTCCGGCGTGATGTTCCCCGAGGCCTCGAACAGCGGAGCGTCTCTCACCTTTTTCCTGATCGCTGCGATGACCTCCACTATCCTTTCAGGCGACATGTTGTCAAGCATTATTATATCGGCTCCGGCATCCGCGGCCTCCAACGCCTCCTCGAGGGTTTCGGCCTCCACCTCTATCTTCTTAGAGAAAAGAGAGGCCCTTGCCCTCTTGACCGCCTCGCCTATGCCAAGGACCTTTATGTGATTGTCCTTTATCAGGAACATGTCGTCCAGCCTCCACCTGTGGGGGTCCCCTCCCCCGGCCTGGACCGCCATCTTGTCAAGGTATGGCAGTATGGTCTTCCTGGTGGCAGCCACCCTGACGCCCGGTCCAGCGATCTCCACGCACCTGCTGGTGGTCGTGGCTATCCCGCTCATCCTCTGCAGGATGTTGAGAACGGTCCTCTCGAGGGTCAGTATCGTCCTGACACTGCCTTCAAGGAGCATTATGTCCTCTCCCGCAGCGACCTTCTCGCCGTCGTCGCGCGACACTGATATCCCTATCCCGTTGTCCAGGAGGAGCTCTGAGACCGCACCGACACCCGCAACGACAAGATCCTCCTTTGCGAATATCCTGGCCCTGACCGTCCTGTCCGGCAGGAGGGACGTGGTGATGTCCCCGTATCCGACATCTTCGGCCAACAGTCCCCATAGGAAATCAATATTCATAAAAATAAGGTAAATCCAAGGGATTTAATAATTTCGGTGTTCATTTTACTATTTCCAGTATGTACACGTTGTTATAGGGATTTGAATCGTCCTCGTAGACGATCTTGAACGTGTCGGTCTGGAAGAACTTGGTCCAGTTCACCGTCACTCCGAAGCTGCTGTCCTGATACGAGCCGAGCCAACCCCTCCCAACCATGTTGTCGGATATGTACACATGGGTGATCCCGTATCTTTCGGCGATCTCGAGGGTGTACTCCAGGTCGTCGGTCCTGTAGAAGAAGTATATGTCGTCCTGGACCTGCGCCGGGGCCTCTATGTACTCGTTGAAGTCTATGTTCCGCAGCGGGAACAGCCCACCTATCAGCGCCCTTCCCGCGCAGACCCCGCTAAACATCTGCGCCGTGTAGTAGTCGGCGACTATCCTGTCGTCATAGTCCGAGTTCTCCCTGAACCAGACCGCGGCATTGTAGTCCTCTATGAAGACGCCGGAGTTGGTGATCTTGAAGTCCATGTCGTAGTCGGGCAGTCTGTATCCCTCGATCGACATGTACCCCAGACCGAGTATGAACAGTATGAACGCCGTGGTGTATGCCCTCTTATGCTTCCTAGCCTCGTTGATCATCATTGCCGCCATGATTGAGAATGGCTGTGCCAGGAATATGTAGAATCTGTATCCCTCGAGCGGCCTCACCGTGGTCTCCCACATCAGTCCGTACTCCCTGATTATCGAGAGTATGTTCTCGCTGAACACCTCGTACAGCATGAAGATCGTCCAAAGCACCATGAAGGTCTGGTACTTGTGGTCCAGTATGTACTTGGCGACCTTTCCCCTGTACTGGTGGGCGAAGAGCGCGGGTATGAGAAGCACCGCCAGCACCGCCAGGAGATTGTATCCCTTGAGATATTCCCTGAACATGTTCTCGATCTCGACGCTTGTGAGCTGGTTGCCCACCACTGTGACTATGAGCAGTATGAACACGAAGGATGACATCGACACGAACGGCGTAAGCTCCGGACGCCTGGACGCGCCCTTTGAGATTACGACGGCCAGCATCATGAGGATGAATATGACAACGGCCAGGATGATGACTCCCTCGTAGACGTTCGCGAATAGCGCCGGCACGAAGGTGAACGTCTTGGTCCATGTGCCTATGCTCCCTGCGTCATAGGCCAGGGCCGAGGCCACGGCGGTCATGACAACAGCGATCAAAATGCATGAGGCGGCGGCGAATCTGCCGCTCGACTTCAGCGTTATTATCATGACGAACGAGTAAAGGAGCGCGAGGATGGCTATGACAGGTATCGTGACCCCCTTTCCGAGGAATATCCCGCACAGCGCGGAAAATATTATGCACAGCACGAGCAGGTGCTTGTGATTCCTGTTGCTCTCGTCGTTTAGGTATGAGAGCCTGTTCACGAGGATGTAGCCGAACCCCATGAATCCCAGGACCATGAACGGGGCGCCGTACGAGTCGAAGTGCGAGCCGAATGTCTGCAGAAGTGTGGATGTCGTTATTATGAATATCCACCAGTAGAACAGGAAATCGGGCAACCACCACCAGCTCGATATGAGCAGGCTTATCCCTATGGACAGGGCGGTGAACTTCAGTTCGTTGCGAAGGGGCTTCCTGTCGAACCACCTGGCCACCAGGTAAAGGAACATCAGCGCAACTGTTATGAAGTACGAGAGGTGCGTCATGAAGTTGATGCCCAGCAGCACCCCTATGCCTATGGCGGCCTTCCGGGAGAATCCGTACTGCTGCCTGGAGAGGAATATCAGGACGATTGGTATGACCATCAATGTGAGGACCTGCGGGTCCGCGATGGAGCTGTACAGGATAAAGGATGGGGTGATGGCCAGCATCACGACCGCGATCCTTGCAACGTTCTTGCCGAACCATTCCTTGGCCAGGAAATATGTGGGAATGGGCGTGAAGGCCTCGATGAAAGGTATCACCCTTGTCATGACCGTTGGAAGATCGAGACTGGTGATGGTGGACACCCCTGCGAAGAATACCATGGAGAGGGGCGGGTACCATAGCGGAACGTCGCCGTATGGAATGTACCTGATGTCGGGTATGGGAAGCGAATGGAAGTCCAGTATGTACTGGGACATGCAGATCCTGTACCACACGTCTCCGAGGAACACCGGGAGATGGCTGTCCGCGTCCAGTTTCGGTTCAAGTCTTATGAAAAGCCCGAACGCATAGACGAGCACCAGCAGCAAGAGATCGTTCCTTTTTAACCATCCAGTAATTCCCTTTCCACCCATATTATCACATGCAGTCAAGAATCGCACTATTCAGTGTTCCATAGATCATCAAGCTCAATGCCGTATATGTCGGGGTTGTCGTCCTCCGTCCCCGTCTCGATGCCGTCCAGGTCGTTCCTCCAGTCTATCCATACCATGTACTGGTCCATGACATAGGGCGCCTCCTGGTCGGATATGAGGTCTGTCACCTGCAGGACGCTGCCGTCCTCCCTCCTGTAGACATATATGTTGGTGTTTCCCTCGCTGTCGTCGTCCCAGCATATGTAATATTCGTTCACTGTGGGATTCACCTGATTGTCCGAGCTTGATGTAAGCTGAAGCTCGTCACCCTCTTCCAGGTCGTACATGTATATGTCCCAGTTGCCGTTCCTGTTGTCCTCCCAGACTATGGTGTCGCCGTCTATCTCGGGATTGAACTTGATCGAGCGTCCGCTTGTAACGGCGGTCTCTGTCTCGTTGGCGATGTCGTAGCTGAAGATGTTGAACTCCCCGTTCCTGTTGTCCAACCAGACTATGGTGCCGTCGCTTATCCTAGGGCTTGTCTGGAACGGTTGGAATCCCGTCTCGTCGACGGTTATCCTCGTCTCCTCGCTGTTTGTCACATCGTAGAGGTATATGTCCGCGTTGCCGTTCCTCTCGTCCTCCCAGACGATCCAGTTCCCGTCTATATCGGGATTGATCTGGTCGTACTCGTTGTCGGTCACGCGTACCAGGATGTCTGTGGATATGTAATACATGTATATGTCCCAGTTGCCGTTCCTGTTGTCCTCCCAGACGATCCTGTCCTCGCATGCCATCGGATTCACCTGCTGGTATTGATTGTTGGTGATGTTCTCCACCTCTCCGGAGTCCAGGTACTTGATGTATATCTCCCAGTTGCCGTCCCTGTTGTCCTGCCAGACAGTGTATATCTTGTCGTCCACAACACCCATCGAGACGTTCTCCTGGTCCGCCAGGTTGGTGCTTATGCTGAACGACGGGTCCGAGTCCACGACGACAGGCGTGCCCTGGTCGAAGTATGTCATACCGGTCACGATCAGCAGCGCGATGACGAAAAGCGTTATTATCCCCCTTCTGCTGAGGGGCATCCTCCTCTTCTTCTCTGGGCTCATGGCCTTGGACCTGCCCAGGAGGGATATGACTATCCCCATTATTGCTACGAAGGTTATGAACACGAACGAGAACATGACCTCGTTCCTGGTTATCTCGTTCTGCACATACGACGTGTACTGGTACACGTTCCCGAATATCGCGAAGGCGCCTATGAACACGCTCATGTGCGACCAGAATCTCTGTTTGTTGTTGGAGTAGGCGCTTATCACGTTACCTGCAAGCGCGGCGATGATCCCGACGTACATTAGGGGGAACGACCCGTCGAAGAATGCCGTGAACACGTATTTGGCGGATTCCCAGTTTATGTACGGGACTATGCTCCAGTGTATGTTCTTGAAACCTTCGTACCCCCCGTAGAGGGCGATGACCATCGCAACAGAGTATGCGATGAGATTGATCCTTTTGGGCGTGATGGCGTCCTTAAGGTAGTCGTCGATGCCGAATCCCTTGAGGAACAGGTACAGCCCGAGGATCGAGAAGGCGGCAAACCAGCCATATTTCGTGAATTCCGGAAATATGTATGTCAGGCCGTAGATTATGATTATTATGCCAGGTATGCCGAGGAAAAGGCCTGAGACCTTCCTGTCGTCCATCATCCTCTTGAGGTATGTGTGCAGTATGAAGTATGTGTCCTCCAGGCTCTCGCTCTGCTGCACCGTCACCCGCTCTATGGACACGATCGCCATCTTCGACTGGATTATGGGAAGGATGTTCTCGTCCTCCTTGCCGTCGGATACCAATATGACGGACTTCGTGCCGTACTCCTCTATGATCTTGTCGAGCTGGTCCGATATTATCATGTCGGACCTGATGCCAACGGACCGGTCGCCCGTGACGATGGAGATGTAGGTCTCCTTGCCCTCCTTGACCAGCCTGTCGTACAGCTTTATGCAATGGAAGAGGACGTTGGTGTCAGATTCGGTCGGATCTGCGATCCCGAGCTTCAGCGCGGCGTCCTGCACGGCCACCCTGCCCAGTATGGGACCGCCTATTCCTGTCTTGTCTCCGATATCGTTGTCCCTGTCGACACCTAGAACGAGTATCTTGTCAACCACTCCATAACACCTGGCCAGAGGATTATGAAAAAGCTATGATAAATTGCATATATAAATTTTCTCTTAATATATAATAAATATTGAATTATATGTTTTTATTTTATGAAATCTTTTTTGCTGGAGTCCAGTTCCCTAAAAAAAATCATTATCTGCGCTTTACGTTAGATAAGGATAAATAAAACTGTCCTACAATCGATTTTGTCAATCGGATTGAGGGCAATAACAAAATATGTTAAAATAAGATAGAGATATTCACAGGAAGTTCGATTCCTGCAATATCCTGAACTCTTCTGTTGTAAGTTTCTCGCCTTTGCTGAATCTCTCGTAGAGGTCCTTGGCCTGGTCGGTGAGCTGGTCCATCATCTTCTGATTCTCCTTCTCCTTCTCCTTGGCCCTCTTTACCCTCTTCTCTGTCTTTCTGTCCGTGATCTTGCCCTTGTATTTGTTCATGGAGTCACGGATTTCACGAAGTTCAGCATATTTGTTGTTGAGCTCCTTTTTCTTTGAAAGGAATTCCTGATGAGCCTTGTCTGCTATCTTCTTGGCCTCTGAGGCCCTTTGTGAGAAATAGGTCACCCTTTCGTGGAACTTTGCTGATTCCTGGGAAAACTCTACAACCTTCTCGTGGAGGGAATCTATTTCCTTCCTTTTCTCGTTCATCTTGCCCCTGAGGTCCTTCATCTTTTCCCGTACTTCCTTGGAGAGCTTGCTGCTCTCAAGGTCCTTTCTCAGCTGCGCTATCTGATTGATAAGCTTGTTCTCTTCCTTTAGGGGCAGTACAGACGTTTCCAGCCTCCATTCCAATTCATCGATCTTCTTCTGGAGGTGAAAGGGGTTGGGTGTTGAAGAATCGGATGTCATGTCTTTCTTGATGTCTTTCAGCTCGTCCTTGAACTTTGAAAGTTCCTCTCTCTCGTTGTCCCTGAGATTCTTGAACTCAGACACCTTGTCGTTCGCCACGTCCCTTTCGGACTTGGCGTTTTTGAGCTCTTCTAACATCTCTTTGAACAGCTTGTTGTTCTCGTCTCTCCTGTTCACGCTTTCGTCTATCTCTTTCTTCAAAGATTCACAAGACTCTCTTAGCTCCTGGTGCTTCTTCCTAAGGTCTCCTAGCTCTTTGAATAAATCGTCGTCCAAATTGAATCCCCCGTGAATTAGTCTTACATTATGACATCCCTTTTTAAACTTTACCATCACTTAGAGACTTTATTTGGTAAATCTTCATAAATTGAGTAGTTAATTATTTATAATATCTGTCTCCTTAATCGAGCTAGGTGTATCTTCAGATGTATCTTATTCTAGGATCTGGTCTGGTCAGCTATGCCATAGCCGACATACTCAAGGAACGCGACCAGGAACTTTACATTATAGAGAAGGACCCGGCCAAGGCAAAGGACCTCAAATCCAGGGGTTTCAACGCTATAGAGGGCGATTTCTTCTCTACTTCTTCCCAGGTGCAGAGGGTCATCGAGGGCGCGCACATATGCTTTGTAATGACCAATCACAGCGACCTCAACGAGAAGGCCATAGAGCACGCCATGGCCCTCAACCCCGACATATATATCATCTCCAGGGGTTTCGCCGTCAAGGACCTTGATGAGCTCAAGAAGGTGGGGGCCGACGTGGTAGTGATACCGCAGGTCGCCATGGCGGAACAGGCCATCAAGAATCTCGAGAACATGGAGGCTCTCGAGAGGACCAGGAAGTTGAAGGCGGCCTTCAAGAAGGGCGAGAGGCTAGGGGTCGTGCTTCATGACAATCCAGACCCCGACGCGATAGCGTCCGCCATGGCCATAAAGATCATTGCGGAGGAAAGGGGCATGGAGACCGACATATTGTATGGGGGGGAGATAGGGCACCAGCAGAACAAGGTCTTCGTCAATCTGCTCAACATAGAGCTGATACACATAGACGAGTTCACCAAATACCTCCTGAGGGGATACGACAAGCTGGCCTTCGTCGACCATTCCGGCACCAACACGAGCATACTCCCGCCCGAGATCTATCCCGACATGATAATCGACCACCATTCAAAGACCGGGGAGCTGGACGCGCCCTTGGAGGACATAAGGACGCACTTGGGTTCCGTTTCCTCGATGATGACGGAGTATCTGGTCGATCTCGGAATAGAGATCGATAGCAGGCTCGCAACGGCCCTCATGTACGGGGTCATGTCCGACACGAACTACCTCCGGAGGAAGTTCTCCAAGGAGGACATCGAGGCGGTCGCGCTGCTCAAGTCAAAGGTCGACCCTTCCGTCCTCAGCCAGATAGAGAGCCCCACCATATCCCCGGATGTCCTGGACGTCATAGGCAAGTCGGTGCTCGGCAGGGACGTGATAAGCGGCTATGTGCTCTCGAATGTCGGGTACATCACCAACAGGGACTCCCTTCCCCAGGCGGCCGAGTTCCTCCTGAATCTCGAGGGCGTGAAGACGGTCCTTGTCTACGGCATGCTCAACGATTCGCTCTACATATCCGCAAGGACGAAGGACGTGAAGCTCAATCTTGGGCAGACCATGGAAAACGCCTTTGGGAAGATAGGTTCCGCGGGCGGACATTCGGCATCCGCCGCCGCGAAGATACCGTTGGGCATATTCGGCATGATAGATGACAAGGAAATACTCAAGGATCTTGTCGGAGAGGCCATCAAGAAGATGTTTTTCAGGGCGGTCGGCGTCTACTGAGACGCCTTGAACCCATCGACGATCTCCACGCTCTTCGATGCGCCTATCCTGTCGACCCCGGCATCTATCATATCCTTCGCCTTCTGCCAGTTGGATATGCCGCCGGCGGCCTTGATCTTCATCCTGTCCCCCACGACGTGCCTGATCACCATGACGTCGTCCCTGGTCGCGCCGTAGGCGCCGAATCCCGTGGACGTCTTGATGAACTGGGCCCCGGCCCTCATGGCGAGTTCGCAGGCCATGATCTTCTCCTCTGGGAATAGGTAGCAGGACTCGATTATCACCTTCACAGGGACTCCGAGCCTTGTCATGTCCCTTATGTCGTTCTCGACATAGCTGAATCTCTGGGACTTCAGCGCGCCTATGTTCATCACCATATCGAGCTCCGTGGCGCCGTCCTCGACTGCCATCCTTCCCTCCTCGACCTTGCATTCGGTCCTGCTCTGGCCCAGGGGGAATCCCACGACGGACACCACGCCAACGTCCGAGCCCCTGACGAGCTCGCTTGCCGTGGAGACCCAGAAAGGATTGACGCACACTGACCTGAAATGGTACCTCTTCGCCTCGTCCGCAAGCCTCCCGATATCCTCTTCGGTCGCCTGTGCACGAAGCTGGGTGTGGTCTATCATGCCCACGAGGTCCTCCAGAGTCAGCTCCATGACCTTTCTATGTCCATTTTGGCTTATAATGGTTTTTATTTTGCCTGGAACTGCAACGGGGCGGGCCCTCTCTTTAACACCTTCGAGTTAACGGTAGCATAACCTTTAAAACGAGAGGATAGATGAACTAGATTTAGCAATAAACTTAAATTACAGATACAAACAATTAACTGGTGGTATTTTATGACCATAAAAGTCGGTATAGTAGGTTATGGTACGATTGGCAAGAGAGTTGCCGACGGTGTCAAGGATTCAAAGGGCATGGAGATTGCCGGCATCAGCGGACGTTCGTATGCGGCGAAGATGGACCTTGCTAGGGAGAGGGGATTCCCCATATACATGATAGGGGACAATTCCCAAGGGTTCAGGGACAGGGGATTCGAGGTTGCCGGCAACTTCGACGACCTCTGCGACCAGGCTGATATCATAGTGGATGCCACATCCTCCAACATTCCGGTGCAGAACATGTCAGTATATGACAAGCATGGTGTGAAGGTCATCGTGGAAGGGGGGGAGAGCCATGACCTTACCGGATTCTCATTCTCTTCATTGGCAAATTACGAAGAGGCCATGGGCAGACAGAAGTCGAGGGTCGTCTCATGCAACACAACGGGCCTATCGAGGCTCTTGTCAACATTGGACAGGGCCTACGGGGTCGACGATGTCTTCGTCTCCCTGATCAGGAGGGCCGCCGATCCAAAGGAGTCCAAGAAGGGCCCGATCAACGCGGTCAAACCCGTGCTGGGCGTGTCCCACCACGGACCCGACGTGAAGACCGTAATGCCACAGATAAACATATACTCGATGGCGGTCGCAGTCCCTCACACATTGTCGCACGTCCACACCCTCAGGGTCAAGGTCAAGGACGCCACGACTAAGGAGGACGTCGTTGAGCTCCTCAACGGGACGCCCAGGATAGTGGTCGGCAAGGGCAAGGAAGGATACGGGGACACGGCGCAGATCGCCGAGTATTACCGCGACTTCAGGATCAGGTACGACATGCCCGAGCTCTTCATATGGGATGAGCCGCTCGACGTGGTGGGAAACTACATCTACGTCATGGCCAACGTCCACCAGGAGTCCATCGTGGTCCCTGAGAACATCGATTGCATCAAGGCCATGTGCGGGCTTGAGAGCGACAAGATGAGGGCGATATACGAGACCGACAAGGTCTTGGGGATAGCCAAGGACAAAAAGGTCTACAAGTGAACCTCTTTCTTCCTTTTTGTTCATTTTATTCTCTTTTCTTTCCTACTTCGCTCCGATCCAGTGCCGTCATGCGCACTTGGGCGGGCAGTTGTTTCTTTCATGCGACAAATTTGGGCATAATTGGGAAAAAGAATTAATAACAACCCTAGACTATGGTCTTTTTGTCTAGATTTAATCTGAGGAAGATATCATGAGAAAGATATTCATAGCGTTACTACTGATCCTGATGCTGGTGCCCCTGCCGTTGAACTTGGCTTCCCAGGCCTTTGATTACACTGTGACGGTAAACGCTCCGGCAGTCACTACCGATGAGAACGGCGACTATGTCGGCGTCATAAGTGAGATGTCCGCAAGCGTCTCGGAAGGGGACGGGTCCATATTCGTCGAGACATGGCCGCTCTCCGAGATAGACACGCAGGCATCTGCAAGGCTTGCCGCCACCGTGGCGAGCGAGGTCTGCGGAGTGGACCTCTACGACTACAACTTCTATTATACGATAACCTCTTCATCCTCCGTCATAGGCGGACCCTCGGCAGGGGGCATCCTGACCGTTGCGACGGTGGCCGCCCTCAACGGGTGGGAGGTGGACACATCGGTCATGATGACAGGGATGATCAATCCCGACGGCACCATAGGCCCCGTCGGCGGGATATACCAAAAGGCACTGGCCGCGAGCGAGTTCGGGATAAAGACGTTTCTCGTCCCAGAGGGACAGGCCACGGTCACCTACGACGGAGAGGTGATAGACCTCACCACATACGCCCCCGAGAACTGGGGGATGGAGGTCAAGGAGATAACGGACATCTACGATGCCGTCTATGAGTTCACGGGGATGGAGTACGAGAGCGACGAGTACACGGGCGACATAACGATAGACACGTCATTCTTCTCCGAGGACGTGACCACCGAGATGGAGTCCACGCAGGAGCTCAGGGATGAGGTCACATCGGCGCTCGACTCATCCGACCTGTCGCTTTCCGTGAAGGACGACCTCGAGGCCTACGTGGACAACGCCGACGAGAGGCTCTCCGACGCAGAGGACGCCATCGACGACGGCCTTTACTACTCCGCCATGTCATTCCTGTTCCAGGCCAGGATATCGTACACCTATGTGGACTATGCCCTGCAGTACCTGAATGCCGGAGAGGACGTATCTTCATTGAACGAGCTCTTCGACTGGGCAGAGTCTTACATAAACGACGTGGACGGCGAGGTCAAGGACACCGTCAGCGAGATCAAGGGTTATTCCTCCCTGCAGGCCTTTTCGGCGGCCCAGGAACGTGTCTTCGAGGCGATAGAGTATATTGGCGACGCGAAGCTGTACCTGGTCCAGGGACGCGAGCCCGAGGCGCTCTACGACCTCGCCTTCGCAGTGGAGAGGGCCAGGACCAGCGAGTTCTGGCTTGCCATATGCAACCGTTACTCCGAGGGCGACACCGTGGAGGTCGACGAGCTGAAGACGGATGCCGAGGTGATACTCAACGACGCGAACCTCACATATATATACGCATATAATCTGATGTCCTCGAACAGCTTGCTCGTACAGGCGAGCGACCTTCTGGACAGCGCCTATGAGGAGTTCAGCGATGAGAACTACGCCGCCGCGCTCTTCAACGCGATAGAGAGCAAGACGCGCTCGTCCGTTGCGATAGAGCTCTACTCTACGGGGGACGACATCATAGAGTCCCGCGTCGAAAGGGCGAAGGAGAACGCGGCCAAGGCCATAGAGGAGCAGATATCGAACGGGATAACGCCTGTCCTCTCGATGTCGTACTACGAGTTCGCCACGGTCTTCGAGGAGCAGGGCGAGCTTGAGAGCGCCATGATATACTACAAGTACGCGAACGGCATAGCCAATGCGTTCAAGTATCTGCTCGGCGACGCTGGCGACGGCTATGAGCCAAGTTCCAGCGCAGAGGCGGAATCGACCGGTGACGGGGGCATATTGAACTCGCCAATAGAGTTCGCGTCCGGGTTCGTCGTGGGGCTTTCGCTGACCTTCGGAGCGTTCCTTGTGTATAGGCGCAAGTTTTATAAACAACAACAATTGTGAATAGTTTGTTCCTTTTTGGGGCCCGTGGTCTAGCTGGTTATGACGTCGCCTTTACGAGGCGAAGATCATGAGTTCGAATCTCGTCGGGCCCACTTGATTCTTTATTTCTAATTTAGAGGTATATTCATTGAGATATTGTATATTTCCATAGCCAACCAATGTCTTAGGCCACTTAGGCTAGTGGTTCGTATGGAAACGGAGATTGAGGACATATCAAGACAGTTCAAATCTCATCTTGAGAAGAAGGGACTGTCCGATCCATATTGTTACTCCCTGTCAAATGACTACAAGTACATGGTCAAGAGAACTGGGAGCATATTTCCAGACAAGGACAAGATGGAAGAGCTGTACTCTGCCATGATAAAGAGAAAGCTAAGCCCTGCAAGGCTTGGTAATATAATAAAGATGTTCAAGCACTACTGTGCATGGGCAGGAAAGGAACTGCCTGATGTCAAGGCCCCAAGGGACACTGGGAGAAGGATTGTTTTTCTTACGGAAATGGAGGCCACCATGATGCTCCACAAGTGCATCAATTACAGAGACTATGCCATACTTTGTATGTTGCTTTACGGAGGCCTCAGACGCTCTGAGGTGGTCAATCTTAAGTTACATGATCTGGACCTTGAGAACAGGATTATAACCGTCAGAACGACCAAGACACACATCGAGGCAGAGTCAATAATCTCCAAGAAGGTGGTCTTGGCCCTCAAGGACTGGCTCAAGAGGAGGCCTGAGGTGGCCCATGACTATGTGTTCACATCAAGGAACGGAGGCAAGATAGGCCCTGACAGGATCACAAGGTTTGTCAAGGAGTATGCCAATAAGGCAGGGGTAAAGAAGAATGTCACTGCCCATGTGCTGAGGCATACACTAGCCACCAATCTCTTAGTAAATGGTGCTGACATTTCATTTGTCCAGAAGCAACTAAGACATCGAAACATCCAGAGCACCTTAGTGTACCTTCATATCACTACTGAAAAACAGAAGGAGATGTATGACAGGTTCTGTCCGGAGTTCTAAAAAAATATTTATTTATTTAACTTTATTTATTTTGTTGAAAGATATTGATTCAAGAATAAAATTTGTAAAGAAATTAATAGACTTTAATAGATTAACAGATGAAGTATTGAACTTCAATTTATGTACACAAGTTATTAAAGATGAAAAAAAATACCTCAAATATAATACTAACTCTACTTATGAAGATATTGATAATTGTCTATTAAGGTTGCGACAATTTTTGTTATTTGGTAAAGATGATAAATTAGTTTTTAATAAAATATACACTGACATCAACGAGCTTAAAGATATTAAAAATGTAAATCATAATAAAAAAAACATAAGAAAAATGATAGATGAATTCGAAAAATATTATAACAGCAAGAGCTTACTTAATGTGATAGTTAAAGATGATAAAATTCGTATGGAAATCCATAGTTTAGATGAAAGCTCTGATAATCCAAAATCAGAATATTTAAACAAGGATTGGCTTAATATATATCTATATGGTACAAAATTTCATTGTCAATACAAAACATTGAAGTATCTTTCAAGAAGGGATTATCATCTCTTGATGATTAATGACGATATAAGAAGCACATTTTATAAAAATAGAATAGGTTATATCACATTTTTATTATTTATAACTGCCGAAGTAATCTCCAACAATATTAAAGATATTCTCATTCAACTTGAAGTTGAGTGGCCAGAAGTATTTACTAGACTAGCTAATTATGATAAAAAAGAGATACAAAAATACAAAAAATTAATATAAATATATCCATTCATTATTTTTATGCCCGAAGAAAAGAAATCTATTAAACCATTTTCTGAAAGGTTTTATGATTTCTCCATTAATAAGGAAGATGATTTTAAAAAGGGAGTACTGCATTATGTTGATATTCATTTTGGAGATTACATTTTAGATAATCCAGATATAAAAAAATCATTTCTAAAAGAAATAGGTAAATTTGAATTGTTATCTGGGAGTAGTAAAACACATGGAGATACTACAGCTCTAGCGAGTATACTTATTATGAGCCGTCAATTTCCTTCTACTGAAATGTTCAAAGATGGCACTATTTATGGAGTTCTAAGAGATACAGAGAAATTGGAAGAATTATTGTATTTTATAGAAAAATTATCATTATTTATGCCTAAAGACGATATATTAAAATTAAAAGAATCCTTAGACAGTCTAATTAGCAAATACAGTATTGCAATAAACACCCATTATGATGAAACTACCAATTCCCTTATATTTTATCCTACTGGTGAAAAAATATTTGATGAAAAATTAATAGAAGATACTTTACAATTTTTAAATAAATTTCCAGAGATTAAAAAAAGGTACATCCTTTTGCTAGATAACTATGAAAATGGAAAAGATAATAGAACCATAGCTGATGATTTAAGATTTTGTTTGGAACAATTTTTAAGAAAGATATTTAGCAACAGAAAACCCCTAGAGAAACAGAAAGATGTTCTTGTAAAGTATATTGGGACACATAGTGTTAATCCAGAAACATATAATATAGTTATGAAAATATATGATATATATTCTAATTATCTTAACGATGTTGCAAAACATGGTGACAAGATAACTGAAAAATATGAAATAGAATTCATTATTTATTGGACAGGAATATTTATTCGCTTACTTTGTTTAATTGACTCTTCATAATATATTACTTTCAGAATGTCTGTAACATTATATATTATTCAAAATATGTAGATAGACCAGTTAATAATTTATGAGTATCTGATTTGTATTCATCTCTAATATTATATTCGTCATCTTCATCAAGTAAACCTAAATATTCAGTATCACCTATTGTTTTCGATTTTCTTATATCCATTGCAGGAATCTTATCTGTATAATATTCTGATGCAAATTCACTAATTTCCCTTTTTATTTCTTCATAATCGTGACATTCATCTAATACAATAGCAACTTTTTCATATCCTAATTCATATAATAGCTTAGCTATTTTTGGGCTATTGTGGTTTCCTCCAGTGCCCCAACCAAAAAAAGTAACATTTATAGAAATATCTGGATATGAGGGTAATATATAATTATTGAATAATATAACATCTTCTTGTCCCTCGACTAAAATAACATTATCATCTAAGAAGAATATTTCTTTTGCATCTAAACCCAATATATGTGGATTAAAAATATTCTTTTTACAGGATTTAATAAAATCGATTGTATCCTCAGAAACAGATCTTATATTAACATTGCCAGTATTGATACATCTATATATTTTTCCCCCATTAATCAAAATATCAAAATCTATAAAATATGGTGAATGAGTTGCGATTATTATTTGTTTATTTTGTGATATTTCTAAGATTTTTTTCATAACTCTCTTTTGGATCTCGGGATGAAGAGATAATTCAGGTTCATCTATAAGTATTACATCTAAATCATCTATGTTAAATAATGAAGCTGTTATGAACAGTAAGGAGATAATGCCATCTCCCAAACCCAAAGTAGTATGAAAAATATTATCCTTTTTTTCTATTTCAATGTAATTTTGTCCCCTATTACGTTCAATTCTCCAAGTTAGTTCTCTTCCCATAAAATAGGATAATAGTTTATTAAATTCTATATATTTATCATTGTCTCTATAAATGTTTGATAATAAATTTAAGAATTCATTTTTTACTCTATTTCTATCTTGGTCGTAAGGTTTAGTAATAGCATAATTTTTTGTATTTGAATCACCCGCACCAAAATAAGCACTAAAAAATCTTCTAGACATTATAGGGAAACAAATGGGATGAGCTTTATTATCTACTATTGTTTCACTGCCACCTTGTTCAACTGTTGATATACTTCTTATAATTTCATCTTGGTTATTTATAGAATATAGTGAAATTTCTATTTTATTACCATATCTGGGATTTCTCTCTTCTTTATCAAAACTAATTCTTTTTATATTTCTTGTCATTATCTGTATGCATTCAACAATAGTTGATTTACCAGAATTATTGGGTCCTACAAATACATTTATCCCTGAACCGGTTTTTCCATCTGGAATAGAAAAAAATATCGATGTTTTTTCACCAAATCCTTTGAAACCTGCAATTTCTATTTTTTTAATATACATAATATCCTTAATTATCCTATTTTCATAACTAAAATGATATCATTTTGTTTTATGTTTTTTATATCTATCTTTTTTTATATTCAAGGGATTATAATACTTCATTTTATCAGACAATACCCATTTTTCTCTTTTTTTTTCAGTGATCTATATGGGCGAATGTAATTATTTTCTTCGAGGATTTCAATATATTTTTTTAAGAAAACACATCTTGAGATATTGTTGGAATTTTAGTTTTTATTACATTTATCATTTTATCTAATTCTGTTGATTTATACATTAAAGCATCCTCAATCCACGATATTATATCTTTTTTGTCTTTTTTTCCTAGAATGTATGTTATCAATAATAACCTTAAAATTCCCAGTAAACTATTACTTAAATCAATTCCATACTTCTCCCTAAAGTTCTTGATAATCTTATCATTTTCTTTGATAATTGTCCCATGAACAAATTTGCTTCTAATTCCATATGCGTTTTTGATTATATCTTTAACAGTGAATGGATTCATATCAAAATAACTTAGCAATTTGGCCGTTCTAATAGATAGCTTATATGTCACTTCTAAATTATCTTGAGATAACAATCCTTCTATGCCCGCAATGGCAAGAAATATTTTTTTTACAATGTCCTTAGATAATATTGCTTCATTGTATCGTTCAAAAGCAATGCTCAAATTAGTAGTGGCATTATTCGTTAGTGGATTATATAAGTAAGTAGGAAAATCACAATACATATTATTAAAAAAATGCAATAAACCATCAATTTCATCTTCATTAATATGGTATTTTGGAAGATAATATTTATTTTCTTTTTCAACCCTATGTAGATTAACCATTGGACAATACGATTGGGAGTTCACCTTATAATAGCCTATATTAATACCCCAATTTTTGTAAAGATTTAATATTGAAATTATTCTATCTTTTAATTGGTTCATAGTAAAGTAAATATGTGGGTTTGATTGTGAAATGTATCTAATCTCTAAAAACGAAGTTGGAACTGTATGATAAGTACTTTTTTCCATTAGTTCAGGTTCAAATGCATAATGTGGCAATAACTCTTTTTCCATGATTTCTTTCTTTGTTTTTCTAAATTTTATTTCCATATTTTCTATTTTAAAACTGAAATCTTTCTGAACAATCAAATTCATTAAAGCTATATTTATTTCATGTTCCAAATCTTTGTTTTCTAACTCTTTGACAAATATATTGATTTCATCAGAAAAAGAGGATTCTCTTGTCAGATTACATTCTAATATTTTTGATATTATTTTTCTGACGAATATTTGCAATCCTAGAACGCCATCACTCATATAATTTCTTTTAATATTGTCAATAGTCTCGAGATATATCCTTTTCTTAGAAAGTATAGTAAATATATTTATATTCGCAATTTCCCAATCATCTATTGCAACAGTTTCGCAAGAAAAAGACATATTCTTTCCAAGCTCATTAAAATTTTCGAATTTTCGTTTCCAAAATAATTTTTTGGTGGGGTTTAGATTTGCTCTATTTTTTTCTATTTCTTCGAATATGGCATCGATAATTGTATTCAATTGAACAGAAATATCGTCCGCTTCGAGCATGTCCGGTTTATGTTTTTCATTATATAAAAATAAGTTGCCATAGAAGCCAGACTAAGTTACATTCGGAACTGTTATATAAAAAATATAATAACAGATATCTCAGATAATACAATAAAGAAGCCCACCAAATACAAAACCACGAGCAATGTAAAATATGATGAGTTTCATCCTGACAAATCAAAACACATCATGAATTAGATCATTATATGTGCAAAATATATTTTGTAATATAATGAATATATTAAAATATTATAACATATAAAATTAGAAATATGAAAAAAGAACAAATATACGGATATATTATTGAAGCTTTAATTTTTCAAAAAATAAAATGTCAAGGATACCATGAATTGCATGACATTGTATTATCCGGCACTATAGATAAAGACCTCTTACAGAAAAAATATAACGTCAAGATTGATCCCAGTAATAAAATATTTATTTATGGTCGAGGAGAAAAACATCAGATTGATGCTGTTGGCATATATGAACGAGTACCTAATATTTATCCCCTTAGATTGATATGTGAATGCAAACATAATAATGAAAAAGTAGGTCTACCAAAAATAAGGGATTTCGTTGGAGTGATGAAAGATATCTCTGAATGTTATTTTTCCTATATAAATGGTAAACCAATTGAAAAGGATTTAATACGGTTCACAGATACAGGTATTTATTATTCAACAAGTGGATATACTAAAAATGCCGTGAATTATGCTTATGCGCACGGTATTCTATTGGAAGATATATTCTATCTTAATCCTCATGTAGAAGCTATTTTTAATGAAATGTATCGATATAAAGGGGAAAATGATAATTACATTATCACTATAGAAGATATACATAGAATAACAAAATTTTATCTTGATAATATTGAACCAAAATTTTATCTATATCATGTTTCAATAGATGGCAAGTTTCCTGCTCTATTATATTCGTTGGAAGAATTTCCTTACAATGAATTATCAGATTCAGATATCGCATATTCTCGCATAACATACAATCCTCCTTCAAAGGAATTCTTTGATGAATATCATATTGAAGACAGATATAGAGAATTATATAAGAAATTATATGAAGAAATACCAATCAAATTTGAAATTGAATTAAGAACTCATAAAGATGAAATAAATTCAATATGGAAAGCTTTTTTCTTTTTTCCTATTAAATATAGAGATATAGTGAAGGACCAATATGGGACACAAATGATTAATAATAAACTAAAGTTCTTCCCGAATATATATATGCTCTTTGAAAAAAATCATATTATTAGAACATTTCAATTTGTATTAGATAAAGGATGGATAAATGACATATTATTTAAGAACCCATAGAAAACTGTAAATATACTATCTCATATGACAATTCAATGTCGCAATACTCCAACCCGACCGGGTTTTTTGGAAGGCTCTTGGCGAGGGGCATGGCGTGGGGGCACAGGGACTTCTATAAGAACACGGCAAGGGTGCTCGACCTCAAAGAGGATGACACCTACCTTGAGATAGGATTCGGCTCTGGCCTTTTCATAAAGAAGTACGCATCCCATGTCTCGAGGATAGCGGGCCTGGACTGCTCCGAGGAGATGGTAAGGCTGGCAAAGGACATGAACAAGGACCTTGTCAGGTCCGGCAAGGCAGAGTTCGTTCAAGGCGATGCCTCGTCACTGCCATGGAAGGACAATGAGTTCTCCGCCATGGCGGCAATAGAGACCTTCTTCTTCTGGTCCGACCCGCAGGGGGCCCTCAGGGAGGCATACAGGGTGATGAAACCCGGCGGGAGGCTTGTCTTGGAGATGGCGTACAACAAGGATGACGGACTTGACCACGCGGGCCACATAAGAAAGATGAATCTGAGGCTCTACAGCGGGGAAGAGCTAAGCGATCTTTTGACATCCGCCGGATTTGACGACATTTCTTTCGAGTACTACAAGAGTTTCTGGATCCCTCTAAAGGGACACATGGTCCCGAAGGGCATGGTCGTAAAGGCCGTGAAAAGTGAGTTCAAGGACTAGGGATAAGGCCCTCTCACAACCCTTCTGCCTGCCTGGAGTCCCTAAGCGCAACGCCCATTATCTCGCTCAGCATGTCTCCCATGGTGAAGTTGTTGAGCTCAAGATACTTGACATCGGACGTTCCGTCCTCGTCCTTGGGGTCCAATGGTATGGCAAGGAGGATGTCCTTGCCGTCGATGAAGAACAACCAGAGCGGCGGCGTGAAGGAGAGCGTCCTGACGTTCTTGTCGGCAATCCTCCCCATCGTCTCCCGATTTTCAAGAAATACCTTCTCCTTTACAAATACCAGGCCCTGCACGAATCTTTCGTTCAGGATGTCCATCAGGTTCGGGAGGTTTTCCTTATGTGAAAATCCTATGACGCCGTTGACCGAGCCGGCCGCTCCGTGAAGCATGGACAGCTTCTCAAGGAATGCCTCCCATCCGTAACCAATGGAGAACGACGGATTCATGACGGCATCCCCGTCCCGCCTCATGGACGAGAGATGGTGTTTGAGCTCGTCTATGCGCTGTCTCCTCTCCTTCAGGTGCTTCTCCAGGAGCGCGTCAACATCCCCCGGAAGGAACATGGAGGGCCGCCCATCCGTCCTGATCAGCCAACCTTTCCCGACAAGGGAGTCCAATGTCCCGTATATCCTTGAATATGGCACGCCCGAACTGCCTGAGAGAGACTTGGCGGTGGAGCCTCCGGCACTGACGGCGGAGATGACGACCCTGGCCTCGTACTCTGTCAGGCCCACCTCCTGCAGGGATTCCCTGGTCTGCATGTGGGAATGTCGCTGTATATATTTAATAACTTTACTATATTATAGTTATGGAAATTCTTTAAAGTGGGCCCTAATAGAAATGGAACGATGAAAGCTCGCAGGATGATACAATGGATGACGCTGCTGGCCTCCCTTGCCGTCCTTTTCTTCATGGTCAGGACCAAGAGGGAACCGCTGGCCATCACCTTGATGCTGTTGCTGTCGGCAGGGTCGGTATTCTACGGAAGGCTGTTCTGTGGCTACCTGTGCCCGTTTCACGCATACGACAAGATGCTTGGCGCGGTCCTTGGAAGGCTCGGCATAAGGAGGATCGATTCGGGAAGGCTGGACGGCCTCAGGGCGGTGTTCTACATGCTGTCCGTCGCGATATTGGCGATACTTGTAATGAAGGCTTTGATGCCATACACGAAGATAAGGGTCCAGATACCCATACTCATGCTCGCGTTTGTCTTTTTGACGCCTCTGGCGCCGAGGATATGGCACAGGTACGTCTGTCCCTTCGGTCTGATAATGAGGCTGCCCGCGGCCGCAAGGCCGCTGATGCCCAAGATATCCTCCAGCTGCAAGCACTGCAAGGCATGCGAGAAGGTCTGCCCGACCGACGCGATAACGGTAGGAAAGGACGATGCCGGGATATCCGGAGCGCACTGCATCCTCTGCTACCGGTGCGAGGACGCGTGCAAGCACGATTCCATAAGGATGTGAGCCAGGCTCATATCCATCTCTTTTTCCTGAAGAACAGCAGCATGACGATAACTATGAGGAACATGGCCGCGAGGGTCAGGGGGTAGGAGTACTTCCATTGAAGCTCGGGCATGTATACGAAGTTCATTCCGAACACCCCTGTGATAAATGAAAGAGGAATGAATATGGTGGCTATGATGGTCAGTATCTTCATGACCTCGTTCATCTTGTTGCTCATATTGGAGAGGTGGATCTCCAGAAGTCCGGACAGCATTTCCCTGTACGTTTCAATGGCCTCGAGGATCTGGACGAGGTGGTCGTAGACGTCCCTCAGGTAGATGTCGGTGGAGTCCTTTATCAGGTCGCTCCCCGTCTTTTCGAGCTTGCTCATCACCTCCCTGAGGGGATAGATGGTCTTGCGGAGCTCGGTAAGTTCGTTCTTTAACCTCTGGATCTTGACGAGACCCTCTTCCGACATCTCCACTATGACCTCCCTCTCGAGGCACTGTATCTTCTCTGCCAGATTCTCCAGTATTATGAAGTATCCGTCGACGATGATATCTATCGCCGCATATGCAAGATAGTCGCTGCCGTACTTCTTCAGCTTGCCTTTGGGGGCGTTCAGCCGTTCCTCGAGGTTCGAGAACATGGTCTCTTCCCCTTCCTGGAACGTAATTGCAAGATTGTGGAACAAGAGCAGGCTGACCTGTTCCAGTTCGATGCCGCCATCGATGGCGGAGAGCCCCTTGAGCACGATGAACAGATAGTCCTCATACTCCTCGAGCTTTGGCCTTTGATGGGTGTTCATTATGTCCTCGAGGACCAGCGAGTGGATGTCGTATCGAGCGCCGAACTTCTCTATGATGTCCATGTCGTGGATACCCGAGACATCTATCCAGGAATTCCTTTTCCCAGGGTCCCTGATGTCATCCACACTTCCGATAGCGTACTTTTCCACGCTTTCCTTGTCGTAGATGTACTGGGTTATCCTGACATCGTGCGTTCTTTTCTTCCCGACATGGACCAGTGTTCCCGGAGGGGAGCCGATCTTCTTCGCGCTGGACATCTTATATCTGGTAAGTCTTTGGAGCTTATAAGGGTTCTCAAAGATAAATGGATAAGTGATGAGGTGGGAATTTTCTTTATGGACCTGATCGATGATCGCGTCATGGAGATGATAGGCAGAAGCATAATCACGCCCTTGGATTCGGGCGAGCTTGAGGCGGCCATGGAAGGCATTGAGGAAACTGTGGCATATCTCTACTCAAGGATACCTGACGAGAAGCGGGTATCGTACGGCATCGTCCATGTCATCAACACGTTGAGCGATTATTTGTTCTCGCATGTGGACGTCCCATCATCTCTCGGGGTCTTCATCCGCATGTTCGAAGAAGCCGATGAAGAGAGGACCAGGTTGGTCTCGTTGGGCGTCATGGCCAATCATGGAATGTCCTCCCCTGGCGAGGTGATGATGTATCTTGAGGCCGCCGCCGTCTCCGAGGACTGGATAACAAGGGAGTTCTCGCAATACTTCTTCAGGCGCATCATAAACGCGCGCCCGGACGAGGCCAGAGAGATGCTCACGGAGTTCTCAAGGTCGGGCGATCCCAAGATGAGAAGGTTCGTTGCCGAGACCTTGAGGCCTGTCAAGGAGAACAGATGGTTCTACAAGGACCCGGAATATCCCCTTTCCATCCTTAGAGGCCTCTTCATGGAATCGGACAGATACGCGAGGACGTCTGTCGGCAACAATCTCAGCGACCTGTCGAGAAGACTTCCTGAGCTTGTTTTCTCTTTGGTCGGGGAACTTGTATCGTCGGGCGACCCGAACTCATACTGGATAGCTTACCGTGCATGCCGGAACCTTGTCAAGAAGTATCCCGAACGCGCCATGGGGCTTCTCGGCGTGAGCGAATATAAATACAAAAAAAGAAGGTATATGCTCAATGACGGTCACCGAGATTGAGTCGAAGTCCATACTCATCAAACACAAGAGGATAGACTCGTGGTTTCTCTCGAGATACGGGATGAATCTTTACAGGGGCTGCCTCCACAACTGCGCCTACTGCGACGGCAGGGCCGAGAAATACGGCGTCAACGGCGAGTTCGGTTCAGACGTCGAGGTAAAGGCCAATGCGTTTAACGTCCTTAAAAGGGAGCTTGACCCGCGAAGGAAGAGGGCCCCTTTCAAGGGAGGCTACTTCATGTTGGGCGGCGGAGTGGGCGACAGCTATCAGGCCCTGGAGAAGGACTACATGCTCACAAGGGGCGCGCTCAGACTGATGCACCGATTCGGCCATCCAGTGCACATCCTTACCAAGTCCACACTGGTCGAAAGGGACCTTGACGTCATCGGGGACATCAAAGGGCGCAGGGGCGCGGTCCTGAGCTTCAGCCTCTCTTCCGTCGACGACGACGTCAGCAGGATATTCGAACCCGGCGTGCCGCCCCCTTCCGAGAGATTGGATACCATAAGGGCCTTCAAGGAGAGAGGGATACCCTGCGGAGTCTTCCTCATGCCGGTGATACCTCTTTTAACAGACGACCTGCGGCACATAGATGACGCGGTGTCGGCCGCAAAGGACGCGGGCGCCGACTTCGTGGTCTTCGGTGGGATGACGCTCAAGGACGGCAGGCAGAAGGAGCACTTCTATGATGTCTTGGGGTCATATCGTCCCGATCTCATAGACGATTATGAGGCATTGTACACCGGTGACAGGTGGGGGAACGCCGCAGGCGGGTACTACCAAAGGATAGGGATGAGATTCCAAAAGATGGCGCAGAAGCATTCCATGCCGCCGAGGATGCCACCGCACCTTTTCGAGGGTCTCTTGGACCTGAACGACAAGGTGGCCGTGATGCTGGAGCATATGGAGCACATCACGCGCGCAATGGGAAAGACATCGTCGTACGGAAGGGCTGCCCATGAGATATCGAATCTTCAGTCGAGCATCTCCGATTTGGACGACCTCACCTCGATAAGGGGCGTGGGCCAGGGTACCGCCTCGCTGATAAGGGAGATCATGGACACGGGCTCCTCGAAATACTATGAAAAGCTCATGGGCATTGCGTAGGAAATAAATATAGGAACAGTCATAATATTGCCGGTGATCACCATGATAGGCGATTTGGAAGGCAAAATATTGGAGGCTTTCCTTGAGACCATCCCGATCGAGTTCTCGATAGTGGACGCGGACGACAAGGTGCTGGCCTGGAACAAGCATGAGACAAGGTTGTTCAAGAGGCCCCTCGGGGCCATCGGGCTGGACGTGCACGACTGCCATCCCAAGAAGAGCGTGGAGAAGGTCGAGAGGATACTATCTGAGATGAAGTCTGGAGAGCGGGACAAGGCGCGATTCTGGATAGACCTCGGCGACAAGGAAAAGGTCATGATAGAGTACTATGCCCTTAGGGACGGCGACGGCAACTACCTCGGATGCCTTGAGGCGAGCCAGAGGATAGGGGAGATAATGAACCTCGAGGGCGAGAAGAGGCTCTTGGACATCTAGATCCCCATGCAGCCCGAGGAAATAGGGGAGTTCCTGACGCGATACTCCAGGACCAAGGACAGTATCTTGAGCGAATGCGCCTGCTCGGCCGCGGAGATGGACCAAGCGATCCTAAAGGCCATCATCGGACGGGCCTTGGAAAATGTTGCAGACAAGGACAGACGATCCATACTGGAATTGCTCGGTGGACCCGATAGCGGTCTTTTAGGGAAGTTGGGCTCCGACGCACGATTTCAGGAACTTTTGGAC
>DAINBB010000015.1:0-35196 GCA_036733165.1 Halobacteria archaeon | reverse complement strand
GTCCGGTATGGTCCTCTGTCTAATATAGGTGATTATCTTCCCTTCCCTGTCGAGCACATGACCGGAGTCGACCACCGGGAAGCTGTCGCCCGTTGGAAGTCCCCCTACCACCGTTTCCTTGTTGTCCTTGCCCGATAAGGAAGTGACCATGGCTATGTCCTTTCTTACAGGTCTGCCGTTCATCGCTATCCATCCGAACTCCTGGGTGCCGTATATGTCGTTCACCCTCGCACCCAACACGTCCTTGATGATCTCAACGGCATCAAGGTCCAAGGGGGTGCCTATGCAATTGACTATGTCTACCTTGGGAAGGTCTTCTGCGATGTCCAGCCTCATGGCATCCTGGAGTGCGCATTTCAAAAAGGAGGACTCACCGAATATAACGTTCGGTTCCTTATAATAAAGGTCCATAAGAAATGAGTCTCTGGAGGATTTTGTGAGAAATGTCCATGTGACGCCCATGTCCTCCAATGCGTACCTTGTGATGGCGTTGAGCAGCGGCGGATAACAGAACATCGCCTTGTACCCTGCCTTTACGCCAGCCATCTTGAGCGCGTTTTTTCCCACTTCCTTCCTATACTCCTTTTCATTTGGTGTTATGCCAACAAGGTTCTGCCATGCCGTCGTACCTGTGGTAAAGGTAATATATGCATAGTTGAGGGGCGTGTGCACTTCCTCTATCACATGTGCCGCAGTGGGTCCGTTAATGCCTTTGTCGCTCAGGGTCCTCCTCTGCATCTCATCGAACGCGGGTACAGTGGAATAAAATTCAACGCTTTCCTTTAGGTCCTCAAAATATTGATTAGTTTTCTTGGCCATTCCAATCCTTCCCAAACAAGAGTAGAATGAGTATCGTTTTATCTTTGAAAAATATTGTCCCTATAAAAATAGATAAGATTAAAAAATGAGAAAAAAGAGAAGAGTTTGATTTAGAGAAGGTCGTCTACGATCTTCTCATACTCTTCGTTCATCTTGTTTATGGCGTTCATCCTCTTGGTCCTGCCGCCTCTCTCTGCACCCACTACGCCCCTGCTCCAGATACCGAGCTGGTCCTCCTTGCCTTCTGCCCTGAGCTTCCTGACCTCCTCGATATTTCGCTTGATGGTGTTCCTCATCTCCTTGGGGTCCTCTACCATCTCGTTTATTCCACCAAGCTGGTAGAAGAACTCTGCGCCGGATGCGAAGACAGGGTTTGACTTGACAAGTTCGTTCAGCCTCTCCAATGGGATCTTGGTGATGACCGCGATACTTGTCGTTGGCATGACGTGAACGATGGTGCCGAACTTCATTGGCAGTGCAAGTATCCTGTCGGACAAAAGGCCATGACAGAGGAAAGCGCCGCTGACGGCCCTCCCAACGATCATCCCGATTACGGGATGTCCGGAGTGCCTTGCATCTTCCAGTGCGAACTGGTAGGATGCGGTACCCTTGGTCATACCGACTATCTCCTCAACCTTTCCGGGGCTGTTACCAGGGGTGTCGATGATGAGCACTATTGGTCTCTTCTCAGCCAGAGGTTTGTCCTTGTCGGCTTCTATGGTCGCATAGACGGCCTTGGCGAACTTGTAGCATTCTTCCATTCCTATGACGCCGTTGTAGACGACCCTGAACCTTGGATTCGGCCTCTTGGAGTTGTTCGCGATGACCGTTACGACCCCTCCGTCTAGAGCAGCCTCTCCTACCATCGCTCCTGGCGCGAGCTCAGAGTCTATCTGGGTATCCCCGATCTTGTTCTCAACGAAGGAGTCTTTGTCGAAGATGTCCCTGACGGCCTCGTCGCCCTTTCCTACATACAAGAATTGCATTGCCATTTAAACCGCCCTCTGTCTTCTCTTAACGGTCGATAGGAACTTGTCTTGAGGTATCTCGGGAATTTCATCGACATTCTCGTTCCCGAAGTACTTCCAAAGGTCCTTTGAGTCGTTGACCTTCAGCTCCGCTGCCAGTTCTACAAGGGACAGATTCTCATCGATGAGCTTTGCCGTACCCAGGTGCCTGTGCTTGTTGATCCTCTTCATCGGCATGTCAGCAAGGTCCATGACCTTGGTCCTGAACTCGCCTATGGTGTCCTTTATCAGGTAATCTACGTCCCCGAGGATGTATTTGGACCTTGCTCCCATGGTCCTCCAGATGAGTGCCCTGTCGGAAGCGTCGAACTCGTCCTTTCCTATCTCCTGTTGGATGACGTCTGGACCGGTAAGCCCTATCCTTCCGTAATCGTTGGCTATCACGACATCGGCGCTCATGCACACAAATCCCTGCGCACCGTAAGCGCCTATGGTGCTGCCGCACAGTGAGAAGTTGGGCACCTTGTTCTGGAACTTGTAGAACATTTCCATGCACTCGGAGTGCATGAGAAGTCCTGCGTTCGCCTCATGCAGTCTCACACCGCCAGAGTCGTACGACACGATACAAATAGGCTTTCGTTCCTCCGGAACCTCACCGTACTTTTTCTTCATCCTGTCATATGTCTCTAGTGCAAGCTTCAGCGTGTATGACATCTTGGCCCCGTTGACCTCGCCAAGGGCGCCGCCAACGTACTTACCTTGCTGTGAAACCACGAACACGGGGTGCTTCTTGATCTTACCAACACCAACAACTATTCCATCGTCGAACTCGAGAGCCTCTCCAAGGATCAGTAGGTGGGGGCTGACCATCTTATCCCTTGGACCCAGGAACTCCTTGAATGTTCCCCTGTCCACCAAACCAAAAGCCCTTTCCCTGGCCGTAGCCTGGTAGAAGCTCTTGTCTTGAAGATCTTCCCATTCCATTCTCATTCATATCACCTCTACTGAAGTCCTCCACCGTTCGCGATGGCCTGCTGGATCCTTCTGATCACGACAGCAGGTGTGGCTGCATTGTCATTAATGCTCATGAACACTCCAGAGAGCCCTGTCTTCTCCACAAACCTGGAGATGACGGTCTCCCACACGTTGTCAAAGCCGACGACGGTCGTGATTATGTGCACCTTTATCGTTCCCTTGAGCTTCTCATCCTTCTCCAAGAGCACTTCCAGGTCACCGGATGAGACTATTCCAGTATGGCTCCAGCTATCGTTGAGGGTCTTGGCGGTCTTTGGCTTAAACTCGAAGTTAAGCTCTGTAAGTGCCATTTATTCCCCTCCGCTCTTATCTTTGCTCAAATGCTTCTCGATGAAGTCGGTGTGGAACACTCCGCCCTGGAATACCTTGTTCTTCATTACCCTCATGTGGAATGGTATCGTGGTCTGTACACCCTCTATGGTGAACTCCCCCAATGCCCTCTGCATCCTGGCAATGGCCTCGTCCCTGTCCTCGCCCCATACGATGAGCTTGGCTACGAGCGAGTCGTAGAATGGCGGAATTTCGTATCCCTCGAACATTGCGGTGTCTATCCTGACGAACGGGCCGCCGGGGAATATCAGCTTTGTGAGCTTGCCCGGGCTGGGTGTGAATGTCTCTGGATCCTCAGCGTTGATCCTGCACTCGATCGCGTGGCCCCTGATGATGACCTCTTCTTGCTTGTAGGGCATCTTCTCGCCCGCCGCGACCAGTATGCCGACCTTCACTATGTCCATCATCGTTGTCATTTCCGTGACACAGTGCTCGACCTGCACCCTGGTGTTCATTTCCATGAAGTAGAACTCGTTCCTCTGGTCGTCGAACAGGAACTCTACGGTACCGGCACCCTCGTACTTGGCCGCGAGAGCGGCCTTGACAGCTGCCTCTCCCATCTTCTTCCTTACTTCCGGTGACACGGCTGGGGAGGGTCCTTCCTCCACAAGCTTCTGGTGCCTCCTCTGGATGGAGCAGTCCCTCTCACCGAGGTATATGGCATTCCCGTGCTGGTCCGCTATTATCTGGATCTCGACATGCCTTGGGTCCTCGATGAATCTCTCGATGTAGACGTCGGGGTTGCCGAAGCCTGCCTGGGCCTCTGCCTGACAGGACCTTAGCGATGACTCGAGCTCTTTTTCGCTCCTGACGAGTCTCATACCCTTTCCTCCGCCACCGGCCGTTGCCTTGCAGATCACAGGGAATCCGATCTTGTCTGTAAGCTTCTTGGCTTCTTGATAGTTTGGCACTATTCCCTCGGACCCTGGGGTTACTGGAACACCGCTGGATTTCATTGTCTTCTTCGCTGTGGCCTTGTCACCCATCATGTTAATGGATTCCGGGGATGGGCCAATGAACTTTATATCGTTGGCCTTGCAGAGCTTTGAGAATCTGGCGTTCTCTGCCAGGAAACCGTATCCTGGATGGATACCCTCTGCCCCTGTGACTATGGCAGCGTTGATGATGTTCATCATGTTCAAGTAACTCTTCAGTGCAGGAGCAGGTCCGATGTTTACGGCCTCGTCGGCCAATTTCACATGAAGGGCCTCAGCATCCGCATCGGAGTACACTGCTACAGTGCCGATACCGAGCTCTTTGCATGCCCTAATTATTCTAACTGCAATTTCTCCTCTATTTGCAATAAGGACTTTTTTAAACATCTAATTCCTCCTTACCAATTTCTGAACCTTACTGGTGGTTCATATAGACCGCCAGACCACTCTACTAACTCACTCATGCTCTTGGCCGCGAGTCTTGATCTCTTGGCGTCGTTGAATGATAGATTAAGGTCCTCTGGAAGTGCGACTATGCCTTCCTTTCTTAGTTTGTTAGTTTTGGAATCGTCTACCTCAAGACCTAGCGGTGTGTAGCCGGCGATGGCCTTAATGGCATCTGCCCTATCTTTAAGGGTCTTGCACTTGTGCACATAGGCAATACCTTCCTCGGTCACGATGTGCGTGATATCATCAGCGTATATCATGATCGGTGGTATCGCGAAGTTGGCCTGCTTCTGCAGCTTGAAGGCGTCAAGCTTTTCAACAAAGACCGGTGCCATCCCCTCACCGAAGGTCTCGACCATCTGCACGACAAGTTTCTTTCCCCTGTTGATGGGGCCTATGAGTTCCTCTCTCATGCCGTGCTCCTTGGCCGTCATCAGCCATCCTGGCGAAGTATGCCTTCTTCCCGGGGCGTTGCATGCCATGTTTGGCGCGCCACCGAAACCAGGTATCCTGCCTGCAGTGGCCGTAGAGCTGTTGCCGTATTGGTCGATCTGCAGTGTTGAGCCAAAGAATGCGTCGATCGCATAGTGTCCTGCCGCCTGTGCGGCGAACCTGTTGGATCTCATTGTTCCGTCCGGGCCGATTGGGAATATGTCAGGCCTTGACATGATATACTTCTCCATGCCGACCTCGCTACCGAAGGGCATGATCTTGTCCACCCATCCCGACTCTATGGCCGGTATCATCGTTGGATGTGGATTGAGTATCCAATGGCTGCATATCTTTCCCTTAAGTCCCATCTCCTCACCAAAAGTTGGCAAGAGAAGCTCGACCGATGCTGTGTTGAAACCTATACCGTGGTTCAAAGAGGATACCTCATACCTGCTGTAGATTCCCATCATGGAAAGCATGGCAATGAATATCTGTGACTCTGTTATCAAGGCGGGATCCCTTGTGAAAAGTGGTTCTATGTAGTATGGTTCCTCTGTGGGTATCACGAAGTCTACCCAGTCCCCGGGTATGTCCACCCTGGGCAGCTTGTCGACAATCTCGTTCACTTGGGCTATCACTATTCCCTTCCTGAACTTTGTGCTCTCAACAACAGATGTTGTTTCTTCAGAGTTGAATCCAGTGTAGAGATTACCGTTCTTGTCAGCTGCATTGGCGGCAACCAGTGCGACCTTAGGGATAAGGTCAAGATAAGTCCTGGAGAAGAGTTCGATATATGTATGTATTGCCCCTATGCTGATTTTGTTTTCCATGACCATGTCCGCAAGTTCGTTGGACAGGGGGCCTGAATAACAGAAATCGACCTTTGAGGCGATACCCTTTTTGAACACTTCAATGTGCTCGGGCAGGGCTAGAACGGATTGTACCATGTGGAGATTGTTGATCTTTGATGAATCAATCTTTGTGAGACATCTTGCCAGGAAGTCGGCCTGCTTCTGATTGTCTCCTTCGATGTTTATCTTGTCCCCAGATCTTATGGTGGCCTCAAGGAGGGCGACACCATCCTTGGAATCAACTATCTTGGTCCCTGGCTTGAGGAACTTCTTGGCATCTTTCATCCTCTTGGCGTAATCATCGCCGTTCTTGTCCCATCCCTTTTTCGCTACTTCTATTCTTTCATCGACTAGCGTGCCTCTCTTCTTGCCGGGTGAGAAGAATAAATCGTTCACGAAGTTCGTATCTTCCATTTCCTCACGTCCTGAAGATACCCAACTTTATAGAGGCTCGAGAACCATTATCAAATCTCCGATCTTGACCAAGGATTCGTTCTCAACCTTAATGTCAACAATCTTAGCCTTTCTAGGCGCTGTGACTTCATTGAACATCTTCATGGCTTCAACGAGGGCTACGACCTGTCCAGCCTCAACTACGTCCCCTACCTTTGGCAATGGTTCCTTGTCAATTGTGGTACCTGGGGCTACATAAGCGACACCGGGTGTTGGAGCTGTTAGTTCAATTCCGTTTGAAGGCGTTGCGGCGGCAGCTGGAGCGGCAGCTTGGGCCTCTGCGGCTTCTGGTTCTTCTACCGCGGCACTAATAACCGGAGCAGCCGGGAGCGACACTTGTGGTGCTGCGGCAGCTGGGGCTGATCCTACAGCGGACACTGTTCTCACTTCTACTGCGTCCTTTCTTACAACCAATTCTGCTATCTTGTTCTTGTTACAAGCTTCTAGAATGGATATCAAAGACTCTAAGTCTAACATTTATTTTCCTCCACCGTTTGCTAAAATTTTCTTTATTCCTAAGAAAAAACCTGAATTCCAGAATGATGTCCGGATTCATAATTTTTACGATGACGATGTTTATTGTGTCTATAAATAATTTTCGGTTTTTAAGTTTTTTTAAGTATTTGAACCAAAGGGAATTCTATCTTCTTTTATAAAAATGCAGGTCTTTTTCTTAATATATAGTATATAATAATAAAAATGTGATATTCGACCGCTGTTTATTCACTTCAGATTATTATTTGTAGAAATGTGCAATAATAGGTATGAGCAATATTATCGATATGTCCGTGGATGAATAACTTTTTGCGGTGACATCCCCTTACTTGCACAATTTCCTGCCTATCGTCGTGGCTACCTCGTACGTCCTGTCGCTCTTGCCAAAAAACTTGCTCCCCGCCTTCCAGACATCTATCTCATTTATATCGCTGCTCACAACCTTGGCATCACATGACTTGATATTGTCGATGAGGGAATATATCTCCTTCTCTGGCAGCCCTTTGAAATCCGTGAATCTGGCTCCGTATATGGCATTTCTCGAGCCCACGTCTATGTCTACAGACACGTGGAGCTTTTCAACCTCAAGGGATGATGGATCGAAGAACCTTGGATTGCTATTGATCATTTCCTTGGTCACGATCGTTAGTCCCATCTCCTCGTAGCTCTTGTAGAAGTCTACAAAATCACTTATCCTCTTGTCATCGATTTTGGATATCTCTTTGGGGTAGTCCGAGACACCGACCACAATCACATTTTCTGGGAGTATGTATTTCTCGTCTATAAGCTTGTATATGAAGGAATCCGCATTGAAACTATCGCTCCTGGCGTGTATGAACGGATCGTCCTTGCCGGTAACTGGGCATATGGCGGGCTGGGGGCAGTTCTCGAGGCACATCACGCCTTCATCCATGTAACTTGTGACAAATATCCCTTCCTCCCTCCTTGCGATAAGGACCATGTCATCATCCAACCTGTCCCTGATCCGGTCAAAACCCTCAATGTACGGTCTGGCCGTCATGCCCGACCTTGAGAGCAGCCTTACCGCGGCCAGGGCCATGAGATGTCCAGGCGCTGCGGGCACGAGTATGTCGGGGCATCGTCTGGAAAAGATGTCCCATACGAGGTCGCATCCGTTTCCCTGAAGGTACTGTATCTTGCCGCGGAGCTCAAAGTCGATGTCATCCAGATCAGTCGCCTTTATCTCCGCAACCTTGCAGACCTTGCAGTCCGGAAAGGGGTCGACCACAAGGGTCACGGCGTTTTGTTTCCTTGACAGGAGCGCCGCCCTGGTGCCGAATCTGCCTCCCCCTATGCATGCGGTGAAGTCGACGGACTTGATGATCTCCATATCACCTGTTTTATCCGATGATTTATTAATTAATGCCCGGACTGCGTAAATACGGCGTGGATGTCAATAGATAATGTTTTTATATCCTCCGATTCCCCTATATTAAGGGATTGTCATGAGAATACTTGCTCTTCATTCAGATTATATCAAGTACGAGGTCACCAAGAAGACCAAGTTCGCAGAGGAGATAGATGAAGGTCTAAAGAGTAACGGCATGGAAGAATGCCTTACTGTTTTCACAAGTGTTGAGAAGGACGACATGTCCGACATGGATGCAATGGTCCTGGAGGCCTCAGACCAGGTCAGGGACATCGCCAGGCAGGTGAAGGTGGATTCGATATTTATATACCCTTACGTGCATCTGACGTCGAATCCCTCCAGTCCTGAGTTCGCCAAGGAGTTCTTCCCCTTGTTCGAAAAGGAGCTTTCAAAGGACTTCAAGGTAAAACGCTCGCCCTTCGGTTACTACAAGGCCTTCGAGGTGTCCTGCAAGGGCCACCCCCTCTCGGAGCTCTCGAGGGAGATACACATATCGAAGGAAAGGCCTGAAGAGGTAGTCTCCGAGGCGCTGGCCTCCGAGGAGGCTATCAGGTCGCAATGGTACATTCTCACCCCCGAGGGGGAACTGACGGCTGTCGAGGACTTCGACTTCAACACCCATGACAATCTTAAGAAGTTCGTTGATTATGAGATTACAGGGACCCGGGCCGCGGACAAGGAACCGCCGCATGTCGAGATCATGAAGAGGCTCGAGCTGGTGGACTATGAGCCAGGCAGCGACTCAGGAAATCTGAGGTGGTACCCCAAGGGCGCCCTGATAAAGAGGCTGCTAGAGCAGAGGGTCTCAGAGGTCATTCAGGCGTACGGCGGGATGGAGGTGGAGACCCCCATCATGTACGATTATGAACACCCGAAGCTGTCCAGGTACCTCCATCGATTCCCTGCGAGGCAGTACACTGTCATGTCGGGGGACAACAGATTCTTTCTGCGATTTGCCGCATGCTTCGGACAGTACCTGATAAAGCATGACATGACGATATCATATAGGAATCTTCCTCTGAAACTCTACGAGCTTACGCATTTCAGTTTCAGGAGGGAACAGAAGGGCGAGCTCTCGGGCCTCAGGAGGCTCAGGGCCTTCACGATGCCCGACATGCACACGCTGGTTGAGGACATGGACGGCGCCAAGGAAGAGTTCATGAATCAGTACAGGGAGTGCATCAAATGGATGAACGACCTCGATGTCAACTATGAGGCGGGGATACGGTTCGTCAGGGACTTCTATGAACAGAACGAGGACTTTGCAAAGGAACTCGTCAGGGAGCTCGGAAGGCCAGTTCTCCTCGAGATGTGGAACGAGAGGCCGTTCTACTTTGTGATGAAGTTCGAGTTCAACTTCGTGGACGCCATCAACAAGGCCTCGGCCCTATCGACCGTTCAGATAGACATCGAGAACACCGAGAGATTCGATATAAAGTATGTCGATGAGGATGGAAGGGAAAAATATCCGCTCATGCTGCACGCAAGCATACCCGGAGCCATCGAGAGGAATGTATACGCCTTGCTGGAACAGGCCTACATGAACTCTATGAAGGGCGAGAAACCCATGCTGCCGGTGTGGCTCAGTCCGACCCAGGTAAGGCTCATACCGATCAATGAGGAGATGATTCCACACTGCCAGGACATGGCATGCAAGATGCCCAGGATAAGGGTGGACATCGATGACAGGTCGGAGAGCCTTGGAAAGAGGATCAGAGGGGCCGAGAAGGAATGGGTGCCCTATATAATAGTGGTCGGGGAAAAAGAGGTCGAGACAGGCAAGCTTCCCGTGCGCGTAAGGGCCACTGGCGAGCAGGTCGCCATGGACCTGGACGAGTTGGTGTGCGAGATATCATCCAAATCGGAAGGATTGCCGTACAGGGGACTGCCATTGCCGTTCTTCCTTTCCAAAAGGGCGAGATTCAGGTGAGCCACCCATACTAATTTATATCTCTTTTCTTCCCTTTATCTTTGAATGTACAGGAAATCCACCTACCTTTTCGTAGTGAATTCAATAAATCGATTCCTTAACTTCTTCTTGAGGATAGTGCTTAGGGCCGTTCTTGGAACGAACGGATTCGGTATGATTGCCGTCATACTCCCTGTGCAGAATCTCATACTCACCATAACATCCTATGCCACCAGCCCCTCTGTCTCAAAGTTCGTGTCGGAGGATGAGGCAAAGGGCGATTTCAGGGACCTTTACCCGTTCGTCTTCATATTCATTGGTGTTTTGCTCTTCATAGTCGGTTTCATAGTCGCTCCGAGCTTCGCATCCTTCCTATCAGAGGACTTTGGCGATGAGATAGTCACCCCGCTCCGTGTCATGTTCCTTGGGATACCCTTTGGGATCCTGTTCTCAATATTCACAGGGATATATCTTGGAAAACAGAGGGCGAAGAGGGTGGCAATGGCGTTGTTTGTCGTACAGGCCTCGACCATCGCGCTGGCATACGCCATGGGAACAAGGTACGGCGTTGAGGGGGCGGTGCTCTCGTTCTTCTTGGCATACGCCCTGGGCACGCTATACCTGCTCTCCTACCTTGCCCGCGTCAGGGGGTGGACCATGGACTGGGACAGGGCGAGGGCGATGATCAGATTCTCCCTTCCCATAATAGCCACCTCTCTTGCCATCGTCACGATCTTCCAGGTTGACATACTGGTACTTGGGCGCTACTTCTCAACATATGAGACGTCTCTGTACGGGCTGGTGACCCCCACGGCGAGGCTCATCACATCCTTCTCCGTCGCCCTCTCCTCCCTTCTCCTGCCCAAGATGTCCTCCCTTAAGGCATCCAACTCGCATGAAGAGATAGGGGAGACATTCTCCAAGGCCTTCGACGTGGGATTCAAGGTCTCCCTTCCATTTGCCTTGCTGATATTGTCGTTCTCAAGGGAGATACTCTATGTGCTTTTCGATTCCGTGGAAGCCACCCAGGCGTTAAGGATACTTGCCGTGGGCATGTTCTTCTATTCCATGTACTACCTCATCTCGTCCTGCCTTCAGGGCCTTGGAAGGCCCAGGATCCCGATGTACATCCTTTCGTCATGCGCGTTCCTGGACATCATCCTGTGCTTCATCCTGATCCCGTCGTATTCCGTCGAGGGTGCCGCACTGGCGACGAGCACAAGCATGTTCGTCGCGTTCCTCCTGGCATTCCTGTATTCCAGGCCGAACAAGATCCCAAAGGTCTTGAACATTGCTAGCGTCATACCCTTGCTGCTCTTTGAGAGGTGTGTGGGGATATTGGATGGGAAGATCATGACTGTCGCTGTCTACATGGTGGCAGGATTGATATATTTCTATGTGTACAATAGATTGAACGGCGTTTTGGACGTGGTGTTCAATGACTGAGGAGAGGATAGTTTTCATAGGCGGCGGTGCGGCAGGCGCCACAGCGGCCCTCGAGACAAGAAAAAGGAACAGGGACGCGAAGATAACTGTGATAGAAGCTGGACCTTATCCGCAATATTCCTGTTGCGCCCTTCCGTTCGTTCTGGGCAGGGAGATAGAGACGTACGAGGGGATACTGATCTTCGACGAGGGGTTCTATCGCGATTATGGCAAGTTGGACCTTATGCTGAATACCAGGGTCGTTGGCATAGACAGGGAATCGAAGATGGTCATATGTGAACGATGCAGTGTCGGCTACGACAAGCTTGTCATATCGACCGGAAGTTACGCCTTCGTCCCCCCCATACCGGGCATCGAGGGGATCGGCCTTGGCAAGAGGACGTTCACCTACAAGTTCATGCCCGAGGCCGAGGCCCTTGATAGGGCCATATCAGACGCCAACAAGGTCGTGGTGATAGGCGCAGGCCTTGTCGGCATAGAAGTGGCTGACGCCCTTAGGAGAAGAGGACTGGACGTGACCATTGTGGAGCTTTTGCCCACGGTCATCCATATGATGCTTGACGAGGACATGGCCAGGCTGGTGACCGACGAGCTTGAAAACATGGGAATAAAACTCATGCTGGGCACCAAGGTCGAAGGGATCGAGGAGACCGAGGGGTCGGTGATCGTCTCGATTCCAGGGGAACGCCTTGAGGTGGACGCATGCGTCATCGCAAGCGGGGTAAGGGCCGAGACATCCTTGGCGAAAAAGGCGGGCCTTGATGTCGGGATGGGAATCATCGTGGACGACCACATGCACACATCGGACCCAGATATATATTCCTGTGGGGACTGTATCGAGACGACCAACGCCGTCACCGGCAGAAGGACGCTGGACCAGCTTGGCTCGTCCGCAGTGAGACAGGCGCGGGTGGTTGCCGCCAATCTGGCCGGTGGCGATATCGCCATCCGACCCACGCTGAGCACATCTATCACGCATATCGGCTCTTTGGGGGTGGCGGCCGTCGGGATCACATCAAATTCTGCCAGGGATTCGGGATTCGATGTTCTCACGGCGAGATTTAAGGGAAGCACGTTGCCCGAGTACTATCCCGGCGGCAGGGAAATAACGATCAAACTGGTCTTCACGCCCGAGAAAAAACTCTTGGGCGCACAGATAATAGGGACCGACGGCGTCCTTGCCCGTATCGACACCATCTCAGCTATCATGCAGCTAGGCGGTGGCCTGGACGAGCTGAACTATCTGGAAACTGCCTACACGCCACCCCTGTCCCCCACCATAGACCCAATCTGCCTGGCGGCGGGGGCCGCATTGAAAAAGTGCGAGAGGGCAAGAAGAGGTTAACGATTCAATTGTATTGCGGGACATAGACGGTCGGTCTTCCCATATCGATCGCCATCTCGTTGAGCTTCTCCACCCTTTTTATCGTTGGCGGGTGCGTGGATAGCAGGGTCATCAGGGACTGCGCCCTGAACGGATTTACTATGAACAGGCTGCTAGTGGCCTGATTCCCACCCCTCATCGGACTTCTCATCGAGGCGTTCTCAAGTTTGACGAGGGCGTTCGCGAGCATGTCGGGCTGGCCGGATATCTCGGCACCCCTTCTGTCTGCCCCGTATTCCCTGTCCCTCGATATCGCCATTCTTATTATCATTGACGCAAGCGGTATGAACACGATCAACAATATCATCCCGATGGCGCCGGAGCTATTGTTGTTGTTATCGCTTCTCCTGCCCCAGGACATCCACCATCCCATCTGTCCAAGGTATCCGATTATGCTGGCAATGACGGCTGCCATCGTGCTTATGAACATGTCCCTGTTGAGGATGTGTCCGAGCTCGTGGGAGATCACCGCCCTTAGCTCGTCGCTGTCCAAGATGTTGAGGGCACCCTCCGTCACGGCGACGACGGCATTTTCCTTGTTCCTTCCCGTGGCGAAGGCATTTGGATTGTTCGAAGGCACTATGGCTATCTTCGGCATTGGCATGTCAGCGGTCTGCGTGAGTTCCCTCACCATCCGATGAAGCTCCGGATACTCGTCCTCCCCGACCTCCCTGGCCTTGTACATCCTCAGGACTATGCTGTCGCTCTTGAAGTATGACACCAGATTGATCACCATTGCCATAACAAATGCGAACGTTAGATATGGCATAGGGTCTCCGCCTATGTATAGGCCCAAGGCACCGGCAGCCAGCATCAGCAAGGCTGTAAGAGTACCCATCAAAATAGCTGTTTTCATCATATCCCTTAGAATAGCTTACTCGTTCTTCGCGAACATCCCTACCTTTTGTGTCTTCCTCGGGAGCCTCTTTGCATCGATCACTATAAAATCCTTTATGGCGTGAACGGCATTGAAGGGTATGAGGCACATGCCGTCCTTGTCCGTTACCAAGATGTTCCTGATGTTGTCGTTGGCGGGTTCTGCGATCAAGGCCGTCAGCTTCCCTGTGCTCTCGTCAGCCACAAGGTCATAGAGTATTCCTATCTCATGCCCCTGCTCCGTTACAATCATCCTATCTCTCAATCGTGATGTTACTATCTTACCCATTTTAGGCCTCCATCTTCTCAATTGTTTCTTTATTATCATTTTTATTTAAATTATTTGCGTAATAACAAAATAAAATGGGATTGCGCCACTAATGGTAGATCACCGGCGCCTCCTCTATCCCAAAGCCCCTATCGTACAACCTTAGCAGGTCCTTGTTGAGGGACGGTTTTATCTTTTGCATCGCCTTCACGAAGTGTGAACGTTTGATGATGTCCGCGTCCTCGTTCTCCCTCAGCGCTATCATTCCCGCCTCCCGGCACAGGCCTTCCAGGTCGGCGCCTGAGAAGTAATCCGTTTCCATGGATATCTTCCTGAGGTCCACGTTCTTGTCAAGCGGCATTTTCTTGGTATGCGCCTTGAGTATACTGAGCCTTGCCGCATCGTCAGGCGCGCCCACATTGATCATCAGGTCGAATCTTCCCGGCCTAAGCATCGCAGAGTCAACGATGTCCGGCCTGTTGGTGGCGCCTATCACTATGACGTTCCCTAGCTCCTCGAGCCCGTCGAGCTCGGTGAGCAGTTGGTCGACTATCCTTTCCTCCACCTTGGTGCCGATCTCTGCGCCCCTCCTTGAGGTTATTGCGTCTATCTCATCGAAAAACACTATGCTTGGAGAGACCTGCCTGGCCTTTTTGAATATCTTCCTGACCGCCTTCTCGGACTCGCCTACCCACTTGGACAGCAGTTCGGGCCCCTTGATGGATATGAAGTTGGCGTTGGACTCCTTCGCGACAGCCTTCGCCAGCATCGTCTTCCCGCAGCCCGGGGGTCCATAGAGGAAGATGCCCTTCGGCATCCTTATGCCTAGCCTGTCGAACTTCTCTGGCGACTTGAGCGGCCACTCGACGGCCTCAACAAGCTGTTTTTTCACTTCCTCGAGCCCGCCGATGTCCTTCCATGATACATTGGGCGTCCTTATGAGCACCTCCCTCATGGCGGACGGTTCTATGGTCTTCATCGCCACCTCGAAGTCCTCCCGCGTGACCTCTATCTCCTCAAGTATGTCCGCCGGAATCTTCTCATCGAGATTGAGCTTTGGCAGTATGCCCCTCAGGGTGTTCATGGCCGCCTCCCTGCACAGCGCCTCAAGGTCGGCGCCGACGAAGCCGTATGTGATCTTGGATATCTCATTGAGATCGATGTCCTTCGAGAGCGGCATGCCCCTTGTGTGTATCTGCAATATCTCCTTTCTGCCCTCCGCATTGGGCACCCCTATCTCGAGCTCCCTATCGAACCTCCCTGGCCTCCTCAGGGCGTCGTCGAGGGCATCGGGCCTGTTGGTGGCCGCAATGACTATGACCTTCCCCCTGCCCTTCAGTCCATCCATCAGGGCAAGCAGCTGGGCCACGACCCTTCTCTCGACCTCCCCGGTGACCTCTCCTCTTTTTGGCGCGATCGCGTCTATCTCGTCGATGAATATGATGGCCGGGGCGTTCTTCTCTGCCTCGTCGAAGACCTTCCTCAGATTTTCCTCGGACTGTCCATAGTACTTTGACATGATTTCCGGGCCGTTGATGTTTATGAAGTGGGTGTTGGTCTCCGAGGCCACGGCCTTGGCGATAAGGGTCTTTCCTGTCCCGGGCGGTCCCCTCAGCAGGACGCCCTTAGGCGCCTTGATGCCCAGCCTGTCGAACAGTTCCGGGTGCTTGAGGGGGAGTTCTATCATCTCCCTAACCTTGTCGATCTCATCTCCAAGACCTCCAATGTCGTCATATGTTATGGATGGCAGTGTCAGGTCCTTGAGCTCCTTTGCCTCAGGTATCACCTCTATTTCGGTGGAATTGGATACCTGCACAATGCCGTTCGGTTGTGTGGACACCACCACGAACCTTATCTCGCCCAGGGCGAAGGTGGCGTTCTCGAAGAGCCCTTCGAAAAAGTCCTCGAAGATGGATTCCTTGAATGGGGTGTCCTTGGACTTCCTCACGATGCTGATAACATCCCCTTTGAAAAGCGGCCTGCCGATGATGTTCTGCCTTACCCTGCTCCCCGGGATGCTGAAGTGCACACCGGACTGCGTCGGGGCAAGGACTATCCTCTTGGCCTCCTTGACATCGGCCTTGATGACCTTTATGAGCTCCCCCATGCCTGTTTTTGCGTTTTTTCTGATGAGACCGTCCATCCTGATGATGTCGAGGCCCTTGTCATTGGGGAATGCGTCCACAACTATCGCCGCCGTGCTCTTCTCACCTATGACCTCCACTACGTTCCCTTGGGTGATCCCCAACATCTCTTGGAACTTCCTGTCGATTCTCACGATACCTCGACCGACATCCTGTTGCACCGCCCCTGCTACCTTGAGTGTAATTGATTTCTTCACGTCTTCTGGCATTGGTTTCACCATGGTTAGAAATGACTGATGAATATGATTTCTTATTTCCTTAACATTTTGTAAATTTAAATGTTTCGGTATATTGTTTTATAAATAAAGGCTTCTAAAGCTCAAAAAAAGGCCAATTCAGATGGCGTTCCCCAGAATCTCAAATACACCATCGAGGCAAATAAGGCCACTGCCAGGGCCATCACTGTCCAGTCCTTCCCGGACATCTTGATGGTGTTGATATACGTCCTCTTGCCATGTCCGAACGCCCTCGAGTCTATGGCGATCGCCAGTTCCTGGGCCATCCTTATGGCACCTACTATCAGGGGTGCTAGTATTGGGACATACTTCCTTATCCTGCTCATGACGTTTCCCTTGTCGAGCTCCAGACCCCTTGATCTCTGGGCGTCCATTATTGTCTGCGCCATCCCCGCCAACGTTGGAATGTACCTCAGGGCTATGACCAGCGTCAGGCCATATTCGTATGGCATCCCCATGGTGGTGAGGGCCGATATTATGTCCTTTTGCTGAGTGGTCGTCAACAGGACGAACGTTGCGGATATCATGGTGAGTATCCTAAGCGCCATGGCCACGCCTATCAGTATCCCGTCGTCCGTTATTTTTATCTTCCAGAACTCGACGAGAACGTTGCCGCTGCTCTTGAAGAACGGCCACATCACGAGGAGGATGACGACTATGGGCAATATTGGCTTGATGTACTTCATGAACGTCCTTACTGGCACCTTCGCACCGAATCTGAGCATAAGGAAGACCGAGACGAATATGACGAACAGTTGGTCGGCCTCCGTAAAGAGTATCCCTGTCAACAATATGAAGAATGATATGAATATCTTCACCCTGGGGTCTATCCTGTGAAAGAACGAATCGTTCTCCATGTACATGGAGTACTTTATCATCCATCTTCCTCCAGTATCCTGTTCACAAGCTCGTCCGGGGTGATGTTCGCACCTTTTCCCCACGCTATTGAAAGCTTCAGTGCATAGGGCTGTTCCAAAAATGTCTCAGAAAGGCCATCCTCGTCAAGGAAGACCTCCCTGACACTGCCGTCCCTGATTATATGGCCCCCCTTCATGAGGATTACCCTCTTTGCCACATGCGAGACGAGCCCCATGTCATGTGTTATCAGGATGATGGTCTTTCCCTCATCGCTGAGCTTGCGTATAAGTTGTAGCATGGAATTGACGCTGTTGTAGTCCAACCCGGTCGTTGGCTCATCGAGGATCAGCACGTCTGGTCCCAATATGATTATGGATGCCAAGGCAAGCCTCTGTTTCTCCCCTCCCGAGAGCGACATCGGGTGGGTGTCTTTGTATTTTTCCAGCCTTGTGAAGGCGAGCACCTCGTCCACCCTCCTTTCCAGGTCCTTGGGTTCCCCCTCAAGGTTCTTGGGTCCGAATGAGACCTCCTCCTCCACGGTATCCGCGAATATCATGTGGTCGGGATTCTGGAACACGAATCCCACCTTCCTCGAGAGTTCGGCTATCGTGGCGTCCTTGATGTCCTTGCCGTCCATGAACACACTGCCAGAGGTAGGTCTAAGAAGGCCGTTGATATGCTTTATGAGCGTGGTCTTCCCCGAGCCGTTCTCGCCAAGTATGGCAACACATTCGCCTTCGCCTATCGCCAGGTCGACCTTGTCCACGGCATTGAAGTCGGTGTCTTCGTACCTGTATGACACGTCCTTGAACTCTATCATGCTCACGGCGGCACCCCTCCTGCCTCCTCCAGTGTGGTGTACACACACGGCAATCTCCCTGCCTGTACCAATCTGTAAGTTATCTCGGCGACCTCAGGGGGCCTGATTCCTATCTTCTGCAGCGATTCGACACGGGCGAGTATGTCCTTGGGGTCTCCGTCCATGATCATCCGTCCCTCCTGCATGACCATCACCCTTTCAGCATTTTCTGCCAGGATGTCGGTCTCATGTTCGACGAGCAGGATCGTCATGTCCATCTCATCGTGCAGTTCGTTGATAACGTTGAATATGTCCCTCTTGCCCTTTGGGTCCAGTTGGGATGTTGGTTCGTCAAGCACGAGGACCTTTGGCATCATGGTCAGGGATGCGGCGATCGCTATCCTCTGTTTCTGCCCGCCGGAGAGGCTGAATGGAAATCTGTATTTGTACTTCTCCATCCTGACGACCGACAGGGCCCAGTCTATCCTTTCCCTTATATCATCAACGTCTATCCCGAGATTCTCTGGACCGAAGGCAAGCTCCTCCTCGACAGTCATGGCAAACAGCTGCGTCTCAGGATTCTGCAACACTATCCCTATGTCCCCCGCAAGCTGGTGAGGTTCGGACTTTAAGGTCTCTTTTCCAAACACCTCCACGCTCCCTGACACGTTTCCGTTGATGGTGTGCGGTATTATCCCGTTCAGGGTATAGCACAATGTCGATTTGCCGCACCCGGATGGACCTATGATGGCAAGGAACTCCCCTTTCTCAACGTCGAATGAGACATTCTTTATTATCTCCCTTGGGCTATGGGGATAGCTGAAGGACAGGTCCCTTACCTTGATGGGTGGCATAAATGTTGTTAAATGCGTCCTGTTTAAAAATATATTCTCATCGATTCATTTTTGATGTGGTGAAATTAAGATTATTTTTCCGTATTATTGAGAAATATCGACTATTCACATTTTATTTGAGGGTTAAACTAAAAAGGTTTATATATTTTTGATAAAACTTAATTATGGTCTATCGATACAGCCTTGGGGATAATATGCATGATGTCGTTGTGATTGGTGACATTAACATGGAGACGAACATTGAGGCGTCGTCCGTGATAAAAGGACATTACTTTGAGATAGGCAGCATATCTGAAAGGATAGGGGGAAGTGCCATAGACATCTCTGTCCTATGCTCCTACCTGGGATTGAAGGTGTCCCTTGTCAGTTCCATCGGCATGGACGCATCCGGCGTCCTGTCGATACTGGAGAAGTCCAACATTGATTATTCCCAGCTCATCATTAGCGAGACCAAGACTGGAAAAAGGATAAACATAGACCTTCCTGGAAATTCCAGTTCATACGTTTTCACAGGCGCCAATCGACATCTCTCCCCCCGAAATGTCGAATCCCGTTTTCTCAAGGGTTCAAGGATGGTCCACATATGTCCAGGAAATGACGATATGGTACGTTCAATATCTGAAAGGGCGCATGACGTCCTGATATCGTGTCAGATAGACGGTTCATGCGACCTGAGGTCGTTGGACGATAAGGTCAATTTCCTCTTCATGGACGTTCACGACGCAATGGCGACGACAGACGAGGCGGACGCATCCGCCGCGGGCAGGAAAATAGCCGGCATGGGTCCGCAAAATGTGATCCTTACCGACAAGGGGAAGGGCCTCAATGTATTTAGGGATGGCGACCCTTACGTCATCAACGCCCCCGTGGACCCGACATACGATGCGGGAGAATATGATGACTCTTTCATTTCTGGATTCATCTACAGGTACCTGAAGACCTCCAATCTCAAGAGCTCCCTCTCCTTTGGTCTTGCTTTCCAGCTGTTGTCCCACACCGACGGCAAGAAGATCCTGTTCCAGGACCTTGATGTCATCGAGGACAAGATGTACTCTATCATGAGGTCAAACAATGAATGATAAACTTGTTAGTATAGCGAAGGACATAGAGTCCATGAAGATTCGTGGCGCCGGGAGGATAGCCGTTGCCGCCGCGAAAGCATTGAAGGTCGCGGCGATGGGCTCATCGGCCGCAGGTATCGATGATTTCATCAATGAGATGAAGGTCTCGGCAAGATATCTCGTACAGACCAGACCGACCGCCGTATCGCTGCCAAATGCCGTCAGATACGTCCTGATAAACGGCCTGACGGAGAATGAGGGGGACCTGGACGTCTTGAAGGACTCTGTCATAGGCGCGGCTGACAGATTCATATCCAATGCCGAGGACGCCCTGAGGCTGATAGGCGATTTTGGTGCCAATCGCATACTCTCTGGCGACAAGATAATGACGATCTGCAACTCGAATGCGGCCATAGAGATCATGAAGAGGGCCCATCAGCAGGGAAAGGACATAGAGGTATATGCCATGGAGACGAGGCCGAGGTACCAGGGAAGGATAACCGCAAAGGCCCTCGCGAACGAGGGCATAGATGTGAACATAGCCGTGGACTCTGCCGCAAGATTCTACATGAAGGACATGGACCACGTCATTGTTGGCGCCGATGCCGTCACCTCGAACGGCGCTGTGGTGAACAAGATAGGCACCGCGACGGTGGCAATGGCCGCAAGGGAGGCCAGGGTCAGGCTGATGGTGGCCGCAGAGACGTTCAAGTTCCACCCAGACACGTTGGTTGGGGAGCTGGTGGAGATAGAGGAAAGGACGCCTGACGAGGTAATACCCCAGGAGATCGCCGATGAGTTCAGTAACATAAGGGTCCGCAACCCAGTCTTCGACATCACGCCCGACGAGTACGTTGATATAATAGTGACCGAGAAGGGAATAATACCCCCCCAGGCCTCATTCTACCTGTTGACCCAGCTTTATGGCTGGAAACTTATGGACCAGGATCCTTGGGAATGATGTTGTAGGGGCCCCGACATATTATATTCTTTTTATAAATAAAGACACGGATTAGGAATTATAATTAAAAATATGGTCAATTTCAATTAATTATATAAAGGTAGACCCCTTATCATTTGCGGGGGGGAATGCTATGCATGAGGTCCTTATAAAAGCGTGTAGCGATGATAGCTTTCTTATCAACATTGCTAAGGACAACGGCGTGGACTACAAGGTCCTACAGTTAATGCCTACCTACGATGGCAACATCGGAGGAACTGTGCTCTGCGAATTCAATACCTCTGCCAACACTATGGAAGACGTCATCTCATCAATAAACAGTTACAGTTCAGATTCCATTGGTTCGGTAGCATACTATGAGGTCGATAAGAAGACGGAAGATGAGTATTTTCTCATGTTAAGGATGAGTTATTACATAGGTTTTGAACTGTTCTTGCGTTCCGGATGCCTTTTCAATGGATGCAGGTGTAACAACAAGTGTATTACATTGGACATATTGACATGCGGCAACAATTCTTTGTACGACTTCATCAATACTCTCAAAGAACGTAACTATACTGTCGAGATAATGAAAAAGAGGAACTTCGGCATGAACGGAAGCCTCACCAACAGGCAAAAGTGCGTTCTCAAGAAAGCCTATGACCTGGGCTATTTCGACATTCCGAAGAGGATATCGCTAAAGGAGCTGTCCGGAGAGATAGGAGTGTCCCCTTCAAGCACCGATGAGATAATCAAACGGGCCCAGAAGAAGATCATATCCGGTTACTTGATGAGGTGATCCAATGACCGTGATAGCAATACCTCTCAAGGATGACAACGGGATGGATTCGCACATCAATGAGCATTTCAGCCGGTCACCTTATTTCATGATAATCGGAGAAAAAGGGGACACAGATATGATAATCGAGAACAAGGCCGCCTTCGCTCCCGGTCATGAGGGAACGCTGGACCTGCTCAAGGACCACGACGTGGACATGATAATCTGTTCTGGGATAGGTCCCGGGGCGCTGGAATACGCCGATGAGCTGGGCATGAAGGTATGCTTTGGCAGGGCAAAGAGCGCAAAGGAACTTTTGGACATGCACGCCAAGGGCGATCTCGAGGATGTTGTAAACGGCTCGCCGTGCCGTTGAACCTACAGCTCGCACTCTATCCTGTCGATCAGGCATTTCGTCTGATCGTCTATGTACTTTATCATGAGGTCCTTTACTCTGGACTTGGATATCGACCCGTAGGTGTAGTGGTATCCTCTCCTGAGTCCCCTTTTCTTCCTTATTATCAATCCCTTCCCCATAAGGGTGGACAACGCCTTCTGTATGGTGCTTCGATGTTTTCCCGAACGTCTTGACAGTTCCACCGCCGAGAGATTGTCATCAAACAACGAAAAAAGTATGCTGGTCTCAAGCTCGTTCAATGAAAGGACCCCCGAAACCAGCTCGTATATGTCCACTCCCTCTATCTGATTTGGGGAACAGAGGTTCTTGCTGAAGGGATTTATCATTTTAAACGTACCTATCTACGAACTGTTTGAGCATCTGCTTGGAAACAGCCCCGGTGAGCTTGTCAACAAGCTTCCCTTCCTTGAATAGCATGGATGTGGGTATGGACATCACGTTGAATCTCATTGCAGTGTTCCTGGCCTCGTCCACGTTGAGCTTTGCCACGGCGATCTTACCTTGGGTCTCTTTAGCGAACTCAGTGACAGTTGGGGCGAACATCTTACAGGGCATGCACCATTCTGCCCAGAAATCCACCAGAAGCACAGGATTGTCCTCTAATAGTTTATCAAAATTATCATCGGTCGCTGTGATTGGATGGAAATCATCAGACTTGTTTGCCATGTCCTCCATCTTCTTCTTTCTTATCTCTTCAATATCGTCCATAAACTCACCAGTTCTAATAAACATGGATGTATTTAAAAATTTTACTATTTGCTGCTGATTAACTATTCACATATTTGAGAAATCGATTTATTGAAGCTTTCTGTTCTGTAAAGACATCGTGATGCCATGATAATAAGGGATGCGTATGTCTACAACAATGGATTCAGGAGACTCGATATCGAAATAGGCGACGATGGCAAGATATCCAGGCTGGGCCAGGACCTCAGGGGCGGGGACATCTTCGATGCGAAGGGCCTCATAGCACTGCCGGGGTTGCACAACAACCACATGCACGCATCCACCTCCCTGATGAGGGGCATGCCAGTTGTCGGGGGATTGGACGAATGGGTTGAAGATTCCCTGTGGCGATTTGAGAAGGATATGACGGACAGGGAGGCCTATCATGGAAGTCTTTACAGCATATGCCAGATGCTGCGCTCCGGCATAACATACTTCGAGGACATGCATTTCAAGGAGCTTGAGGTCCTGCGTGCCTGTGAAGAGGCGGGTATAAGGGCGTCTCTTAGTGAGGCCTTGATGGACAACAACGATTGGGGCGGACGTTCTGCCAACATAGGGACGTCCCTCTCCCTTGCAAAGAGGGCGGGGACCTCGCGGCTGGTGGATGCAAAGCTTGGGATAGTCTCGATCAGACTGGCATCCGAGGACCTCGTGGACAGGATAGCCGAGACCTACAGGGACAATCGCGGACTTTTCAAGGGTTATCATATGCATATGAACGAGACAGGCATGGACACCGAGTATTCCCTGAGGGAATATGGAATGCTCCCGGCCCAGTTCTTTGAAAGAAAGGGTGTGCTTTGCGAGGACACCACGATTGCGCATTGCGTGCACATGGACGCCGGTGAGGTGGACATACTTGCCAGAAGGGGCGTCAAGGTCGCCCTTTGTCCAGCTTCCAATCTGAGGCTCATGTCCGGGTCCGCGCCCGTCAGGAGAATGATAGATGCCGGGGTGAGGCTTTCAGTCGGTCTCGACTCGCCGGCCATAAACGATGGATACGACATCTTCGCGGACACGAGGATGATAGGCCTATCCAACAACCTCGGCTCAGATGAATTGCTCTCCACGCTCCTTGACGGCGCCCAGATAGCGCCGGGTGCAAATGCGGACATCATACTACTTGATGGGAGGGATGCGTTCCCCACGGCCAACCTTTCGGGCCATCTATGCCTCTCCGTCAACTCCAGAAGCGTTTCCCATGTCATGGTGGATGGCAGCTTCGTGGTACTCGACGGACGCATTGCATCTGTGGATGAGGAAAGCGTGATCGAGGGTGCGCAGGAGGCGTACGGGTCAGTACGCTCAAGACTTGAGCCTGGCTAATGTCTCCTTGAAAGGAGGCTTTGCCACTCCTTTTTCCGTTACTATCGCGGTTATGTTTTCGTTGGGTGTCACGTCGAATGCCGGATTGTAGACGCCTATGCCGATCGGAGCGTTCTGCATCCCCTTCCAGTATCTAAGCTCGTTTCCGTCCCTCTCTTCGATAGGTATCTTGGACCCGTCGTCGATGCTTAGGTCTATGGTGGACGTCGGGGCCGCCACTATCATGGGAATGCCGTGGTGCTTTGCCAGCACCGAGAGCGAGTAAGTGCCGATCTTGTTCGCAGTGTCGCCGTTCGAGGCTATTCTGTCCGCACCGACCACCACCTTTTGCACCTTTCCCTGGCCCATCAGGAAACCCGCCATGCTGTCCGTTATGAGCGTGGCCGGGATAGACTCGTTCACCATCTCCCATGCCGTGAGCCTGGAACCTTGGCATAGCGGCCTTGTTTCATCTACGTAGACGTGGATCCTTTTTCCTTCCTCGTGGGCCGCCCTTATGATTCCAAGGGCAGTTCCGTATCCTACACAGGCCAACGCCCCCGCGTTGCAGTGTGTGAGCACGTTGTCGCCATCGTCCACGAGCGCGGAACCAAGCCTGCCAATTGCCTTGTTGTTGTCGATATCCTCTGAAGCTATCCTCTCGGCATTCTCCTCGAGGGACGCTAGGACCGCCTCATTTGTCCCATTGCGTCTCACAAGCCCCATCTGCGAGGCCACGCCCCATTGGAGGTTCACTGCAGTGGGCCTGGCATTGGATATCCTTACGGAGTCCTTGCCCACACTGGACAGGAATTGATCGCTCTTCTCAGATATGTGCTGTCTTGCGGAGAGGACGACCCCATAAGCGCCTGCCGCCCCAAGCGCCGGCGCCCCCCGGACCCTGAGCTCCTTTATGGCCTCGATGAGACAATCGACATTGCCGCATTCGTGCACCACCAACTCTCCAGGGAGCTTGGTCTGGTCTATCATCCTGACCAGGCCGTCTTCATAGAAAATCGTTCTCATGGTCGAAAAGTGGATGTCACAGTTCTTTATTGTTTCTGTATCATCGCGTTCAATGCCCGGTTCCTCTTCCTTTTGTCCAAGACGCTCTTCACCATCATCGTGATAAAGAACATGACCCCTGAGAAAATAACGATCGTGGCGCCCGAGGCGAGATTGGCATAATAGGATATCAGCAATCCGCCGGACGTGAATACCAGACCTACAAGGATGGAGAACAGTATCATCTTTTTCAGATTGTTGGAGAACAATCTGCTTGTCGATGCGGGTATGGTGAGCAAAGCTATCACGAGTATGACCCCGACCACCTTTATCATGACGACTATCGAGAGCGCCACCAGGCAGAGCAGCATGATGTAGATGCCGTTCGTGGGTGCGCCCAGGACGTTCCCGTACTCCTCATCGAACGTCACCAACAACAGTTCCTTGTAAAAGATGGTCACTGTGATCATTATCAGGGCGCATAGGGTCACCATCATGTAAAGGTCCTGCCTGCTGACGGCCAGTATGCTGCCGAACAGATAGCTGAAGAGGTCAATGGCGTATCCCTTGCTAAGCCCGACGAAGACTATCCCAAGCGCCATCCCTATCGCCCATAGTATGCCTATAGTGGTATCCTCCTGCATATTGACCTTTTTCTTTGACAGCCCTATGGAGACCGCCGCGCCCAAGGAGAAGATCAATGTGGTGACCATGGGATTGAAGTTTATGAGGTATCCGAAACCGATCCCTCCGAAAGAGAAGTGGGCTATCCCACCGCTGATGAAGACTATCCTCTTGAGGACCACGTACACACCAATGGTGCCGCATATGATGCTGGTCAGGGCGCCTGCCATGAATGCGTTCCTCATGAACTCATAACCGAGGAATTCGAACATCAGTGTTCCTCCAGTACCCAATGCGGCTGGCCATGGGCTATGAGCTCCACCGGGCAATTATAGACCTTCTCGAAGTCCTCCTTGTTTATGGCCTTTGTCCCGTGGTAGTGGAGTTCCTTGTTGAGGCATGCCACGGTCTTCACATAGCTGGATATCGCCGTGACGTCGTGACTTATCATGATGATAGTCATCCTTTCGTTGAATCTCTTCAACATCTCGTAGAAATCGTTCTGCACCGTTAGGTCTATCCCGATGTTGGGCTCATCAAGGAGAAGCAGCTTTGGATCGTTCACCAACGCCCTGGCTATGAACACCCTCTGCTGTTGTCCTCCGGAAAGATTAGATATCTCGGTGTCCCTGTATTCCAGCATGTTCACCCTCTCCAATGCCTGCAGGGACGCCTTGTTGTCGTCCTCATCGAATCTCTTTCCTATCCCTTTGCGGGGATACCTGCCCAGCCTGACGACCTCGAAGACGGTGATCGGAAAATTACGGGGTATCTCTTTTCTTTGGGGGACGTACCCTATGTACCTCTTGGCCTCCCTTATCGGTCTGCCAAAGATGCTGATGGAACCTCTGGAAGGCTTTATGAGCCCGAGAATGGCCTTGAGCAGTGTGGACTTTCCACCGCCGTTCGGCCCTATGATGCCGATGAAGTCCTTTTCATGCACGTTAAGGTCTATCTTCTTCAGAACGACGTGATCGCCGTATGACACCCATAGGTCCTTGATAGAGATGGCCACGTCCCCATTTTCTTCCATTAGCTCACACTAGTCCTTCCACAAGCGCATTTAAAACTGTTTTCATGTTTTCAACATAGTTGCTCGCCAATGGATTTATCGACACGACTATGCCATCTATCTCGTTCGCGATGACCTTTGCATCATCGCTGCTGAACTGGGGTTCGGTAAAGATGACGCTTATCCCGTATTCCTCTGCCTGGTCGACGATGTTTGCTATCTGTTCGGGCCCCGCCTCCTTGCCGCCCTCCTCTATCGATATCTGCACCAGTCCGTAGTCTCTCGCAAAGTACGTCCAAGCAGGATGGAACACTATGAACATTTTCCCGGAATCCGCCCCTATGTTGTCTATTATGTACTGGTCGAGGTCGGAGAGCTCATCCAGGTAATCCTCCATGTTGCCCCTGTAGTATTCCTCGTTCTCCGGGTCAACCTCCACAAGGGCCGCATATATCTGTTCGACGCCCTTTTTTGCTACCTCTATGGACATCCAGATGTGTGCATCATATCCTCCTTCGTCATGATCGCCGTCATCGTCCTCTCCATCAGTTGGTATCAGGTCCACTCCCTCCGATATGTCGACTATATCAATGTCTGAATTGGTTTCCACTATCTCGTCAGCCCAGAACTCCAGTCCGACTCCGTTCTTGACCCATATACTGGCTTCGCTAACCTTTATCATGGTCTCGGCGGTGGGCTCATATGTGTGCGGCGACTGTCCCTCGGGCACGATTATCGTCACTGTCACCTTGTCCCCCCCTACGGAGGATGCCCACTCGGAGTATGGCGGTATGCTTACAACAATGCCTATCTTGTCATTGTCATTCTCCCCATCTCCAGATATGCAGGCGGAGAGCGACACTACGACCATCAAGAGAATAAAGATCATCTTCTTTTTCATTTAAGCACCGACATATTAATGTTATTAAAATTTATAAATTTATTTATTAAAAATTACACATAATTATTAATAATTATTAATAATAAAGATGGAAAAGGTATTAATATTAATAATAACATCCTTAGTCATGACAGTAGTTAGCGTTTCGCTTAATGACAAGATATTGTCGGAACTGGACATGCTTCAGGAGAATATGGGCTTCTCGGGCCGCTCGGAGGTCATAAGGGCGGGTGTTAGGATGCTCCTCGAGGACTATAAATCAAAGAGAGAACTTACGGGCGATGTGAGCTCTGTCCTCCTCCTCATACACGAACAGAAACATGAGGGGGTCTTGTCCGATATCAAGCACGACAACGAGGGTCTCATACATACCCAGATCCATACACACGTGATAGATGACAGATGCCTTGAGATATTCGTCTTGAAAGGAAAGGGCGAGGACATAAGGGAGATGGTGAACAATCTGCAGATCTCTGGCAAGATGGACTACATCAACCTGGTGGTCACGTGATCATCCGTATTTCTCGAATCCGCACATCTTGAGCTCGGCGATCAGTTCATCGGCCTCCCTTATCCTGAACAGATGCCCCTTGCATCTGCAATCGCTGGAACCAAAATGGGCTATGGCCTCATATTTTCTTGAAAGCCTTTCCGAGATGAGGCATTCTTCCCTGTCCTCCGATTCCTTTGTATAGACCCCTGTTATCCTCGTCCTTTGAAGAAGGTAGTCTATATGCCACCACATTCTCTTCTCGGTCCGGAGATGCCGTGATATCCTCTGTTCCAGGCCGTTCATCGCAGAGCCGACATAAGCATAATATCCTCTCTCGAATCTTAGCGTTCCAAGCCTTCCAATATCGATTGCCGCCCCATTGTCCAGATGGGTAAGCAGTATGTAACATCCTTTCATAGGTCAAGGTTCTTCAGTGTCTCCAGCACGTTCCAGTCATATGTCATAACGGTCTTTATGGCCTTGATGGCGCATTCATGCCTGGTCTCCATCCTGATCCCGTTGCCCCTGATGTCGTTCAGGACCTTGAGATAGTCCTTGGAGTCTGTCAGCACGCACACGTTCCTCCAGTTCTTGATACCAGACCTTATGAGGTTCACGCCGCCGATGTCCATGGAGTCCAGGGGCGAGTCCCCCTTGAGCGCGAGCGGCAAGAGATTGACTGCCATCACGCTTATCTCCCCGGTGGCGATCATATAGTGGATGTCCGGATGGATGGTCTTTATCTTACCGTCGAGCATTTCGGAGAAACCCGTGATCTCCGATGTCATATGCGTCTCCAATCCCTTCCCCCTCAGGAAGGCGTTGGTTCCCTCTGTACAGAAGACATCATACCCGTTCCGGATCAAACCGTCTGCAAATACATCCAAAAGTTCCTTGTCATGGACGCTCAGAAGTGCCTTCATGGTCTACCATGCGCTTATATGTTTAAGACCTTTACCTACAGTAAGAGGTCCCTCTCCATGATGGCGCCACATTCAGGACATCTTAGGATACAGCACGACCGACCGTCCATATGCGTCGTCTCATATCCGCATTTTGGACATATGCAGAATCCCCTGACCCGCGATCCGCCTCCTGGGCCAGTTTCATCCATGTTACCGACACACCTCCATATATCTATGGCTCTCAAGATATTTATAATTAATGAACGAGACTCAAAGAACAGTATTTTGTCTTCATTTATCAAATATTCAAGGCATTTTATGACCTTTAATCCTTTAAGATAGATAAATATTTATTATAGAGACTAATATAATGAGATTGTAGGTTAATTGATATGAAATTAGCTGTATTATCGATAAAGTGGGGTCATAAGAACATATACGGCATAAAAAAGACCAATACGGGATGGTACATCAGATATGCCAGCATTAGCGGTGACTGCAATGAAAGGGGCGAGCCCTACCTTTTCGATCTCCTTGATAGGGACTATGTGAATTATTCCGAGTCACTTGGCGATTATTTTTCATATCTTTGGGAAAGGTCCAAGGGAAAAGGCAATGACTGGATCCAGGAACGTCTGGATGAGATATCGGCGATGCTGATGTCAGAGCAGCCTCTCCAACCAAAGGGAGAATTTTGGAAGGACATGCATATACAAGTCTAATGGCGAAATCCTTATTAATGCATGCAATGAGCATTATCATGGATATCCATGGGCTGGCCAGCAAGTGTATTTCCAATGTCCTTGACCATTCAAACGATGATTTTTTCCTGATATCGCACATGGATGCGGATGGCATATCGAGCTGTGCGATAATGTCAACAGCCCTTGATAGGGCAGGCATAGAACACACTTATAAATGCGTAAAGATCAACGAACTGGCCGAGCTTGAACCGTGCGAGAACATGATATTTTGTGACCTGGGCAGCGGCCAGCAGGAGACCCTTGAGAGGTGTTTTCCTGATTCGAACATCACCATCATAGACCATCACCAGTTCGAAAGTTCACGTTTCGAGTGCCACTTCAATCCATTCCTTGCCGGGATCGACGGTGGTAAGGAGATCTCCGGAAGCGGCATGTCATACCTGTTCGCCAAGGCCATGGACAGTTCGAATGGCGACTTGGCGCCCATTGCCATTGTTGGCGCGGTCGGCGACATGCAGAACATATGGGGCAGCCTTGAAGGCATGAACACCACCATAGTTGCCGACGGAATCGAGAACGGCACGATAACGGCATCTCCCGACCTTAGGCTGTATGGCAGATTTACGCGGCCGATATACAAGTCGCTGCAGTACTTCTCGGACCCGCCCGTCCCAGGGGTGTCGGGAAATGAGTCGAACTGCATAGCCTTGCTCTCCTCTTTGGGGATACCGATAAAGGAGGATGATTGGAGGACCCCGTCCGACCTTACCCTGGAAGAGAAGCAAACGCTCGGAACCGAGCTTATCAGGCGCATCATGAGCGAACTCCCCTCAGAGTTCATCCAGCTGGCACCCAAGCTTGTATTCGGAGAGTCCTACACGTTTGAGCGCGAAGACAGGTATTCCCCACTCAGGGACGCCTCGGAGTTCTCCACATGCCTCAATGCGGCCGGAAGAAACGGCGCCCCCGACATAGGGGTGGAGGTCGCAAAGGGCAACAGAGGGCTTTATCTGGACAAGTTGATGAGCCTATTGAAGACCCACCGGCGGAAACTTGCCAGGGGCGTGGGACTGGTGGAGTCCAGGGGGATAGAGCGGCTGGACAATCTGCAGTACTTCGACGGCACCGGAATATCGGACACGCTCGTGGGCACGGTCACGGGACTGTTGCTGGGCTCAGAGGGGACAGATCCCTTCATGCCGCTGATAGGTTACACCCCTGTCGATGACCGCAATATCAAGATCTCCCTGAGATGTTCCAAGCTCCTTATAGGCAGGAATGTCAACATGGGGAAGATCCTGAGGGAAACATCGAAGAGTTATGGAGGGGAGGGCGGTGGCCACGCCTTCGCCTGCGGGGCCTATGTCCCGCACGAGAACATCATCCCGTTCCTTGATGACGTTTCCAGGACCATCGGCGAAGCGGTCTGTTGAGTGGGGCCCTGCCGCATTACATTTCGTTGCATTATTTTTGTTTATATATTATTTAATATAATATTATACAAATTTTGGCCATTTCCACATTGTTTTGGACCTCTTTTAGGAACATGATTCCTTATATCTCCTGAGTTCCTGGACAATACCGAAAAGTTTAAAAAGGGAAATGATAACACAATGTCCGGTACGGCGGTCAAAGCGGGAGGGATACACCTGGTCTCGTTCCGATCCCAGAAGTAAAGTCTCTTAGCGATTCGGGTGGTACTACCTTTGGTGGGAACCTCGAGACGCTGCCGGCCACTTACCTCAACGTTGCATGCCCGGGTGGTGTAGTCCGGTCTATCATACAGGACTGTCACTCCTGTGACTCGGGTCCGAATCCCGGCCCGGGCGCCAATTGATGGTGTATTAGGTGATGGTTGATATATTGGAGATGGTTGAGACCTTGAGTTTTAATAGTTTTGACTTCATATTTGTCGGTCTCAGCGAAGCCTCTCCTGTGAAAGCATACAAAAGGGCCTGTAGCTCAGTCTGGAAGAGCATCTGGCTTTTAACCAGATGGTCGCGGGTTCAAACCCCGTCGGGCCCGCTCTATGCTTAAATTTTATTGTGGTATGGTAAAGGTTGATGTTGAAATGAGCAAGATTGATATAACGGAGAATGATTTGGTACCGGAACACATTCCGCTTTCCGAAGAGGAAGAGGAGGAGTTTTTGGTAAAATATGGTATAACGAGAAATAATCTGCCATTGATAAAATCCAGCGATCCCATCATAAAGGCGTTAGAGGAAAGGGAGAACATATCCCTAAAGGGAAAGATTATTAAGATTATCAGGCACAATTCCCCAGCCGGCGAGGGTATTTATTATAGATACGTGATAGATTAGGAGAAGATAAGAATGGACGGATGGCCAGTTATTAAATCCTTTTTTGAGGCAAAGGGTTTTGTTAGACAACATTTGGACTCATACAACGACTTCATTACAAGGGGCCTGCAGGAGATAATTGATGAAATAGGGACCATAGAGACCGACTTTGATGAGTTCAATGTCAAGTTCGGTAAGATCAGTCATGGCAATCCGGTCATAAAGGAGGCCGATGGCTCAAAAAGGGTCCTATACCCGTCTGAGTGCAGATTGCGCGGTCTCACCTATTCTGTTCCAATTTACCTTGAGATGTGCGCCGAGAGCCCCGACGGGGAGTTGAGCGACCCCGCGGAGGTCTTCATCGGCGACCTTCCTGTCATGTTGAAATCAGTTTCTTGCATATTATCAAACAAGGACGACCAGGACCTGGTCAACCTGGGCGAGGATCCCAACGACCCCGGCGGTTACTTCATAGTCAACGGCACCGAGAAGGTCATCGTCGCCATAGAGGACCTTGCGCCAAACAGGGTGCTCGTCGAGCATGACGACAGGACCGATTCCTGCATCGCGAAGGTCTTCTCCACAAGACAGGGTTTCCGTTCCCTCGTCAAGGTCGAGAGGAAGAGGGACGGCATGTTGGATGTTTCCTTCCCTTCCGTTCCCGGCAAGATACCCTTCGTGGTCCTGATGAAGTCACTTGGGATAACATCGGACCAGGACATCGTCATGGCGGTATCCGGGGATCAGGAGATACAAAAGGAGCTCCTTGACAACCTGGAGAACTCGATGGAGATATCGGACGAGCAGGGTGCCCTCGATGTCATCGGTAAGAAGGTGGCCATCGGGCAGTTGCAGGAATACCGTTTGAAGAGGGCCGAGGACTCTGTGGACAGGTACCTCCTACCTCACATAGGCACCGACAGGGAAGACAGGCTCAGAAAGGCATATTATCTGGGCATAATGGCCGAGAGGGTGATCGAGCTGGCGCTTGGGAAGAGGGCCGAGGATGACAAGGACCATTACACGAACAAGCGTTGGAAGCTCGCGGGCGAACTGTTGAAAAACCTGTTCAGATTATCATTCATTCAACTTACAAGGGACATCAAGTACCAGCTCGAGAGGACCTATGCGAGAGGCAGGTACGATTCGACCAGGCAGAGCGAGTTCATAAGGAAGTCGGTACGTTCGGATGTCCTTACGGAACGTATCAGGCACGCCATAGCGACGGGCAGCTGGCCCGGCGGCAGGACTGGGGTGTCGCAGCTCATGGACTCTGTCAACTACATGTCCAGGCTGTCCCATCTTAGAAGGGTCGTATCGCCACTTTCCAGGAGCCAGTCGCACTTCGAGGCGCGTGACCTTCATGCGACGCACTGGGGACGTATTTGCCCGAACGAGACCCCCGAGGGTCCGAACTGCGGCCTTGTGAAGAACATGTCGCTGATGAGCGCCGTATCTGTCGCATCGGACGAGGGGGACCTTTTGGAATACCTCAGGCTCGTTGGCCTCAAGAAGCTGGAGAAGCGCTCGGGCCCGAAGGTGAGGGCCTACGTCTATCTCAACGGGAATCTTATCGGCGTACATGACGAGGGCATGGAGCTTGTCGGAAAGATACGCGAGGACAGGAGACGGGGATACATATCCCGCCAGGTCAATGTCGCGTTCTATCCGTCCACGAACGAGGTCCAGATCAACTGTGACGGCGGACGTGCGAGAAGGCCCCTGATAATCCTCAACGACGGCATTCCATCGTTGACTCCCGATATGGTCGAGCAGATCAAGAACAGGGACCTCAACTGGAACGATCTCGTGGAGAGGGGCATAATAGAGTTCCTTGATGCCGAAGAGGAGGAGAACGCCCTGGTGGCCATAAACGAAAATGAGATGACGCCGGAACATACACATCTTGAGATTTACAACGCATCCATACTCGGGATCGCCGCAAGCATCGTCCCGTTCCCGGAGCACAACGCCGCTCCAAGGATCTCATACGGTGCCGGCATGGCGAAACAGGCCCTTGGATTCCCCTCGGCCAACTACATGTGGGGCGTGGAGACGAGGGAGCACCTGATGCACTATCCCCAGGTGCCTCTGGCGTATACCAAGGTGCTGGATGCGGTCAAGTTCAACAGGAGGCCCGCCGGCCAGAACTTCGTGGTCGCGATCCTTTCCTATTACGGTTACAACATAGAGGACGCACTGATAATAAACAAGGGTTCCATCGAGCGCGGCCTGGGCAGGACCACGTTCTTCAGGACATATTCGACTGAGGAACGCAGGTATCCGGGCGGCCAGGTGGACAAGTTCGAGATACCGGACCAGAACATCAGGGGATTCCGCGGCAACGAGGCCTATGAGTTCCTTGACGACGACGGCGTGATCAGGCCCGAGTCCACGGTCTCGGGGGGAAATGTTATCATAGGCAGGACAAGCCCGCCTAGATTCCTCCAGGAGCTCGATGAGTTCGGCATCGACATAGCCGGTCGCGGCGAGACCTCCATCGCGATAAGGCCAGGGGAGGAGGGAACGATCGACAAGGTCATCATTTCCGAGACCCAGGACGGGAACAAGCTCGCGAAGATAAAGATGAGGAATCAGCGCATACCCGAACTTGGGGACAAGTTCGCCTCCCGCCACGGGCAAAAGGGTGTCATAGGTTACATAATGCCTCAGGAGGACATGCCTTTCACAGAGTCCGGAATAGTGCCGGACCTCATAATCAATCCACACGCCATACCTTCCAGGAAGACCGTCGGCCAGCTGCTTGAGATGATAGGCGGCAAGGTCGGTTCCCTCGAGGGAAGAAGGGTGGACGCGACAGCATTTGACAACGAGGACGAGCTCGACCTTAGGAAGGGCCTTGTGAACAACGGCCTCAAGCACACGGGGAGAGAGGTCCTCTACAACGGCATAACTGGGGAGATGATGGTGGCGGACATCTACATGGGCGTCGCCTATTACCAGAAACTGCACCACATGGTATCCGACAAGATGCATGCCCGCTCGAGGGGTCCGAGACAGATGCTCACAAGGCAGCCCACAGAGGGTAAGGCCAGGGAAGGCGGTCTGAGATTCGGCGAGATGGAAAGG
>DAINBB010000014.1:0-36427 GCA_036733165.1 Halobacteria archaeon | reverse complement strand
AAGTTGTATATTTCCCTTAAAGCGTCTTCCAGACTCTCATGGTCGCAGGGCTTGGCCACGTAGCTGTTCGCCCCAAGATGGTATGACTGCTTTATCTCCTCATCCAATAGCGAGGATGAGAACATTACCACCGGGACCTCTCTCAAATGTTCGTACGACCTTATGACCTCCAGGAGCTCCAGACCGTTCCTGAAGGGGATGTTGATGTCCATAAGTATAAGTGAGGGGACGTTCTTATCGTCCTTGAAGAAATTCAATGCCATTTCCCCATCCTTGAGAACGGTAACGCTCTCGCTCGTTAGCTCCTTCAAGGTCCTGCGTATGACCATCGCATCCGTCTTGTTGTCTTCCACTGAAACAATGCCACAATTCATTTAATTACCTCACTGTGCGTTGATTGTAATCGAGTCTATCAGGGTCACTCCGGCCGCAAGACCATCTGTGTTTATGGTCAATGACACGGTCAGCGATTCGCCTATGTTCAATAATACACCGTTCTCCACCGCTCCAAAATCGGTCCTGTCGGAGTATGTGCCGTTGTCTGTGAGCGTTACAGTGATCGATCTGGTGCTGTTGTTCGAGATCGTGAAGATATTTTTGATCGTCAGGTCAGTGTCAACGTTCACTCCGTTCTCTGTGGTTATCCTGAGCTCATAGGCACCGTCCCCGTCGGTGTCTACAAAGTAATTGCCATTGTCACCACTGCCTGTGCACGGTGCCAGTGCCAACAGCGCATCGCTGTCGCTGGCCACATTGATCTCGGCAATCCTATCGGTGCTTAGGGAGGTGAACGCCCCCGAAGCAGATACAAATGCGATTGACATTATTATCAATAGGGCAAGTATTATCCTCTTCATGGTTATCCTGACTTATTTTTGAGAAGAGGATGTTTGAACCCTTTAAAAAGGATAGCGAACTTGAAATAAGGAACATGGAAAAGGAACTAAGTTCTTTTTTGGGTCCCTTTATAAATAAATCAAGTCTTTCGGGACATCCTTTACGTATCAGGCACTCTTTGACCACGCAATCAGTTTGATGGCAATGAGCAATACCAATGCGGCAACGACCCCTATCCGGACAAGGGCAACTATCTCTCCTGGACCGGAGCTTATCCCCTCCATCGTCTTATACTGATTCTTCGTGATGACATAACCCACGTTCACATTGCCGGCGTCCTTCAGCATGATATTTCCGTCCTGGAGCAGAAGTTCATCCTTTGCCTCTCTCTCCCTCTCCCAGATGCAGCTGACCCTGTAGACGTTATAATCCTCCCAATCGCCCTCGAATCCGTACTTGGCCGTCTCATCCAGAAAAACGACATGGAAGTCCCCGGTGTAGGGGTGGACACTATAGATGATGCCATCATCTACATGGGTCATCGGGCTTTCATAGACCATGTTGTCGACATTGAAGGATCTCTCCTCTATGGACACATCGTTTAGATTTTCCCAGTTGGGTATGGCCTTCAGGAAAGGTTTTACAGCGGTCTCCTCATCAAGGTCGGGATCTGTGACAAGCGCCTTCATGGACTCCGAGTTCGGACCGAACCAGAATCCTCTGGAGGCCAGGTATCCTACGCGGAATACCACCTGGTCCACGGTGTACACGTTCTTGTCAGAATCTATCCCAACTTCCGGATCCCCGGGACGCGGGCTGCCAGCGTAGACCCTTTGTGCATAGGGTTCCGCAGATACATAGTCCGGCTGGGACCATTCGTATTCCTGCGTCCCAGGGTCGCCAAGGTCGGGCTCTATCACAAAGTAATCCGGTTCCGCGGCCCTGTACCTGTCCAGTGGTATCTCGTAGGGCCATTCGGACTCTGGCAGGTCTCCCTCAATATACGGAAGGTATATGTTGAACCAGTCCCTTCCGCCGCTTGCGATGACCTCGACACCGTGTTCATGTGCAAGCTCTATCATCCGCGCCTCCATGACAAGCCTTCCCTCGTACACCGTCGAATAGTCGTGTCCGCACTCGTCGACACCCCCATCCTCATGGCATTCATGGCATCTGAACTCGATATCGCCCCCCTCTCCGACAAGCTCATAGTCCTCATTGATGTAGGAATAACCCGAGGATGTGAACTCGTCGAAGTATATGATATTTACCTGGTCCCATTCGAGATCATAGCACGGCTGTTCCTCAAGGGCCGAGACGTACATGTCTATCACATCGTCCCTTTGCACGTCGATCCAGTAAGACATGAGTTCCCCATCCAGGTACCTCAACCTTTCCTCATCGCTGAGCGTCGACGGGTCCCTGTCCTCTCCGATCCTCCAACTTATGAAACATGGGAACTCCTCATTCTCATTGGCCCTTAGACAGACGGTCCTGGGGTCGTCCGGGACCCAATCGATCACGCCGTACATGGTGTTCGACGCCCAATATCCATGGCAACCCAGGCCGCACTCATCATTGTATTCGCTTGTGCCTATGTAATCATAACCCATCAGCGAGGCATATTTCGCCATCTGGACGGCGGCGTCCGGATCGCTGGAATATTCTGGTGGCTCAAAGATCCAGTTCAGGGCATGTCTCTCATCCCCGGTCCTTTCTGAAATCTCCCAATAACATATGGGCCCTTCATCAACATTAACGAAAAAGGTCGAGATCAGGATTGAAACAAGAACGATCCCTGCCGCCACAGCCCCCTTTGCCATACAAACAACCCAGATACGGTTTTTATATTAAATAACAATATTACAAAACTCTGTTTTATTTTGAAAAGACAAGTATTAATTAGATTGAGGTACTATATATCACTAATGTCCAATCATAGGGCCTTACGCACTTTGATGGCAGTCCTAATGGTCGTTTTCGTGACAGGATGCGGGGCATGCATAGGAAATGGCGATGTTGACGGACCGGACCGCGAGGGAAGATGGGGCATATATTATCTCGACCTCGACACAGGGGACACCGAGCTGATCATTAGCTTCGACGATCCCATAGGCACCATAAGACTGGACCCTTCTGGCCAATGGCTGGCGTTTTCCAAGAACATCGATGACGGTGAGAAGGAGCATGAGGAGATATGCACGGTCTCAGTCACGGGAGAGGACCTCAGAGTCGTTACTTCGAACGGGTATTGGGACCTGTATCCCACATGGTCGAGCGATGGGGAGAGGATAGCCTTCCTGTCATGGAGGGACGAAGGGCTTGACATCTACGTCATCGGTTGGGACGGGAAGGGCGAGACGCTGCTGTTCGATTCTGGATACCACGACGCAGATATCCATTGGGCCTGTGACAAGATCGTTTTCACATCTCAAAGTTGCATATATATGATGAACGACGACGGCACATCGCCGCGGCGCATGACGTCGTTATCGAACGCCGGGGAGTGGGGCGATGCGAATCTTCCCTTCGGCGACTACGACCCCCAGCTCGATCCCACTTGCACAAGGATAGTCTTCGAGCGTCTTGAGGACGATTCAAGTCCCCATGGCAATTACAACATATATAGCATAGGCATTGATGGAAACAATGAAGAGAGGCTGACGGACACGGGATACAGCCAGGGGTTTGCAAGTTGGTCACACTCTGGAGACAGGCTTGTTTTCATGGTGTCTGCGATCGGGGACAAAGGAGTATATGATATCTACGTGATGAACGCCGATGGGTCTGACTGTGCCAATGTGACCCCTCAATGTTATCCGGATGAGTTCCTTTGCAGTTGTCCCATCTTCTCGATCGATGATTCAAGGATATACTTTGTAGGCGAATGGTGGGAATGAGGGAAGAGCGCCCCTATGAGTGTTTTTTCAGAAATCCCTTTGCGGCGTCGGCAAGTGTCTTCCTGCCGCTTCCGACCTGCTTCTCGACGAAGGACAGCACCCTCTCTCTGTCCTCTATCTCATCATATACCGAATCAAGGTAGGCCACTGACTTCTGTATTATGATGTTTTTGCATTCCTCTGTGAGGTGCTCTGTCAGTTCGATATTCTCGACATCGAGTATCCTTTCGGTGATGTACGGTATCAGGTGGGGCTTGGCCTTGGCGATGGCCGTGGAATTATCCACGGTGTTGGCGACCGTGACCATGTAATCGTCCTTCAGGAACGCATAATACCTGTCCTTTATCTTGTCGAACCTGTCATGCCTGTCGATCTTGGCAAGATTTGAGAGCATGGCCAGGCCGTTCCATACCAATATCCTGTATCCGCTGTCCAAGAGGCCTGCAATGTCATCGAAGTGGGGGTACAGGTCCTCAGGACGCTCCTTGCTCAGGTCCGTCAGAACATTCGCGCAACCATACCTTACCGAGGCCTTTGAAGAAGTGGTGCCCTCGATAAGCTTTGGCACAAGACCAGGGTCCTTCAAAACCATCTCGAGAAGCATTCCCCTATCGATCCTCTTGTTGGCAATGTCTTCAAATAGATCGTTCTCCCTGTCCATCTCGTATCACGAGTATATATGGACATTCAAGACTATTATGTCTTTTGGGAATGATCCTCATCTTCGCCATAGAGTACCTCATGTATGACGTAAGGGCCCACTGCGACAAACACGAGGACGAGGCCCCACAGTCTGCCTTCGATGAGATTGTAATCATGAAGAAGATGGTTCCAGGAATGGCCCATCACGAAATGGCCAAACAGGAATTCGAAGCACACGGTCATGGACACCCAGACGGCCCCGATGTATATTGCCTGGTTGGCATTTTCAAGGGGCAGGTAACTCATGATGAACAGGAAGTATACAAGCAATATTAGCATGAAGGTAACGCTGGAGAGTTGATGCGAGGCCAGTTCGTCGAACGTCTTCGTGAAGATGTTCTCCCTTATCGCGGCATTGAATATTGCCAACAGTACCATCGGGAACCATGCAAAACAGTATTGACCTATCCTTCCCATGCCAGTCATACCAGACCATGTCTTAAAAATGTTATGTAACGGCCTGTTAGATTTTTCATAAAGATAATAAAAAGTGAAAGAAGTCCCTGATCATATCAGGAACTTTCCGTTCTCATAGAACAGTTCGTCATCCGCAAATATCTTTCCGCCGTCCCTCATGTCCTTCAGGATGTCGAGATGGATGGATGAGATGTTCTTTCCCATCGACGGTTCTGCGGACAGTCCCAGGGCGAGATGAACGGTCCCGCCTATCTTCTCATCGAACAGTATGTTCTTGGTGAATCTGTCGATGCCGTAGTTGGTCCCTATGGCTATCTCCCCAACCTTGTTCGAGCCCTCGTCCGTGGTCAGGACCTCCTTGAGAAGCGCCTCTCCCTTTGCGGCGCTGTAGTCGGTCACCTCGCCATCCTTGAAGGAGAGCGTGACGTCCTCTATCTCGTTTCCCTGATATATCAGGGGGTATGTGAACCTTATCTTCCCGTTGACAGTGTCCTCCACCGGACATGTGAACACCTCTCCGTCGGGGAAGTTCATCCTTCCGTCGCAGTTGATCCATTTTCTTCCCTTGATCGAGAAAGAGAGGTCCGTGTCAAGTCCGACATATCTGAACTCTTCCCTCTTGTCAAGCCAGTCGCATATCTTTTGCTGATTCTTTGAGATGGCCTTCCACTCTGAGACCGGGTCTTCCCTGTCCACGAGGCATGCCTTGAACATGAACTCTTTGAAGTCTGTGAGGGACATTGAGGCCTCCTGAGCAATGGCATCGGTGGGATACTCTGTCAGGACCCATTGGTACTCCCCTCTGGCCTCCCTCTCGGAGACTGTCTTTATGACATCCTTGTATGCGGCATTTCTCATGGCCATCCTCTTCGGGTTGACATTTGAGAGATTTTTGGTGTTCTTTTGGCTGATTATCTGTATCATTCCGTCAAAGTTCTCGTAAATGAACTTTATCAGGGGATTCACGTTCTTCAACTGGTCTTCGCTGGCATATTTGTAAAATATGTCTTGGTCGTAGTATAGCGATGGCATCAGTGTCGGGTGGGCGCCCAGCTTTAGCACTTCCTTGTAGACCTCAAGCATCAACGCACTTCCATCAATGCCACCAAATATCATGATGTTCTGACCCTCCTTGATGTTGAGGGAGTATTGTGTCATGACCTTGGCCATTTTCTCCAAATAGACATCTGACATCTTTTTCACCTTTGACTAGTATTTTCGATAAAAACTATAAATATATTCATCCTTACGGCGGCATCTCAACGACGAACTCGCAGCAGTCGTCGCCCTTGAGGAGGGACCTTAGCATCCTCACCCTCACTGGCCTTTCCAATATGCCTTCCCACACCTGCCTGAACCAACCGCTCCCGCAGAGGCAATAGGTGCTGGGCATCCCGTCATCGAGTCTGCCCCTGACAATGGGACAATGGCAGTAGTACTTCCTTTTTTCCTCAGGGGTCTCTGCCTTGTCATATTCCTTTCTCCTGTAGGGGACCTTTATGATATGGATTCCCTCCTCGTCCCTCCACGGTTCGCTGTACCAGTCCTGTTCCTTTTTCATGAAGTCTATGACATCGTCGACATTTCTTTTCTTGAGATATATGTCCCTCAACAACTTTATCCTTTTCTTGGAGAAACGGTCCGCACACCCAGACATTATCTCGTACCTCTGGTCATCGTCCGAGAGTCCCTCAAGGTCTTCGAGGAACCACTTGATCTTTGAGAACCTGTCCTCAAGATCCGTCATGGGGTTGATATCTTCGAGCCCCCTGATCAGTTCCAGGGAGTCCTCCCGGCCCAGCACGTCCTCCAATCCCCCCTTCAACAGTTGCATCCATGGGTGTATCATCATTATGAGCTCCATCTCATCATTGCCATCATCGACGGGCGCCCCCGACCTGTAGACCTCAAGGAACTCCATGCCTGGTTGCACTCCCCTTTCATGGGCGAATCTGAAGATCTTTTTGTAGCCGTCGTTTATCGCGCCGTAGCCGCCCCTGTATCCCAGGGTGAACGCCTCGCCACCTTCGAACTCCTTTGTATATATCCCGTTCCCTGTAACGGGGGCGGTCACGGGATAACAGGCTTCTGCAGCATATCCCTTGACAGACCTCTCCCCCCAATTGAACAGCAGGAAAGGGTCGCCGCATGCCTTGTCGCCGCATGCCTTCTCCAGCTCCCCAAGCTTCTGTTTCACGATGCCAAGGTCTCCGGTGTAATCAAAGGCGGAACAAGCTATGAGCATGTTCTCTATACATGCCAACGTGACCTCGCCAATATGTCCGTTTTCCATCATATCACAACTCCTTTAGCAAAGACCCCTCGATTGAGAACAGTTCTGGATATTCATGGTATAGGTCTTCCACGAAGGTCCAGAACGTCTTTGCGCCATCAAGACCGTTCATTATCATATACGTGAGCACAGGCATCGATATTATCATATCAATGAAAGAATCATTGGAAGTGAGCATTGATATAAATCTCACAACGGCATCGTAGTGCGCACGCACCCCGAACTCCTCACCCTTATTTTGTTCGGCCTCTTCGATGCCAACCCGAAGCAACCTTTCATGCTCGGCCCTCCATTTCCCAACCATTTCTTCCACTTTTTCTCTCGTAAAGGTCTCCCTGAAGTACCTGTTGCCAAAGATATCCATCCGATTTGGGGAATCGATTATCTCGAGTAGCACACGTCCCCTGGACGCCTCGTCGTCCCTGAGCCTGTAGACCTTTATGGAGCTTGAACCGCTCTTCAGGTAATCCGAGACTATCAGGCCAAGCTCCTCTTCAAGTTCCCTGATATGGTGTTCTATCTGATCCTGTCTTTTCATCCCAATGGGGGGCAGGTGCATGCGGCTGACTATCTCGTAATGGGAGACGCTCTCATCGTACTTGGAGATCATGTACTCCAGTATGAAAAGCCGTGCCTTGCTCTTACCCAAGGATTTGATAGGTTCCCTTTTCGCCAATGACCCCCTGTTTGCACTGGTCATTGTATACTATTTGTCCTTCGAAAATAAATATGCTATCCAAAAGTCCCGCCCGGACGCCGGGCGATCACTCTATCAGCTTCATGAATTCCTGTCTTGGTTCGAGATTTCTGAAGACACCCGATATTGCCGAGGTGACCATTGTTGGATTCTCTGTCTTGACACCTCTGAGCTCCATGCACAGATGCCTCGCCTTTATGACGACCATCACATCATCGGTATCAAGCTTTTCCCGAAGGCCGTTGAGTATCTGTTGTGTCATGTTCTCCTGTATCTGCGGTCTTGAGGCGTATTTTCTCACAAGTCTCGCAAGTTTGGATATTCCGCATATCTTCCCCTTTGGTATATACCCGACCGCAACGCTTCCAAAGAACGGAAGCAGATGGTGGGAACACATCGAATAGAAGTTCGGAACCTTGAGTATGACCATCTGGTCGTAGCTTTCCTCATTGTCGAACACCGTGAACTCGTATTCCCTGTTTTGGGCCCATTCCTCCCAGAATCTCTCTATCCTCTTGGGAGTGTTCTCTATCTCCTCCTCGTTGAAGAATCCGTATCTCCTGTTCAGCTCCAAAAGGTATTGCCTTATCTTTTCTTCCATTGTTCCAACCCCCCGTCCTTGATTCCGGCCAACTCAAAGGCCTCTATCCTCTCCACACAGGTCCCGCATCTTCCGCAAGGGCTCTCTCCGCCCTTATAGCAGCTCCACGTGTTCTCGAAGGGCACTCCAAGCCTTGCACCCTCCCGCACTATGTCTGCCTTGCTGATCCCGCCGAAGGGCGCGATTATCCTGACCTTGTTGTACGTGCCTTCCCGGGCGGCCCTGCTGACCGCCTCTATGAATTCAGGCCTGCAGTCGGGATATGTGGTCCTGTCGTTCATATGGGCCCCATAGTAGACGTCCCTCAACCCCCTGTCCTCTGCGATGCCGACCGCGAACGAGAGCAGTATCATGTTCCTGTTGGGCACGACCGTGCTTCTCTGATTGGAGTCGGTGTAGTGTCCCTCAGGAATATCATCCCCGCCCTTGAGGAGGGAGCTTGCGGAGAATATCCTTTCCAGAGGCAGCGTTATGACAATGTTTTCCAGTCCCAGAAGCGAAGATGTCCTCCTGGCCATCTCTAGTTCCTTGTAGTGTCTTTGGCCGTAGTTGAATGTGACCGTGATCGGTCGTCGCCCTTCCTCTATGAGCTTGTAGAGCAGCACCGTGCTGTCAAGCCCTCCACTGAGTATAACGATACAATCGTCTTCCATTCAGATCCCTCTCTTGTTCCCGAACATCATGATGTGCAGCCTTGGGGACAGGGAGAATCCCTCCCTCACACACAGCACCCAAAGCGACCTGTTCGCTTCCATGATGTCCTCTCCTTCTGCGGAAAGCGGTTGGATGAATATCCTGTCTCTCTCCATCGAGTGGGTGTTGACGTATCGCACCACATCGTCGAACCCGTCCGGCCTGGTCACGAACTTGAAGTAGTCGGCATTGCTTGGAGGCTGTTTGCAAAGGTCCTTCGGGGAGGCAATGACCGCATAGAAAGATCCATGTGGTATGTTCAGTGTGCCGTTCGTTTCAAGGCAGTGCCTCTTGTGCGCTGTCCTTTTTACCACTGACATGATCTCGTCCGCCTGCAGGAGGGGTTCGCCGCCTGTCCAGCAGACATATTCGAATTCGCACTTCTCGATCGCATCCGCGACCTCGTCGACCTTCATGTCCCGTCCCACGTCCTGCGCGTACTTGGTGTCGCACCATTCACATGAAAGGTTGCATCCGGAGAGCCTTATGAACAGCATCGGCCTTCCCATGAGGGGGCCCTCGCCCTGCAGGCTCTCAAATATCTCAGCGATCTTCATGGTTCCATTCTACCTCTGCATAACTGTCCTTGTCCTCCCACACCCGGACCCTGGCCTTGCCGAGCCCCTTCTCGATAAGGTTTCTCAGGATGTCGCCGGCCATGTTCTCTGCGGTCGGCTGGTCAAGAATGTCGTTGAGGTCCCTGTGGTCATACCTGAACACGATCTCCTTGATCACTGAGAAGTCGATTATCATCCCATTCTTGTCGAGGTCTCCGTAGGCCCATACCTCGACCATGTAGTTATGGCCATGCAGCCTGTTGCACTTTGACTCGTAGTCGAGTTCAAGGCGATGTGCGGCAGATATCTCCCCTCTCCAATACACATGTCTCTCAATCATCATATCATCTCAGAACCAATTGTCAAGATTGCTCTGTGAGGTCTTTTGGTATTCCAGGTCGTCCTCGTTGTAACCCAATGGCTTTAGTATCCTTGCCACCGCGGGTATGACCTGATTCTTGATATAGTAGTCAGTGTCGATCTTATCGTCCGCATAGTCGCTGGCAGGCACGACCCTGTCCCTTATCCTTCCGGAACCCTTTAGGACGATGAAGGACACTATCGTACCCATCTTTATGTCCTCCCCCCTGTCCTTTAACATCTTTGCTATCTGCACATGCGGCCCGATGGCCTTGTACTGCGACAGTCCCATGGTAAGCTGCGTGTCGATGATGAGGTCCTCTATGGGGACATTGTTCTCCTTTATGTCCTTTGTCACGTTCTGGACGTATTTGATGGCACCCTTGATATCGCCCTCCTTGAGCAGCATCTCAAGGACCTTTCTCTGGGTCTTCTTGGCTATGCCTGTCCAATCCCTTCTGACGACCTCCAACCCCTTGGTGGTTATCTTCCCGTCCTCGTCGATCAGGGCGTACTTCTTCTTGGTGACGAACACGCCGCGCTTGTAGAAACCTTCCATCTCAAGTTCCATGCTTTCGGGAAGGTTGTCGTTCACAAAGTCCAGGAACTCCCTTGCCTTCTCCATGTCCTTTCCCTTGGACTTCACGAAAAGGGAGTCGGTGTCCCCGTAGACGACCTCCATCCCCCTTTCCCTGGCAATGCCGATGACCTTGTTTATGTATTGGCGCCCCCAGGCGGTTATCGATTCCGCGCTCTCCTTGGAATACCATCTCGAACGTGGATATCCCAAATAACCATAGAAGGAGTTTGCAAGTATCTTCAGTGCCCACTGCTGGCTGTAGAGGGACTCGTATCTCATGCCGGATGAGTTCTTCATCTCCGATTTTATCCTTATTCTCTCATTGAGCAAGGTCTCTAGTATGTGGGGTATGAATCCCTCAACATTTCTGCAGAAGCAGTGCCCCGTCGGCGCCATGTTGTCCTTGCAGCACTCGCAGTCCAGGGTAGAGATGTCCACATTGTGACCTATGATTATCGAAGGGTACAGCGACCTGAAGTCGAAGTAGAATATGTTGTCGTGTATGCCTTTTACAGGCTCAACGACATATGCCCCCTCGTATGTGTCATTGTACCTCTTGGCAAGCTCAGAGGAGCCGGGGGGATTTGGGATTATCTCGCCCTTCTCCTGGCATTTCTTCATCAGGAGCATCTCCACGAGCAGGGACGACGAGGCCCTCGCCACATCGAAGGGTCTCTGATTCACTATCTTGGTCATCTCCACTCCCAGTGGCACGAACTGTTCGCCTATCTCGTATGTCGCCACGGCGTCCTCCTTGGAATAGCAGACCAGTTCCTCCCTCAGGGACGGGTCCTCCCAGTATCTCCATATCTCGGCCCCGTCGATGTCGCTCTTGTCCTTCCCCATATACTCCTTGTAGACGACCTCTAGCTTGTACCTGGAGAGGTTGACGGTCTTTTTGACTATCGGGAACAGGCCTATATGGACGATGCCGGGTATCTCTGCGCTGTTGGAGTTGCCCCTCCCCTTTATCCTCATCTCGTTCACGAACCTGTGAGAGACGGCAAGCACAGAGCACCTCTTACGTATGTATGGAAGGTCGAAGTTGTCCCCGTTGTAGGTGACGATGATCTGTGGCGCCGCCTTGTCAAGGAAATCGAAGAATGCCTCCAGCATCGACTTCTCATCGGGACAAAATATGGAATTTGGGCATTCCTTCCACGTGAAGACGTGGGAACCCTCTGCATTGGCGGCGGATATCATTATGATCGGGTCCTCGCTCGGGTCCGACATGCTGCCCTTGCGATTGCAGTACGTTTCGATGTCAAGGCTCAATACGCTTAGGCCCTCGGCCTTGCCCTCGATCTCCTTGAAGGACCTTAGGTATCTCCTTCCATCCCTCTCCTCCGTTTCAATCTCCAAGGGCTTGAGCAGTGGTATACCCTTGTCCATCAGGTACCTTCTGGTGTACAGGATGTCATATTCGAATATGTCGGCGTATTTTGATATATCGTCCCTCAGTTCCGGGACATGGAATGGATAATGGAAAAACACCTTGAGGCAATCGACGCGTTTCCCCTTCAGTCTCATCTCTACCCTTTCTATGTCCTTTACCTTCACCACGGTCTCCTTGTTCACCTTGACAAGGTCCAGTATCACTCTCTCGGCATCGTTGACCTTCGGTATGGCATATATATATGGGGTGTGGGAATCGTCATAGATGGTCATGCAACTATCATTATCTTTCACGAACAATCTGACAGTTGTCCTATCGTTCATGGCGACATAATCGCAATCGAAGATGATCATTAGATAAGGTATTTAAATTTAGTATTTAAAGATGTATGGGGATAGAATGAAGTTGGAATATATAGGACATTCTTGTTTTATTATAGAAGATGATAAGCGCATATTGATAGACCCGTTCATTACCGGAAATCCGTCCGCGAGCAAGGGAATGGATGACATGAAGGGCATCGACCTTGTGCTGGTCACACATGGCCATGGAGACCATCTGGGCGATGCCATGGAGATTGCCATTGACAACGATGCCACCTTCGTCGCGATGTACGAACTGACGAATTTTGCTGCAAAAAAGGGCGTGAAGAAGGTAGAACCGATGAACATCGGCGGCACCATCCATGTCGATGACGTTGAGATCACCATGACGAATGCATTGCATTCATCCGATTTTGAGGGGGGTGCCGGCCATGCCGCCGGATTCATAGTGTCCCTCAAGGACCATAAGGTGTACCATGCCGGGGACACGGGCGTCTTCTACGACATGAAGCTCATAGGGCAGATCTACAAACCGGACATTTCCATCTTGCCGATAGGGTCCAGATTCACTATGGGCATCAGGGAAGCGACCAAGGCGGTCGAGCTGATAGGTTCCGAATATGTGGTGCCCATGCACTTTGGCACGTATCCTGCCCTAGATCAGGACCCATACGAGTTCAAGAAGAAGGTTGGAGAAAAGGCCAAGGTGATAGTCCTCAAGCCTGGCGAATCAATCACCTTTTAATTTTTTATATATGGCCTTTCTGTTGACCACCAGGCCATATGATATACATATCAGTATGGCCACATAGGCCCCGCTCTTCATGATGATGAACTTGTTCAGTTCTTCGTTGCAGGTGTCGATCCTGCTCAGGCACTCGGCAACCTTCTTTGTGTTGCCCAACGTCTCATAGGTCTCCATGGCGTAGTTGAAGTACGTCTTCGCGTTTTCATAATTCTTTTCCTGGAACGATTCCTCTGCGATGTTGTAGTAGTTGTTTGCCTGGAGGTAATTTGTCGAGAGGTATATGTAGTTCTCGCACTCCTGTATGTCCGAGTACTTGTCAAGCCTTGAATATAGGTCGATGGCCCTCTCAAGATATGAGATGGCGGTCGTGTAGCTCTTGATCTGGAATGCGTTTATGCCCAGTTCTTTGAGCTGGTCCGCTTGGAACAGGACCTCTTCACTGGGCGTGCCTATGACCTTGACCTCCCACTCGCCGCTCTTGGATATCTCGTTCCCGTACTTGTCCTCATATTGAAGTTCTATGTAGAAAGTGTAGTATCCGGGATCGATCTTCATCGTGTCTGCGGACGTTTCAGCGACCAGCGAACCGGACACCCCGATCTCCGCTTCCTCGCCCTCAAAGAAGATCTCTGTCTGGAGGTCCCCTATCGCAGGGTCTGTAGTGGCAGTGATCGTGACGTTGTAGGCGCTTCCTGTGCCATAGTTGTTCAACTCTGTCGTGACCACAAGGGGATCTCCCGGAAGGACCTCTGTCGGGCCATCGACGGATATGGCCACCTTTGGATCCCATCTGTACGTCTGGATGACTATCTGGCCTTGGAGAACGGCCCTCTGACAACCACCCTCACAGGAACCGCTCTTGTACGACACGGTCAAGGGTATAAGGTGCTTGTCGGCCGGACAGTCGCTGTTCACGTAGATCTTGTAATAGGCCGTGACACTTCCATTGACGGGGATGAAATGTTGGTCCCCCATCTCAACTACGACCTCCTCCTCCACGTATTCGAAGTAGTCTGCGTTCTCGTCGGAGAGGTCCAACTTTATCACAGGGTCCCACATCATGAGGTCCGTGGTGTTGGTAATCTTGATCTCCAAGGTCACTTCCGACAGTGGGTCGGGTCTATCTGGATATATTGAGACCAGCGTTACAAAGCTGTCATCAGCACTGGAGAGATCGATATTTGACGCGGCTATTATGCCAAAAAGGAGCAAAATGACCAATAATCTCCTCATCCATCACACCTATGCGGCCATTATTATGGTGCACATGTTCCTTATCCCGGGACCAAGGCCCAATATGAGTATGACCATTTTTAATATGTTCTTTATATTGAGATTCTGGAAGTCGCCTTCAGGTATAATCCAATCCAGGAGATATAAACTTAATGTAATGAATATTATCTTCAGGGGAAACATGACCACGGGGCCGAAGATGTCGATGAAGTATCCTGTGAGCACATGCTGTTCCACATATCCATAGAACTGGATTCCAGTAAATGTCGTGGCCGCATCGAAGATATGGGCCCCAACGATGTATTCGTTTCCCTTGAGGAAGGTGTCATAGCGGCCCGAGATCAATCTCAGAGGAATGTAGAGGGCGCCGAATGAGCCAAGTATGTACACCAGACCCTCGGGCCTTTTTATATTATAGACTATGAGCGCAATATTCACCAAGGCCAGAACGACCCCCACCAGGAAGACATTCCTGTGGAAGTCGATATCGCGGTGCTGCTGAAGGATGCTCATCACTATCATCGTCGCTATGGTGACAAGCGCGATCGTGATATATATTCCCAGGGTGATAAGGATAGGGGTGTCAGGATAGACCTCCGCGTCCACAAGCGCCCTCGAGGTGCCGCCAAGGATCATGAACGGTATCAGTGAGAGGATGAGCTTCTTGTCTATCTTTACCCGTATCTTCTCGAAGAACTTGATGCCAAAGTAAGTTCCTATGGCAAATATCACCGCATAGGTCACGGTGTTCACGATATTATAACCGGAATGCTGGGTTATGGGGTCTATGAAGTACTTTGATATGAAATCGGATATTGTATCGAAGACACTGGCCATGGGTAGTGATTTCCAATGAAGTATAAAACCTTTTTTCCCTTCTAACCAAAATACAAAGTTTATTAAACATGATTTACGTCCTTAATAAACATGGATAGATACACCCATACCATGGAAATGCCAAGGAAAATAGTCATGGGAAGTGGGATCATCGACGAACTGGGCAAGGTGGTCGTTGAGCTTGGTTTCAAAGACCCCATCATATTGTGCGACAATATCACGTATGAGATAGCTGCCAAACACGCTTCGGAGCTATTGTCCTGTCCTGTCATTTTCGCTAAGCATGCCGACTTCTCGGAGGTGGAGAACATAGTCAATGAACTTCCATCCGAGGTCGATGTCCTTATAGGTGTTGGGGGCGGCACTATCATAGACCTTGCAAAGCTGTCATCGAGGCTTAGGTCCATACCTTTCATATCAGTGCCTACGGCGGCCTCCCACGACGGCATAGCATCCTCAAGGGCGTCTATCAAAAAGCGGGACGAGAAGACATCCATTCAGGCGCTTCCTCCCGTTGCGGTGATAGCCGACACGAAGATCATCTCTGGCGCACCATACAGATTCCTTGCGGCAGGTTATGCCGACCTCATCTCCAACTATACGGCCGTGAAGGATTGGGAACTTGCACACAGGATCAAGGGGGAATACTTCTCGGAATACGCCTACCAGCTCTCGCTTCTCTCGGCAAAGCTCATGATAAAGGACGCCAGTCTCATCAAGGAGGGGACCGAGAGGGCGGTAAGGAAGGTGGTGAAGGGTCTGATCACCTCCGGCATAGCCATGAGCATAGCCGGCTCTTCGAGACCGGCCTCGGGTTCTGAACATCTTTTCTCACACGCACTTGACGCCATAGCGCCAAGGCCTGCGATGCACGGGGAACAATGCGGGGTGGGGTCTATCATGATGATGTACCTCCATGGAGGGAAATGGGGCTCCATAAGACGGGCCTTGAAGACCGTCAAGGCACCTGTGGATGCCGAAGGCCTTGGGATGGATGACGACATCATACTCGAGGCGCTTGTCATGGCCCACAAGATAAGGGACCGCTACACGATACTGGGTTCAGAGGGGCTCACGAGGGACGCTGCCAGGAATCTTGCCCTCAACACGGGGGTGATCAAGGCATGATGACGCTTATAGGGGAAAGCATGGCCAGAAAGGGCATGAAGTTCGTATTCGAGGGGACTTCCGAGGCATGTGACACATGCAAGCTCAGATTCACATGCGCCAACAATCTTGAGAAGGGCAGGGTGTATGAGATAGTGGACGTCAAAAAGGTGAAGCACTATTGCCCCAAGGAGGACGACTATCTCACGCTGGTCGAGATAGTTGAACCTGCGCTTGAGTTCGCCCTTGACAAGAGGAAGGCCATCAACGGCATGTCGCTGCCGTACTCCCAACCATGCAGGAACAAGCGATGCAAGAACTGGGACACCTGTGTGCCGATCGGGCTCTCAGATGGTGAAAAGGTCCTGATAAAGAAGATAAAAGGGGACATCGAATGTCCCGAAGGTTCCAAGAAGCTTGTGGAAGTAGAGCGCCTCTAGGGGTATATCCTTGCCGGCGTCCTTGGGAAAAGACAGCATTCCCTGATGTGTTCCAGCTTCGATATCCACCTGACAAGCCTTTCTATCCCGAGACCGAAACCGGAATGCGGCACGCTGCCGTATCTCCTGAGGTCAAGATACCACTCATAGCTGTCTAGGCTCTCGCCCTCCGCCAGTATCCTTTCGACAAGAAGGTCCAGATTGTCCTCCCTTTGGCTTCCGCCTATTATCTCGCCGTATCCACCGGGTGCCAAAAGGTCGGCGCAGACCGCCCTGTCCCCTTCCTGCTTCATATAGAACGCCTTGATGTCCTTTGGATAGTTCTTCACGAAGAACGGGTACTCGAAATCCTCTGTCAACACCTTTTCCTCCTCGTATCCGAAATCGCATCCGAACTCTATGTCCACGTTCTTTCCCTGAAGGATCGATATTGCCTCGTCGTAGCTTATCCTCTCGAACTTTGGTTTCATGTCCCTGAAATACGATGGGTCCTGCCCGAAGTACTTCAGCTCTTCCTGATATCTGTCGCCCACGTAGTTGCATATGTGTGACACGAGACCTTCCTCTACCTTCTCGTTGCACGCCTCGTCGCACCAAGCCATCTCCGCCTCGAGGTGATAGAACTCGGTGAGGTGTCTCCTAGTCCTTGACTTCTCCGCCCTGAAGGACGGCGCGAGGGAATAGACGTTCTCGAACTGGAATATGGCGGCCTCCAGGTGCAGTTGGGCCGTCTGTGATAGATAGGCCTTCTGGCCGAAGTAATCGAGTGAGAAAAGGGTGCCGCCGCCCTCGCCCGCGACGCCGACGAATATGGGGGCGTAGACCTCTGTGAATCCTTCCTTGGCGAAGTATTCCCTTGCGCCCTGGATGACGCCCATCTTCATCCTCATGGCCATTTTCGCGTCCGTTGACCTGAGCGTGAGGTGCCTGATGTCAAGCAGCGCCTCTGCCCCGGTGTCCTCCTGGATCGGGAAGTCATGGGATGGTGAGATGACCTTGAGTTCCTTGCAGGATAGCTCTATCCCGCCGGGGGACCTTTCGTCTTCCCTCACAAGCCCCTTCACAAAGACCGATGATTCGATCTCGCACATCTTGGCAGCTTCAAAGACATCTTCGCTCACGTCCTGTTTCTTGACAGATACCTGCACGATGCCAGTTGAGTCCCTGAGGACCACGAATACGAGCTTGCCGTGCCTCCTCTTCCTGTAGACCCATCCGTAGAGGTCAACATCCTCTCCTATCTTCCCTGGTAAATCCTTGATGTAAAGGTCCTTCATGGTCACACCTAACAACACATTATTGATTATAAGCTCTAATGGACTGTTTTATAAATCTTATCAAGGCGTAATCGCCCGTTATATCCATTTCTTGCGATAGAGGAAGAATATTCCCATAAGGGCGGAGAAGAGAGATACACCCATCATTATCTCGAAGGCATAGGCACTGCCGCTGAAGGGCAGGTTTATGTTCATCCCGTATATGCTGGCAACGAGGGTCGGCAGCATCAATATGATGGTGACAGATGTCAGGACCTTCATCACCACGTTGAGATTGTTCGAGATGACGGAGGCGAATGCATCCATGGTGCCTGTGAGAATGTCGGTGTGTATCCTTGCCACCTCTATCGCCTGGCGATTCTCGATGATGACATCGTCGAACAGGTCCTCGTCCTCTGGGTAGAGATGGAGAAAGACGCTCTTTTGAAGCTTTTCCATCATGAGCTCGTTGGCCTTTAGGGACGTGGATATGTACACGAGGCTCTTCTCAAGATTGAGCAGCTTTATCAGCTCCTCGTTCTTGAGGGACTCATGGAGCTCGTCCTCGATCGCGCTCGACCTGGCGTTTATCCTGTTGAGGTAGTCGAGGTATGTAAGCGCACTATGGTAGAAAAGCTGCAGCACGAATCTGCTCTTCTTGGCGGGATTGATGTTCTTTACCCTCTTGGAGGTGATCTTTTCCAGTATGTCGTTGAACTTCAGGGAAACGGTTATTATCACCGTCTCGCAGATGATTATGCCCAATGTCATGGTGGTGAACTGGACGTTCTCCTCCTCGGGATCGAAGTGGGGCGTACGAAGGATTATCAGCGTGACGCTGCCCTCTATCTCAGTACGTGACCTCTCGTTTCTGTCAAGGGGGTCCTTGATGAAATCGACCGGTATGTCGAACTGCTGGCTCACGTCGGTGATCTCTTCCTCGGTCGGGGCTATCATCCTTATCCAGCATCCCTTCTCCATTCCCTCGATCTCTTCCAGCTCCTCGTCGTTCCTCTTGTATATTCTGATCATGCAATCACCTTGGGATGCCGTAAGGCCTCATTATATGATATATAGATTTTAATTTCTTTATTAAATGTTTGTAATGGTGTAGAGGACGCACATTGGGCATGTTGGCCCCCATATTCTGCGTTCAATACTGGCCTGATGTGAAAGAAAACTATGGCTCCATGAGATCCCCGGGTTATATTTCTTATTATATATTATCATTTTTATATAACATAGAGACTTACCGATGCAAAACATTTTTAAATGTCCCCTATGTTATTTCCCATACCGTACAAGGAGGAGTAATATTTGGGAAGGATAAGACCAAGATTCATTAAGAGGGTCGCTTCTGAGATCCTGGTAAAGTACACCGACGAGCTTAGCATAGACTACGACAAGAATCGTGACTTCTTGGAAGACGTTCTCGAGGTACCTAGCCAAACGGTCAAAAACCGCATAGTAGGTTATGTGACCACCCTCAAGAAGCAAGAGGAAAGGGCTAAGTTATCTTGATGTCGAAGGATGTCAGATATGTGTATGGAGAGTAGGGTTTTATCTTGGCCACGTTCAGGATAGAGGCCTTTCTTCCGTGTTGTTCTGCTCTCTCTCTGATAAGGTCCTTAACACCATCCATCTCATCATCCCTCACTATGGAATAGAAGTGTATGGTGCCACCTTTCTTTGTATTGTCCATTGCAGGGCCTAGGAATTCATGGGCCGTCTTGGGCAGATTCATGATTACCCTGTCCGCTGGCGGAAGTTTTTTTGTCTCCTCTTTGGAGTCGCCGCATATCGGAATGACGCCCTGGACCCTGTTTGTCTCGATGTTCCGCTTAAGATATTCTATGGCATCCTCGTTTATGTCAATAGCATAGACGACCTTGGGCCTGGAGTTCTTCGCGATGGCGATGGAGAACGGCCCGATCCCGCAGAACATGTCGATTATCTCCTCTCCCGGCTTGACCAGGTCTGAAACCCTCTTCCTCTCGTTGGCCATCCTCGGGGTGAAGAACATGTTTTTCAGGTCCATCTCGAACACGAGACCGTATTCCTTGTGCTTCGTGATGGTGCTCTCCCTGCCGGCCAGGTGAACGTACTGCCTTGTCCTGTACTCTCCCTCTATCGCACTGCTCTTGGAAAGCACGGTCTTATAGTGCTTGTGTGTCTCCAGGAAGATTTCAGCGATTCTCTTGGCATACGGTTCCAATGCCTCATCGAACTCCATGACAGCAATGTCCCCGATGGAATCGAAGGTGTGGATTCTCTCGATCAGGTCCCTGGCAAGGAATTCGCCCAACATCTCCTCGAAGGTATCTTCCCTTTCGATCTTCTCGAAGTCAAGCTCGATGTTTTGGGCCCATTCGATCTTTTCAGTCACAGGGAAGTAGATGTGTTCGTCATCCGTCACTATCCTGTAGCCAGTGAGGAGCCTTCCCTCATCCATCAGCCTCTTCCGGGTCTCTTCCCCAAACTTCTTCAAAGCCTTAACGCCTTTCATGTCTGACCGCCCTAAACACCTTGTAACCGCTCCCCCGCCTGACGATCTCTACAGATTGGAAATGCTTTTCCAGTTCCTCCCCGTAGCTCCTCGCTCCCTGTTTGGTACGCACCACCGCATAGAATCTGCCTCCATCCTCAAGATGGTCGTAACCTTGTCCTATCATCTCGTAGATGACCTTCTTCCCTGCCCTGATGGGGGGGTTCGTCAAGATGATGTCGAACGAGGTGCCGATATCATTGAACATGTCGCTGTCATGCACTGTCACCTTGACGTAGTTGGCCTTTGCGTTTTTCCTTGACAGTGACAGGGCCCTAGGATTGATGTCTGAGAGATGCACGTCTGCCTGGGGATACAGTCTCGAGATGATGATGCCGATGGCACCCCAACCGCATCCCAGGTCCAGGACACGTTCCTTGGACAGAGGTTCAATGGACTCAAGCAACAGTCTGGTGCCCTTGTCCAAACCGCCTTTGGCAAATACCCCCGCGTCCGTGAAGAAGTAGAAGGTCTCGTTTCCAAAATGTTCGCTGATTTTCGACAGATCGTGATTGGAGCGAGGGCTGCTGGAAAAGTAATGGTCCATTGAAAATCCTTTAAACAGAAAGCTTTTTAAACGTTGGCACATTCACCTAATAAGTAATTTATTCATGATTATTAGGTGTTATCATGGGATTTTGGCAGGGAAAGTCACGTAGGAAGAACACTGGAGGCAGGTTGAAGCTGGCCTGCAAGAAAAAAAAGAGAGAGATGGGTAGCGAGTTCATCGAACCTAGAATCGGCGAGTACCGTAAGAAGGTCACGAAGACCTATGGCGGTCATGAGAAGATAAAGATCAAGAGCACAGAGTTCGTGAACGTGAACACACCGGAAGGTTCAAAGAGGGCAAAGATCCATAAAGTTATGGAGAATCCGGCGAACATACACTATGTGAGGAGAAACGTCCTCACCAAGGGCGCCATCGTCGAGACCGACATTGGCAAGGCCAGGATAACCTCGCGTCCCGGACAGGACGGCGTTCTCAACGCGATTTTGGTGGAATAGACGGTTCCACCCATCTTTTAGTTAGTTTTATAAATTTCAATGATGTATATCATACAAAGTCGTTTTTGGTCATTGGTATGCATCCGTTAATACAAAAGGCGAAGGAAGAGAACAGGTCACTCCTTGAGAACGAGGCCAGGGAGATACTGAAGTTGTACGGTATAAACGTCCCACCCTACAGGGTGGCCTCCAACGAGGACGAGGCTGCGGACTTCGCCAAGGAGCTTGGATATCCCGTAGCCATGAAGATCCTTTCTCCCCAAATTCTGCACAAGAGCGATGCCGGGGGCGTGGTCCTCGACATCAAGAACAGTGCTGAGGCAAGATCCGCTTATGCAAAGATCATAGTGAACGCAATGAACTATGACAAGGAGGCCGATCTTCTGGGCGTCCTGATAAGCCCCATGATGAGACAGGGCGTAGAGGTCATCATAGGGATGACCCAGGACCCCCAGTTCGGACCTGTTATAATGTTCGGCCTCGGCGGTATCTTTGTCGAGGTATTCAAGGACGTCTCCTTCCGTGTCACCCCCGTCGACAGGGTGGACGCATCCGAGATGGTCAGGGAGATAAAGGCATATCCGATCCTGACGGGCATAAGAGGCGAAAGGCCCAAGGACATCGATGCCCTGATAGACCTCATATTGAAGGTGTCGGACCTCTCCGACGAACATTCCGAGATAAGGGAGCTTGACCTCAATCCGGTATTCGTGTACGATCAGGGAGTCTCTGTCGTCGATGCCAGGATAATACTGTAAGCTGTCACTCCATCTCTTCTGTTATCAGGTGCCAGGTTATGATCCGCTCCTTCCTCTGGCCCTTCATCCTCGCCGCTATCTTGAGGATTATTCTTGATGGCGACTCTGTGTACAGGCCTGCGAACTTGCCAACTTCCACGCCTTCAAGGTAGAAGTTTCCAAGCTCCCCCGGATCCTTGCTTATTCTGTACCCCTCCAATGTCCTGAGCTCGACCTTGGGCTGTCTGGAGATCACTATCTTCAACAGTTCGTTTAGGTTCTCCTGGTCCAGCTTGAACGCCACGTTGTCTATGGCATTGATCTGTTTTTGCGTGAGCTCGTTCATAAGACCCATCTCTGTTAATGGTATATAATATTTAGGTGTTGGCTTTCCTTATCTGTGCATTGTTTTTCAATTATGCAAAACATTGATAATTATTATAAAAACTTTATTATTTTTTAATAAATAAAAAAATACATCAATTTTTTAACTTTTAAGCAAAATTAATCAAAATAAATTAAGAAAAACTTAAATAAGACTATAATATTATTTATTTTCAGATAAAAACTTAAATGTGGTGAAACAGGATGAACGCATTCAAGACCGTAAGAAAGATGGGATTTGGTTTCTCATTTGCGAGAAAGATGAAAGAGGAGAACGCAGGGGCGGCCGCATTCACCGACAACGGCCACGCCCTCACAGCAGAAATGAGCAACTATACCAATGACAGGAACACATTCAACGTCCTTTACTGAGGTGAGAATATGGCAAGTGACAGTAATAAACTCTCAAAGAATCTATGCAATGCATACTATGACAGTGCCTTTGATGCAAGGGCGACCTTCTCAATGGTGCTGTAAGGGTGTGGCCCGCAAGGGCCACATCCACCTGATATCCCTATTTTGGAAAGTGATGGTCCAGAACACATTTATATATCATTCAAACTGAACTTATTCTTGGCATGTTGACACTTGAACTAGATGGCCTTCTTGACGAGGTCGGGAAGCATGATGCCGGCACCCTGGGAGTCCAATTGCCCTCCGGGTTGAGGCAGAGGGCCAGGGAGATAGCAGGGTTTTTCAAAAGTCACGGTTATGAGGTGATATTTTCAGGAGACCCATCCTACGGCGCCTGCGACGTATCCGACGATGTCCTTGCATCGGCCGGTGCGGACCTGCTCTTACATTTCGGACATTCGCGCATGGTCGGACCCTCGAGGATACCTGTGATATATTGGCATGTCAGGGATGACATCGACATCGCGGCCGTCATCTCGGGCAACATTGAGAAGATCCGGAGCATGGGGAAGCGCGTGGGCCTTGCCACCACGATACAGCATGTCCACAAGCTTGGTGGGGTGAAGTCCCTGCTGGAGGATGCCGGACTGTCCGTGATGTTGGGTGAACCCATCGATAGGGTCTCTTTTCCCGGTCAGGTACTGGGATGTTCGTTCGAGACAATGGACGCTCTGGACGTGGACTTCTTCATATATATAGGAACGGGCACATTCCACCCCATCGGGATGTCGTTGTCGACGGACAGGGAGGTATTGCGCTGCGATCCGTACACGGGCACCTGCGAGAACGTCACCGCGGAGCGGGACAAGATACTCAAGAAGAGGTACGCGATGATCAACAAGGCAAGGGACAAGAAGGATTTTGCGGTGCTCATATCGACGAAGAAGGGCCAATACCGTTACAAAGAGGCATTGAAGATAAAAAAGCTTTTAAATCTAAATCAAAAGAGTTGTGTTCTTATCTTTGCAGAGGAGATAAGCAACCACATCATCCAAGATTTCGATTTTGACGCGTTTGTCGTGGCAGCTTGTCCAAGGATAGCTATCGATGATGCGATCCATTTCGATAAGCCTGTACTGACGATACCCGAGGCAATGATGATGTTCGACGACATTGATTACAGATTTGACGAGATACATAAGATTTAAAAGAACAATCAATTATCATTATTAAAGCGGAGATGTAAACATGAAGGATGAAGGAATAAAATCAGGTGATTTTGTCATACCTGGTGCAGTCCTTGGCGTAGGCGAGGAGTTCATGCCCGGAGAGGGGGCATATGAAGAAGAGGGGATAATACACTCCTCAGTGGCCGGCATAGTGGATCTTGACATGGAAAAGAGGAAGGCCTCAGTGGATGCAAGGACCGATACCCCCCCTGTTCCAAGGGAGGGCGACGAGGTCATATGCGAGATAGTCGATGTGAGACCCCAGATGGCCTTGGTGGAGTTATTGGTCAAGACGGAAAACGTGAACAGGGCGTTGTCGGCACCCACCACAAAGGGAAGGGTATACATCGCACATGCCAACAAGAGATATGTGACAAAGCTTCAGAACGAGTTCAGGATAGGCGACATAATAAGGGCAAGGATGAGGGACACCAGGAAGACCCCATACGAGCTCTCGACCGTCGGTTCAGAGCTCGGAGTGCTGCTGGCGTACTGTACCAAGTGCAGGCACACCCTCGTGAAGAAGGGCACCAAACTCGAATGTCCGGCATGCGGCAGCGTAGAGACAAGGAACATGGCCAGCGACTACGGCAATGTGAAGATATAGGTGGACGACATGGAGATTGAGACCATCAGTGACGGTGGAGACCAGATTGAGATAAGGCTCCATGGGGAGAATCACACATATCTTAATCTTTTGAGAAGCTACCTGCAGAAGGACAAGGATGTGACATTCGCGGCCTACAAGATCCCCCATCCTCTTCTTGACAACACAAGACCCTTGCTCAAGATCCAGACCAATGGGAAGAAGACCCCTTGGCAGGCACTGAAGGACGCCAACAAGTCCATACTTGCCGATGCCGAGGAATTCAAAAAATCGCTATGAACGACTCTAATCTATCGAAGTTCGGAGACGTTTTGGTAAATTTCCTGTTTTCAGCAGCCTATCTTGGTTCCAAGGGTCTCTATGACGGTTTCAAGGTAACCAATCATGTTCTAATGCAGGCCTTGAACAATTCGAGGTTCAAGGCGCCTCCCAGAAGCGACAAACATCAGAGGGGAGACTATGTCGAGGCCTTGATCGCAAAGGCCTGGGGGCGATTGCTGACCATGGATGAGATGGTTTCGTTATTGTCGGACTCGATAGCCGATGCCGATATGGGGAGCAGGGAGAGCAGCACCGATGCTCAGATACGGGCCTTCACCGTTCTTTTGGACGAGATATATGAAAGGGCCAGTGGGGAGCAATTGTTATAGTCATTCCAAATACTATTGTATAAATTCTCCTTGGACCACCGTACCCTCATGAAAGGAACATTGATAATCTCGTTGCTATTGTTGTCCATGCTATCCACCCTACCGATCGGACAGATTGATTGCACAGAATCTGGCGGTCTCGTTATCAATGAGATAATGTTCAATCCTGGATGCGTCCTGGACAGCAGAGGGGAATGGTTCGAGCTTTATAATCCGACCGATTCCCTTATCGAACTGCGCGGATGGAGCTTCACGGACGGTGGCGGGGACCTGTTCATCGTTCAGGAAGAGATCTCGATACCGTCTAAAGAATACCTCGTGTTCGGAAGGAACGACGACCCCCTCTCCAACGGCGGAGTGAACGTTGACTATAAATACAGTGGCATGTACCTGGCCAACGGCGGCGACACCATCATGGTGGTCGACCCCCAGGGAAATGTGATAGACAACGTTGATTATTCATTGAAAGGTTTCCCTTCCGAGAGCGGAAGTTCCATAGAATTGAGGAATCCATCGCTCGACAACTCCCATGGCCGGAATTGGAGCATATCAACTCATGACAATGGGGCGGGGGACAATTGCACCCCAGGGTGCATTAACAGCTGCCACGAGGAGGAGGTCATCGGCACAAGCACGATACCCATCATCGCATTTGAGCTCATGCTTGACGGGAGACTCGGGAACGAGTGGATATCGTCACTGACAAAGGAGGATGATTCATATGACAAGGCCTCCCCCGTCCAGGAGGAAACGGTTGCCACAACGGAACATTCAATGTCGGCGCTGTTCTGTGACAACAAGGGCCAGTACTATGACAACAGCAAGGCGAAGATGCTCTACAGCCTCCTCGATGGGCTGGACATCGGGACAAGGACCCTGAGCGATGGCCCCATCGAACCAGAACACCTTGAGGGTATAGACCTGCTCATAATCACGAATCCCCAGTCCCGCTTTGATGACGAGGAGCTCGGCCATATCGATGACTATCTTGAAAGTGGAGGGAAGCTGCTATTGACAGGACAATACTTCAAATACATATATGCCGAAGCGCTCAATGACATTTCAGCCAAAAGGGGGATCCTTTTCACATATACGGAGATCATTGACGACGAGTCCAACACCGGTAGCAACTATTATCCGAGGATATTGATAGACCTGGATGGAAAGAAGGAGGTCAACATCGCCAATTCCTGCGCCCTTTGCATTGTGGACGGAAATGGCCTCATCTACTGTGAGGATAGCTCAAGGGTAGTTGATGCCGATGACCATCACCTTGACATGGCATCATGTGTGGCGGCCCTGACCGGGGACGGCTCGATACTTTGCATAGGAACATCATCCATCGTCACCACCACGCTGTACAGGGCAGATAACTTTGAAGTTATACGAAAACTGATAGAATGTCTTTTGTTCGGTGGATTATAGGTCTGTTTTTTTCCACCGAAAGCTTTTTATATCTCATAAAAAAACATCTATTGGCTGTTTTTGAAGTCTATCGACTTATTATCCTAAAACATTATGCCATAGTAACTTGACATAAGTTTGTGTCAATTTGGATGTTTTTCGGATTGGAAACAGTCGAATCGTAGGATATTGCAAAGCTTCTTAGACACTATCATTGCATAACGACTTCCAAAAAGGTGGTCATTTGTCATCAGAAGATATATTGAATAACATTGCTAAAGAAATCAAAAATAGTGTACCTAACGGCACAATAATCACTAATATAGATTTTGAAGGGCCGGAAGTGGTCATATATACACGAAATCCATCCATGTTGGTCAGCGATGCGGATCTTATCAAGGAACTTGCCAAGAAGTTGAGAAAGAGGGTGGTAATACGTCCAGATAGCTCTATCATCATGTCCGAGGACGATGCTATCACGAAGATCAAGGAACTTGTCCCTAGGGATGCGGAGATAACAGACATCTATTTTGACCCTGGCATCTCGGAGGTCATCATAGAGGCGAAGAAACCCGGACTTGCGATAGGAAAATCTGGTTCAACGCTTAGGGAGATAACGAAGAACGTCAGGTGGGCGCCCAGAATCGTCAGGACCCCCCCAATATCCTCCACGTCTGTCCAGGGCATCCGTAGCACCCTTCACAGGGAAAGCGCTGAAAGGAAGAGGATCATGAAGGCGGTCGGACATAGGATATACAGGAAAGAGAACATCCGCTCCGATTGGATCAGGATAACCGCCCTTGGCGGCTTTAGGGAGGTCGGAAGGTCCTGCCTCCTCCTGCAGACTGACGAGAGCAACATACTTCTGGACTGCGGCGTCAATGTCGCATCGGACGATCCGACCAAGGCCTATCCATATCTCTCCAGCCCGGAGTTCAAGTATATATTATCATCAAACGAGCTTGATGCCATAGTGCTCAGTCATGCCCATCTTGACCATTCGGGTTTCGTTCCGTACCTTTACAGGTCGCTCTATGACGGACCTATCTATTGCACACCCCCAACAAGGGACTTGTCCATGCTATTGCAGAAGGACTTTGTGGAGATAGCCAAGAGGGAGGACAAACCCTGCCCCTACTCATTTAAGGAAATAAAGGACGCCATCACCCACACGATACCCTTGGACTACAAGGAGGTGAGAGACATCTCCCCTGATGTGAGATTGACATTCCACAACGCTGGACACATCCTCGGCTCTGCCATAACGCATTTGCATGTGGGCAACGGTCTGCACAACATTGCCTACAGCGGTGATATAAAGTTTGCAAAGACAAGGCTGCTGGAACCCGCCAATGTGAGATTCCCACGTTTGGAGACATTGATAACTGAGAGCACGTACGGAGGTTCCAAGGACATACAACCAAGTCGTGATGATGCCGAAAGGGCCCTTCTAAACACCATCAGGAGGACGGTCAATCGCAAGGGAAAGGTCCTTATCCCTGTATTGGCCGTGGGCCGCGCCCAGGAGATGATGATAGTGCTCGAGGAGGCGATGAGGAACGGTTCGCTTCCGCAAGTGCCCATCTACCTTGATGGCATGATATGGGAGGCGACAGCCATACACACGGCTTATCCCGAATATCTTTCCAAGGCCTTAAGGGACCAGATCTTCCACCATGAGCACAATCCTTTCCTATCGAAATGCTTTGACAACGTACCCAACTCAAATAGGAGGAAGGACATCATCGAGGGAGATCCCGCAATAATACTCGCGACATCCGGCATGCTTATAGGCGGGTCTTCAGTTGAATACTTCAAGGCCTTTGCACCAGATGAGAGGAACTCCATAATATTCGTGAGTTACCAACCTGAGGGGTCCATGGGGTCACGCGTCCAAAAAGGCTGGAACGAGATTCCCATGAAGGACGAGACCGGCAGGACACAGGCGATCAAGGTCAACATGGAGATCAATACCATTGAAGGTTTCTCAGGTCACTCTGACAGAAACCAACTGATGAGATTCGTCAACAGGGTGAGCAACGGTACCGAGAGGATATACACCAATCACGGTGAGAGTGGAAAGTGCATAGACCTCGCGTCCTCTATATACAAGGTGCAGCAGAGGAACAAGATAGAGACAAGATCGCCGCAGAATCTCGAGACCTTTAGGATATACTAGTACAGGATTATCAGCAAAAGGGCGGCCATGGACAGCGAAAAGGAAACGACATCGCTTGCGCCCATGCTGCATTTCCTGTAGTAGCTTCTCTTTTTGTATATTCCAAATGCCCTCCCCTCCATCGATATGGTCAGGGAATCCACCTTTGAGAGGGCGGACATTATCAAGGGTATGAAGGTGAACCTGGCCATCTTCATGATCTTTCCGACGCTTCCCGCATCTATCCTCAAGCCCCTGGCCACCTGGGCGTTCCTTACTGTGGACGCCTCTATCTGGAAGACCGGGGCCAGGCTCATGGAGGTGACTATCATGTATGCGTACCTGTAGGGAACTCCTATCTGCATGATCCCGTTGACGAACTGGCTCGTGTTGGTGGTGGAAACGAACAGCATACTCGAAAATATCACACCCACGAAAAGGGACGCCTTTAGGATCCCGTTCTCTATGCCTTCTCTCGTTATCAGCAAGAAATGATATTTAATAAGGGGGTCCCCGTCCCTTGTGAACAACACGTTTATGAGAACAAGGGAGAGTGATAGGGTTATTATGAATCTTAATCCTCCAAGCCTTCTGGGCGAGAGCCTTGCCATAATGTACATCAGGGCTAACAGCCCCAGGAGAAGGGCGGTCCTAAAAAGGTCATCCGACATGAACAATGCAACGCAGTAGGTAACAAGGACCACCATCTTCAACACTGGATGGAACGATTCCAGCACCGTGCCCCGGTTCTGAAAGGTGATCAAGTGCATTCCCCCATGCCCTTCGGAATGAACTCGTTCCTATTGTCCCTCTCCATCATATTGAAAACGTTCTCAGGGCTGTCATCATAGATTATCCGTCCGTCCTCGAAGAAGACTATCCTGGTGCAGTACTGTGATATCATCCTTGGGTCATGGGACACGAACATGATAAGATTGTCATCATCCCTGATGTCATCCAGTATCTGGACAAGATTAGTTGCATTCTTGAAGTCCTGGCCTATGAACGGCTCATCGAGCATCAGGATCTTGGGTCCATAGGAACATACGGAGGCGACATTGAGCCTTCTTTTCTGGCCGAAGCTGAGCTTGAACGGTTTCTTGTCCTTGTCGACGGGAAGCTTGAACCTTTCAAGGAACTCCCCCGTGTCTGGAGGTCTTACATCGAAGTTCCTTGCGGCAAACTGTATCTCCTTCTCCACACTGTCCTCGAATATCTGATGATTGGGATTTTGGAAGACGAGACCAACGTTCCTGGCGTTGGACGAGATGCTGTTTTTCCTGACCTCTTTGCCCATGACCCGTACACTGCCCTCATCGGGTCTCAGGAATCCCAGTATGGTGTAAAGGAATGTGGTCTTCCCAGATCCGTTCTCTCCCATTATGCATATCATTTCGCCTTCGCGCGCCTTGAAGGACACTTCCTTTAACACGTCCCTGTCCCCGTAGGAGAAACTGATATCATCGATCTCTAGGATGACCGAACCGTATCTCATCTCTAGGTCCTTGGCCTCACCTTTCAATGGGCTGCACATGCCATATTCCTTTAGGTCCTTGGTCGACAGTACCTCGTCAGGGGACCCACTGGCGGTGATCCTGCCATCTTCCATCCTGATCATGGAGTCGGCGTACCTTATCAATGATTGTAATTTGTGTTCCATGACCACTATCGTCATGTCAGTATCCCTTTTTAACGATATGATGGAATCGAATATCTCTTTGGTGGCGACGGGGTCAAGATTGGAGGTAGGTTCATCAAATATCAACACCTTCGGTCTCATGGCCAGCATGGACGCCAGGGCGATCTTTTGTTTCTCTCCGCCTGAAAGCTCGTATGTGGCCCTTTTTCTGAGATGGTCCGCCTTCGCCATCTTCAGTCCCCAACCTATCCTCTCCTCGATCTCATCGTGGCTGAGATTAAGGTTTTCCGGCCCGAAGGATACTTCTTCCTCGACGGTCAGCGCCACAAGCTGGGATTCGGGGTCCTGCTGCACTATCCCCACAAGGGAAGACGATTCGAAAACGTTTCCGTCGATCACGTTCTTTCCATCAACGAGGATGCTGCCCTCGGGTTCGCCCAGCTCCCTTGAGAATCCGGCTATACAGAGGGACAGTGTCGACTTGCCGCATCCTGACGGGCCCGTGACCAGCATGAACTCGCCCGGGGATATCTCCAACGTCACGTCATCGAGTATCCTTTCTTTGGAACCTTTGAATTTGAAGGAAAAGTCCTTGATACTTATCATCACTCTATCCTCAACTCTATAAGCATCCTGACCCATTCGCCCGCCTCGCGACCAGGGATGATCATACGGAAATCGCCATTGTCATCCAAGGTTATTATGGCGTTCTCTATTTCCAGGAGTGCGTCAAGGTCGAATTCTACCCTATAGGCATCGCTCGCTATGGCTATTAACTTATCGCCCTTGGGTCCTGCCTCGTCTATCAAGAGCCGGATAGGGATCCCTTCATAGTCCTTAGGGGGTTCGTATTGGTACGTTCCCACCATCTCGGTGTTCACGACCATCAGCTCGTCCTCGTAGTCCGCGTAATAGATCGAGAGCTCGTTCTCCACATTTCCGGTTATGTTCAGAACATTGCCGTCCGGTCTCCCTAACTGGTAGTATGCGGCACCGAAGGCGAGTGAGAATATGAGCCCTATGGTGATGACCTTTTTGATGTTCAGCGCGCTTCTCTCCAGGGGTTTGTCCTCTTCTATCAGGTCAACCACGGACTTTGCGAAGAGTCCGGCGAATATGACGCCAGATATGAATGCCACGGCGGAGAGCGCCAGGAAGAGGGGCCATGCATCATAGGTCGCGAAGGCCAGTTGGAAGAACAAGATGTTCGCACCGGTCGATATCCCACCCACAAGGGCGTACATCTTTGCCTTGGGATTTGAGATGAACAGGAACGCGATATCGATGATCGCCGCCTGGAAAACCGTCAGCGCAACGGCCAGGATGCCCAGCTTTCCCCCTGTGAGGAATTCCACGAAACCCTTGAGGAATCCGGCGAGGATGGCGGTTCCCTTTTTCTTAGTTAGGCCGTAAACCAACATTATCCAGAAAATGTGCAATCCAGCCATGAACTGGCCGGCACCGAAAGGCACTCCGAAGAGATTGTTCAGCATATTGCCAAGATATCCCACATAGGTGGACAAAACCCCCCCGAGGGAGGATATGACGGCTATTAGCACAAGGTCCCTGGTGGAAAAGTAATATTTCGATGCCATGGAAGGAGTCTATGATATTTCTATAAAAAAATATCGCTATTCAAATTATCTCCCACAAGGCGTCCATCTCCGGCATCGGGAGGTTCCTGCCATTCTCCGTTATCTTCCCAATGAAAGAGTAAGGTATCGAGGCACCTTCCAGGAGCGACGCCGCGTCTTTGGTGTTTCTTTCAGGTATGGTGGCCATCAGTGTGCCGGAGCTGATGAGATTCAATGGATCAACGGAGTAATGGGCACATATCTCCCTTGTCTCACGGGACACCGGAATCTTGGAGGTGTCGACATCGAATCCGAAACCCGAGGCTATTGCCATCTCGTTGAGAGCTCCTGCCACACCGCCTTCCGTAGGATCGTGCATCGAGGTTGCAAGGTCCCTTATCAGTCTGGCCTCGGAAAGTATGGAGAGCTTCTTCGAGTATCCCTTGGCGTTGTCCACCAGGTCCTTCCCAAGCATTTCGGAGAGCTCATCCGCCCTCTCATGCGCGAGTATCGACGTTCCCTCTATTCCCGCGCCCTTTGTCAACAATATGCTGTCGCCCGGTCTCGCCCCTGAGGTCGGGACGTATCTGCTGGTCCATCCGAACATGGTGCCACAGATGATATTCGTCTTCTGGTCCGGCACCATCTCAGTGTGTCCCCCGATCAGGTATGCGCCGATATCCTCGCATGCGGTGTTTATCTGGTGCATTATGTCGCGCAGCTCCTCTTCGCTGGCGTGCTCCCTCAAGAGCACTATCGCCGTCATGTACCTTGGATCGGCACCCGTGGCCGCTATGTCGTTGGAGTTCACGTAAACCGCGTGATACCCTATGTTCTTCGAGGCTCCCGTCACAGGGTCGCTGGCAATTACCTCATAACCGTTCTCTGTTTCAATGACAGCGGCATCCTCGCCTATCTTTGGCCCCACGACAAGTCCCTCGGGCCATTTCCCCATAGAGGACATCACTATCCTTTTTAAGGTGTTCACGGGGACCTTTCCGGATCGCATGGAAATGACTTCATATAAATGCTTAAAAAGATTGCTTATAAAATAAAGGACTCACCCTTCCAGTTCACCCGTCACCTGCATTATGAACTCATTGAGCAGCACCTTTGAATCGTCCATGAGGTCTTTCACTATATGGGGCATGGACTGCCTCATGACGTCCTTGATGACCCTCGAGGTCTCTGGGTCGTCGATTTCCAGCGTCTTGTTCCCGAACTCGTATGAAATGTGAGAATCCTCGACAGAGAGCTCAAACTTCCTTGACATGTACCTTAGGAAATATCTGTTATTGATGTACATCTCGATGTCGTCCGTGTTCAGCCTTTCTCTTTCATCTGCCTTCGTGAACTCCAGGTCGCCGCACTTAACGGTCTCGTCACTGCCTTTCTTCTTATAGTACAGTTCACTCGACTCGAGAAGGACATTTTCATCGGAAAATCCCAAGTATGTGCTTCCTTCGGTCGTCAGTATATCAAATGCGAAGGGATAGCTCTCAAGGCTCTCGAACCCGTTATCCTTGTCAATATATTCCTTCCCCCCTATCTTGATATGGGAGCCTTTGCCCTTGAGGTCTGCGATTTCTATCGATCCAAATTTGACATAGTCACCATCCACACCCTCCAACACCTTGAAGAAGGGAAGGTCTATCTCTGTCTTCTTCTTACCCTTCGTTATCATTATTTTGAGGTCCTCCAACTTCATGGAACTGTTCTTTTCTCCTTTCACGAAGATGTTCGAGAGCTCCATGATGTCATCCTTTTCAAGTCCAAGGCCCTCCAGGTCCTCTTCCGTTGCCATACGATGATCGGTGTTGGGGTCTGAACAATCATTGCCCTTCGCGTGGCACATGCCTATGAAGTTTTGTTTCTTTGAGAAGTAATTGGACGTTATCTTGTAATTGCCCTCGCCAAAGAAGACCTTGCCGCATTTTTCCCCATCCCTTTCCATATCGACGAAGATGGCACCTTTCCTTACCTTTAGCTTGGCTATTGAACCCAATATAAGGTCCTTTTGCAAAACCTTGATGGGTCCGGCTGCCCTGGGCACATCCCTTACCTCATCCATCACCTTTGATATGTTCTCCACCTTCTCTTCGAAGATGTCATAGTCATGCGTCTTTTTCGAGGCGCCTATGATGTAACCGACGGCAAGCGCGGCGATTCCCACCAGGATGGTGGCATCCTGATATTTTATGAAAATGTCGAACACCTTCATCAATATCCATGAGAGGACTATTAGGAATCCCAACGAATAGAACGTTGACCTTACCCTCCAGTTCGTGTTCTTTATTGTGGTGGCCCTGACAGTGAAGCTAATGGCGAAGGTTATCAGGGAGATACCGAGCGTGAAGTTGACCTTTCCCTCCCATATTGGTCCCAACCAGCCTATCCAATTGAATATCAGTAATATTATCCATATGCCAAACAGTGTCGTACCAGCCTTTCTAAATGCGGAGGAGAGATTCTTTCTTATCTCTCTTCTGGTCTCGAATCCTCCAACGAAGGAACCAAACACCCAGAGGGCGAAGGCAATGATAAGGAATTCCTCCTTGTACTCATACTTGCCAAGGATGTCCGTGGCCAGGGCCATCAACCACAAAAAGAAGAAAACTCCACCTATATTATGAATATAATTTTTGATATTATGTCTTCTCATCCAAATACACCTCATCTTTCATAAGTCTAAAGAACGTACTGGCAATGATGAGAGTCTGTTTGCCAAGCTCGGTTATGGAGTACTTTCCCCTGAATCTTTCCTGCCCAACTAGGTTCACTTCCATAAGCACTGTCAGATGGAACCTCAAGGGGCTGTGGTCCAGACCAGTTATCTCCTTGAGCTGGGCGAAATACTGGTCGTCCTTGGAGAGGGATTTGAGTATCTTTATCCTCTCCTCGTTCGAGAGCGCCTTGAAAAAGTCTGCACAAACACTTTCCTCAAGTTCAATGTCCTTTATCTGATCATAACCAAGTTCCCTGCCGTTTGAGAGCAACATGTTCTTTATCTCAATGATCTCGTTCTTCAACTCGGAAAGTTCGGCCTTCAGGGTTTCCATGTTTACACGTATCATTATAATGTACTTGAAGTATATAAATATATCTTTTGTTTATAGAGTCTATTTATTCTCTTAAGGTTGATCTTTAGGCGTACAATGTCGCACAGACATTCCAAAATTTATCTTGATACCGGACTGGCCCGAACAATGGTAGAGATACCCTAAAGCATCACGCACTGGTACACTTCGTTCGTTTCGGAATCCTGGACAATGATGACAACACCGCCATCATCTGGCACGTCCAGGGTGACGGTAACGCTCTCAATGCCATCAAATGACGATATTCTGGTCTCAAAACCATCGATTGTCACATAATTGTAGGTCTTTGAGGATATAGAAACTCCATTCCTATAGGAAACGAACACCACATCCACGCTGGTGGACGAGTCTATTCCCTGCGGCTTGATCAATGCGTTGATGACCTTTTTTCCAGGTTCTAGTACGGAATCAGTCATCGTGGCCTGTATCCTTACCAACAGGTCTTCCGCAAGATTCAGTTCAACAGCCGAGGCGTATTCGTTGTACGTGTTGGAATTGCCTCCGGAGATCTTCTTATTGCCATCGATCATGGCGACAGGATATCCACCCACGCTGTATTTTGATATCCTCTCTGACGAGAAGGATGTCTGGAGGGCGTCGTTGACATGGTACTCCAACACGACCACCTTGCCAGGATAGTATAACAATATGTCTTCCATGGCATTTTCAGCGAAGGGGCAATATACACAATTCGCCGATGTGATCAGTTCCAAGAGCACGAACTTGTTCTGCTCCTCCACTGTGTTGACGTTGAAGTTCAGGATCTCCGACTCTTGACTGCCTGTGGACTTTATCGTTAGGGTCACCGTGCCTTCCAGGCTGCCGGCAGAGTCATCTGGCACGATTATAGATATGCCTATTGTTATCTGTTCATCCTCCTCGAGCGTGACGGTCTCTTTGGAGATGTCGTATGTCCATCCGGACGGGAGGGATGTGAGCGCCGTAAGGATATAAGTGTCGGAGAGGTTGCCCATGTTCCTCAGCTTGAACGTGAACGTCGCAGTTGTGCCCGGGAGGACCTCCCTTGACATCTCGGTGCTGGTGACATCAAATGAGTAGGAAGGAT
>DAINBB010000013.1:0-36581 GCA_036733165.1 Halobacteria archaeon | reverse complement strand
GCACTACTGGCACGTCAGGGCCAAGGACGCGGCCGGGAACTACAGCGACTGGTCCACGATATTCTCGTTCACGGTCGACACATCCCTGCCGGAGGTGCCTACTCTTACCTCCCCTGCCAACGGCGCGACGCTGGACGACAGCACGCCTACCTTTAATTGGAGCGAGGTCACGGGAGCAACCACTTACTATCTCAAGATATCCACAACCCAGACATTTTCATCGATAACGTTCGAGGAAACCATATCCAGTGGAACATCATACACATTATCGTCATCCGACGCCCTTGCAAATGGCACTTACTATTGGAAGGTCTCATCAAATCTGGATGATGATTCGTACTCGGATGTCAGATCCTTCACAGTGGATGTCGATGAGGATGAGCAACCTGTGAACTTTCAGGTGATAGTTAGGTCCGGCGCGACCGGAGCCGTTCTGGAGAACGCCACTGTAAAGTTGACATCAGGCACCTCTACAATAGACACTGCCCAGACCAACGCCAGTGGCATAGCCTACGTTTCGGCTCCCCCAGGTACATACACCATGAGTGTCACGAAAAATTCATGGGATTCCGGCAGCGGGGAGGCATACAGCAAACAGATAACGGTTTCATCAAGTGCAAATGTGTTCTATGACAATCTCTATCAGTCAGGTTTCGACCTCCTTGTGGCGTCTATCACCTACAATGACAAGAACAGCACAGAGCCAAGCTCTATCGTAATATACAAGGATGGAGTGGTGTATCTGACCTTGGCGTTGGATCATCTGCCTCCGAGCAGCATGATGACAACCAACCTGACGTTGGCCAACACCAATCTTATCGTTGAGGTTCCATCCGGCAGCACGTATCAGATAGCCGATCCTTCCTATACCGATGGAAAGGTTTCTATAACGAATCTATCAACGACGCTCTCATCCGCCTATGTCAATAGCGTCACCCTGCAGGTGACCGCTTCGGTAACCGGCATGGTGGTCGACGGGTCGGGCAACACCATCACAGGGGCAAGCGTGATGCTGCTGAGACAGTCGGACAGTGCCATCATAGGCGCCGCCGAATCCTCCAGCTTTGGATTCGTGTTCAGCCTGGTACTTCCCGAGACATATTACCTGCGCATCCAGAAGACGGGCTACGACACCGTGGTGTCAAGCAGTTTCACCGTTTCGCCGAATGTTGCGCACAATGCTGGGATGATAACGATGACCCAGTTGAAGGGCATGCTTAACGTCACGGTCCAGAGCGATACAGGTTCCGTGCTGGACAACGTTACAATAGAGATCTCGGACACCGACGGCACTCTGGTCTTCAGTGAGATCGCGGCACAGGGAATAATAATCGGCATCGAGCTTCCGGGAGGCACATACACGATATCTGCGACAAAATCGGGTTATGAACTTTCCGATACCGTTACCGCGGTGGTCACTGCCGAAGAGACTACGTCCAAAACAGTGATCATGACCGAAGAGACCGAACCTGAGCCCGAGACGGGAAGCATACAGATATCCGTCACCGACTCAGACGAGAATCCATTGCAACTTGTGAACGTGTATCTCGGGAACGAAAAGGTGGGAGTGACAAATCAGGATGGAGTTCTCCTTATAGAGGACCTGACCCCACAGACATACCAAGTGACGCTCAAGAAGGACGGATATGATGACATATCTTTCTCCCTTGTGGTTACAGCGGGAGAGACATCCACCAACACAAAGAGCATGAGCGTGGCAGAGGAGGTGGAAGGTTCTTCAAGGATGAAGTGGATCCTGATCGCCGCAGCAGTTGTGATAGTCTTTGCAATAGTGTTGGTCGCCTTGACAAAAAGGAAGCCTGGGGAGGAGGGACCGGAGGAGAAACCCGCAACGGCACGTCCAAGCCCAGAGAGAAAGGCGATGGCAGCACCCCCCGATAGGAGAGGAAGGGAACAACCACCTACTGGCAGGCCAATTGTCTCGGGAGGTGGCATTCCGAGTTCTTCGAAGAGAGATACTGGGAGTGGCAAGGACGACGAGAGAAAGGGCGGTGGAATACCCACCCACTCTATGAAATGAGTCCTTTTCTCCTTTTTTATCTTTTCATCTTTGTCCATCTTTTCTTATTCTCAATTATAGTATCCGTCTGGCAAGGCCAGGGATGCTTGCTGATCGTGAAAGATTCTCCATTGAATAAAATTAACTATGTAAGTATATCCTCGAGAGGGATTCCTTGCTACAGAGGACATCTGTATGCCCTGTCTATTAGTATTAGTTCCCCTTGGAGGGCTCGTCCTTCGCGAGGTATATCGTCCTGGTCGGGAACGCGAAGTCTATGCCCTGCATTGTGAGCTCCTCATAGATGCATTCAACTGCCTTTCTTTCCAGGTCCCATCGCTCCCCGTATGTGTTGGCCCAGAACAGGGCCCGGAAGTTCAGGCTGGAATCACCCATGTCCAGAAACTCTATTTGCGGTGCCGGGTCCTCCATTATGCCCTCGACGTTTTTCAAAGCCTCAAGGGCCGCCTTCTTGGTCTTCTCCACACTGCTGCCATAGACCACGCCAAATGGTATCTCTCCCCTCTCCCTCGCTCTTGGCTGCGCATAGTTTATGATCTTGGAGGCCGCCATGATGTGATTGGGAATGATTATCACATTATTGTCATATGTCCTGATCCTCGTAGACCTGATGGAGATGGCATATATGTCCCCAACCTCCCCGGTGTCCAGCTTGACCTTCTCACCGACCTTGTAGGTGTTGTCAAGTATCAGGTTCACTCCTCCTATGAAGTCCTTGAGGCTGTCCTGGACGGCAAGGCCGATGGCGATACCGGCGATACCCAGGCCTGCCAGGAACGGTGCGACCTCGACACCCCATATGTCAAGCACTATTATGATGCCGGAAAATATGAAGAACAGGTATATTATCTTCTCGATCAACGGCACTATTGTGTCGCTGTACTTGGACTTGGTCTTTCGTTTGAGGGTGTTTTCCCATTCGCTAATGAAGATCTTGAAGACTATCACCATGATATACGTGAGGATTATGACAAGGCATGAGTTCAGGGCCATCATCAGGTTGTCTATGAAGCCGCCATTCATCTCAAGCGCCGCGATTATCGTCTTTAGTCCCACGATCATCACGAACAGGTAGATCGGCCTGTTGGCGCTCTTTACTATCATGTCGTCTATCTTCGTCGAGGTCCTATTGCTGATGATAACGAACACGAACTTGTAGATCAGCGTGATCAGGAAGGCTACCACGAGGAACATGAAGAATATGAAAAGTGCATATATGTAGTCGTTTGAGAAATAGCTTCTGAAGATATCCAAAAAGTCATATATAGGTTTGTCAAGGTCGATGCTCATGCGATTCCCCTATTTACCATTCTAGAGTGCAGAATATAAAAGTATTGAAAATACAGCGCCTGCAATAGTGCATAGGAAGTTTGTCATGTTGTTTCCGAACCAGTTCTGCGTGGTCTCCAATGTGGCACCCAAGAACGAGTCCACCGTTGCGCCCATGAACCCTCCGAATACCGTCACGGCCACCATCTCCATCCCCGCGAACGTCTCCGTTGGCATTCCGGCAAACCATGCGATCAATCCAAGTAACGCACCTATCGCGATCTCTGCGCCCTTTCCCAGCGAAGAGACGGCCCCCTCCGTCCCCGCCGGCACCTTCTTGAGATTGGTGATGAGCCTCGGGTCGGACCTTGACAGCCTGCCGATCTCACCACCCGCGGTGTCGCACGTTGCAGCGGCCGCGGAGCCCAGATATGCAGCGATGAGCCATTCGCAACCAAAATAGTGGAAAAGGATTATCATGGCCAGGGACACGATGCCGTTGCCGAAGACGTTCTTGTAACCCCTGGCTCCGCCCTTCTTCTCGGCGAGGCCCCTCTTTTTCTTTTGATCGTAATGGTATTTCGTCGTTATTCCTGAAAGCAGGAAGAACATCAGTATGATGACGAAGGCAGCCCAACCTCCAAAGAAGATGATTCCTATGCCCATCACATAACCGGCGAGCAGGCCTGAGAGGCTCACGACCCTTATGCGGTAGGATGGAAGCCCTATTGCAGAGCACACGACGAAAGCGACCGCAATCCTTATCAACATATCCGTTATCGCCATAGGAAACGGAATTACCTTAATGAATATTTTTTAAAAATATATCTATCGTCGAATAACTTTAAGAATATAGGATGAGATTATCATATATTATGAAAAACAGGGATATAATATTGATTTATATCTCATTTAAAGACATAATTTTATATTAGTCAATTGTCTACATTTTAGTCAAACAACGTAACACGATTCGTATTAAACAGAAAATATTTAAATACTTACATAAAGACAAACCCTGTGGTTACCATGGAAGATCATATCAATTTCTCAGCCAAGTACAAATCTTGGGTAGCTGTAAAGAAGATGAAGATAGAGAACGAAGTGGAAGACGTGGATGTCGCAAGGATATTGATCTCGATCCGCGAGACCTTGGACAACAAGATCTTCGAGTACCTGAGCAAAGAGTTCGACATAAAGGGCCTTGAGAAGGAGGCCGATGGGATGGTGCCCTCCGGAAGGCTCAACGAGGAACAGATCGCCAACGTGCTCAAGGCGCTCAGGTCCCCAAAGACCACAAAGATGCTCAAGGGATTCACTGAGGAGAAGCTCAAGCTGGAGGTATACAAACAGCTCTTCTCCGAGATCGTCCTACAGAAGCTCAATATAAGTTCGCTCAACACAAAGGCGTTGGACAAGTACTTGGATGAGAAACATAGGCGGTTGTGATGGACACGATCCCAGAGGAGAGGGGGGACTCCGGGTTCTCATTGAGGGCCCTCATAATAGCCGTAGGTCTGACCCTGTTCCTGCTTTCAACGTCCATATACATCGCTTTGAGGCTTAGCGCGCTGCCATGGCCGATCATATTCTCGGTGATAGTGTCGGCCGGGATACTGAAGATTCTCTCGTACTTCAGGGCGACCGATGCCAACGAGATAAACATCGCCCAAGCGGGCGGGACCATAGGCGGGCTCGTGGCCTCCGGGGTCGCCTTCACGATACCCGGGATACTGTTCCTCAGGAATCAGATGGGTGTCGACATAGAGATGGTCGACCCTTATCTCCTTGCCCTGGTGTGCGTGAGCGGCGGCGTACTTGGCGTGCTCCTGTCGATCCCCTTGAGAAGGACGTTCGTTGACGAGGAGGAGCTCCCATATCCCTCCGGGGCCGCAGGCGCGGAACTTTTGAAGGCCCAGCTCAAGGGGGGCCGCAGCGCCGTTTTCGTGACATTTTTCATAATACTGGCAGGACTCTTCGCCATAACGAGGGACGTGTACTTCCCCGTACTTTTCACGATCTCATCCGTGGCCGCATATGGCATGTACATAACCATCGTGGCCATGCCAATGGCCGTCGGCATCGGTTATATCCTTGGACCAAAGATATCATTGAACTCCTGGTTTGGGGGTTCCGTGGTCGGATGGCTCATCCTGATACCTATACTTGTCTCAAGACAAGGATGGGACGGCGGCGATGCAACGGCATTGGCCCAGAACCTCGGCATGGGCATCGTTCTTGGAAGCGGCGTGGGATTCTTTGTATCATACGTCGTGCCGAAGATAAAGAGGATATTCGCGCCGCTGTTCACGTTCGATGGCCCCTGGTACTTCAAGGCATCGCCCGTGTTCTCGATAATTGCGGTGATTGCGATGTTGTCTGTAGGTGTCCCTATACTGGCTGCGGTGCTGAGCGTTGCGGGCGTCTGGATCATGGCCACGATAGCATCGAGGATGACCGGCGAGACCGACATCAACCCCCTCGAACAGTTCGGGATCATCATAGGGCTTCTCTGCCTGGGGGTGTACTCTGTGCTCAAGATGGACCTCGGCTACGACAGCGCGTTCCTGATCGTCTGCTTCGTGGCAGTCGCCACTGCCGTCGCAGGGGACATCGGTCACGATTATAAGTCTGCCAAGATCATCGGCACCAGGCCCAGCGACATCATAAAGGTCGACTTCATATGTGTGGTGGTGGCGGGAATAGCTGCCCCCTTCATACTTGACATCGTCCTGACCGGATATGCGGACGTGCTCTTCGACCCGCAGCTCATGCCGGCGGTACAATCGCAGCTGGTAGCCGGAAGCATCTTTGGCTTTGCCTACCCTAACGCCTTCTATCTTGGATTTGCCCTTGCCTTCATATACGAACTGGCAACGAAATTCACGAAAAGGAATCTGCCTTTCTCTGCAATGGCGTTCGGGATAGGGATGTTCCTGGGAATGACGCTCGGCGTGTTGCTGGCGATTGGCGGCGCCATCAGCTACGTTGTCAACAAGAGGTTCCCCTCCAAAGTCCATAGCGGGATACTGGTATCCGCAGGATTGATGGGCGGGGAAGGCATTGCAGGGTTCCTGGCCGCCGCGCTCTTCGTTGCGGGGGTGGGGAAGAGCACTGCCAACTATGGCGTCATGGTGTTCTTTGGCATAGCATTGTTATTGTTGGTGATATATACTATATGGTCGAGGATAGAATGATAATAGTGGGAATAGACATTGGTGGCACAACGACCGATGCGGTGGCCATGAGGGACGGGACGATAATGTCCATCGTCTCCGTAACGGCAGGGGATTCCGTCACGGCGGCGGCTGGCGCTCTTGGCAGGCTTGTGGAGGAGCTCAAGATGTCGCTTTCCGATGTTAACGAGATAGCGGTCACTGGCGTCGGTTCGAACGGCCTAGGCAACAAGCTCTTGGGTGTGCCAGTGGTGAAGGTGGATGAGTTCACATCGATCGGCACCGGAGGAAGCTTCCTGACGGGCATCAGAAGGGCAATAGTCATCAGCATGGGTACGGGAACCGCATTTGTCAAGGTCGACGGTGAGGAGATATCCCATTGGGGCGGCACCGGCATGGGGGGCGGGACGCTCTTGGGCCTCTCAAAATCGATGATCAACATATCCAACATAAAAACACTTACCAAGAAGGCGGAGGAGGGTGACCTCAACAAGGTGGACCTTACAGTGGGTGAGATCGTTGGCGGTCCAATCAACGGCCTGCCGGAACATGTCACGGCATCGAACTTTGGCAACATATCAGATGAGGCGAACGATGCCGACAAGGCCCTCGCCCTTATCAACCTTGTCCTCCAGTCCATTGGCGTTATGGCAGTCTTCTCTGCCAGGGCAAACTCCATACCGGACGTGGTCCTTACAGGCAAGCTAACGAGGATACCCCAGGCATATGATATAATAAATGGTGTCGGCAAACTGTTTGGCGCCAATTTTTATATACCTGAAAATGCAGATTACTCCACTGCGATAGGGGCTGCAATTCACGTGTATAAGAAGGGATTATGATATGTCTTTGGAAAAAGCCTGTAGGAACGTGCTCTCTTCGAGCATGGCGATCAAGGAAGACGAGACCTGTCTCGTGGTGACCGATTGGAGACTTTATGATATAGGACGCATATTTGCCGATGTTGCCTTGGAGATGTGCACCGAACCTCATCTGCTCATGATGAGAGAGAGGAATTCACATGGAGAGGAACCGCCAAGGTTGGTGGCAGACGCCATGCTGGATGCCGATGTCGTGCTGATCCCTACCTATAGGTCGCTTTCCCATACCCGGGCAAGGAAGGAGGCATGCAATCATGGGGCGAGGGTCGCATCAATGCCCCAAATCACAGAGGACATCCTATCAAGGGTCTCCAAGGCCGACTTCTCCGTCTTGGAAAGGGACTGCGCCGCATGGGCGGACATCCTCACCAGGACCAGCAATGTAAGGGTGATCACGGACAGGGGCACCGATATCACGTTTAGCATAGAGGGCAGGGATGGAACCCCGGACAACGGCATTTACACAGACAAGGGCGCCTTTGGCAACATACCGGCGGGTGAGTCCTTCATAGCGCCTGTGGAAGGCTCTGCCGAAGGCACCATCGTTGTGGACGGTTCCATGGCGGGCCCCGGCATGCTAGATGAACCTATCACAATAAGGATGGAGGGCGGATATGCCACAGACATAACTGGCGGCGCGGGGGCGAGGACGCTCATTGACAAGATGGCCCCCCACGGAAAGAACGCAAGGAATCTCGCCGAGTTCGCCATAGGCACAAATGCCGCGGCAAGGCTCACAGGCAATGTGCTCGAGGATGAGAAGATCAAGGGCACCATACATCTGGCCCTGGGCGACAATTCCACATTTGGGGGAAAAGTCAGCTCATCTTCCCATCTTGATGGGATAATATTGGAGCCGACTGTGTCCTTTGACGGCAAAATTCTTATCAAGAATGGAAAATGGAATATTTAGAAACAAATAGGAATATCCAATACCATAATTTTTATAAAAGGAAATGTTGTCTGGAACTTATGAAAGATTATATATTTACCTCTGAATCGGTCTGTGAAGGTCACCCCGACAAGGTCGCCGACCAGATATCAGATGGGGTCCTGGATGAGCTCCTGTCAAGGGATCCGGACTCACGTGTAGCTTGCGAGGTATTGGTCACGACAGGTATGGCGTTTGTAAGTGGTGAGATAACCACCAAGGCCTATGTCGACATTCCCAAGGTTGTAAGAAGGACCATCAAGGACATCGGGTACACGGATGCAAGGATGGGTTTCGATTATCAGACATGCGCCGTCGTCACTTCCATCGACGAACAGTCGCCCGACATTGCGATGGGTGTTGACCAGACATCCGATCACGAACAGGGGGCCGGTGACCAGGGCATCATGTTCGGTTATGCCTGCAGTGAGACGGAAACACTCATGCCGCTCCCGATATCGATGGCACAGAGGCTCGCGATGAGGCTTTCGCAGGTAAGGAAAGATGACACGTTGGATTACCTTCGCCCGGATGGGAAGACCCAGGTCAGTGTTGTTTACAAGAACGACAGACCAAAGTACATATCAACGATCGTACTGGCCGCCCAGCACTCGCCGGAGACTGGGACTCAGAAGATCAAGGACGACATAATCGAGGAGGTCATAAAACCGACGATCCCCAAGGAGCTTATCAGGGACGATACCAAGTTCCTCATAAACACCACGGGCAGATTCGTGGTCGGCGGACCCCAGGGAGACTGTGGGCTCACAGGAAGGAAGATCATAGTCGACACATACGGCGGCGTCGGCAGCCATGGTGGCGGCTGTTTCTCTGGCAAGGACCCTTCCAAGGTTGACAGGTCAGCTTCTTACATGGCCAGGCACATAGCCAAGAACGTGGTCGCTGCCGAACTTGCAAAGAACTGTGAAGTTCAGTTGGCATACGCCATCGGCGTTGCAGAACCGGTCTCAGTATATCTTGATTGCAAGGGCACAAACTCCATAAAGGCGGAGAAGATATGCGAATGCGTGAAGGAGGTCTTCGATCTTAGGCCCAGGGCCATAATAGACTATCTCGACCTGAAGAGACCGATATACAAGAAGACCGCGGCCTATGGCCACTTTGGAAGAGAGGAACCGGAGTTCACGTGGGAGAAGACCAATAAGGTTGATGAGCTCAGGGACATGGCCGGTCTTTGATATTTGTTCATATCTATCATTCTTTACAATTATTTTTTATTTATGGATTGCTAATCATATATGGTGATATATTGGAGATAAAAAAGCGTCATGACCTTTCCAAGAGCGAGGTCAGGAAGCTTTTCAGAAACATTAAGGAATTTGAAGAAGTGTCCCTTGACCAAAAGAAGGGCAGATACGAGATATGCGAAACGGACAAGGATGTGGCACTGATCCTTTTCAATGGCGAACCTTACTTCCTCCAGAAGGGGGAACTGTTAATGCCGTCACTCAAGCTCTTTCTCAAGAACGACGTGAGGGAGATCAATAACAGGGTCATAGTTGACATGGGTGCCATAAGATATGTCACAAACGGCGCTGATATCATGAGGCCGGGGATTGTTGACATCGATGAGGATATAAGGCCGGAATCCTTTGTCGTCATAGGCGATGAGATGCACGGAAAGCCATTGGCCATAGGGATTTCCATCTACTCCGGCAGGGAGATACTGGAAAAGAAATCAGGCAAGGTCATAAGGAACATCCATTTCGTGGGGGATAACATTTGGAATCTGGAGATATAGGACGGGACGGGAAGATAACCCAAAGGAAGGACGACCATATCAGGCACGCCATGGAGAATGACGTCCAGTGCAATGTCCCTGCCGGTTTTGATGACGTGATGCTCATACACAACTCACTCCCGGAGGTCGACTTCGATGAGATAGACACGCGTACGCGCATGTTTGGCAAGGTCATGGACCATCCATTCCTCATATCTGCCATAACCGGGGGCTCCAAGCTGGCTGGAAAGATAAACAGGGAGCTCGCTCTCAAGGCGGATAAGTACAACATAGGCATCTCTGTCGGAAGCCAAAGGGCAATGTTTGTGGACAGGTCGCTGAAGGACACCTATGAGATACGCAAGTATGCCCCCGATGTGCCGTTGTTCTCGAACCTGGGATTGGCCCAGGTCATAGGCATGAAAAACGACGAGGTGTCGGAGCAGATGGATTCAATAGGGGCCGATGTGCTCGCCGTCCACCTCAATCCCCTGCAAGAGATTCTTCAGCCAGAAGGGGACACATCTTTCAAGGGCGGACTGGAAAGATTGAGGGAATTGAAGAAGGACCTGGGAAAGCCCGTCATAGTGAAAGAGACTGGCGCGGGCATATCCAAGGAGGTCGCGAGAACCCTTTCCTTCCTTGACGGGGCCGAGGTATCGGGAGTTGGTGGGACGTCCTTTGCGGCGGTGGAGTACTATAGGGCAGAGAGCGACCATCACAGGGACAATGCCAGGCTATTCTGGGATTGGGGCATACCCACCGTGTGTTCCCTGGTGGAGTCTGGGCCGTTCTTTGACAATGTGATCGCGTCGGGAGGAGTGCGCAACGGCATGCATGTGGTGAAAAGCCTGGTATTGGGCGCGACATGCGCAGGGCTTGCACAACCATTTTTGGAGGCGGTCTACAACAGGCCCTCAAAAGAGTCCGACCCGATATTTGAGAAACTGATACACGAGATCAGGACCACGATGTTCCTGGTCGGTGCCCGGGATGTGGGGGAACTGAAGGAGAGACCCGTTGTTTTCTTGGGCAGCACCAAGGAATATCTTGAGCAGAGGGGCGTGGACCTCTCTGGATTTGCACAAAGAGGATTTTGACATGAAGGTTTATTCATTAGGCGGTTATGAGGAAGTAGGAAGGAACATGACCGCGCTCGAGGTAAAGAACAAGGTCCTGATACTGGACCTTGGCATACGATTGGACAGGGTCATGATAGGTGAGGACACCAACATACAGAACATGTCCACAAAGGAGCTTGACAGATTGGGGGCGGTCCCTGACATCACGCCATTGAAGGGCAAGGAGATCGTGGGAATAGTTATATCCCATGGCCATCTGGACCACATAGGCGCGATCTCGAGATTTGTCGGCAAGTTCAAGTGCCCCGTGGTGGGCAGGCCGTACCCGTTGAGGTTGCTGTCGTCGATGCTCAAAGAGGAGACGACACCGGTCAAATGCCCCATGTTCGAGATGCATGATTCGTCCATCGTGATAGGGGATTTTGAGATCAGCATGATACCTGTGACACATTCGATACCCCAGTCGTCTTTCGTCATCATCAATACATGTGAGGGAAATGTTGTCTTCACGGGCGACTACAAGCTTGACAATCATCAGGAGCTGCAGAGACCGATATCGTTCTCCAAGCTCAAGAAGCTTGACCCGAAGTTGTTGATAATCGATAGCACGAATGTTATACAGGAGGGCATAACACCATCCGAGAAGGTTGCCAAGACGTTGCTCACGGACTACCTTAAGATGATAGAGGACAGCAGGAACGGCATAGTCGCGACGACGTTCTCATCCCAGATAGAGAGGGTCTTCACCATAATAAATCAGGCGGAGAAGATGGGAAGGAAACCCGTCCTGCTCGGAAAGTCTCTCTGCAAGTACTACGGGCTTGCCCTGGAGATGGGCCTTGTCAAGAAGAACGTGCAGATGATCAGGAAGAGGGAAGCGATAAACGCGTACCTAAAGGACGTTAACAACAACAAGAAGGACTACCTTGTGCTCACGACAGGTTCCCAGGGGGAGAAGGAGGCAGTGCTCTCCAGAATGGTGGATGACAAGACGCCCTACAAGTTCGAGAACCGCGACTCCGTCATCTTCTCGGCAAGCGTCATACCGAATCCGCTGAACAAGGCTTCGAGGTACACGTTGGAGACGAAGCTGAAGATGAAGAACACGAGCGTCGTCAGGGACCTTCACGTCTCGGGACACGCCAGCAAGGAGGAGCACAGGAAGATAATCAGGACGCTCTCTCCCGAGATCGTCATGCCCTGCCACGGATACCCGGACATGCTAATCTCCATGGCGGACCTTTGTTATGAGGAAGGTTATGACCTGAACGACCAGGTCATCGTCCAAAGGAACGGACAGTCGTTCCAGATAGGGTGACGGTCAGGCGACAATGGGGATGTGGACAGCGACGGGCTCCGGCTGGAGATCATGGACTTCGTAAGGTCGGTTTCAAAAGGCGCCCACATCAACATCCTCAAGCGGCCACTTTGTTGGGTGGATATTGTGTGACACATAGATTTACGTCATCTATGTCCCTATAGGTCATCCGGGGGCTCGATATCCGGAGGTCAGGTGTTTGCCCAGCCTCTTTGCCAGGGCAACGATCGTGATGATGGTCGGAAGACCCGGAACAGCGGGGAAAACGCTGGCGTCGCACACATAGAGCCCTTCGATCTTGGTCATCAGGTCCTTGTCCACCACGGTCCCTATCGCGGCAGTTCCCGCAGGATGGGCGCCATTTATATGCGACTCGAATATATGACCGGGGTCCGCCCCGGCCCCTATGAACATATCCTTGACCACTTCAAAGGCATCGTTGAACTTCATGAGATCGCATGTGTCGACATCCTTCGATACGGTGCCGTCTGCGAATACGCGCCCGTTCGGACAGTCCTTTATTTTCACCATGATACCTAGGGCGTTCTCCACCCTGTAGGGAAAATCACCGCCTTGGGATTCGATGTACTTCTCCACGACAGAGATGTTGATGTTGGATGCCAGTATGTACCCCTTCTCATCATAGAACTCGGTGCTCACTATCGACATGGGCGGTTCTATGCAGAACCTGGCTTCCGGAACGAAACAGTATATGTGCCTGAGCAGGTCGACAGACAGATTGGTCCCGGCGTTCTCTATCCCCGACCTGATAAGTATCCTTGGCGTCTCCAGGGCTCCGGCGCAAACGATCACCTTTCTCCCCATGAAGAATTTGTCCACGCCATCAACGGTCGCATGGACTTCCAATAGCCCGTTTTTCCTTTTCTCAACGTATTTGGCATCAGCCCCGTAACACACGACCGCTCCGTTGCTCTGGGCGCACTTCAGGTCATCGATGGCCGTCCACTTGCAGTTTCTCCCGCATCCGGTCATGCAGAGGCCGCATCCGTCACATTCCTCGGTGTAACACTTCGGCATCAGCTCCATCCTGCGGCCGACGCTCCTGGCGGCCTCCAGTATCGCCTTTGATCTGTTTGACAGCAATCTCTTTGGGATCGGGCGATTGCCTATGTCCCTTTCCGCGGCCCTGAACTCTTCTGACAGGTCTATGCCGAGGTCCACCAACTCATCCTCAAGGCATCTCATGGAGCATCCTGCGGAGATCGTGGTGGTCCCGCCTGCCATGATGGCCCTCATTATGTTTATGCCCTCAAGGGACTTGACGATGTCTGCGTACCTTGAGAAGTTCTTCTTCCCGCCTATCTCGGTCTCCATTATTCCCTTTTCCATGATGAGGATGCTCTGGGACACTTTTGAAAGTTCCCTGGCGAGTGGAGCGCCCCCAGCCCCACTGCCTATGATTATATAATCAAACTCATTCTCCATGGTGTTCTATATTATGATGCCTGGTCAATATAAAAAAACATTTACTTGGAAATTGGATATATCCTGATGATAACATTTATTAATGGAAATTATATATACATTTAGAAGAAGACGTCGGAGTTGTCTTAATGAGAAAATATATCATATCAATGCTGTTAATTACAGGTTTACTGTTTTCATTCTTGCTGCCAATGCAGTTGAGTGCAGAGGAAGTAGGGAATGAGGTTTTCCTAAAAGGAGATAACATTGAGTTGGGAATACACGAGGCGGGCTCGTTTGGATCTGCCAATGAAGCTCCAGTTGGTTACAATCCCTCTTGTCCAGAATATCTTGGACAGATTGGATTCGCAACAAATGGTATGGATTATTTCCTGCCTGGAACGCCATTCGAAGGTTGGACGTTGGAGTGGACATTTGACACAGTTGAATATTCCTTTATGAACTATGGCCTATGCACGGACTATGGTTATGAAGGGTATCCCCTTACTTATGGCGTCCCAATGACCAGCAATACGGATACTAGTGTAGGGGATGTAATGTCCTCCGAGTGGGTTGGAACCGCCACAAGTGGGGACATGGCCGTCACGGTCACCCAGGTAGCCACAATGAACAAGGACGATCGCTTCTTTACCATTGAGATAACACTTGAGAATACGGGGACCGTTCCACTTTCTTCTGTCGAATATCTCAGGACGGTCGATCCTGACAACGAACAGGTGGTCACAGGTAACTTTTACACAGGGAACTATGTGATCTCCAGTCCGTATTCGGTACATGCCGTGGGATTGAGATATGGCGCCGAGCTGACATTGACACCCATCACGCCTGGCGGAAAGGTGGATGTAAGCCCAGATTGGAGCCTGGATCCAGATGATTATTTGGATTACACTTATGCCAATGTTGGTGACTATATCGTGGGAGACTATGCCATCGGGGCGGCATACAGGTTTGACACGCTGGGTGTTGGGGAGGACGTTACCTTCTCCTTCAGTTATTCATTGCCTTATATCTCTATCTCGGAAAATAATTCACCAAGCCCCTTCGTCACGATGAAGCCATTGGTACTGACACTAATGGACAGGGCGGTAGACCAGTGGGAATGCATATCGAGCGCATTGCCAGAAGAGCTCACAGATGAGGCTGCCGAGATGGTGTCACAGGTTGAGACATGTATGGCCAGGGCAACATCCTTGACCAATACGGTCACCGTGGTGGGATCGCTCACGATGGCATGCAACGTCATGGAAGAACTGAATGAACTACTATCATGCGGATGCGTTATCCAGTAAAGTGTTTTGATAACTCCTTTTGGGAGTTATTCTCTTTTATTTCTTTATAGATCGTTGTATTATTTTTTGTTACAGATTATTACAAATATGTCTTGACCGTTGGATTCTTTATTAGCAAGTACCCCTCTAAGAAAGCTTTTTATTTTCACCCATAAAGTTGGTGGGCGATGAAAAAAACAATCATTAGCGTAATCTTTTCCATACTGCTTGTTGCAATGTTTTTCTCAGGATGCATATCGGGCGGAGATGACAATGCTGAGGCGGATACGACCACCGCACCACCAACCACAACGGCCCCGACCAATCCATCCACAACAGCAGCACCAACACAGCCTCCTACTACTGCCCCCGCGACACCTGCCTACGTGCATAGCGGGTGTTCCACACTGTATGTGAATCAAGATCCAGGCAATGCAAGGTATTATGCTTGTGATATATCTGCAAGTCCTGAGGATGTATGGTCCCTGGATATTGGAAGGCCACTGAGTCATATACTTGCAGACTATGATAGGATATTCTATATCGAATTCATATCCAACAGTTACATGCTAAAGTGCCTTGATGTCAACTCTGGCGATCTATACTGGGAAACATCCCTGCCCTTCTTGGGTTTTTATGATCTCATACTTCAGGATGAGAAGCTATACGTGTTCCAGAACGCTGGTGAAAAGACATTGATCTGCTACGATGCACATGACGGCAGCATGCTTTGGACATCCGAGGACGTATACGACATCTATCCCGATGTTGGGGAACTGATAGCCGATAGCATGACTTGCGCTGATGGCAAGGTATTCGTCACTCTGGGGGAATCGGGCAGTGACACCGTCATACTCTGCTGCTTCGATGCCGCCACCGGAGAGACGTTATGGCACAACAACAATGACTATTCAAATAGGAGCATCTATCCCTCCTTTGAAGGGGGGGTGCTATACTATTCGGTACTACTGTGGGAAGAGAATGACCAGATAATAGGTCTTGATGTTGACACGGGCGACGTCACATACGTCTACAACACCCCTTTGCTGGACAACTTCAATGGAAGGGACATAGTTGTCTCCGATGGCAGGATATATGCAATGGCGCAGAACATGGACACATATGAATTATGCATAGCCTGCATCTCGATTGTTTCAAACGATATCGTCTGGCAACATGATATAGGCGATTATTGGGGAGAGGACATAATTGTTGGCGATGACTATGTTTTTGTGACCAAGCCTGAAGAGATCATATGTCTGGACAAGGGGGATGGCCAGGAGATGTGGAACATCCCTATGGATTATCACCTCTGGGACCCCGCGATAGCGACACCGGGCAAGCTGATGGTGTTCCGCTCCCATTATCTCACCGAGGTGCCGCCACAGATGCTCATGATAGACTCATCATCGGGCGAAGAGCTCTGGAGCGTGACACTGGAAGGCACGGACCTGTCCAACTGTGCATCATTCTATGATGACAAGATACTTGTGGCGACCGACAACGGGAAACTATATTGTTTTGAATAAGGGAGCGATCCCTTTCTTTTCTTTTATAATAATGTTTATATATAAATATATGATAAATATGACATGAATTTACATAGATTCATGTCACTTCTTTGTGTACTTTTGGTCGCTGTATCGTGTGCCGGATGCATGTCCGGAGGGGATGATGATATCAACACGACCACGGCGGCCCCCAGTACTGCACCAGACACAACGGCTGCGCCCACAACCGTGGCGCCTACGACCAGTGCTCCGTCGGTCACATCCGCACCACCAATGGTCCACAGCGAGTGTTCGACCGGATACATAAACTTCGATGAGGGCAACGGAAGATATTATCCCTGCGACTCACCGGACGATCCTGAGGAAGTATGGAGCACAGATATCCTGATGACCGAGGGTCCCGTGCTCGTCGATTATGACAGGGCATACCTTTTCCAGAGCAATTATGGTACATACGAGATAAAATGTTATGATGTTAATACGGGTGAGGAATACTGGTACATAGAAACACCCTTTATGTCTTTGGAGGATGTGTTATTGAAAGATGGGAATCTCTACATGTTCCAGTTTGATCAACCCATCTTGCACTGTTACGATGCTGAAGACGGTTCTCTGCTCTGGTCCTCTTTGAACGTTTTGGACCTATATCCGGAAAAATATGATATCGACCTGATAAACATGAGCTATTCGAATGGCAAAATACTGGCATTGATGTTACCTTATGACGATATTACAGACTGGGGAGGGTCGATCCTATGTTGTTTCAATGGGACCAACGGCCAGTTGATATGGGACTTTTTCACTGAAGATGACTTCCGTACATACCCTGCCATAGGCAATGGAAACGCCTACTACACAGTCGCATTGAACGATGCAAGATATGACGCTAGTGGCAATTATGCAGAGGCCTTGGTTGGCATAGACATCGACAATGGCGATTATGTGCTCAACACTATAAAGCAGGAATATGAGTACAATCAGAGCGACCTAATATTTTCAGGTGGAAGATTATATACCTTGGTGACGAGAATGGATGAGGCGGGACATGATGGGGTCCCTAGTGTATTCAACAAGTATGTAATGTGTTTCTCTACTTCCGGCAACCAGTTATGGGAAGAAAAGCTTGATGGGATGACTTGGTACAATCTCTTGCTAGGAAACGACAAGCTGTTCATATCGAGTGGAAGTCAGATAATATGCTATGATGTCAGTACACATGAAGATCTATGGAAGCTATCGATAGAACATAATCTATATAATGCGCCAATAATCACGAACGATAAACTCATCTTGTTCAGGTCCGATATTGGGGCGACACAACAGGTCATCGCATTGGACCCGGAGAATGGCAGTGAGTTATGGTCATTGGACCTCGAGGGGCTCCAGATCTCAGATTCAGCAACCTTCTACGAGAACATGATGTTGGTGGCGACGAACATGGGCTATCTATATTGTTTTGCCTGATTTCGTCCATTTCTTTCTTTTTTATTTATTCATAAATTTGATCTATTGGTTTTTCAGTGTTCATAAGTTTCATCACAGCCCTGGAGCTCAGCATTGGATTCATTCATCATCAAGTATGATCCACACGTGTATCTCCTCTCCCGTATTTAAGGATATTGAGACCTTTGCCCTCCAGAACTCATCGAAGATGCCATCATCATCCATCAGGGATACCTTCTTGAAGTCACCGTAGCTTTCCACAAGCCTCGTGTAGCCTTCCATCTCCTCCTCGTACTCATCGGTTTTCTCGAGGGCGTCGATGTCCACGACCGGAATAGTTATGGAGAAGTCGAGCACCACCTCGTCCCCGTCATTGACAGTGACTGTCATGGTCTTCTCCTCTGCCGGGGTCGAGATGGTGGCGGTGTATGTGATATCCGTGTTCTTGTGATTGGCGATGACATATGTCCCGTTTATCTCAGACCCGCCCGGCGCCTCGAGAGGCAACTTCCTGAACAGCATCTCATCCCCTTCGTCGGACACATCCTCGAGATACCAGTAATCTCCTTCCAAAACAAGTGTAGAACCTCTGACATAGGGTCCAAGCTCAATGCCGTCCTTGGTAAGAAAGACCGCCCCATCCATGACACTCACCTCATATGCCCCGAATTCTCCCACTCCATCGGATATTCCCACCTTCTCGCCGTAGAAGTACAGTTCCGTGAAGTTTTCCTCATATTTGGGACTCGACACTATGGTGTATGAGATGATGATTATACCTATGATACAGGCGACGATTATGGCCAAATAAAAAGACCTGTCTTCTTCTTCCATATGAACCTTCTATATTTTTTCCGATGAGACTTAAATAATTGATGCCAGTGACATTGGAAAAGATATAAAAGGGCATCCTATTACTTGTATCATCTAGTTGAGAAACTGGTGATTATATGGACTTAAAGTGCAATGGAACGAAGTTTACAGCACTGTTCGGTGACATTACTGAACTTGACGCAGATGTTTTTACCCTTGCATCCTCACCAGACCTTCTAATGAACGGCGGCATAGCCTTGAAGATAAAGGACAAGGGAGGTCAGGAGATAGAAGACGAGGCGGTTGGAAAGGGGAAGGGAGAACCTGGACAGGTAATAATCACAGACTGTGGATGTCTCCCTGCAAAGAAGGTTTATCACTGTGTCCTTCTCAACGATGAGAAGGTGGCAGACCCAGAGGACCTCAGGAAATGTGTGAGATTCACATTGGAGAGGGCGTCCGAGGAGGGGTACAAGAAGATAGCCTTCCCCGCCCTAGGTTCCGCTTTCAAAGGCCTGTCCCCCAAACTTTCTACGGACATCATCGTCTCAGAATGCAAAAGGGCCGCAGAGGAGAACATGGGATTTGAAGAATTCATATTCGTTGTTTGCGACCAGACGCCCTACAGGTATTACAAGAAGGCCCTGAAGTCACAATTGAAACAGTAGGTGATACACTTGTCAAAGGATATCTTTGATGACGTTCCTTCAGCTGATTTTCCCTCGATGTACGGAAACTTCAGGATATACGCTTTCAAGGAGGGGGAATATGAGCATCTCGCCCTGGTAAAGGGCGATCCGGGGGGAAAGGAGAGAGTTCCGGTAAGGGTCCATTCACAATGCTTGACAGGAGACACCTTCGGTTCCAAGAGGTGCGATTGCGGCCTGCAACTGGAGAACGCGCTTTTTTACATAGGCGGAATGGAATATGGAATATTCATTTACCTTGACCAGGAGGGGAGAGGCATAGGACTGTTCAACAAGATCAAGGCATACTCCCTTCAGGACAAGGGCATGGACACGGTGGAAGCGAACATGGAACTGGGTTTCGAGTGCGACTTGAGAAGGTACGACATCGTGGCAGACATACTGGAGTACTTTGAGGTGCTCTCCGTCGAGATAATGACGAACAATCCTGAAAAGATATCTGGCCTCGAAGACAAGGGCATTACTGTGGCAGGAAGGATACCGTTGGTCGTGACACCGAACAAGTTCAACCAGAATTATCTTAACACAAAGAAATCAAAGATGAATCATTACATTGGATGATCCAATGGAAGATGAGAAATACATGGCCAGGGCATTGGCACTGGCACGCAAGGGGTTCACATCGCCAAATCCGATGGTCGGCGCCGTACTGGTAAGGAACGGTGCCATCATAGGCGAAGGGCACCATGTGGCCGCAGGCCTGCCCCACGCCGAGATCAACGCCCTTGAGGGCGTGGACGCCGAAGGCTCAACACTGTATGTGACCCTTGAACCCTGTTCCCACCACGGCAGGACGCCCCCCTGCACCGATGCCATAATCGAGTCTGGAATTGTGAAGGTCGTTTGCGCCATGGAGGACCCCAACCCAAAGGTCCGAGGCATCGAACTGCTCAGAGAGGCGGGCATAGAGGTCGAGGTCGGCCTCTTGGAATGGGAGGCCATGAGACTCAATGAGATATACATAAAGCACATGACCACAGGATTGCCGTTTGTCCTGCTCAAGACAGCCATGAGCCTTGATGGCAAGATATCGACATTCTCTGGAGACTCCAAGTGGATCACCTCGAAACCGTCGAGATCATATTCCAGGCAGCTCAGGGCAAGGTACGACTCGATATTGGTGGGAGTGAACACAGTCATCAGGGACGACCCTTCCCTAAAGGCGGAAAATGGCAAAGACCCGTTGAGAATAGTGCTCGACAGCGGCCTTAGGTCCCCGCCTCACTCAAAGGTCTTTGATGATGGAAACGTCATTGTTGTCACTTCGCGGGGCAGCGACCCTTCGCGACGGAGGGGCCTTGAGGCTCGTGGCATAGATGTCATCGAATGTGGCGAGGGGCGCCCGGATATGGGGGAGCTCATGAAGGTCCTAGGTTCCAGGGGCATCACATCCGTCTTCATAGAGGGAGGGTCCGAGGTCAACGGAAGCGCGGTCAGTTCCGGTATGGTGGACAAGTTCCTGTTTTTCATAGCGCCCAAGATAATAGGCGGCAGAGGAGCCCCCGGGCCCATAGGCGGCGGGGGCATAGAAGTGGTAACTGATTCCCTGCAACTTGAGATATCTTCCATAGAAAAGATTGCCGATGACATAGTGGTCGAGGCCTATCCCTCGAAAAGATTATAAAGAGTGTCCCTCTGCCTCAGGGTGCGATTAAGGGGTTCTGTCATGTTCCTCAGCTGTTCCACGGAGATGTACTCTCCATGTATCCCGCCAGAAGCCTTTGAGATGCTTTCTTGGTATAGTGTGCCCCCGAGGTCGTTGGCGCCGCACAGGAGCATGGTCTGGGCGAACTTCCTTCCAAACTTTACCCATGCGGTCTGGATATTGTCTATGAGACCGTTGAACAGCAATCTCGAGACCGCGATCATCCTGACGTCGTCAGCTCCGCTGGCGCCCATTATGCCGTAATCCTCGCCGAGACTGTTTCCCGGAATGAACGAAAGGGGTATGAACTCCGTGAATCCTCCCGTCTCCTTTTGTATATCCCTGAGGGTGAGCAGATGGTCCACCCTGTTCTCGATGCTTTCAACATGGCCGTACATGATGGTGGAGGTTGTGGGTATGCCGATCTTATGCGCATCCTTGATTATCTCCACCCATCTCGCGGTTTTTATCTTGTCAGGGCAGATGACCGAACGGACATCATCGTCGAGGACCTCTGCGGCCGTACCAGGCATGGATCCAAGTCCGGCCTCCTTTAACCTTCCCAAAACCTCCTTGTGGCCGACACCGGAGACCGCGGCCATATGGTCCACCTCGGCCGGGGAGAACGCATGGATATGCAGATTTGGGTATCTCTCCTTGATGGAATCAATGAGGCCGATGAAGTAATCGGCGCCAAGTTCCGGGTTGAGCCCGCCCTGCATGCATATCTCAGTGATTCCCGGTGTGGCGCATTTTTCAAGTATGTCACCCACCTCAACCACATATCCGTTGTCCGAACGAAAACTGCAGAACTTGCAAGTGGATGTACAGATGTTTGTGGAATATATGTTCCTGTTCTGTACGTAGGTGACGATGTCGCCGACGCTCTCCCTTCTCAGTTCGTTGGCCACGTAGCATAGCGCGTGGTATTCCTTGTCGATAGCGCCCATGAGCTCTATGGCTTGTTCCCTTCCTATCTCCTTGCCTGACAAGGATTTAAGCAGTATGTCCTCTATGACAGGGTCCAGTTCCAGCATTTTATCACTTTCTCACATAACCAGAATCATCTATTAGACCTAATGCCTTGTTGTAGTTGAATTCACTTAAATAGTCTTTGTCAATGTATTTTGGATATACAGGTAGCCTCTCCCTGATCCCGAGTCCCTTTATCATTTCCTCTGGCCATGGGCTCTCGGGATTCACATGGTCTATCGATACGGGTGAGATGCCGCCAAGGTCATCAATGCCAAGGGACATGAGCTCCGACAATCTCTCCTTGTTAAGATTTGGGGGAAGTTGTATTGCCAGATCCGGGAACATCATCCTTGCCACCGTCACGACAGATGCCATCTTTTCAAAGGATGGACCTTTATATCTGCCCATGGGCGTATCAGGTTTAGGCACGAAGTTCTGCATGATCAGTTCCTGAAGATGTCCATATCTGTCTTGGATCTTCCGCAGGTCCAGAAGTGACCGGTATATCTCCTCATCGCTCTCTCCGATGCCTATGAGGAGGCCGGTGGTGAAGGGTATCTTAAGCCTTCCAGCATCTTCTATCATACGTTTTCTTTTGACCGGGTCCTTCCCTGGGCTGTCCATATGTGCGATGGTCCCCATCAATCTCTCAGAGGAACTTTCGAGCATTATTCCCATGGAAGCAGTCACATCCCTCAATCTCTTGAGGTCTCCCTTTGTCAGGAGACCGGCATTTGTATGCACCATGAGGGCGCTGTTCTCGGCAATGTGGAGCGAAAGGTCATGGACCAGGTCAGTCATCGTTCCGTATCCGCCACGCTCCAGCTCTTTCCTGACCTTCGTATCGCTGTCCGCCGACTCTCCAAATGTGAGCAGCGCCTCATGGCAACCTTTTGTCTCCGCCTTTCCCACAAGGTCCATGACCTCTTCAAACGACATGATGTTGCTGCCGCCATTTGCGTCCCTTTTAAAGGTGCAGTAACCGCACCTGTTCCTGCAGACCCTGGTCAAAGGTATGAACACGTTCCTTGAACACGTGACGTTCTCGGAGTACCCATGTTTTATCGCCATCAGCATTTCCTTGGATGCCCTTGACCTGCCGCCGAGTATCTCCAGCGCTTCATCCCTTGCGAGTATATTTCGCATTTAGTTGCCTCTGTGATTTGGAATTATCCAATTATTTGAAGAAAGTTTTATATTTTTGTTGTTAAACTAATAGCTGATGGACAATTGGATAGTTCTTTTCATCATGATGAGTGTTGTCGTATTTATCATCAGCTTCCTCGTACCCCAACTGTTACAAGGCGGCCTCAGGGGAAAGGGAGCTTCCCGGAGCCCTATACCGAAAAGGCCTCTGTCATCCGACCAGGCCATTCCAAAAGGGGACGTTGCCGCAGAACTTGACGAGTGGGAGGTCGGGACCTCCAGTCCCAAAGGGATGAAGATAGACGACATGTCGTTCAAAGGTCTCAGGATCGCATGGAAACAGTTCAACAGTGAGCTTGATGCCCTTATAAAAGAGGCCGTTTCCACTGCCCATGTGGAACCACATCAGAAAAACAGGCTCAACGAACTGGAATCGTTCTATCATAGCACCCTTGAGGGGCATATCGATGTTCTGTCAGAACAGGACCAGAGCACAATAAAGGATAAACTTGTTAGAGCTAAGAGATTAATTGAAAGATTTTAATATAAATTAATTTAAATTCATTTTAAGGTATTTTTATCTTTCATAACTGATTTTAAAGCATTATCATGAACGAAAGATATAAAAAGGTATAATCAACTTACTTAAATATATAAACGGAGGACATTTTATGCGTAAACTTTCTAATATCTTTGGTGATGCTGGTGACGATGACGATAGAGAGAATGTCAAGGAATCCAGGATGGAGGAACCAGTTTCCAAATATAGGTCAGTGGAGGACGAACCATTGGATATGGAGGAAGACTCGTTCAACACCGGTCTCAAGGATGTCTCACACATAAAGTACGAGGAGGACATACTTGGCAATGAGAGATTTTTCGATTATGGCGTGACATACGTAAAGACACTAAAATTGAGGAGCCTTGCCGATGTTCAGAAGGTGTCCCATGAGCTCAACGAGGGCAATATCGTCATAGCCAATATAGCTCTCCTGAACGAGAGGGACCCTATGGAACTTAAAAGGACCATTGATCAGGTCAAGGGCATATGCAGAGGCATCGGTGGCGATGTTGCGGGAATCGGCGACACCATGCATGTCATAATAACCCCTGCCAACATCAAGATATGGAGAAGCAAGGTCTAACTTTCCTTTATCTCGCAGTTTCCGGACGGTAGGGACTGGACGATATCGTTCAGGTCCTCCCAATCCAATATATTCCTTATTCTCTTTGCCACATCTTCCTTGCTGGACTGCCCGAATATTATCTTTACCCTCTTTTCACAGTTCTTGTCGATCGCCGATGTAGGGCCGCACATGATCTTGTCTTCATATATGCCCAAGCTTAGGTCCAATGGCATTTTCCTTAGATAGTTCTTCTTGCCCTTTATGAAAAACGCCCCCTTCGCAAGGAATTCGCCTGACGGGGCGTCCTTGGTCACCTGTTCTGGATATACCCAATACGCATCTAGTCCAGACACGCCCATCTTCCATGCCCTGGAGAACGACACCGCGAATATCCCTGCCTCTTCTATGGACCTCTCAGGAGCGTCCTTCCCACCTTTTATTATGACCTGGGGCGCACCTTGCACGTCGGCATGCACATGGATGTCATTTTCCTCTAGATGTTTCTTCACTATGACCTCGTTGGTCCTGGCATCCCTGCCTCCGATGACCAGAAGTCCATCCGTGGTAAGGAACCATCTGTAACCCTCGTACCATTCCCTCTTCTTCTTGACCCTCTTCTTGACCTCTTCTACCTTCACCTCGGCGGTCTTCATCTTTTCGATCTTTATCTTTGTGATCTCTATGGCCTTGGAGGCGCCATCTATCTTGTGTTTCATTTTCTTGGATGCATCATAATATTTCTGGGCGTTCTCGTTCACGTTCTTTGTGATGTCAAGCTCCACATCCTCGCCTGAAAGCTCGACAATGATCTTGCCCGTCTTGGGCGATGTGTTCTTGATTATTGACGTGATGCTGTCGTTGCTCTCCTTCAGTCTCTTGTTTACCTCCTTCCATCCAAGTGTCTTCACAGCCTTGTGCAACGTGTTGAGTATCTTGTCCACCGTAAGGTAGTTCTCGAATATCAGGTCTCCCATCATTTGAGATCTCTCTGCCTTCTGACCATAACTGTCAAGGCTCTCCAGTTGTGAGGAGAGGATCCTTTCAAGTTTGTTCATCTGTTTATCCTTTTTTGAGACTTGTTCTGTGGCGATATCCTCCATTTCCTTTTTCCCGTAGACCTCGTCTGCCGCTTCGTTGAGAGTCTTGAACTCGGTCCTTTCCTCCCCAGCATACGTCATAAGGTCAAACGGGACTATCCTGCCTTTGACGATCGCAGGTCTCTTTGGAAGATTGATGAGGGCTTCAATGCCTTTGGACATTTTTTCAAGGTCCGGATTGTTGTCCCTTTTGTCCAAACCCCCTCTAAGACATATCTCCTCAGCGTACATGCCGCCTATGTTCATTTTCGTAGCTAGAAGCTTTACTACTTCATAGTTGCTGTCAACGAGCTGCCCAATATCGACCTCATAGGGGGACATCATCCTTGGAGGGGGCTCATAGGTCTCTTTGGCCTTTAGTGATCTGGTGGACCAGCTCTGTGCCTGCAGGATACCTATTATCTTGTCTTCATGGTCCGTAAGTATGAGGTTCCCGTTCCCGAAGAGTTCCAGTATCAAGTGATATTTGATGATGTCCTCTTTGTCATCGCCGCCGTATAGGCCAAAGGATATCCTTACCAACCTGTCGAAACCTATCTGTTCGATGTTCATTATCCTAAGGCCGGCAAGGTACTTTCTCAGTTGCATTGCGAATCCAGAAGGTTTTTGCGGCGCTCTTTTGGGGTATGCAGTGACGAAGATGGCTTTTCCAGGTTTTAGGATAAGGTCCCTCCTGCCGTTGCCATATAGTTTTATCCTGATCTCTTCCCCTATCTTGTAGACCTTATCGACCTTCATACCCAAAATGTCGTACTCATCAAGCAGTTCCTGGACAATAATACGGACATCGAAACTTGAAAACATACAAAGGTTTATAAAATTGTTTTCTTTTTATAGGTTATTGTAGCTTTTGGTGATAGCTCATGGACGAGAAAAACAGATTAGGATTATTGTTCACAGGTATTGGTGGAATAGCTGGAGTATTTTCAGCATTCACGACAGGTAAACTTCCAAGCATGTTGATATTGGTGATTGCCATCGGGTTCTATTATGGCGCAAGTTATATCACGAGTATTGCCGGTATTGACATGATTGCCTACGGGGGTAGAAGGAAGATATTGCAGTCGGGCATCTTTGGATTCATTCAGGGGTGGCTTGTCATATGGTTCCTCCTTTATGAGGCGGCAAATCTGTATTAGTAGTAATATGCTACATATGAAGTAAACTAAGAAATAATGTATTTTACTAAATTTATAGCGTAAGCTTTAAATATGTTATTTACTACTTATGATTGGAGGAACTTCTATGGCAGAAAAACCTAAAAAGTCCACTACCAATACAAAGAAGACAACTAGGTCTACAAAAAGCGCTTCCAAGACGACAAGCAGCGCGCCCAAGAACGTTGTGGAAGAAAACGTCAAGGAAGATGTCGAGAGACTGGAGGAAAAGAAAAGGATCCAGGAACTCGAGTCGAAGATAAAGGCCTTGGAGAACCAACAGAAGATCACTGCCGAAAAACCTCCTCGTCCTGTTCAAACTATTTATACCAGCAATGGCGGAGGCACTGCCAAGATTCTGGCAGCATTGTTCGCTATCATGTTCGTTGCTGCAGGCGCCTCAGCAGTGTACTTTTACAATGAATCCACTCTGAACGCTGACTGTGAAACGAATTACAAGGGACTTTTGAGCGATTATACGGAACTGTCCACATTGTACAATGTGCTGGCCACTGAGAAGGCATCCCTTGAGGGGGATGTCTCTGAACTCACCGAGCAAAAGACCGCCCTTACAACCCAGGTTACGGATTTGGAGAATTCATCTGCGAACAAGGATGTTCAAATATCATCCCTGAACGCTCAGATAGCTGCGCTGGATGAGGATATAGAGGATAAGGAATCGAGGATAGCTTATCTGGAACTGATGCTTGACTCTTGCAGGGAAAGGAACGAACAACTGGAAGAGAGCTTGGAGACATGCGAAACTGAACAAGTAGATCTCAGTACACTGGTGTTGCATCCATGCATAAACAGCTATTGGACCTCAGAACCAGATTCAAGTCCGGTAGAGATAGAGTTCTTAGAAGATGGAGACACGGCACAGGCAATACAGAACTACTATATATACCTGTGCGTAGCTTGCACGGAATACTACTCCTGCTGCGACCCCTGTGATCCCTGCGACCCCTGTTGTGATCCATGTCACGATGTTTGTGGTTCATGTTGCAGCGATGGGCCCTATGATGCCATAAGGCTCACGGTCAGAGTGACTACCACCTTCGACCTTGTGGAAGAGACATCATACCAATCGATAGAGGTTGTATCCTGGAAATGGGTGTAACCTTTTTATTTACTTTTTTTTAATTACTTTTGATCTCCATGAGGATAGCGGTAGTTGAGTTTGACAAGTGTAAACCTAAAAAGTGTTCCTATCAGTGTCAAAACTTCTGTCCCGGCGTAAGGATGGGAGAAGAGACAGTTGTAATTAGTGAGGAAACGAAGAAGCCCATAATCTCTGAGAGCTTATGCTCGGGTTGTGGGATATGCGTCCATAAATGCCCTTTTAAGGCAGTGCATATAGTTAACCTTCCGCAGGAACTTTCCAATCCAGTCCATCAATTTGGGCCAAATTCCTTCAGGTTGTACAGGCTGCCGATCCCAAAGGAGAGGACGGTCTTGGGCATCATAGGACCCAACGGTGTCGGGAAAACCACCGCGATCAAGATCCTCTCGGGCGAGATCATTCCAAATCTAGGGGAATTCGATGAGCTGGCAGCCCTTTTGGGACAGATAACCATCCAATCGATATCACAGGAGGAACGCAATAGCAAATATGATGCGATATCCAAATACTTCAGGGGATCCGAACTTCAACCTTACTTTGAGAAAATGAGCGAGGGGGATATGAAGGTCGTCTCAAAACCCCAGTATGTCGACAAGATACCCAAGGTTGCAAAAGGCACTGTGGAACAGGTAATCGGGAAGATAGACGAACGGGGGATAGCGGACGCATTGTTCAAGGGATTCGACATGGAGAACGTCAGGGAGAGGACCCTTGACGACCTTTCGGGGGGCGAACTGCAGAGGCTTGCCATAATGGCCGCCATGGTAAGGGATGCCGATGTGTATTATTTCGATGAACCCTCCTCGTATCTCGACATACATCAAAGGCTCAATGTGGCCAGGGCGATAAGAGATTTATCGAACGAGAAGACCGTGATCGTCATTGAACATGACCTGGCCGTGTTGGACTATCTGAGCGATTATGTCCATCTCTTGTACGGAAAACCGGCAGTCTACGGCATCGTTTCATCACCGATGGGCGTCAGGGTAGGAATCAACACGTATCTACAGGGTTATATCAAGGACGAGAACGTCAGATTCAGACAGGATGAGATACGATTTGTCCTGAGGGCCCCAAAGAAATGGGCATCAGAGGATGAACTGCTGTCATATCCTGAACTTGAAAAGGAATATCCAAACTTCAAGCTTAGTGTGGCCCCAGGGACTGTGCACAGGGGCGAGGTGGTGTCTATTGTCGGCCCCAATGCCACGGGGAAGTCGACCTTCATCAAGATGATCGCGGGCGTCGAAGATCCATCTGCCGGCGAACTTGGCACTGGCATAAGCATATCCTACAAACCCCAGTATATCAGACGGGATTTTGAGGGCACCGTGAGGGACCTTCTTTTCTCCGTATGCGACAAAAAGTTATATGATAGCTGGTACAAGACGGAGATACTGACACCGCTGCAGTTGGAGGAGATCCTTGACAACGATGTGCAGGACCTGTCTGGAGGCGAACTTCAGAGAACGGCCATCGCATCGTGTCTATCAAGGGAGGCCGAACTCTACCTTCTAGATGAACCGTCGGCCTATCTTGACGTGGAGCAACGGCTGGCGACCGCCAAGACCATCAGAAGAAGGATGGAGAAGGGAGAGACCACGGCGATAATAGTGGAGCATGATCTCGTAACGACCGATTACGTATCTGACAGGACCATAGTCTTTTCTGGAATTCCTTCTGTAGAAGGTTCCGCATCGAGCCCCATGACAGTACGCAAGGGCATGAACAACTTTTTATCGAAGCTGAACATCACCTTCAGAAGGGACTCCGAGAACGGCCGGCCAAGGGCCAATAAGCTGGACAGCCAGCTGGACAGAAAGCAAAAGGATATGGGAGAGTACTATTACGCCGACCTGGATTAGAATACTTTTAGGACCTCTCCGATGATGTCATCCGTCACCTTCTCTATGGGATTGGTGCCATCTATCACCTTGATGTTGGCTGAATACCTCTCTTTGTATATGTTTATCACGTCAAGGAATCTGTTTCTTATTTTCACTAGGCTTGGCAGCTTTTCGAAGTATTCCTCCCTCATCCTCGACTCCATCCTCTTCTTGCAAACGGTCGGGTCGACGTCAAGGAATATTGTTATATCGGGTATCCTGCAGTACCTGTTAAGTCCTATGAGCCAGTCAAGGTCGACATCGGTGCCCTGGTATGCATAGTTGGAGAAGCAGTACCTGTCTGTGACAACATTCGTTCCCTCCCTTAACTTGGGCTCTACTTCCTTGTGGAGATGGTCAAGCCTGTCGGCCGCAAAGAGGAGTCCGAAGGTCCCCTGTGTTATCTCTATCCTGTGCGTCAGTGCCAATCTCAGGACGCCCCCTACCGGTCCATCGGAAGGCTCCTTTGTCTTGTATGTTTTATGGCCCATCTGGTTCAGTCTCTCGGAAAGACTTGAGGCTTGGGTCGACAGACCGGAGCCATCTATTCCCTCAATGGCAATGAACTTGCCCGCAAGGTTTTCATCATGTATGGACATCGTTTTCAATTCAGTGATATTGTTTATAAGTTTTTATATAGGATGCCCATCCATTATTGACATATCCCTGGGGGTCGACGCATCTATTTGACAGCCAGATGCAGTTTCTACGAACGATATGGGAACAGAAGCAACGAACTACCATGGTTTCCGAACCTTCGTACCAGTATGCCTCATGAGGCATCCCCCTATCCTTATGAGCCTGTCCAACGAAGATATCGCCCAATTTCCATATTCTTAGATGATATCTTTCCCCATCCCCGCTTTCAAGAAAATAGTTCTTTATCTGGGGGATCATACGACCTTCGTATTGCACATAATTGACGTTTGCCGACAGAAGGTCCCAGCTTGATGAGGTCTCCCATCCCGCCTTCTTCAGTTGATAGTCGAACTGTGAGAATGATGTATCTATGACCAGATTGATAGGGTCGGCCTTGACGTAGAACGGCATGGACAATGCAGGATTCCCGTAAATTTCATAGCTCCAATCCGGCATGTCTCCCAAATCATCGATCTCGAGATTCGGATCGAGTATCTCTATCTCACAAATCTTGGTCTGTTGGGGAGGGGCCTCGCTGGTCACTTCCTTGTGAACCAGGTACTCGACACCTGCAATTTTTTTCAATGCCTTGCCACTCATGATTGTCGTGACAATATAGACGTTGCCACTGGGTTCTACGGTCGTTTCGACGGTTACACGTATCGTACAGTGCACCTCATCACCCATGTCCCTTATCATTGCACCATCACTGAGCGAATCTTGGCAAAATTGTGTAGAAAATGCCATGATGATCGCTAATACAGCTAATTCCCTCATCATCTTATCACTAAACTAATAAAAACTAGTAAAATATTTTAACAATATCAGGTTATTTAACTATAAATATGCGATATGTCATTGAAATTCAAGCGAGGTAAGTGGGTGTTATAATATCAAGATATAAGATAATCCATGATGTCGTACATGGCAGCATAAAACTCGATGGCTTTATGTTGGAACTTGTACAGACGCCCGAGATCAATCGATTGCATAATATCAAGCAACTGGGCCTAGTCTATCTTGTGTTCCCAGGGGCTCAACATACGAGATTCGAACATTCCATGGGTGTATCTTACATATCTGACAGGATAGCTCAGGAACTGAAGATCGATGAAGGGGAAAGGGACCTTGTCAGGGCCGCAGGTTTTCTGCATGATATCGGACATGGTCCGTATTCACATACATTGGAGTATATTTTCCATGATATCCTTGGTCAGGACCATATGGAGATAACGAAGGACATCATCACCGGAAAGCACGATATCATGGATGGCATAGAGCAGTATCTTGATTACCGACCTATACCTTCCATACTTGAGGACTATGGTCTGGACCCGAAAGAGGTGGCGGACCTTGTCACGGGCAGTAGCGATAACGCGGGATACTCCCTGTTCAATGTCTCAGAAAGTGGACAGCAGTTCTTCAACGACCGGAAATACCTTGCACAGATCATACACGGCTCTATAGATGCAGACCAACTTGATTATTTGATAAGGGATTCTTATTATACCGGGGTGGCCCACGGAACGGTGGACCTCGACAGATTGTTGAAGACTGTGGAGATATTCAACAACGATCTTATAATCCATAGGAAGGGCGTACCTGCCGTGGAGGGCATGCTCGTGGCCAGGGCCCTGATGTACTCCTCGGTCTATTTCCACAAGACAGCACGCATAGCCGAGACCATGCTGGCGAGGGCCGTCGAGCTCTCGCTTGACAGCGATGATGAAGATATACTATCAATGATGGACATGGAGCTCTTGAAGTGGTTGGAGGGCAAGTCGGAGATTGGCAGGGAGATGGTATACAGGATCAAGTACAGGAACCTCTACAAGAAAGCGTTTGTGCTTGACTTTGAACAGTTGAGCGAGGATCAGAGGCATATGCTCTCAGAGAGCGCCCCTCCTAGGGAACGCAAGAGATTGGAAGAGGAGATCTGCCGCAAGGCAGGCATACCCGTAGGAAAGGCGTTTATAGACATACCGGCGCCCGAACTGCTGATATCGGAGCCGAGGTTAACCAAGACGAACGTGAAAATCCTTGACGAAAACAAGGTATACACGCTCCCGAAGTTCTCACCCTTGGCCAATGCCCTGAGGAAAAGGCCGGTCACCAACTGGGCCATGATGGTGTTTTGTGACGGAAGATATAATAATCAGGTATCCAAAGTTGCTGAAAGATTGTTCCAATAGGTCGAAGTGAAATGTTCTCGCTCGTGAATCGTAGGCTTGACTTCAAGCTTATATTGAAGAATCTGGGGCTGATATTGCAGGGCCTGGGGATAATTACCACGTTCCCCATAGTGCTTTGTTACTTCTACAGGGAGGAAGTGACATACATCCCATACTTTGTCATACCTGGCATAATCACGTTCATTGTAGGCTGGCTGCTATCGAGGATCAAGGCCGATATAAATATCCAGATAAGGCATGCCATGGTCATCTCCTCGCTCGCATGGCTCTTCGCAGCGTTGGTGGGCGCCATTCCAATATACCTGATATCTGACCTGTCATATCTTGACTCCTACTTTGAATCCATATCCGCTTGGACAGGCACTGGGCTGACGATGTTCACCGGGTCCCTTTCGGTGGAGGGGTTGCCTCACATATTGCTTTTCTGGAGGTCGCTTTCCCAATGGGCAGGAGGAATAGGGGTGATCCTTGTGGCGATGATAGTCCTTATAAGGCCCGGTGTGTCCGCCGCAAGGCTTTATATCTCAGAGGCGAGGGCAGAGAAGATCAAACCTACGTTCTTTGGGACTGTCAAGGTCATATGGAAGATATACTTTCTCTACACAATCATAGGGATAGTCCTGTTCTATCTTGTAGGAATGCCATTATTTGACTCTGTGAACCACTGTATGACGGGACTTGGGACAGGAGGAATGTCTATAAAGGATTCTTCACTGGCCTTCTATGATTCCTTCAAGATCGAGCTGGTGGCGATCATATTGATGATTCTTGGCGCCATCAACTTCACCATACATTACAAGGCTTTCTTCAAGGGAAAGATCAGGGCCCTCTTCGCTGATGTCCAGGTCCGGGCTCTGTTCGTCATATCTGGTATTTTCCTCATTCTGATGGTGGCGGACCTTTCGCTCCTGTACTATCCTGTAGAAGCCATCCGGAAGGCGCTGTTCCAGATATTCTCGGCCATCACCTGTTGCGGGTTCTCCACAGACAATCTTGCATTCTGGTCGGAAAAAAGCAGGATACTCCTGATTCTTCTTATGATCACAGGCGGCGGTGCAGGTTCGACTGCCGGGGCCATCAAGCTTATCCGTATCGTCGTCATCTTCAAGACGCTCAGTGTCCAGATCAAAAAGGCGCTTCTTCCAAGGAACGCCGTGATCTCTGTGAAGATAGGCGGAACGATGTTCAGCGACAAGGATGTCATGGAGGCATTGCTGTTCTCCTTGGTCTACTTGGTGTTCCTCTTGGTCGGTGGTTTCATAATCATGTGGCTGGGGTACGGTGCGGTCAACTCGTTCTTTGAGATGGCCTCTGCACAGGGCAATGTTGGGCTGTCCGTGGGAATCACAAATGTGGGGCTGAATCCCATAGGCAAGACGGTCCTTGTCCTTGGTATGTGGATGGGCAGGCTTGAGATTATTCCGACACTGGTGTTCATAGCCAACTTCGTTACAATACCGCTGAAGAAGAAGATTGAGGAATAGACTTTATTCTTCTATTTCCTTTGTGATTATTTGTTGTGGTTCAAGGACTGATATTCCCGTCCTGTTTCCCAATACCTCTATTTTCACTATCCATTTCGGGTAATCGAGATTCACAGATGCCCCTGTCTCATCGCATATCATCGAGCCCAGTTCCCTCTCAACGTCCTTTGACGAGAATCCGGGACTTCCCCTTTTCTTGCATCTTACCGCGAAACTGTCCTCGCCCGTTATCCTCTCTTTGGCGAGTTCCACACCATTGCTGTATATTTCACTGAGATTCGTTTTCACGAATCTCTCGAGAGGGAGCACTCTGTATATGGCGGTGGTCTCATACTCTTCGATGCGCCTGAGTCCCTCTTCAAGGTCAACATCGACCTTCACGATCATAACGCCTGGATACCTGGTCCTGCTGATCTTTGCATCTTCTCCAAAGGCCCATTCAAGTTCCCACATGGCATCGTACTGACGTATCAATGGCGAGGTCGCTAAGAAATGCATGGAGGTCAATAACATTGTGGCTTTTTATTCTTTTCTAATGATATGGTGTTATCTTTTATAATTATGTGTTACAATAAATTTATATAGGATAAATAATTAAGTGTTACGAAATATATTAAGATAACACATATACTATAAAATATATCATAGAGGGATCATAACCTCCATATTGACATGAAAATGAGAATCATCGGATCTATCTGTAGACAAAATAAGAATTATCGGCAAAGATTGGGCTGTCTCCCCCAGAATGTATACATAACTGCATCAAAGGTATGGATCTACTTCCCTCCGTAACCCTTGCAATTGGGGGAGGCAGCAAATTAGTGGGTTTCTGTCTGTCCCTACTCTTAAATGGAAGCGGACATGCCACAGATTCATTTTCCGCTTCGTTAACAGACTCCAAAAACCAGAGGGGGATAGAACTGTAACAAACAAGCTTATTTTATAGAAACCCCGAAGGACCACTTATCGTTCTGGCCTGTTTTTACTTCTATACTTCTAGGCATTATTTCTCTATTAAATTCGGTATACCGAAAATTATTTAAATAGAACAATATTATTAGGCATACCATATAATATTTTATATACCAAATATATGTTTAGAAGGTGAAGATATGAACGTGACCACAATCGATGGAGAGGCGCGCCTGGACCAAGGAGAACATGTGGACCTGAGCATGCTCAGGACAGATGAACATGGCAAAATCGTCGAGATCGTCGGGGGCCTGAATCTGAGAAAGAGGCTTTCCGTCTATGGTCTTGGAGTTGGCGATATCATCAGGGTCGTTTCGAACAACGGCCCAGTGACGGTATGCATCAACACGAACACCATATCCATGGGCAAGGGGATAGCCAGGAAGATACATGTGGAGAGGATATGCAATGAAAAAAAGAATGTCTGAGATGCGTGTTGGTGAAAAGGCGGTGATAAAGGAGATCCCACCGGATCTTTGCACCATTATATCCTCGATGGGCCTGAGGAGGAATCAGGCAATAGAGCTTAGGGCCATTCAGCCTGCGAAGGGTCCATTTGTTGTCGCTGCAGGAAATATAGATGTCTCGGTATCAAGAGCGTATGCCGAGAAGATAACGGTGGGGGTGTGAACATCAGGATCCTTTTGATGGGCCATCCCAATGTGGGCAAGAGCGCCGTTTTCAACAGGCTCAGCGGTGCCAATGCCACCGAGTCGAACTACCCGGGCACCACCGTGGGATTCGAGAAGAGTTTCGTATATGTGGATGGCAGGGAGACAGAGATAATCGATGTCCCGGGAACATTCTCGTTTACTCCCAAGGACAGGGCCGAAGAGGTCGCTTTAGAGATCTTTGAAAAGGAACGTGATTCCGTAGTGATATGCGTTGTGGACGCAACAAAGATCGAGAGGGGCCTGTACCTGGCATTGGAGATACTTGAGAGGGGGCGACCTGTTGTCATAGCCCTGAACATGTGGGACGTTGCAAAGGACAAGGAGATAGCAATCGACCACAAGAAGATGTCCGATCTCCTTGGGGTGGACGTGATACCTACCATCGCAGTCAGCGGATTCGGGATGAAGGAGCTGCTCTCCGCCGTTCCAAACGCAAAGAAAATGGATGTGAAGAAGATCATGGGCAACGCCCTGAGGTGATAGAATGCTTTCTGATGAACAAAAATGGGAAATTATCGATAACATTTCCGGCAAGACGGTCACCTATGGGGAATATAGGACGACCATCAAGGACGCAGTGGCCGAAATAACTGTAAAACCATTGACCGGGATACCGATAGCAATGGCCGTTCTGTATGGTTTTTGGTCGTTCTTCGGCGCGGTAGCCGGATTCTTCACTGACGGGTTCTTTGTAAAGCTGTTTGGGGGAAGCGAGACCTTTATAGGTATCATCCCCTGGTTGGGTGAACAGTTATCCAACCATCAAAGTTCCCTTTTCAAGATATTCATAGGCGACCCTAATGTTTTCTTGCCGGATTACGCGGGAGACATATG
>DAINBB010000012.1:0-42608 GCA_036733165.1 Halobacteria archaeon | reverse complement strand
GCACTACTGGCACGTCAGGGCCAAGGACGCGGCCGGGAACTACAGCGACTGGTCCGTAACTTGGTCTGTCACGATAAAGAAAGGCATGGATATTACCTTCTTTAATGGATGGAATCTAGTGTCTTTTTATTATCTCCCTGAGAACAGGACAATCGAAGCAGTCTTTTCTGAGATAGACGAATCAATCGATTACGTTTACAAGTGGGATTCAACTGGGAATCATTACATGTATTACCATAGAGGATATGGTGGACAGTTCACCGAGATTGACAAGTCTCACGGATTTTGGGTACATTCCACCAATGCGAAACTTCAACAGCTTTTGATAACAGAGATGATAGAACCTAGTGAGCAGATATATCTCACGGAGGGGTGGAACCTTGTTGGGTGGCAGAGTCAGGAAACTGTGTCAATAGAGACCGGACTGAACAACATTCTTGGATATGTTGACTATGTTTATAGATGGAACTCAAATACTCAGAGCTACGAATACTATCATGTGGGATACGGGGGGCAGTTCGATTCCTTCGAGCCGGAATACGGTTACTGGCTGCACTGTTCAGAAGAATGTGTTTGGATCTGTTCCTCATTCATAGGGATTAAGGAGATAGGGGTCTCTGATCTTGAAGCGAATTTCAACGTCACTTTAGTTAAGATAGGATATTATACGCACCTGCAATATGGCACGTCAGGACCTTTGGTCACACATTTCAGGACAGATCTAATAATAGAGAATACATTTGATGGTGAGAACACCATCTATCCAAATATCAACTGTTATATCGTTGATGATGAAGGAACAAAATGGCCTGTTTACTTTATCGGTTCACCAGCAGACCTCTCTGGGGATTATGGGGCGTTTGAAATCCGGGAGGGTTATCTTGTTTTTGAGAACATAAATGAGGATTCAGAAGTATTGATATTCACAATAGAGATACCTACAGAAAGCCTCCCTGTGAAAATAGAGATACCTTTTGAATATCCCTGATAAATATCATTTTATTATTTATTCTTAATTTTCAATAAATACATATACTACATTTTGGTTATATAGTATATCGTAGATTCTTGCTCTAACGTGGCAAATATTGAATATTGTATGCGTTTGACAATATTGTTTGTATTGATGCAACGTCAATATCTGGGCACATCCTTGATATTTTGTCTATATGGCCCCCATCTCATTTCTTTTTTAAAACCACTATCAGAACACCAAGGAATACCAAACTTATACCCGCAAGATTCGCAAGGTCGACGGACTCGCCAAGCGTGATCATGGCAAGTATCGTTATCTGGATAAGCATCGTGTTCTGCAGTATGGACTGCTCATATGCATGGAGGTGTATGAGCGCCCTGTTCCACAGGAAGAATGCGGCTGCAGTGTTCGCAAGTGCCAGCCATACTATTATGAGAATGCCGCTGTTCGAAATGGTGCAGATGTCATCAGACGCCAGAGAACCGATCAGGAGCATCATGGCCCCGGAGAACATCGATATGGCAGTCATCACTACCACGTTCTCACCGTCCTTCCTCACGATATGCCTTGTGGCCACCATGTAGACAGCCCAACCCACGCCGGAGATGAACGTTAGCACGACCCCCATCTTCTGGTCGATCTGGAGGTCCTCCCCGCTGAAGAACGCCATCACCCCCAACAGGGCAATGCCAACGCCCAGCAACTGTCTCCGGCCGGGCTTCTCGCCCAGGATGACCACACCAAGGAAAAGGACGATCAGAGGTGTCATGTTCAGTATGAACGTGACGGTTATCGCTTGGAGGTAATAGAGGCCGAAGAACTGCATGCCCTGGGCAATGAAATAGCCGCAGAATCCCAAGAAAACATATTTCAAGACCTTATCCCTGTCAAGCGACATGACGTAGCTGCGGTGGCGTGCAAACACATAGGCCATAAGAACCGCAGAGGCCATCGTGTACCTGTAGGCGGCGAATGTCATCGGCGGTATGTCCTCGAGGCCGAGTTTTATGAATATGAATGAGGATGACCAGAGAAAGGTCACCAGACCCGCCTCAAGCATGCTTACAGTTCTTCTGGATGGCATTCTATCTGACCCTATTGACCTTGACGTTTTATCTATTTTTTCATAAAAGACATGCTGATGGTCCGTTACCACAACATTTTTAAGTAAACATTCTTTACACTTCTACGCAAGATGATTCTTTTTTAAATCATCGACCGAGGATGGCCCTTTGGGCCATTGTATGAAGGATGAGGTGATAAAAAATGTTAAAGAAATTTGAGGTCCCTAAGGAAATAGTGGAAAAGGCATACGAGGCCTTGGAACTGGCCAGGGACACTGGAAAGGTAACAAAGGGTACAAACGAGACCACCAAGTACATAGAGAGGGGAACATCCAAGCTCGTCTTGATAGCTGAGGATGTGACTCCGGAAGAGATAATTGCACACATCCCTTACCTTTGTGATGAGAAGAGCATACCTTACATCTTCGTCCCAAGAAAGGATGAGTTGGGTCATGCCACTGGTATAGAGGTGCCTACTGCCGCGACCAGTATCGTTAAGGAAGGGAAGGCGAAGAATCTCGTTGCGGAGATAGTTGCGAAGGTAAATGAGCTCAAGTGATATCCATGTCCGACGAAGATTTAGGTATACCTGCAGAGGTCATCGACATCGTAACAAGGACTGGGGTCACCGGAGAGATTTTCCAAGTAAAATGCAAGGTCCTGGCAGGACAGGACTCAGGAAGGATCCTCACGAGGAACGTCAAGGGGCCTGTTCGCAAGGGCGATGTTCTCATGTTGAGGGAGACCGAGCGTGAGGCCAAGGAGATAAGGACACCCAGGTGATGCACATGCCCAGAAGAATTGAATGTACGTTTTGTGGTGAGCAGATAGAGCCGGGCACTGGCACGATGTATGTCCGCAAGGATGGTACGATATACCATTTCTGCTCAAAGAAGTGCGAGAAGAACATGCTCGTTCTCAAAAGGAAACCCAGGACCACGCGTTGGACCGAGCAGTACAAGAGAGAAAAAGAACAACGCCTCAAACAGTAACGAGGGGGTTTGCATTTGGCCGTTGAAAGAACATTGATCATTCTTAAACCCGATGCTGTTCTTAGGGGACACATCGGGGATGTATTAAACCGATTTGAGCAGAAGAGCTACAGGCTTGTCGGCATGAAGCTCATCCAGTTCACCAGGGAAGTCGCGGAGAAGCATTATGCGGAGCACATCGGCAAACCGTTCTTCGAGTCCTTGATCTCATACATATGCATGAGCCCGGTCGTTGTGGCCGTTGTTGAGGGCGAGGATGCGATAACAGTCACGAGGAAGTTGGCGGGTGCCACACATCCGTTGAAGTCGGAACCTGGCACCATCCGTGGGGACTACGGTTTCGTCAAGAACGACAACATGTACAATGCCATTCACGCCTCCGACTCTCCGGAGTCCGCAGAGCGTGAGATAAACATCTACTTCAAGCCAGGGGAGCTTTACGATTACGACGACTCAAAGCATCTTTGAGGTGAAGGGATGATACGCCAGCCGATAGTTGCCATACTTGGTCATGTCGATCATGGAAAGACAACCCTTCTGGACAACATTAGGGGGACCAAGGTGGCCAGCAGGGAGGCCGGCGGCATTACCCAGCATATAGGCGCGACGGAGATACCATTCGACGTGATCGAAAAGGTATGCGGAGACCAACTGAAGAAGATGAACATACCCGGACTGTTGTTCATAGACACCCCGGGACACGAGGCCTTCACGACATTGCGCTCAAGAGGCGGAAGCCTGGCGGACATAGCTGTGCTCATAGTCGACATCAACGAGGGACTTCAACCTCAGACGATAGAGTCCATCAATATTCTCAAACAGTTCAAGACGCCCTTCATCATCGTTCTTAACAAGATCGACAGAATAAGGGGTTGGAAGGACACTGGCGAGAGCTCGTTCATGAAGTGCCTGGCGGCACAGAACGAGGATGTCAAGAGGGAGCTGGAAAACAGGATATGGGACTTCATCGGCAAGTTCTATGAATACGGCTTCGAGTCGATGAGGTATGACAAGATAACGAACTTCACGAAGAACGTGGCGATAGTGCCGGCGTCTGCCAAGACTGGCGTGGGAATCCCCGAGATACTCATGCTACTGGCGGGCCTTTCCCAGAGATTTCTGGAAAAAAGGCTTGACATCGATGTCGGGAGCGAGGCGAAGGGGACCGTGCTTGAGGTGAAGGAGGCCACAGGTTTCGGGACAACCCTTGACGTGATAGTGTACGAAGGCACCCTCAGGATCGGTGACATCATAGTCCTGGGCGGAAGCCATGGCATCATACAGACGAAGGTCAGGGCCCTCTTGAAACCGAAACCTCTCGATGAGATACGCGACCCGCGATTCAAGTTCGACACCGTCAGCAGCGTGAGCAGTGCCGCGGGCATCAAGATCGCCGCACCGGGCCTGGACGAGGCTCTTTCGGGTTCGCCGTTGCTGGTTGCGCGGGACGACATCGAGGAGGCGAGTCAGCAGATACTCGACGAGATAGGCAAGTTCAGGATAAGCTGTGATGCGAGCGGGGTCATTGTCAAGGCAGACACCCTTGGCAGCCTTGAGGCCATCGTGGGCGCCCTGAAACGTGAGAAGATAAGCATCAGGACGGCAGATATCGGAGATATTGGAAAGAAGGACCTGGTCGAGGCCATGTCTGTCGCCGAGAAGAATCCTTTTGATGCCATCATACTCGCATTCAATGTCAATGTCAACGATCATCTCGCGGAGGTGGCGAAGCAGGCCAACATACCCATACTTAGCTCGAAGATCATATACAAGCTTCTTGAGGATCATCGGGACCTTGTGGACGGTATGAAGCGCGAGAGCGAGGCCAAAAAGAAGATCGGCGTCATCATGCCAGGCAAGATACAGCTGATGCCAGGTTATGTCTTCAGGAACGCCAAACCAGCAATAGTTGGTGTAGAGGTGCTTGCCGGAACGATCAGGCCGAAGCTTGACCTGATCAACGAGAAAGGTTTCAAGGTCGGCAATCTAAAGGCTATCAAGGAGAAGAACGAGTTCCTCGAAATTGCCAGCAAGGGGGATCAGGTGGCAGTGTCCATATTTGGTCCCACAGTGGGAAGACAGATTCAGGAAGGCGAAATTTTATATATAGATATGCCTAAGTCCAACATTGATAAACTTAAGGAATTGGAATTATCTCCTGAAGAGGAAGAAATAGTTATGTTTTTATCGAATTTAAAGAAGAAAGACTTATTCGCAGGGTGGGAAAATGGAGATTAAATTAGTAATATCATATCCTGATGGAAAAACGGAACAGAAAGAGTTGAAGGGCGAGGAAGCCGAGAGATTCATAGGATACAAGATCGGCGACTCCTTCGATGGAAAATCCGTCGGCCTTTCCGATTCTCTCAAGATAACGGGGGGATCGGACAAGGACGGATTTCCAATGAAGAAGGGGGTCTATGGTGTAAGACGAGAGAAATTGCTCCTTGCCGGAGGGATAGGATACAATCCCAAGGATGAAGGTATCAGGCGAAAGAAGCGTGTTCGCGGAGATACCATAACTGAGGAAATAGTGCAGATCAACACGAAGATTGAGGCAAAGCCTGCCAAGAAGGCGGCTGCGAAGAAGCCGAAGGCAGAGCCGGTCGAAGAGCCAGCTCCTGAGGCGGTCGAGGAAAAGCCTGCCAAGAAAAAGGCTGTGAAGAAGCCGAAGGCGGAACCTGTTGAAGGGGCAGAAGAGGCAAAGCCTGCCAAGAAGAAGGTCACCAAGAAGCCGAAGGCGGAGCCAGTTGAAGAGGAGAAACCCTCTATGGATGAAGAGGAATCCTCCTAACGGGTGATAATATAGCTGAGATCGAACAAGCAGAGATAAATATCGGAATGATAGGGCATGTCGACCATGGCAAGACCACCCTTACCAAGGCCCTCTCTGGCATTTGGACCGATACCCACTCTGAAGAGATGAAAAGGGGAATTACCATACGTCTGGGTTATGCAGACACGATCTTCATGAAATGCCCAGAGTGCGAGGAACCCCAATGTTACACTACATCTGACATATGTCCCCTATGCGGAGAAAAGACCGAATTGCTCAGGAAGGTCTCCTTTGTCGATGCGCCGGGACACGAGACGTTGATGGCCACGATGCTCTCAGGCGCTGCCTTGATGAACGGTGCCGTCCTTGTCATCGCCGCCAACGAGAAATGCCCCCAACCGCAGACCAGGGAGCACCTGATGGCGCTTGAGATAATAGGCGTCAAGAACATCGTCATAGCCCAGAACAAGATCGAGCTCGTCAGCAGGGAAGAGGCTTTGGACAATCAGAGACAGATAAGGAAGTTCACCAAGGGGACGGTCGCGGAGAACGCCCCGATAATACCGATCTCGGCACAGCATAATGTCAACATCGACGTACTGATCAAAGCGATAGAGGAAAACATACCCACTCCGCCACATAATCTCGAACATGACGCAATGATGTACGTCGCAAGGTCATTCGACATCAACAAACCGGGCCTGCCCCCTGAAAAGATTGTTGGGGGAATACTCGGGGGCTCCTTGCTGAAGGGCGTCCTCAGTGTCGGCCAGGAGATTGACATCCTGCCGGGTCTTATGATCAAGAACAATGACGGTTCCATAAGTTTCGAAGGGATCAGGACCAAGATACTTTCGCTTTCGACAGGTTCGATAAAGCTCCAAAAGGCGACCCCTGGCGGGCTTCTTGCGATAGGCACAGAGTTGGACCCGTCGATAACCAAGTCGGATTCCCTGGGCGGTTGCGTGGTCGGGGACCCGGGAACGTTGCCACCGGTGTGGGACAGACTGGACCTCGAGGTCAATCTGCTGGAGCGTGTGGTCGGTTCAGAGGAGGAGACGAAGGTCGTCGACATCAAGAGAGGCGAGACACTGATGCTCAATGTCGGCACAGGCAAGACCATAGGCGTGGTCGTTTCCGTATCAAAGGACGCGGCGACCCTAAAGCTCAAACTGCCCGTATGCAGCGAGGTGGGGGACAGGGTTGCGCTCTCCAGAAGGATAGGTGGCCGCTGGAGACTGATAGGATATGGCATCATCAAGAAATGAACTGCCCATCATAGTTGACACTAACTTCATCATAAGCTCCCTTAAGTTCGGGATAAGTCTCGACGGGATAGGTGATCTTGTACATAGGAGGCATAGGGTCCTCATACCTGACAATGTGAGGAGGGAGCTGGAAAATCTCGTCCTTTCAGGCAAGGACGAGGCAATCAGACGTACGGCGATACGATTATCGCATAACTACGGGTCCATCGCCTTGGAAGGCATGGTGGACAATAGCATAATAGAGTACTCGAAGGAGAACAAGGCCGTCGTTGCGACAAACGACAGGGAACTTAGAAAGAAACTTCGGGACAACGGCGTAACTGTTATATATATACGTAACAGGCGCTACTATGCGATCGATGGAAACATCCAAAATATGTAATGGAGGAGAATAATAAATGGAATGGTGGATGCTTGGTAGTATTGGAGGAGTTATAGCTTTGCTCTTCGCGGCATTCCTCACCACCCGTATACTCAAGATGAGCACGGGCAACGAGAAGATGACAAAGATCTCTGGTTATATCCAAAAGGGAGCTGCGGCATATCTAAAGCGCCAATACACAACACTTGTCTTATTCGTAGTAATATTCTTTATCATAATAGTCCTTGTACTGCCCGAACACGCGCTCGAGTCCGGTCTGGCATTCCTCTTGGGTGCCTTCTGTTCCGCTCTCGCCGGGTACATCGGCATGACCGTGGCAACAAGGGCGAACGTGAGGACGACCAACGCGGCCAGAAGCAGCCTCAACGATGCGTTGAGGGTGGCATTCTCCAGCGGCACGGTCATGGGAATGTCTGTGGCGGGACTTGGTCTTTTGGGTCTCTCCACTCTCTACTTCGTCTTTGAGAATCCCCATGTGCTGCACGGTTTCGGTTTCGGTGCAAGCTCCATAGCCCTCTTTGCCAGGGTCGGAGGGGGGATATTCACAAAGGCCGCAGATGTGGGTGCCGACCTTGTCGGCAAGGTAGAGGCCGGAATACCCGAGGACGATCCCAGGAATCCCGCTGTCATAGCGGACAATGTCGGTGACAATGTCGGTGACGTTGCGGGGATGGGCGCTGACCTCTTCGAGTCATATGTCGGTTCTCTTGTCTCCGGAATAACCATAGGATACCTCACATTGGGCGAGAATCTGCTCACGGCCGGTCTTCCATTGGCCATTGCAGGCATGGGCGTCATATCCGCCGTCATCGGGTCCTTCTTTGTCAGGCTCCCCAACGACAAGGCGAATCCCCACACTGCTTTCCTTAAGGGCATATTCGTTACCAGCGCGATAATGATAATCAGTTCATACTTCATAGTGGATGCGGTCCTTGACAATTACAAGGTGTTCCTCTCCATGGTCACCGGCCTTGTGGCGGGCACGATAATAGGGGAGATATCCGAGTATTATACCGGTGAGACGCACGGTCCCGTGCAGTGGGTTGCATCATCCGCCAAGAGCGGAACTGCGACCAACATCATATCCGGACTGTCCGTAGGGCTCCAGTCCACGGCGCTCACGGTCCTGGTCGTGGCGGCCACCATCTACATAACATACACGCTTTCCAGCCTCTTTGGCATCGCCATGGCGGCCGTTGGAATGCTCTCCATCATAGGGATGACGCTTGCGGTGGACGCATACGGGCCCGTTGCGGACAATGCAGGGGGCATAGCTGAGATGTGCGCCCTGGAGCCAGAGGTCAGGAAGAGGACCGACGCTCTCGATTCTGCAGGGAACACGACAGCCGCAATGGGAAAAGGGTTCGCCATATGTGCCGCATCGCTCGCAGCGCTCATGCTCACCACGTCCTACGTCAAGGTCGTTGGCCTCAGCATGATAAATCTAACAGAACCCAAGGTCATAATCGGCCTCTATATCGGTGGCATGCTTCCGTATCTCTTCTCATCGCTTTCGATGAAGGCTGTGGGAGAGGCGGCTTTCGATATCGTTCAGGAGGTCAGGAGACAGTTCAAGGAGATCGATGGCCTGATGGAAGGGAAGGTAGAACCCGACTATGAGAAATGCGTCGACATATCTGCGAAGTCGGCACTCAAGAAGATGATAGCGCCCAGCATCATAACGATATGCGCTCCCCTTCTCATGGGGATACTGCTCGGAGCGGAAGCCCTTGGCGGGATGCTGATAGGTTCGCTCATTTCCGGATTCATGTTGGCCATAATGATGTCCAACTCGGGCGGTGCATGGGACAACGCCAAGAAGTACATTGAATCGGGCGCCTTCGGCGGAAAGGGAACACAGGTACACGCTAGCGCCGTCATCGGCGACACGGTAGGTGATCCATTCAAGGACACATCAGGGCCTTCAATGAACATCTTGATCAATGTAATGTCATTGGTCGCACTGACATTTGCGCCGATTTTCATATAAAAGATGAGGATGAAGAAGAATGTATAGGATTGTTACCTTAACGGATACGGTCAGGGTGCCTCCAAAGGACTTTGGAAAGGACCTGAAACAGACCATAATGGACATACTTAGGAGCATGTATGAATGCAAGTGGGACAACGACATTGGATTCATGCTTGTGATCAAGGATGTCAAAAGGATAGATGTTGGCAGGGTCATCCCCGGAGACGGCGCCACATACCATGACATTGACTTCGAGATGTTGGTGTACACTCCAAAGGTCCATGAGATCGTCGATGGCGAGATAGTGGAGATACTGGAGTTCGGCGCCTTCATGCGCATAGGCCCAATAGATGGGTTGGTGCATGTATCTCAGGTAACAAACGATTTCATCAACTTCGACAAAAAGAACAGGACATTGACCGGGAAGGAAACAAAGAACGTTCTCAAGGAGGGCGACCTGTGCCGTGCAAGGATAATAACGCTGAGCTCTAAGATGGAGATGACCAAGATCGGCCTTACCATGAGACAGCCGAATCTGGGCAAGTTAGACTGGATAGAGGCCGAGAAAAGGAAGATGGAGGACTCATAATGAAGTTCGCATGCAAGGAGTGCAGAAGGGTGCTCACAACGAAGGAGTGCTACTTTTGCAAGAAGGAGTCCGGCGAGTCGGACTGGGGCGGTCTCCTGATAGTGATAGATCCCGAGAGGTCGAATATATCCAAAGAGACCGGTTACAAGGTGCCTGGCAAGTACGCCCTTAAGATAAGGTAATGTGCCCATGAGACTGACACCAGAACTGGAGTCCCTGTTGAGGATGCCCTTGGGCGTCCTCCTCCAGGGCGAGATGCCCAAACCCTATGAGCTATTGAGGGACACTTTCGGCGATGCCGTAATAATCGCCGTTGGGGATGTCGTCGATGAGAACATAAGGGCAGTCGGCATCACTCCGCGCCTCTCCATCGTAGATGGAAAGACCAAGAGGAGGACAGTCGCATCGGAGAGGGATCCAAGGGAAGATGCGGATGTCATAGTCTCCAATCCCAAGTCGAACATAACCAGGGAGCTTTGGGATGCGATCAGGGACTGTGATCTGGATAATAGAAAGATTTTTATAGACGGAGAGGAAGATTTGGCAACATTACCTGCCATATTTTTTGCTCCTGAAGGTGCAATAGTGGTATATGGTCAACCCGATGAGGGTATAGTCATAGTAAATGTGACAGATGAGAAAAAAAAGGAAGTTTATTCCATTTTATCGAGAATGGAGGGAGAGATTTGGATATAGAGATAATCAATGAAAGAGAGAATCCATTGCTTGAGAGGACAGAGATCGCCATAAAGATAAATCACAGTGGGGGATCTCCCAAGTTCCAGGATATCAGGTCTAAGGTAGCTGCCATGAAGGACCTTGACAACGACAAGTTCGTTCTGCAGTCGGTAGAGGCGGTATATGGGACATCATCATCGAATGCAGAGGTCAGGGTATATTCCTCAAACAAGAAGCTGTCCAGTGTCGAGCCTTTGCACGTATTGAAAAAGAACGGATTCATAGAGGAGAAGGTTGAGGAAGATGAGTAAGGGTAAGGGTAAGAAGAAGTCACCAACCAAGAAGTCTACTCTCTACAAGATCGAAGGTGAAAAACTGGTCAGGGAGCACAAGATATGCTCCAGGTGCGGTCCAGGCGTTTTCATGGCCGACCATGGCGACAGGCTTGCCTGCGGAAAGTGTGGATACACTGAGTGGAAACAGAAGAAGTAAGGCCTCGGTGGCTTAGCCTGGTATAGCGACTGACTTGTAATCAGTAGATCGGGGGTTCAAAGCCCCCCCGGGGCTCCATTTTTCTTATTTTATATGGTTCAGGGACAAGTAATTTATAACATGACACCCATTTCAACAGGGTGTTTTCATGCTTAAAAGATATTTATTGTCTTTTATCCTGCTTTTGACACTTTTCTGCGCTTGCCTTGGCGGCGGCGGGGACACATACGATGGCGATATCTCCGACCTGATGCTGGCCACGGAGGACCTGCCTTCGGGTTACGTATTGGAGATTGGCAGAGACATAGAATCATCAGAGATGAACGAGGACCTCCTCGATATGGGATATGTGGAGGGAAAGGTCGTCTATTTCACGCTTTCCAACGATGAAACAATCGCTACCATAGGACAGACGGCACACCGTTATGATCCGGATCACATTGAGGATGTCTTTGAATATATCAAATCACTTCAGCTCGAATCTGACGCAGAGGAAATATACAATGGCACCTTTGGCGATGATTCGTTCATTCGCCAGGGTTCTGGATATTATGCCATTACCTTCATAGAAAAAGACATCGTGATCTACGTTTTCCACAATGGCATCTTGGAGGAGCCTGACCTTGAAATGCTGGAAGGCTTGGCAGAGGAGCTCGAAGGCAGGATATAGGAAATTTAATAAAAAAGTATATATAGGGCAAAATTTATCATATAATATTCCTATTGGGGGGAATATTATGCATAAGAAAAGCATTGTTACGATAGCTTTGATATTTATAGGTCTGGTAGTGTCTGTCCTGCCCGTTTCCGCATTGCCGATAACCACTCAGGACATGACGGTCATCAATCAGGCCACGTTGGAGGCGAACTTCTTCGACCCAGCAGTCACCACCTATTCCAACTTTGCACTGATAGGTTCGGACTATTCGATAGGCATATATGACGGGGCAACGGAGTTTGACATCCCTACGGGTGTTGTGATATCCTCTGGAGACATATATAACATAATCGGCCCTAACCTTAGCGATTCTGCTACATTGATTAACAACACTCCTGGCGATGTCGACCTTGATGTACTGGCGCAGGTCTGGACCTATGACGCTGCCGGGTTCGAGTTTGACATCACGCCCACAAAGGAATACCTTGTGTTCCACTATCTCTTCGGGTCGGAAGAGTACAATGAGTACGTGGGTTCATATAATGACGTCTTCGGTTTCTTTGTTGATGGCGTCAATTGTGCAGTTTTCAGTAACGGCGAATATGTTTCCGTTAATAATGTCAACAACTTTACCAATCGCCAATATTATAATAACAACGACCCATCCGACACTGATACACCATTCGACACGGAAATGGACGGTTTCACCAACTCCATGTACGCTGTTGCAAAGGTTACTCCCGGTGTCGAGGTCCATGTAAAGATCGTTGTCGCTGATGCATCGGACCACTCGTATGATACACATGTACTGATAGAGCAGTACAGTTTCACGGAAACCGATGAACCACCCAGCCTTCCGTATTATAGCGAAAACAATACGGTGCCCAGCGTGTCTGTCAGGCCCTTGGCGATGCTCAATCTAACCAAGGCAAACAAACTTTGGAACTGTATCTCAGAGAATCTTCCGGAAGATATAAGCGCAGATGTCGCAGAGAAGATCGACCAGGTCCAGACATATATGTCAAAGGTCGTCACCCTTTCTCCAAATCCTGTGTACACCAACGGTGTCCTACTGAATGCGATAGACCTTATGGAAGAGATCGCGGAAGAGCTAGAATTGCCATGTTACCTTGACAGGTAACACATTTTCTTCTTTTTTTGCATAAAATTTATATACTATTACAAAACAATTATATATAGGTATTCTAATACCTAAGAATTAGAGTACTATATATCAAAGCTCCGACTCTATCAGAATACTACTGATACAAAATATCCAAACACCCTACACAGGGCAAGAAGATTGGGGTTCCATGGGACCCTAATCTTCAAAATCAACTACTTATTATGAAGATGACTATTGTTATGGCAAGTGCCACCAGCGTCTGGGGCGTCATCTTCTTTATCGCGTCATCAAGTTTGACGTCGAAGTATTCAAGGGACACGGATATGCAAGGGTGCAGTGGCGATATGACGTATCCGAGGAATATCCCGGAAAATGTCGTTGCGAACACCATCAGGGGCATCGAGCTCAACGATGAGGCGGCGAGATAGGCTGGAATGACCACAGATGCGGAAAGCTGGGTCCTTCCCGTCACGAATGCCAACAGGAACCCTATGAGCACACAGAGCACGACCGCGGGAACGTTTAGGGCAGATATCTTCTCCCCCACCCCTGAGGCCCCGAAGACGTCGATGAACATGAACATCGTCATCATCAGCAATATGAACTTCCAGAACTTTGAGCCTATTGTCACCTTTCTTATGGCCTTCGTATTCATTTTGCCTATGAACATTGCCAACAGCAGTGTCACGAGAACGGCAAAGAACAGCACCATGTCCTCAGGTTCGATCGTATAGAAATGCTTGACGCAATAGTCTATGACCAATGGTAGAAGTATCAGGAATATGGGCATGACAAGCTTGAAGGGTCTTGCATCCCCCTCGTATTGCATGTCCTCCTCTATGCCCCTGAGCTGGAAAAAGTAACCAAGGACTATCATGATGAGAAAGAACGGCACCAGATACGGGAGCACTTCATACACGCTGAGATTCGCTATCTTGACAGGTATGAGGAGCGCGGGCCCTATCGGATATACCATTATCAGGACATGCCTGAACCATATGTTGATTATGAAGCTTCTCTCCTTTTCGAGATTAGCCCCGACCTTCTTGATTATTGGCGCTGACAGAAGGGCGCCCCCGGGCACGGGAAGCAGTCCTATCAACGCCGCCGAGAACGCCATGAACGCCTTCTTGCCCATCCTCAGATTCTCTATAAGGTCATCGAAGGCCCCGATCTCCTTCAAGACAGCACCAAGTATCGGGAAAAGTCCAAGAGCGAAGGAGAACCAGAGGTAGGAAGGCGTGATAATCGTTTGATACAGCGTCTTGAGAGTGTCGGTGGCCCCTATTGTCGTAAGGCCCAGCACGACACTTCCCAAGAACAGGGACAGTGAGATATCCTTTCTTGCAACGATCAGCAACACCACGATTGCCAGAAAGAATCCAATCCATATTGTTGACATAGCGACTCCCTCATAAATATGGATAATTGATAAAATCAACTTTATATAGTTTATTGTTCCTTCAATTGAAAATATTAATATATTCAGGACCTGTTTAATAATCATGGCACGCTCCGGCTTGATCGCATTGATCGTTATCCTGATTGTTGCCATTTCCGCCGTGCTTTACTACAACGGCATCGGGGATCATGGGCAACCCGCAGTTCTTTACAACGATGATTCTTCCAACAACGACAGCCTTGAGAACAACGACCCCCTCATAAAGCAGCAACGTCCGATGATATTCAAGCAGGACGATTTCGAGCAGCTGTCCCCGTGGCAGACCTTCGTGACGCCAAACAACCAGTATGTCATTGAGCTGGCCGCCTCCCTCGATTCTGTACAGGACGTGTATTCCGAGGCGGTATCCTGGACATGGGTTTCTGATGATGTGCTGCACGGCCAGTCTGAGAAATGGATATTGCCCGGCGAGTTCATCTCCCAGACACCCTCGTACGATACCAATCCCGTAAAAGGGAGGATTGTCAGCGACTGCGAGGAACAGGCCTACACGCTTGTCTCGCTCCTGAGGGCCTTCGGCGTCCCCGCATCCGACGTGCGGGTCGTTGTCGGCAAGGTCATGGTCGGAGGCGAAACGGGCGGTCATGCATGGGTTGAGCTTCTTGAGGGGGGCGTATGGATGCAGTTGGAGGCCACGACCGGCCCATACTGGGATGAGAATGCGAACGAACTGGTGTTGCGCAGGGGCGGGAACTTCCGCTATTACCTGGACCACAGCTATCCCGTGGTGGAGGTATGGGGTTACTTCAACGACATGTACTATTTCAATCCGACAACGGGGGAAGGAAATGCACCCCAGGGTTGGATAGCTGTTTAGATACAATATAATGTACAAATATGTACACGAAAGCTTTATATATGACATTTTAAATCAATTCATAGCATCGCATGAGGTTATGCTATGGAATTCAAAAAGATTCAATTGAACGAAGACGAGATACCAAAAAAGTGGTACAACGTCAGCGCGGACCTTCCATCTATGGTGGACCCTCCGCTTCATCCTGGAACAAAGGAACCTATCACACCGGATGATCTCAGCGCCATCTTCCCCATGGAGCTTATCAAGCAGGAGGCGAGCACTGAGAAATATATCAAGATCCCTGAAGAGGTCAGGGACATATACAGAATATGGAGGCCTTCACCTCTCATAAGGGCCGACAGATTGGAGAAGGTGCTCAAGACACCTGCAAAAATATACTACAAGTGGGAAGGCGTTTCGCCGGCGGGCAGCCACAAGCGGAACACCGCCATACCACAGGCTTACTACAACATGAAAGCGGGCACCGAGAGGATAGCCACCGAGACGGGGGCGGGCCAGTGGGGTTCGGCCATATCCTTCGGTACGGCATTCTTCGACATGGAATGCACCGTTTACATGGTTCGTGCCAGTTACGATCAGAAACCATACAGAAAGAGCCTCATGCAGGCATGGGGGGCAGAGTGCATACCTAGCCCGTCCAATATGACGGAAGCTGGAAGGAAGATGCTGAAGATGTTCCCCAATACGGGCGGAAGCCTGGGCGCGGCCATATCGGAGGCGGTGGAGGATGCGGCGACGCATGACAACACGAACTACTCCCTAGGGTCCGTGCTCAACCACGTATGTCTCCATCAGACCATAATCGGTCTTGAGACACAGGAACAGTTCAAGAAGATCGATGACTATCCAGATGTCGTGATCGGATGTGTGGGGGGAGGTTCCAACTTCGCAGGAATGGCATTCCCCTTCGCCAGGGACAAGATAGATGGTTCCCATCCGGATGTCGACATCATCGGCGCAGAACCGATGGCATGCCCGACGCTCACGAAGGGTCTTTACGAGTACGACTATGGTGACACTGTGGGATTGGTGCCCATCCTGAAGATGTTCACGTTGGGACATGACTTCATGCCGCCCTCGATTCACGCGGGCGGTCTGAGATACCACGGGGACAGCCCCTTGGTGTGCAAGCTGGTCCGCGACAATTACATCAGGGCCGTTGCCTACCACCAGACGGAGGTGCTCAAGTCGGCGGTGCTCTTTGGAAAGACAGAGGGCCATATAATAGCGCCAGAGTCGTCACATGCGCTGCATTGCGCCATCCAGGAAGCTCTGAAATGCAAGGAGACCGGCGAGGAAAAGACCATCGTCTTCAACAACTCGGGACATGGCAACTTCGACCTGGCCGCCTATGAGGCCTACTTCAACGGATCCCTCATGGACTACGAGTATCCCGAGGATCTCATAAATCAATCGTTGAAGAAGCTTCCGATGAGGAATTGAGAATCAAAGTGAGAACACATGAAGATCGGTGTGGTCCTGAATCCTATCGCCGGAATGGGCGGGGCAGTTGGGCTCAAGGGCACTGACGGTGCCGCACTCGGGCGCGCCATAGAGCTCGGTGCCAGCCCGCGCTCCCCCGAAAGGATCAGGAACACACTTCTCCGACTTTTTTGCAAAGACATACCTTCCATTTCCATATACTCGTGTTCCGGCAGCATGGGCGGCGATATCCTTGACGAGCTTGGGATACCCCATACGATTGCATATGTCGCAAACGGCGAGACCTCTAAACAGGACACAATGGATGCATGCAGATCCCTCCTTTCAGAGAGTGTCGACCTAGTGCTGTTCTGCGGAGGGGACGGCACGGCCAGGGACATATGCTCGGTTGTCGGAGATTCAGTGCCCATACTTGGAATTCCCGCCGGCGTCAAGATGTATTCAAGCGTCTTTGCCGTGTCGCCCAACGCCGCCGCGGACGTCCTGACATCCTTCCTTAGGGGAGACTGCACGCTCAGGGAGGCAGAGGTCATGGACATCGACGAGGAGAAGTATCGCAACGGCGTACTGGACCGGAAGATGTTCGGGCAGGCGACAACACCATACGTTCCGAATCATGTCCAGGCGGCCAAATGCGCCTATTTCAGTGAGGGCGAGGCAACATCCAAGGAAAACATAGCCAGATTCGCCTCCGAGTTCATGTCGGATGGTTCCATATACATATTGGGCGTCGGTTCGACCACAAAGGCGATATCCGAGTCATTAGGCATCAAGAAGACATTGCTGGGAATAGACATCGTACACAACGGCGCCCTTCTCAAGGCCGATGCCAACGAGAGCGATATTCTCTCCCTCCTTGACAGCGGCGCGAACGTCAAGATAATCGTAAGCCCCCTTGGCGCCCAGGGCTTCATCTTCGGGCGCGGGAATCACCAGATAAGCCCATACGTGCTCCAACGTGTCGGAAGGGAGAACGTTATCGTGGTGGGAACGCCCCAAAAGCTCCAGAACACGCCTTACCTGTTCGTAGACACGGGGGACCATGACCTGGACATGCTCCTAGCTGGCCATATGAGTGTCGTATGCGGATACAGGCTCGCCGCAAGGAAGAGCGTACTTACCTGCTGATCCCTTATCGGGGGCCGGCATGGCACGAACACAAGTTCGACCCAGTAGTGCCCTGTGAAATCCTCGTTTTTATATTCCTTGGATATGTATGATGGCAGCGCCGAGCGTGATCTATGCAGAGCTCGTAAAATATCCATCAAGGCCCTCATGTGTGCATTCTCCTGTAACCTTATAGGAGACATCCTCCCCTGCCAGGTCCGTGGTCCCGGCATTCCCTCCTCGGTCAAGTACTCTCCAAGCCAAGGCGGATATCTGGACAGGCCCATTATCGGATACATAATTATGTTTGGTCCCGCGAAATTAAAAATAGCATTCTCATTCCAGTTTCCATAGAAAACAATGGGCACGTATATTTATTTTATAAAAAAAATAAGGAAAAAAGAAGGATTACTCCTTCTTGTTGCTCTGCAGGTATAGTACCGCGGCAGCTATCAAGACCACGACGATGACAAGGGCTATGTACATCATGGCGTTGCTACCGCCTTCGCTTTCATCGTCTTGGATCAAGACACCTGCTATCTCCTGTTCATACATCCCATCGCCATCAATGTCCAGCTGACCGTTGTTTGATCCGGCATTCACCAAAAAGACACTTCCATCCTGGACGCTTAGGTCCTTGAAGGAATATGTTTCGTTGATGCCGTTCTCACTGGTCTCCACATTGAGCGTCACTGTGCCCTCATCGTATGCCTCGAAGTAGAACTGTATCTCCGACTGTGGGTTGTATACAGTGATCACCTGGGGATGTGAATCGATTCCGCTGTATGTGCCGCCAGGTATCTCTATCTCTACCTCTTCTGACGATATCCTGCCTATGTGCCTGCCTTCGGCGTCCAAGGCATGGAGATATGCCGGGCTCATCAATGTCGCCTGCACGAAGATGTCTGAAGCGGGCGGTGTGGTCGTTGTCACGTCGCAATCATACGTTGTCGCAATGTCGCTGTTGCTCGATTCAGATTGGCCGTAGTTGTTGTATGCCACCACGTAGTATGAATGGCTTGTATCGCATTCCAATCCGGCGTCTGTGTATTCTGTTGTATTTGATGAGAGCGTCGCGATCAAGGTCCCGTCCCTATACAACTTGAATCCAGTCTCATTGTTGGACGCATCTGTCCAAGAGACCTCTACGCTGCTTTGCGATGTAGCATCTGCATTCAGGCCCGTTGGCGTGTTGGGCGCCGTCGGTTCTGGTGAGCATTCCTCTGTCACACCCGTGGCCATATTGCTCGCCGCTGAATTGCCCACGTCGTTGTAGGACATCACATAGTATGTGTAGGATGTTCCGCATTCCAGACCTTCATCAGTGTATGAGGTGGTGTTTGCCGGAAGCGTCGCGATCAAGGTCCCGTTCCTGAAGACCTTGAAGCCATCCTCGTTGTCAGCGTTGTCGTTCCATGCGAGTTCTATGCTCGTTGTGGACAATGCGTTCGCAGTAAGGGTAGTCGGCGGATTTGGAACTATCTCAACATCTCCAACCATTGCAGTCATGGTGTCGGACCATGGAGTACATCCCGCATCGTTGCAGCCTTGGATCCTGTAGTAATATATACCGTCAACCATGTTTGAGAACTTCTTACGTGGATTTTGCGTTATGAACTGTTCCACTACCGTATTGAAGTCAGGGTCCAGCGATTCCTGCAGCAGATACCAGTCGGCGTCGTTGTCCGGATACCACATCACTATGTAGGATGCGCTTCCATCATGCGGCGTTACCTCGTCAAGCTCATAGATACCCTTTATCAGTATCTCGGTTGGGGGATTGACCACGACCTCTTCGGGTATTGCGTATTCAACAGTCCCCTCTACCTGATCCAGGCACGCATCAGTGGCCCTCACGTTGACCGTTCCCTGTTTCTCATAACCATGGACCCTTTGCTCCTGTCCGCCATCGAGTATCTCGTAGGTGCCGTCGTTGTTCATGTCCCAGTCATATATGTAGTTCTCTCCGCCCCCGTTGCCCTCGGCGGTGATTATGGCAACACCGTCGCCATAGTTCACGTTGAGGTCCAGCGAGAGAAGAGGATTGATGTCATAGTTCTCCGTGTCCGTGTCCGTACAGAAATCATCGTTTACCCTTACCTTCACCGTCCCGTTCTGGTCCGGGCCTGCGATGATCTGTTGGGTGCCACCATCGAGTATCTCGTATGTGCCGTCGTTGTTCATGTCCCAGTCGAAGGTATATGTTCCATCCCCGGTGCCACCGACAGCGACCGCAGTAAAGGTGGCTGTGGAAGCGCACTGGTCGACAACGACCTGCAGGGTCACTATGAGTTCTGGGTTGATATCATATGCACTGTTTTCGGTAACGAAGCATCCATGTGTAGTGTCCCTTACCTTGACATTGATGGTTCCTTGGATCCCGTATCCTATGATGGACTGGGTATTGCCTCCATTGACAACTTCATAGGCGGCGTCGCCATCCATGTCCCAGTCGTACGCATACGTTCCTCCTCCACCACTTGCGGTCACGACCCATGTTGCCATTCCCGAGCAATGGTCTATCGTGAGATCAAGGTCTGTGATTGCCAATTGCGCAGGGATTGCCCATGCAGCAGGGCCGCCGTTGGAGGTCTCGGAGCAGTTGTCCGCTACATTCCAACTCCATTGACCGTTATCTTCCCAGTCAGTGTCGAAGACATGCTGGACGCTTGTGTTGGGTGTGGTGGTTGTATAGTCCACATTGCCGTCGTTGTCATAGTCGAACTCATAGGTGTAGTTCGGCGTGCCGCCGGTCACATCTATGGTGAGTACGAGGTCCCCATCGCAGTTCCAGTCCCAGTTGCCCGTACCCTGGAGTGGAGTGTAGGAGGTGTCATATCCGGAATCGTCGACGTCCTCGCACCCCGTGGTGTTGTCAATGACCTTCACAAACACCGTTCCCTGCTGGTTTATCCCTGGATTGATCACCTTTTGATTGGTGTTTCCATCATCATATCCGTCACCATCGATGTCCCATACGTAAGTGTAATCACCTGAACCACCTTGCGCCGTCGCTGTGAAAGTGACGGTCTCATGATTGCAGGACACTTCCACGCTGGTGATCTCGACCGTTAGCTCTGGATTGATATCATAACTGAACTGTTCTGTGGCATTGTTCGTGCATTGGTCGGTAACCCTCACGTTTATCCTTCCGGAGGCATCGAAACCGACATCGAATGTGCGTGTTGCACCGCCGTCGACTATCTCATAGGTGCCATCCCCATCAGCATCCCAGTCGTACTGGTACGGCGGAGTGCCTCCCGTGGCCTCTGCCGTTAGCGTGACCTCCCCGGAGCAATGGTCCTCGTCTGTCGAGGTGAACTGCACATCGAGTTCATTGGGCACTGTCCACGTCTCTGGCTGGCCCTCTACGGTCGAGCTGCAATTGTCGGTCACCTTCCAACTCCACTGCATGGACGATCCCCATCCAGGATTGAAGTTCCATCCGTATGTCGTGTCCGAGGTGACATATGTCCTGTCTATGGTGCCGTCGTTGTTTGCGTCTATCTCGTACGTATACTCCGTCGTGCCGCCCGTCACTTCAATGGTAAATGTGACAGTTCCGTCACATTCGGCCTGCCAACTGCCTGTGGCATCCAGGGCGACATATGTCGTGTCGTAGTTTTCCTCGGCATATGCAACGCATCCGTCATTAATGGCCCTATCCAAACCCCCTTCCTCAGCATCAACGACCTTGACATAGACGGTGCCTTGCTGGTCTACTCCCGGAGTGATGGTGGTGGTGGCGCCCGTATCGTCATCATACTCTCCGTCGCCATCGGTGTCCCATGTGTACGTATAATTGCCAGACCCTCCTGTGGCCTGGGCCGTGAACTCCACGGATGTGTGGTCGCAGCTCATGCTCGCGTTCGTGATGTCCACTGCGAGTTCGGCGTTGGTGGTGTAGTTGAAGTCCTTGGTGGCCGTATTGGAACATGCGTCCGTCACCCTGACGGATATCGTGCCACTGGCTCCGTAACCCACGACGACCGTCTCATCCTCCTCTCCATTGGTCTCAAAGGTGCCATCGCCGTTGGTGTCCCAGTCGTACTGGTACGGTGCCGTGCCTCCTGTCGGCAGGATCTCAAGGTAGACCTCTCCAGTGCAATGATTAATGACCGTGCTACTCCACTCAACTGTAAGTTCTGAGGGCGTTTCCCATGCTTCGGGAGCACCGTTCTCTTCAGTAGAGCACACATCTGTGACTGTCCAGCTCCATGTTCCGCTTGCGTCCATCCCTGGGCTTGTCAATACGCTCGCGCTCAGGTTAGATGTGGTCTGGGTATCGTCAACGGTCCCGTCATTATTTGTGTCGAATTCGTAGGTGTAGGGCGGGGAACCTCCAGTCACACTGATAGAAAATAAGACATTTCCGTCGCAATCCGCATCCCAGCTGCCTTCTGCACGGAGGAAGCCATTAAGACTATAGGTGTTGGAATCCTCTTCAACGTTGCTTGAGTTGTCGGTGACCTCGACAGTGACAGTGCCCGATACAGCAATACCCCATATGGTCATGGTACTGTCTCCGGCTCCACCGCCACTTTGGATATCCCCCGTTCCGGCCTTTGTCCAGTCATACGTGTACTGGCCATCCCCTCCGGTCACAACGGCGGTGAAGACGGCTGTATGAGCGCATTGGTCCTCAACGACATTGAGGGTCACGGATAGTGGATACATTATGTCTACGTTCATAGTGGTTCCACCACCGGCTTCTTCCGCAGCCGTCACAACATGTTCTAATGTCCCAGTGCCAGTTCCTTCCGTGGCCACTGCCCGGATGGTGTCCCCTTCAGAGACGCCTTGGGTCAGGTTCTGTCCCACCATGTAGCCGCCTGCTCCGGAAACGCCCTGGAAGAACTCCCCTGTATCAAGATTGGTGATAGTGACATTCGCCCCGGAGATTCCGGTGCCTGTTGCCGCATCCTTTATCATGGCGTCAACGACCCATGGTGTGCCTGGTGGCGGGGCCGTGACAATATTAATACCACTAAAAATCAAAATAAGAATAATTCCTAAACTAAATACCTTTTGATTTTTTTTCACAAAATACCTCCAATAAAATGCTGAATCAAATTGCCCGATAAACTATTTATAGCTTGTGCAGTATTTTCTATTTGGATGAGAAAGAGTTGCATATGTGGTATTTTGTTGATATTGACATTTTTGTTATCATTTTCACTAGTGCAAGCTCCACCGAGCGATGAACTGCCTTTCGCGGTGGACGGCCTAGTCAAGGACCACCTAGGCAATCCCTTAGACAATGTCGAGGTCAACATAACGAATCTCGACACTGGGGAGACCAAGGACACCACATCAACCGACATCGGTTATTACGGCGCGGTGCTGAGCGAGGGCGTTTCCCAAGGAAACACCATACGCGTTACCGCTCAAGGAGATTCCGACCAAAAGGTGGTCGATCATGTCCTTACCGAACAGGAGGCGGAAAGCGCCGGCGTGATGATAAACATAACTTTTGAGGAGAGCGTTCAGACCACCACACCACCCCCTACGACGACAGAGGCTCCGACTACGAGCCCCCCTCCGACGACACATCCTTCACAGACCACAACATTGCCGCCCCAGACCACAGTTCCTCCAACGACGACCACTCAACCCCCGAACAACGATGTCAACACGACCAATCCACCCACCACACAATACCCCTCTGATACTACAATGCCACCAGAGACCCGGCTGACGACAACCCCGGTCAGCGTTACCACACAACCACCCTCGGATACAGAGTTGCCAACCACCACGCCATCCGACACTACAGTACCTCCTTCCAATGAACATGAGGGGGAAGGTGGCACAGATTATTTCTTTATTTTGGCGGTGTGCATGGTGGCAGTCTTCGGTGTGTACGTCATCAACGAGTTAAGAAAAAGATAATAATCTGGATATGATTATTTAGTGCATCTACTCGATATTGATATTTGCTGTCCGATTTATTTTGTATATTTAAATCTTGTTAAAACACATTTATAAATAAATATAGCATAATTGATTTACACAGATATTTACATAATGATCGAGTATGTAGTATTTTTATCTCATCATTTGATTTTTCGATGAGGGGGTTGGATATTTTGGCAATGGTAGGTAAAGATAGGTCTATTGACAATTTAAAGTTATTTTTAAAAAGAAAACAGGTTTTTGGGACATTTTTTATTATATTGATGTTTTTCTCCTTATTGCCCTTTGTGGTATCGGATACAGTATTGCCGCCAGATTCAGACGAGCAGGAATATCCTGACATCTATGAGAACATAGTGGTCTGGCAGGATGATGGCGGGAGCGACTGGGATATACTTGGATATGATTTTGAGACTGACACCCAGTTCACGATATGCGATGCCGCCGGCGATCAGAAATATCCAAAGATCTCAGGCAACTATGTTGTTTGGGAGGACTATCGGAATGATGTGAATCATCCTGACGTATATGGATATAATTTATCAACTGGCACTGAATTTGCAATATGTACTGCGAACAGTGACCAAAATACCCCCGACGTATCTGGAAATATGGTTGCATGGGTAGATTACAGGGACTGGGGGGGAGCTGGACATGCTGATATTTATGTTTACTATATTAACACCTCCACAGAGGTGAACATCTACACAAGCTCCAACGCCATGTTCAATTCTTGCATAGACGGGGACAAGATAGCTTGGCAGGAAATGATCTCTGGAAACTATGTCATCAAGGTCTATGACATAAGCGAGGACACAACAGATACATTCACTGGAAGTGGTGGGAGCCAGGTCACTCCCGCTCTAAGTGGGGATATAGTCGTATGGAGCGATCATACCTATAATTATAAAATAAAAGGATATGATTTTAGCACTTCGACCTATCTCGACATCTGCGCCGATGTCACTGACTCTGCAGAGTCTCCCTGCATCGATGGAAATCTGGTCGCTTGGAACGATTTCAGGAACGGTTCCATATCAGATATCTATGGGTACGATCTTGACACATCGACCGAGTTCGCAATCATTGTGGACCCGTCCTCACAGACCGGTCCTTCAATATCCAAAGGTGTGGTGGTATGGGAGGACTGGAGGACTGGCAACTATGATATACACTACTCCAGGATTGGATCCGATGAATGGGGGCCCAATACCACCATTGACGATGTATCGCCTGACCCATCGAACAACAGTGTTAATGTCACTGTCACAGCCAGTGTCAGCGATGCGAGCGAAGGTATGGGAAACATAGTGGCGGCGGAATACTTCATAGGAACTGTCGGAGCCCCTGGAACCGGAACACCTATGAACGCCTCAGACGGTACCTTCGACTCGATGAACGAGGGTGTCACCGTGGACATCGATGTATCGGCCAGGAGCACTGGTAACTATACCGTCTATGTCAGGGGGCAGGATGAGGATGGCAATTGGAGTGTTGTGGACGATCATCAGTTCTATGTGAACAATGACTATTCGGGTCCGTGGGTGACAAATGCCTTGATCAATCCAGATCCTGCCAGATGCCAGACCACTGTAGAACTTACTGCTGGCATAACCGATAACGCAAATGGGGGTTCAGTGGTGGCGGGTGCCGAATATTCCATTGATGGAGAGATAGTCACTCATGGTACAGGGACAGCCATGGACCCTGATGATGGAAACTTTGACTCCCCTACGGAACAGGTATGTGCCACAGTTGATATTTCTGCCCTTGATGCGGGCGCGCACACTGTGTATGTATACGGTGTGGACGCATATGGCAACTGGGGTGACGCCGATACCTACGAGTTCACGGTCATCTTGGACTGCGAAGGGCCCGTGACGTCAGGAGGGAGCGTTACTCCCGATCCCGCTCTGAACGAGACATCAGTCACCATAAACGCCACCGTTGATGATACAACGAAGGGCAATTCAAACATTTCAGAGGCAGAGTACTTCGTGGGTGCGATCGGCACTGATGGCGAGGGAACGTCAATGATATCCTCCGATGGAGTATTTGACGAGACCTCCGAAGACGTTACTGCCACCCTTGACATCACAGGATGGACAACGGGCAGCTATTCGGTGTTCGTGCATGGAAAGGACCAGTATGGGAACTGGGGGACGTCCCATGAGATCACATTCGATGTGTCTGTCGATTACGATGCGCCTGTCGTGACAGACCTTGAGGTGTCCCCAGATCCGGCAAGATGCTCTGCCACGGTCTCTGTCAGCGCCACGGTGGATGACTTTTCCACAGGCGGACACGACATAGTGGAGGCGGAATGCTCCCTTGATGCAGAGATAGTCACGCATGGCACCGGAACTCCAATGCAGCCGTTCGATGGCAACTTTGACTCACATTCCGAGCAGGTTGTTGCCGATGTTAATACTTCCTCATTATCCTCCGGGGATCACACGATATATGTTTATGGCAAGGACAGCTATGGGAACTGGAGCGACTATGCCTCTTATACGTTCACATACATCGACGACTGCACGGGGCCTGTAACATCCGACCTTGCGTTGGACCCAAATCCTGCTCAGAACAACGAGTTCACCGAGCTTACGGGAACTGTCGACGATTCCACAACAGGTGGCTCTGGGATAAAGGCGGCCGAATACTTCATCGATGCCCCCGGGACTAATGGCACGGGAACGCCGATGAACGCCTTTTCGCCCCCATTCTCTGCCGTCAATGAACCAATAGTGGTCCATATCGATGCCATGGCTCTTGGCTCAGGATTGCACACAATATATGTACATGGAAAGGACCAGTATGACAATTGGGGCGATTATGTCACGATAAATCTTGAAGTTATATCCTCTGGAGAGATACAACTGACAGATGAAGACCACAACCAATACAACTGTGCAATATACAACAAACTGGTGGTTTACAGCGATGATAGGTATGATGTCCCGGACTCTGACAATTATTATAACTACGACATATTTCTGTACAATATTGGCACTTCACAGGAGGTCAGGATAACTGATGACTCTATGCAGCAATGGCAGGCTGACATATTTGACGACATCATTGTATGGACGGACCTTAGGAACGATACGAACGAGGACTATACGAACTATGACATATACGGGTGTTATTCGGGTGCTGATGCCCTATTTGGGACGGTAGATGATGTCGAGTTCCAGGTCACTTCAAATGTTTACAGACAGGAATACCCAACGCTGTATGGTGACCTTATAGTTTGGCAGGACAACAGGAACGGGGATTATGACATATATGGATGTTATCCGGGTCCGGACAACGTCTTCGGGACTGCTGATGATGTGGAGTTCAGGCTGACCCCTGGCTCATCGAACCAGGCTTCACCAGCGATTTATGATGGAGTAATCGTGTGGACAGACGACATTAGTGGGGCCTTTGACAATGACATACATGGGTGTTATCCTGGGGTTGACAACATCTTTGGCACTGGCGATGACCAGTTCTTCATAGTCGATTCCAACACATATAATCAAACCTTCCCAGATGTGTATGGAAACAACATAGTATGGCAAGATAAAAGAAATGGAGCTCTTGGTGACTATGGAAACAATTGGGACATATATGGTGCCAATACAGGAGCGGATGGTCTTTTTGGAACAGGCGATGATGTAGTCTTCCAAATGACCACAAACACCATCAGACAGCAATACCCAGAGATCAACGGTAGATTCATTGTTTGGGAAGACAACAGGCATGATGCCACTTCAGATGCCGAGATATACATATATGACCTAGGTGAAGATTGCCTGTTCGGCACGGCCGACGATACCGCAGAGTATAGGATAACACGCGATGGCTCCCGAAAGGAGGATCCACACGTTTCTCAATATTACGCCGTTTGGATAGATTCCAGGAATGGGGATACGGATGTCTATGCTTACCAGACCGGGGCGGGCGGTGGCGGTAGCTTGGATGTCGATGCAACGTCCCATAGCATAGTTTCGAACGGCGTGTCCACCGTAACGGTAAATGCCACGGTCGTTGACGACAACAGCGACCCTGTTCCCAACGGGACACAGGTGGCATTCTCCACCACAGCAGGTTCGCTGAGCGCCTCCATCACCACAACCACCGGAGGTGTCGCAACTGTGACATTGACATCATCATCAAATGTCGAGACGGCCAAGGTGACAGCTTCGGCAATGGGCGAGTCCGACACTACCATCGTTTTCTTCACATCCTCTGACACTGATGTCGAGAGCATCAATACGCAGACGGTGACCAACGGCACGATGGATGTAAAGACCGAGGCGGGTACTGAGGTGGACGTTACCGGAACTGCCGAGGTGACCGTTGCCAAGTACACAGACAACCCTGGGTCAGGTTTCGCTGGCGGCTCTTTGGGGGAATATATCGATATCTACGTTCCCGATACATCCGCGGCGGCCGAGATAGAGATCAGGCTATACTACACCGATGAGGACGTTGCGGGCCTTGACGAGGCGACGTTGAGGATGGACTACTGGGATGGTACCGCATGGGTGGAGTGTTCCCTCACGGACGTCAATGTCGGGGAGAACTACATCTGGGCAAGGTTCAACGCCACTTCGCATCCCTCCTTGACGGAACTGCAGGCCACTGCCTTTGGGGGGGAGGGCGTAGAGACCTTCCTTGACATCGACATAGCGTTGCTCTCCAACTGGAATCTGGTGTCCTTCTCGCACATCCCATCAGACACAACACTCGATTCGGTCATGGATTCCTATCCCGAGGTCGACTACGTCTACAGGTGGAACCCTGACACCGATGCATACGAATACTCCCACTACATAGAAACCCTGGGATGGAAGGGCGACTTCTCGGAGATAGACAGGACCAACGGATTCTGGTTCCACTGCACATCGGACCCCGCGGAGGATCTGGAGCTCTATGGCATACCAGACGGGCCTGTTCAGATAGGTCTCAAAGCGGACTGGAACCTCGTGTCATGGCAGAAGACAAGTTCGCAATCGATAGCAGATGCGCTGGGGGACATAGCCCAGTATGTCGACTACATCTACAGGTGGAACCCAGACACCGATGCATACGAGTACTCCCACTACATAGAAACCCTGGGGTGGAAGGGCGACTTCGATACGCTGGACCCGGACTACGGATACTGGTTCCATTGCCTAGAGAATTGTACTTGGGATCTTACATGATCCCATCATTTCTTTTTTTATTGTCCCTATCATGAACAAGTTATGGACGCGATGACCTCGTCCGCATCGGCCCTTATGTCGTAAAGGGCGTTGATCGTGTATATCCTCTCTTCCATATACCAAAAGATAATCAGATAATTGGTGCTTTCGGATTCGGCGATCACGATGTACGCATCCTCGTCGCACATCTTGTACCTTTCCACATAGGTGTCCATGCCGTTCGATGAGAGGTCCAGGGATAGTTCCGATGCCTTTGATGAAAGATAGTCGTCCATGTCATCAACTTCCTTCTCTATGGTCTTGATGCCGATGGTGGCAGTCTTGTTCTCTATGATTAGCTCATCATCGCCGTATGCCGTGTCCCAGGCATCGCTAGGTATGTGGAGGCCTTGGAAGTCTAGGTAAACAACATCACTGCCGACATCCTCCACATCGACATCCTTTCCGAACACGTTTAAGAAGAGGCCTATCCATGTCATCTTGGATATGACCCCTAGGGCTGTCATCAGTCCAAGGGCCAATATCATCATAATGAAAGATATTGCAATGATGAGGGCCAGCTTTCTCTTGTCCATCCTATCACTGGAAAAGTTGGTCTATGTATGAGAATATCTCGTTCATGCCATCCATGTTGTTCCCGCCGGACAGGCCGCCAATCAAAAAGGCGGTGATTCCTAGATTTGGAGACCCGCGACTGCCGTCGTCCTGTCCTCCATCCATCAGTGGCCCGAGCCCGAGCGTTTCCCTCACGGTGTCCGTGGAGGGTATCATGAAGGGATAGGTGAACTCGACCGTCTCATCAGGGTCCCCGAAAACATAGGTTCCTTCTAGAAGGCCTCGCGTGTTATAATACTCTTCCAAGGGGCCTTTTACCCTGATGGTCATCGTTAGGTCCCTCCTGACGGTCTGGTGGTATTCCACAAAGCCTTCGACAATCAGAAGCTCCTCTGGCAGGGCGATCGAAAGGTTGAGCTCGTCGACGATCAAGGACCGTTCCCACTCAGTTGCGTTATCGAGCGACAGGATCATGTCCGCAATAAAATACCCGTCTCCAAGGTCAGAGTAGTTTTCGAATGTTATATTTGGCCTGAGACTTGGCCTGTTCAAGATCTCTGCGCACTGACGGCTCTCGCATTGGCAATGGAATCTTTCCCCGTCTATCTCATACCAATCCAGTCTTGCAATGAAACAGAGTTCCCCTATGTCGTTGTCCACGAGCTTGAACGTCCTTCTGATCTCTTCTGCGCCCCCCGCCTCCAGAGAGATCTCATAGCTTCCGATGGCACTTTCATATCCGTATGAACTTGAATAGAGGGACACTTCTGTACTCATTGAGGAATCGTTTGGATTGAACACCCTCAACGTCAATGTCGAAGTGCTGTCGAAGTACATCTGTAGGGGCGAGAGCGAAAAGTAGAGGCACGGTTCCATCGGCCCGCCGGAGGATGCGACTTCCAGGACCTCTATCGAGAAGGTCTCTGTCTCCTCAATGTTGTAGCCAAGTGCGTTGAAGCGGCTCCTTACAACCAGTTCATGGACGCCGACGGTGGTCCCGGGCGGGACAAGGCCGGGTATGGTCTCCGATATCGTTATCTCCTGATATGGGATTATCTCCATGGGTCCCGCGGGTACGGTGCCCTCTCCTATCCTCACACCGTCCAACAGCAGCTCTACCTGGGCCTCTATCTGCTTATCAAGGGAGTAGGGTCCGTCGGCTATGTACCTCCCCGTGAGATTGATGCTCACTGCGAGATCGCCTCCGGCCGCGATATGGTCATTGCTCAGCACATAGGTTATGTCGTAGTCGAAGTCCTCTTCCGCGCCGGTAAGGGACACATTGCTTGAAATAAGGGATAATAAAAGTATAAAAGTGAATATTTTCCACCTTTTATTATACATAAGTATGGTCATACCATCTGGTTATTAAGGCTTTTGTCCAAGTATAATCATCATGTTATTATGTTGAGATATGATAAATAAGCCATTGGTCTATGGAATGGACCATGTGCAATCCCCGGAACTGTGAAACCAGTACCCGTATCCAGGTTCGAACTGATCGAACTCCCCTTGCCATCCCAGGGTTTCTATGTAGTGGGAGTACTCGTATTTGTCGAGGAATGGATTCCACCTGTAGACGTAGTCTATATATCCGCTGACATCCTGAAGCGCCTCATCCAGCGAGACAGTTCCCTTCTTGGGCCAGTTTACCAGATTCCAACCATCATGGATGTAGATTGATGCGGTATCAGGGGTGCCGTCGGTAATATGAAGGTCGCATCCCTCCGCGGATGTCGAATGGAACCAGAATCCATAATTGCCGTCAACAGTGTCGAACTCACCCACCCAGCCAAGCTCTTCGATGTAGTGGGAGTACTCGTACTGGTCGGTGTCAGGGTTCCACCTGTAGACGTAGTCTATGTATCCTTCCAACCCCGAGAGCAACGTATCTAGGTCTGTCGAGGAGGGCAGGTAGGGAAATGACCAAAGAGACCATCCCGAGTTGAACAGAAATGTCGTCCCTGAGATTATCTCAATTGTCCATGTATCTGACCAGGGACCCATATTCGCATTCTCGCCAACGGCCTGCACATGCCAGTAGTAGACGCCCTCGGCCAATCCCACACCGGGTCTTATGAAGGTATTGTCTCCCGGGCCTGAGGTAGAATCTGCATATATGACACTGGAGAAGCTGCCATCTTCCCCGGTTGTTTGAGATGTGGATATCTCGAAGTTGTAGGTATACGCGTACTCGACCTCGTCCCATGAGAACAGGGGCGCAACGGCCCCCAATGTGTTTGTTTGTGAGGGATAGCTCAGGAGCGGCGGATCCAGGGACGGATAGTACTCTGCGATGGAGTGTACGTATCCCCCATTAATGGTCGATATCGGCGTGTCGGTCGCCGTCCACGTCATGTCGGCATTTCCTGATACATCGTAATTCGTGTACTCTTCTACAGAGAATGATACGATGACGCCCTCACTGGAGCTTCCAAAATAACCTTCGTAATCAAACACCTTCAGGAAGAAGTCCTCGTCCGTCTGGCCAAATTCCGTGATGTCAAGGACTATCTTGTTGTCCGGGAACGGGTAGTCTCCGCTGCCGTAGTAATATGGTGTGAAGGATTTAGTTGCGACGGGCGAGTTCGGGTCGCCAATTCCCACATAGACCTCACAGTCTGTCCTTATCTCATGGTCTATCTCGAACACGGCAATCGTCTCGGGATTATAGTCTGCGATGTCGTTCGTGAACATGAACTTTCCGACACCGGTTCTCATCGCCTCATAGGAGATCCAGTAGTATCCGTCACTGTTGTGATCACCGTTCCATCCCGTGCCCCACGAGTTTGCGACCTTGAACGCCCCGTACTTGACGACCCCGCCCTCCGTGTAGGAGAAGCTGTCATCGAAACCTACCACCGTGTTGGCGTGATTTGTCGTTGAGGCGGTATAGTTATCAGTGGTCCAGACGTCGTCTCCGGTCAATACCGCATAGTAACTGGCGTTGATGGATATGACCCCTAGATTTCCGCTAAGGAGGAGATTCTTAAGGGCATCGACGTCCGAGTTGAAGTAATAGACATTGAATCCGTCCTGCCCCCTGTAGAGCGCGGCCTCCCTCCAGGCGGCTTCAGATGGCCATGATGAGGAGTCCAATGGGTCGTACGGCATTGTGGACCATGTAGAGGCCCCGGTGTTCGTGACTATCTCCATGATGTCGCTGTAGGATGACCCTGCATCGCTTCTCCCCCTGTTGACCTGGTGGTACAGGAAGTCGGGGCTGAATATCTTGTCCTGATATCCGGTCGAGGGATGTCCATATGTCCCCCCCACCCAGACGGCGCCGGAGAGGTCCCAGCCGTGCTCCAATGCCTCCTGGAACGTCTTGGTATAATATCCGACCGCCCAGGCCACGCACGAGCCTTCTCCATCCTGATCCCCGATCGGTGGGAAGTACTTCGATGAGGACAGGTCCAGACTCGTTGGCAGGGGGCCGTCGTATTCCAGTGATATCTCATCCACGATATTGATGCTTCCTACCATTGATTCCCACTCTTCCTCCGTTGGGGGCACCAATCCTGTGCCGTGTCCGTCGATGATCACATTGTAGTCCGTGTCGGGGTCGTATACTCCATCCATGGACTTCATGTACTCGATGTCCCTTGCCGTCGCCTTGTGTTCCACTATGGATATTGAGAATGTCTGATTTTCGTTTGCGGAAATGTCGATATTGTCGATGAAAAGGAGCGAGACTAGTAGGGCCGCGATCACTGCAAACGCCAATGGTCTAGAAAGCATGTTTCGTATGTTCATCACCGGATTCAGGTAAAGATATGGGTATCGATATACTTAATAAGTTTTTCATGTTCTTATATTTTAAACTGATTTGCGTGTTTTAAAGATAAATATATAAGTTTTCAAGCACATTTCCTCTGAAATGAACAAGAACGACCTGTTTGCATTGCTTTTCACGTCATGGCTTGCCATTCTCATGTTCTTTGCCATGGACACGGACATCTCGCTTTACATCATACTGATATTCATAGGATTCCTCGTCCTCAGGGAGCTGTTCGACATGTCCCTGACAAGGAACACCAAGGAGAGGCTCAACTTCTATCTGTACGTGGGAGTGATGTTCTTCTCGATAACAGTCGTACAGAAGGTGCTGGAGATAATAGGGTGATCAAGGCTCTGTGACAGTTATCCACAGGTGCAGGTCGCGGTATTCCTCCCCGTCCTTGTAGAGAAGGAACTGAAGCTTCATGTTCTCTCCGGCTAGATGCGGGGTTATCTCGATCGTCTCTTCGGTCTCGCCTTCGTCCTCTATGGTGTATTCCTTGGTCCAGAGGACCTCGCCTTCCAGGACCATGCTCGCAGTGTACGTCACCGTCTCGTACTCGTGATTGACAATGCCGATTATAACTTCCCTTGTCTCACCGAAGACGTATTCTGTGGGGTAGTCGTCCGCCATCCCTCCAGGGCCAAGGATGTAGAACTCCGTGAAGGTCTCCCCCTTCTTTGGTGCCTGTATGACGTAGACAAGGGTGCAGATCGAGACGATTATTGATATTATGAGGATCACCGAGAGGATCCTGTCGGTCCTGTTCTCGCCGAGATCGATGTCCGGCATGCTGTATGTGAAGCCGAACTCGTTACCATCGTCATCCTCTTTCATCTGCATCCTTCTGTAGAAGGCGACAAACAGCATTGCGAAGGTAAATCCGGAATTGCATATCAGGATGGGCGACAGCCTTATTCCATACGGCGTGTAGTTGAGGGCGAGTCCGATCAGGGGCACTATTGCGAGGGAAAGTCCGAAGGATAGAGCGATCCTCTCAATATAGTCCATCTCCCTCCTTTTGACAAAAAGTGCCGATATGAATGCGTATCCCGGGCAGAACAATATGAACGCGATCCCGAACACCTGCCTGAAGATCGGTATGTCAAGGACGACCGACACTATCGTGAGGGCTGTTGCTATCGCGATGGTGACGAGATCGTCGTTTTTTGTCATTGATTCTAATTCTGGACCATTATTATAAAATTAACTATTTCTCGTGCGTTGTCCAAATGGATATCGGTCCATCTATTTGGGATTAATAATATAAAACGATATTGCGATGTAATGGAGATGAAGAAGATATCAATAATCGTCATGATCATTGTCCTAACGGTATCCATCTGTGGTTGCGCCGGTTCCTATGACAAGCTCGATGCGACTGTCGAGTACGGCCAGGAAGAGATAAGGATCACAAACGAGAACGACTATGTCTGGGACGATGTGACCTTGGAGCTCAATGACACATATGAGTGCTGGTTCAAATCGCTCAGCCCAGGAAAGACCAGGATAGTTCAACTTTTTGATTTCTCGGACGAGACAGGAATGAACTTCCTGCCGAACTTCCAGGATGTGGAGTCCCTGGTCATAAAGGCCTACAGGCCCGATGGGGAGGAAAGCGTCTATTCATCGAAACCTGATATGGAGTGAGTTCTTTCATATTCCATTGGAAAAAATATACAAATATAATCCAGTCATATTAGAATATACTTCTTGTCGTAAAAATAAATGACATCGTTTCTGTTGCCAAACAAAATTGTTCTTCCGAACTGTGTTTTATACATGTCTTTCCTATGAGGGCGATTAACCTTTCAGGCAAAATATTGTTATTAATGTATTACATATTTGTATCATGAAAAAATGGGCCGTGGCATTTTTGTTACTTGCATCCCTTTCATTTTTTGCGGGATGTATAACTGGGGGATCAGAAACCTATGTGTCCACTTCCCCACCTGAATCAACCGATATTGAAGTTGGGGACTTCGCCCTCTATGAATTTCCTGACTTCTCGATGTATATGGATGATGTATGGTATTATCATTGCAAGGATGGATACATAAGGTGGGACTGTCTCGATGTTGATGGCGACATGGTCGAGGTGACGATAACATTCGAATTCTCAACATACGAAACGATCTACAACAGCTTTACAGGGGAGTATCAAAGGACAGCCGTTCCATTCCCTGGGAGGGAGTACGTCGAGATGGCCCAGGCTGGCGACTACAGCTTCATCGAGAACACGCACATCCTGGACGAGGTGACGCCCGACAGGGTGGAGATACTTACCACATACAATACAGTCAACTTTTGGGGCTCTGTCCACGTGAAGGAGACTAGGACGTATCTCGTCGACACGCGGACCCAGGTCATGTACGATGCCGAAGGCAACGAGGCGGGTATCTGGACCTGGTGGATAGACCCTGCGGACTATCCCCTGACAGGGCAGACGGAGTTCCTGTTCTCAAAGGATTTTGGCGGCGGGGAATTTGTCACCATCGTCGAGAGGATCGAGAATCTGTTTGTACTGGATCTCGATGCCATTGGGATAGAGCAGGTTTATACACTCCATCTAAATCCGGATGATGAACTGTTGTACCTGGACATGGAATCCTCTGAATATCCCGTGTTCATATCGTACATCTACGACTTCGACACCGGGCTCATGCTGTTTGACATGAACTTCGATCTCTATGACGACGCCAGCAGGGCGCTGATGGGCCCAAATGCTTGTTTTTTAGGAATCTTGCATGAAAAGGGAATGCCCCTCTACCGGTCTTTCGTGACCGAGTACCAGTTCAAGGGCGAGCACGACATCCCCAACTACTACGAACGGCTGGCGGCGGTGTACGTCGACCCGACCCCCGACGAGTAGGACTCGGAGGAGATTGAGGACGATTCCGGAAACGAGACATAGGTAGGTGCGAAAAGCGGCCTTCCCTACTATGTGGTGGCCGTCCTAGTGGCGCTGATTGTGCGCAGAAGGAAGTGAAAGACATAGATCCGATAATAGAGATATCCTCTCTCGCAAAGAGATATGGCGACAAGGAGGTCCTGAGGGGCGTCAGCATGTCCTTCCAAGGAGGGATATGGGGGATAATCGGCCCGAACGGCGCGGGAAAGAGCACGCTCATAAAGATCCTCCTAGGCTTAATAAAACCGTCCGGAGGGCATGCTAAGGTCTTTGGGAAAGACCCCTTCGCCCGGCGCGAGGAGATTCTGAGGGATGTGGGCGTCTTGCACGAGTGCAACGTCTTCCCTCCCCAGATGAGCGCCATGGACTACCTCGGGTATGCGGCCCGCCTGAAGGGCAAGACGGGCGAAGACGTGCGGGCGGCCGTGGAATGCGCAGGCACGTCGGGATACGTCGGCAAGAGGATATCCTCCCTTTCGGCGGGGATGCTGCAGAGGGTGGGATTCACGAACGCGATACTCGGATTCCCGAGGCTTGTCATACTCGACGAGCCCACATCGAATCTCGACCCGCTCGCAAGGAGGCAGATACTCAGGATAATCGGCGACATACACAGGGAGCACGGCACGAACTTCCTCATATCCACCCACATCCTGCCCGAGCTTGAGCGGGTGTGCACGGACGTGATGATACTCAACGACGGGGAGCAGCTCCTATGTTCCAGCTACGACGACATCAGGGAGAGATTCGGGACCGGCGTGCTGGAGGACGTGTTCATAAAGGTAATGGGGGTGTCGGACCAGTGAGGCGCGACACGCTGCTCTGGGAGTTTCGGGCGCTTCTCCGCCCACCCGTGCTCGAGATAGTCGCGGTGTTGTTCTTTTATGTCGCATTTTCCTTCCTCTTTTGGCTTGGCATGGGTTCTGCGACCATGGGCGCCTCGTCCGACATGAGCGTCAAGGCACCGATGGTCATGTCAAAATTATTGACAGTTGCGGCCTCGCTCAGGATCTCCGAGGCATACTTTCCCTTCATGATATTTGCAGCGCTTTTTTGCGCCTTGACATTCGCGAACGAGATAGAGAAGGGCACCATGAAGGGATACCTCTCGCTGCCCGTATCGAGGGCGGGCCTCTTTCTCAGCAAGTTCCTGGCCGTCTGGGCGCCCCTGACGCTCGCCTCGAGCCTCGCCCTGATAGTGTCGCTCATAACGATGGCATCGACATGCCTGGAATACGGAAGCTTCATCAGGGTCGCCCTGGCGATATTTGCGACATACGCGATACTGGGATTTTTCCTGGTCTCGATAGGTTCGCTCTTCTCGATCGTTTCAAAGAACACGTATGTGGGGATAATAACTTCCTTCTTCGCGTTCTATGTCATGGGCATGCTGAACGACTCCGGGGTGGACTACCTTCCGGACGGCGTCATCATGTCCCAATACCTGTATTTGGCGGGGAGGACGCCCGATGTGGCGTTCCCGTCCCTTCTGGTGACGCCAGTCCTCGGCGTCATATTCTTCATATTGGGATTCATCTACTTCACAAGGAGGCTTGAGGTGGGATGAACCGGATCCAGAGGGCGTCCCTCCTGATAATGCTCGTCTGCGCCACGGTGCTCGCATCCACCGTGTACAATCAGTACGGTGCGCATGCGGACCAGGATAGTCAAAAACTGGCCCCGTACGGGGACGAGGGGGATGCAACGATCATAGCCGCATATTACCGCAACGGGGAATACCAGTTCAAGATGATCACCGACACCAAGACGCCGCTCGACATCGCATTCATAGACGTGTCGAACAATATCCTGTTTGAGGGACGGGTTGAGAGCGGGGAGGTCTTCATCTTCACACCGCCAAACAGGGGGGTGATTGGCCTACGGATAACGAACACCGTTGACGAAGATGTCAATGTAAACCTTTCGTACAGCCTCCTGAACGAGATGGACAACGACGTCAGGGCGGAGTATGGCATCCTGTTGGCGATTGCTTTATTTATTATGTTTCTAGATATCATATTGGTAAGAAATAGGAGCAAGAAAAAACAGATCACTAGATAGATACGTAACATTGCATGATAATAACCCCTCTCCATTTTATGGTCATCAGGGATAACTTTTTCATATATGAACAGATATTATCAATCTATGAGGAATAAACTATTTGTCATGTTCCTTTGTGTAACCCTTCTTGTTTCAATGTCGATGGTCTCTGCAAAGAAGGACGACGGCGTCATAACGATACAGGATGGACTATTGGACAGTTCTGGAAATGCTATAGAACTGGGATACGATGAGTACGGGTACAACTACCAGGCCCATATGTTCAATGGGTACTACGAGAACTATTCGCGTCCGGACACCCCGGTCACCTCAAGCGATACAAAGCTTATCATGAAATGGAACGATGCTTGGCTGAGCAACTGCAGCCAAGATGGCGACCTTCTACTTGACAGACATTATGGGTACGATTCCTACTATGGTTCTGGCGCTTGGCTGACAAACCTGATGACAGGAACGTATGAGGATGGAACACATTGGTCATATTACTGTAAGATAGTGGCAGTGCCAACAGACGCAATCGCCATGGACGGCGTATGGTACACTTCGGAGGGTGTGGAGATAGGTTCTCAGATATGGGGTGCCTTTGCCATAATATTCGAGGTATGCAACGACCCGCCCTACGATGCGAACGGCGTACAGTACATATCGTCAGCATCTCCAGGATTTGGTTACTGGATGCCCAAGGGATAATCTTATCCCCTTTCTCTTTTTTATTATATGGAAATAAAACAAGAATATGACTTTTTATTTAAATCCACAATAAAAAAAATGATTATTCTAGTTTAAAAATCCTAAATAGGCATAAAATTTTTATTCATGGTCTTGTATTAACTATTGATGGCATGAAAAACAAGACTTTCGCATTCTTGATCTTGATGATTTTATTGCTTTCCTTCGTTATTTCTGGGTGCATCAGTTCAGATGGTCATGCAGTTAAAGGCCAAGAGGGACCGATGCAAAAAAGCATTAGAAGAAATAAGAGACAATCGTGAATGCTGGTATTCTGTAAAGGGCCCCAAGGTATCAAGTGAAGCCCTCGGGGAAAATTGAGTTATTATGTGCAGAACAAGAAAGGGTACCGCCGGAAAAAAAATCCGATGCCTCATTGGTGCCCTTTTCCCAAAGTGGAAGACGGTGTTCTAGATTTTAGGGAGCGTCTTAAAATACTGATTTAACTAGCTCAATTGCTTTTTCAAGACTTCCGTTCAAATAGAGGGTGACGATTATTGGCACCGGAACGCCAAAAATTGTAATACTGCGTATATCAGTGAATAGCCTGGGGACCATACCAATCGCCTTTCCGGGTAAATTAAAGAGCATCATACACATAGTTCTCACCTCCATCAAATAGGTATATAAAAGAAATATAATAATCTTATTGTCATTTATATTTTTATAACACGTAAAAATCAATTTACAGAATGTTAAAAAAAATCATCTATATATGACAATTTGATAAATTAAAATATACTTTCATAATTAATCATATTTTAATTTACATCCATAAAATACTCCCCCTCTCTTACCCCATACATCAAAAAATGGATTTATTATTGTTCCATAATCTTCCATAATCACGAATTTATGAACTTTTTTCCAAATTATTCTAATATGAATATCAGAACTCCGGACAAAACCTGTCATACTTCCTCTTCTTCTCGTCCGTCGAGAGATGCGTGTAGATCAGCGTCGACTTGATGTCCCTGTGCCTCAGCTGCTCCTTGACCAGCATGATGTCCCCGCTCTGATTGTAGAGATTGGTGGCCAGGGTATGGCGGAGGACATGGGGCGTGACCCTCTTCTCCAGGCGTGCTGCCTTGGCGAACTTCCTGACTATCCTCGTCACCCTGTCGGGATTGAAGGCGAACACCCTCTCTGTCCCGTAGCGGACCCTCCACATCTCCAGCGCCTTTACCGCCTTTTCCGATAGCACGCAGTTCGACCAGCTGTTGGTCTTGGTGCTCTTGACGGTCAGTATCCTCTCCTTGAAGTCGATGTCCTCCCACCTGATCTTCACGACCTCTGCCCTCCTGAGACCTGCGTACAGCAGCACGCAGAGCAGGGCGTAATCCCTTATGGAGTCGCAGGCGTACAGGAGTTTCTTGGCCTCCATCTCGGTGAGGTACGTTATCCTCCTGGAGTTGTCCCTGGGCGGCTTGACGTCCGGGGGTTCTGTGTCCGAGAACCTGCACCAGTGCTTGAACATCTTCGTTGTGTTCCCCAGCCTCGCATTGGAGATCCCCCTTTCCAACATGCCGTTGTAGTATTTTTCCATCTCGCCAGGCGACGGGAAGATGCCGACCTTCCTCGACATCGTGATATAATCGTTGGCGAGCGAGTACGAATAGGCGTCTGAATATCCCTGATTCTTCAGATGCCTGTAGAACTTGTCCCTCATCTCTCTGAGTTCAGTTTCCATGGTCTTCGCCTTACCTGGGCGAAGTGATTTTGCCTCCGTAAATTTGGAGAGATGTCAATGAATTTTGGGTATTTCAACGAACAGAATAAAATGGTGGGCTCTCTGGGACTCGAACCCAGGACCTCCGCCGTGTGAAGGCGACGTCATAACCAAACTAGACCAAGAGCCCAATTCTCTTATTAGGACTTATAAGCTCATTTATATATTTATCTATCTTTCGACAGCATCACTGACATCCTTTAGAACCACCTGGCCGCTCTCTGCCAACATGGAAATCCTCTTTAGGAAGGCCTCAAGCCTTCCCCATTGCCCGAACGACTCTATTTCCCTCGAATGGCCCCATAAATGGAATATCCCGCCCTCCTTCACTATGTGGTCCAGTGCAATGGACGCACAGCCGTACCAGTCCTTGAACAAAAGATTTTTCAGCAGGAATCCTGAGACCATGCCCCTGTCGGGAAGTCCCTTGGACTTTATCAGGTAGTTCGTGAAGTGTGTCAGTCCCTTCTCGGTGACATGGGCGGTCGTGCCTATCTGGAATGGGTCTTTGAAGTCCTTCTCCAAAAGCCTCACGGTGCGGGCATTTTTGAAACCCGCCTCCTTGACAATCCCCATGATGGCATCGTTGTATTTTCCGCGGGGATAGCAAAAGCTCTCTATCTCCTTTCCTATCATGTCCTCCAATGCGTTCTTGCAGGAGAAGACCTCCTCCCTGGCGCTATCTGTTGACAATTTTGTCAGGTCCACGTGGTTGTAGGTGTGCCCCCCGACCTCGAAGCGGTCGGATATCTCCAGCACCTGTTCCTTGCTGAGCACGTCCCGACCCTCGGAGTTGACGATGGGTATGTAGAACGTGCCAGGGATGCCGTATTTTTCCAACAGCCCTGCGAGCCTCATGTCCAAGGGATGTCCATCGTCCCAACTGGTCACTACAATAGCGTCTCTCAATCCAAACACCGGGCATTTTCATGAATATATATTTAAATATTATAATAAGATATTGTTGGACAGAATGAGAAAAGTAGCGTTTGTCACACATTTGGCCTCTTTCAATTATTATGGCGGCGTAGAACAAAAATTATCAAACATCTACGAATATGTCAATAAAGGGCAAAATAAGTATGAAATACATTTTTTTGACATGTGGAAGGACGATATCACGAGCTTTGACATCGTCCATTTCTTCAATCCATTCTTCATGTCGCAAGAGGCCAAGATGCTGATGGACAAGATCAAGGGAAGCGGGACGAAGGTCGTCGTAACGCCGATATTCACTTTCCATCACGGCATAACGCGCCTGATGTGGGATTCCCCCATAATGACGGCGCTTGAGAATCTCTATCTTGGCGTCCGCAAGCTTTTCCGCAATAATGAGATCGTCTCCCTGTTCGATCCATTCTTCAACATGGCGTACCTGATGAACAAGGCCGACAAGATAATGGTGAACAGCCGTCTTGAGATGGAGAACAGCATCGACTTCCTAGACATACCGAGGGAGTTGTTCGTTGTGGTGCCCAACGGCATAGACTCAAAGTTCATGGACGCAGACAAGACAGAGTTTGTCAACATGATCGGCAGGGACGACTATATCCTATACGCAGGCAGGATAGAGCCCATCAAGAACGTCCTGTCGCTGATAGAGGCGTTTGTAAAGAGCGGCTTGCCTACCAAGCTCGTGATCGTCGGAGACCCGAAGGACGCCGACTATGTCAGGAAGTGCGAGGGCGCGGCCAACGAGGACGTCATGTTCCTGCCCCACATACCCTATGACTCCACACTGCTCCCCTCCGCCTATGCGGGGGCCAGGGTGTTCGCATTGCCCAGTTACCAGGAGACGTGCGGGATGTCGGGCCTGGAGGCCGGCCTGGCGGGTGCGAACGTCGTGGTGACGGAGAGGGGGGGCACGAAGGAATACTATGGCGAGCATGCCACATACATCGATCCCTTCAGCGTTGAGAGCAT
>DAINBB010000011.1:0-43903 GCA_036733165.1 Halobacteria archaeon | reverse complement strand
GTATGATGGCCAGGGCCTGGGGGGACGATATGACGCCCCTGTCCACGGCTACGGGTATCAGGATGTACATCATCGCAGAGAGGATTCCAGTCTTGCTGTCGAAGAGAAGCTTTGTGAACCAGTATAGCAGGAACGCGGTGATGGGATACAGCAACATCGGAAGGAACCTTGTCACGTTCTGTATCGAGACGCCTCCCAGCTTGGATATGAGCGCCAGGAGGATATGGAACGCCGGAGGATAAAGATTCGGCCTTCCAGTCGGCCCGAACGAGCTCCAGTCCCACCAGACGAATCCATGGGTGAACGCCTCGCCCATCCTTATGTGGTACCAGACATCCCATGAGAACGGCATCCTGTACCTCAACACTGGTATGGAGACCAGAAGCATCGCCAGTATGACTACCAAGATAATAGAGATGGTCTTTAAGTCCGGCCTTCGGGTCATCGCTAATATTAGGTCCTTGATTAGAAAAAGCTATTGTTGTCCTCATCATCAATCTCGTCAAGTAGATGCAACTTGCCAAATTTTAGTAGTATATGCCTTAATATATTCATATATTACATATTCTTTTTTTATTTCAAAGTTGCTTCATAAATAAAATCCATTTTAGGCAATATAGCTTGAAAATCTGCCCAAATGGGCAATCAAAAAGCAACCTTTATATTTTATGACTGTTAATCTACGATATTTGCATGGGCGATGTAAATGAAAGCATACGAAGTGGTCAAACTCAAGGGCAACAAACTGGAGTTGTCCGAACAGTGCATGCGTGTCCTGGAGGTCTCGGACGGCTCGATACTGCTGTTGGAGATGGACAGGAACGAAAAGGAGATGATCATCTCCAGCATCGGCGAACCCGACTCGAAAATAGTCGAGATGAAGGCCATTATGGAGAACACCCCTCTCTCCAACGCGAAGATAGATCTCGTCCTCGGCGAGGAGAACATCTCGATCGTCTACGGAGAGGGTCAGTCCGTGAAAGGGTCCTACTACTCTGTCAAGCTACTCGACCTCAAGGACTCGAACATCTCAGAGTCTGAACTGAGCAACAAGCTCAAGGGCACAGGTGTGGTCCGTGAGCTTGAGCTTGTAAGATTATAGGCAGGTGTATAGTTGTCTCTCAAAAGACGTTTCATCAGGCAGGAACTGGAGATATTCAAGGAGAAGAAGCTTGACGACGACACATTCTCCAAAAAGCTCAGGTTCCCTGGCAAAATGCTGGCAAAGGACGTGATGACGCCTTACAAGTCCGTCAGGCCCAACACCCCGATACACGACCTTCTGAATCTCCTAAACGAGCAGAAGACCTCCATATTCATCGTGGTGGACGAAGAAGAGAATCTTATCGGGATAGTTAGGGAAAGCGACCTTATCAAGCTGCTGTCGAGGCCGAGCTTCTCCACAGGCATCGGCGGATCGCTGTTCAATGAGGCCTTTGTGAGGGTGAGCGACACGGTGAACGACATCATGACAAGGAAGCCGATATTCGTCTATGAGAATCAGACGATAGAGGAGGTCGCGACAGTGATGGGCAAGTACAAGATAAAGAACCTCCCTGTCCTGGACCAGAAGAAAAGGGTCGTGGGCATAATCAACACCAAACAACTGCTGCTATTGATGAGACTGTTAAGCCAGGGATAAGATGGATCTGCTAGTTGAGATATTGATAATACTGCTTGTTGCAAAGGTGTTCGGCGAGTTGGTGGAGCATTTCGGCTATCCATCCATAATAGGGGAGCTCATCGGCGGACTCATCATCGGCAACACGTTCCTGCACCTCCTTGATGTCAGCACCGGGCTTGAGAGATTCTCATACATCGGGATACTCTTCCTGATGTTCTTCGCAGGCGCCGAAACGAACGTAAAGGACCTCAAGAAGGCGGGAAAGACATCCTTTATTGTCGCGTTGGCGGGCATATCACTTCCCTTCTCGCTGGCGGTCGCCCTTGGGCTGGCGTTTGACTACAGCTTTTACACGGCGCTGTTCCTGGGGACCATACTCTCCGCCACTTCCGTGGGCATCACGGTGAGGGTGCTCATCGATCTTGGAAAACTGCGTTCCAAGGTCGGGATGACCATCATCAGCGCCGCCGTGATAGACGACGTGATGGCCGTCTTCATCCTCTCCATCGTGACCAGCCTGTCCACGACAGGGGAGGTCGCGTTCCTTGACATCGCCGAGATCCTGGCGTTCATGGCGTTCTTCTTCCTGCTCTCGCTTTATGTCATATTTCCCCTGCTCAAGAAGGCGCTCAGCCATACCTACAGGCTCAAGACCCAGTCAAGCCTCGAGTCCCTGGTGATCATATTGATCCTGTTCTATGCGATATTCGCCGAGGAGATGTACATCGCCGGCATAACGGGCTGTTTCCTGGCAGGCCTCCTGGTGTCCCAGACGGAGGAGAAGAACTTCCTTATCACCGACACTAAAACGATAGGGTACGGTTTCTTCATCCCCATGTTCTTCACGTACATAGGCGTGGCCGCGGACCTCAAACAGATAATGTATGCGGGAGTGCTGGGGTTGTTTCTGATAATCGCCGCCATCCTGGGAAAGGTCGTGGGGTGCTATCTCGTCTGCAAGCTTTCAAGATTCGACAAGAGGGACGCCCTCACCGTTGGCGTCGGCATGGTACCGAGGATGGAGGTCGCCATAATAGTCGCCAACATAGGGCTTGTGAAGAACATAATCGACCAGTCTCTATATTCAACGATAATACTGATGGCTTTTGTGACGACGCTAATCACGCCGCCGTTACTGAAGCTGGTCATCGGTGATAAAAAAATGGCAACCAACGATGTCCCATAGATGCGTGCTGTTCGTTACCTGATTATCAGTTAAAATTACACCTTTTTAATTTTAATAATAAGAAAATAAAAAAGAGAAAGGATTCAAGTGAAGCAGTAAAGTCTGAATCCTACCGAGGCGACATAGTACCCGCTTGCCACCGATGGGTAGATGCCGCCATATATCACCATAGACGAGTAATCAGGAGACTCTGTATAAAACCAGTTCTGCACTCCCGAGTTTCCGCTGATGCCATAGAAGTTGTTGTCATATTCCCATTTATTGACATCGGCGTTATAGGCGCCATAACGGAATCCAACATATAGCGTATCGCCCCCCATCACCATGAAATCCATGAAATCGGGGAGATAGCTGCTCCACAAGATATTGCCATTTGAAGGGTCCAATTTGTATATGCGGATCCCACTAGGTTCATCTATTGTGTTCCATCTGACCCCAAAGTAGACATAATCCTCTGATATCGAAAGATGGTCCCCGAAAAAGAATCCTGTGTCCGTCATGAACTCCCATTTCCTATCGCCATTGTCAGGGTCGTAGCATGCTATACTGCTGTATCCGAAGAACGCCCAGTCTATATCATAGTCAAACAGTGTGACATAGATGTTGTCATGGCCGTAAGCTATGCGCCATACAGGCTCGTCAAGATTGTACAGCGCCCGGTCAGCGCTCAATAGTTCGTTCGTCCAGAGCAATTCCCCATCTTCCGCATCAAGGCACACCAGATAACCTATGGCGGTAGCGCCATCCACGGCTCCGAAGTAGACCTTGTCGTCGTATATTATGGGGTTGCCATAGAATGCGAGATTCATTCTTTCCTCCCACAGCATGTTTCCAGTCTCAAGGTCGTAACAGGCTATCCTGCCATTGTTCAGGTCGGCGAAATCATTATACTCATTTATAAAATCACCATAACATATCGAGTTGGTGTACATGACGTAGACCTTCCCATCCGCGATGGTCGGGCTTAGGTATATCCGGTAATTTGTGTCCACGGTCTTTTCCCAGGCCTTTGTTCCATCGAAGGCATCGAAACACTGCAAGATGCAAGAGTTTCCACAGGAAAGGAACACTATCTTTTCCTCTGAGATGGCAGGGGACCTGTAATATACAAGGTCGGTGCAGTCCATGTTTCTGTTATATTGAAGAGCACTTTCCCATACTGTTGAACCATCCTCAAGGTCAAGGCATACCAATCTATCTCCTTGGACATCGTCGAGCTTTTGAACAGGCACATAGACGTGACCGTACTCAATGACACTCGGGCCCAGGAACACTCCATCCCTGTACCAAAGCACCTCTGGCGTCTGGGGAAGTGAATCAGGCGAATAGTTGGTGCCATATTCATCTTTGTATATCATGGTCCATGCGTCATCCATCTCCGACGGTTTGGGCGGCTCCGTTGTCGGGGGCAATGTTGGCGCCACGGTCGTCGTGGGAGCGGCTGTCGTCAGTGCAGCAGTTGTTGTCGGTGCAGCAGTTGTCGGCGCGGTTGTGGGCGCTGGCGTGGTGGTATCCCCACCCCCTCCGGAAATGCAGCCACAGATCAGGACCAACACAATCAAAATAGGTATTATTTTCAATATCATCTTATGCAAATCCAAACACCTCAAAAAACATGTATTTTTTGGGACTGTTTAATATTATTCAATATATTATAAAAATATTCTTATAAAGTTAAGATTAAACCAAATATGTAATTAATACATTTAAATGGGGAATATAATGCCAAATCAATCTTCCAAATAGGCAAAGAGGGGACATGCGGTCCCATTGAAGGGAACGATCCTGCGCCTGACCCGGCAGAGCGCAAATCCCGTATACTCGCTCATATAGTGCTCGCATTGGCAGCAGACATGCATTGGAAGGCGTCTATGGGATTTGCGTAAATACCTTGCGAGAGAGAGGGTGTAAGGTGATCTCAGTCCCTGACCTTCCACTTGTCGGCTGGGAATCTGTCCTCCATTATGCCAAGCTCCCTCTCGAACGCCCCCTCGAGGTCGACACCGTAATGCAAGGAGAGCTGCAGGAACAGGGCAAATGACTGCGCGAACTCCCTCCCAACGTCCTTGTTGGACCTCTCGTGGCCTATCCCCTCCCTCTTGTAACCTTCCTCATACAGTATCTCCTCGCCTATCTCGGTCAGTTCCTCCATAAGGTGGACATACACCAGGGACGCCCTGAACCTGTCCCAGTCCCTGGCCCTGCAGAAATCCCTCATCCTTTCCTGTGCGTCGCTTATTTCCATATAATACCTCCATATGTCCTAATAGGGGGGCCAATAAGAATATTTGCCATCTCCCTTTTATGAACAAAAGAATTATATACCCTTAAATTCTGTTTAGTGTGATGCGAGAACTCAGTGAGATAAAAACCATAAGAAAGAGGTTGGGCATAACCCAAAAGGAACTGGCAAAGAAGGCCAATGTCTCACAATCCGTAATAGCAAAAGTGGAACGAAATCAGCTGAATCTCAGCTATGAGAAGGCCAAGAGGATATTCGACACTCTTGCTGATCTTGAGCAAAAGTCCTCCAAGAAGATAGAAGAGATAATGACCTCCAATATAATAGGCATAAAGCAAGGTTGCAATCTTGCAGAAGCGTCCCAGAAGATGCATGAGCAAGGTTATTCGCAACTGCCGATAATAGGCCCAAAGGGCAATATCATAGGCTCCATAACGGACAAGACGTTCACCAAGCTCATCTCCAAGGGGGAGAGGGAGCTCAACGACACGCTCGTTGAGGATGTGATGGAAGAACCGTTCCCCACGGTGGACAGGAACGTCTCTGTAAGGGCCGTCGCCCGCCTCCTGGAGGAGAGGAGGGCCGTCATAGTCAAGGACAGAGGGAACTATATCGGGATAGTTACCCGTGACAATCTTCTCAGAGAGTTGGAATAGGTGTCTTTGTGTTTGAGAAACTTAGGGGTGTAAGAGACTTCTATCCCGAAGACTATTACGGGCGCAAGAGGATATACGAAAGCCTGTGCAGGACCGTCGGCAGGTATGGGTTCAGAGAGGTGTGCACCCCCTCCATAGAGAGTCTGGACATTATCACGAAGAAGTCGGGCGAGGCCATCGTCGACGAGATCTACGCTTTCAAGGACAAGGGCGGACGCGATGTTTGCCTAATACCCGAGCTCACCCCCAGTGTGGCCAGGATGGTCGTGCAGCGGCAGAAGGTGCTCACAAAACCAGTGAAGTGGTGCTCGCTCTCGAGGCACTGGCGCTACGAGAGGCCGCAGAAGGGGAGGCAGAGGGAGTTTTACCAGTTCAATGTAGACATCTTCGGCAGCCATTCCAGCCGCGCGGACTTCGAGGCACTGGCATGCGGCATAGAGTGCCTGCTGGACCTGGGACTGGACAACTTCATGTTCCACGTCTCGGACAGAAAGATTCTGGAATCCTTCTTCTCGTCGCTGGGCATCAGGGCGGACGAGGCGTTCAACGTGGTCGACAAGAGGTCGAAGGTGGGCGACGACGAGTTCTACGACATGCTCTCGGAGCTCGGGCTTGACGACGACGCCTACGCGACGCTGACGGACATGCTTGATATCAACGGGAACATCAGCCAGTGTGTCGAGGAGATATCCAATGCCCCGTTCGAGAAGGACGATGGCGCGCAGAAGGCGCTGGAGAATCTCAGGAAGGTCGGAGAGCTCCTGGGACATTACGGTCTCGAGGACTACTGCAAGCTCGACCTCTCCATAGTCAGGGGGCTGGCATACTACACCGACATGGTGTTCGAGGTCTTCGACAGGAAGAAGAGCATGAGGTCGCTTTTCGGCGGCGGAAGGTATGACAATCTCATAGGGCTCTTCGGCGGCCAGGACATGCCTGCGGTGGGATTCGCCATAGGGATTCCAATGCTCGAGATACTCATGAAGGAGGAGGGCATCTGGCCGGAGCCAGATTTTGGACCCGATTACTTCATCGTCACAATAGGAGATGTGGACAAGGAATCGCTGGAGATAATAAAGGCGCTAAGGAAGAGGGGCGTCGTGGAGTTCTCGTACGGCAGCAAGAACATGTCCAATCAGATGAATCTCGCCAACAATCTCGGCGCGAAGAAGGTAGTCATCGTGGGCGAGAGGGACGTCAGGGAGGGCAAGGTGACGGTCAAGGACATGTCCACCGGAGACCAGAAGACTGTGTCGATCGAGGAGCTTGTCGGCGACAGTGCCTCGCAATGATTAATATTTTTTATTGATTTTTCTAATTATAAGGAAATATCATAATGATAATTTATCTTTAATATGTAGATAAAGATCGCTTTCTAATAATTTTGAGATTTTTTTTGAAATGTCCATAGACAAGTCTATGATCTGTGATTCTGTTTTATTTTCAGTATTTATGTTTGGGATTTCCCCGTTCACAGTAGCACCAAATTGAAGTATCGATTCAGATATATTATATTTAAATACAATTTCAACTACAGGAATAATATAATTTTCAAAATTAACATCATATATTGAATAGCTATATATTACCAAATCTAATTTATCATTAATAAATAAGAAAAAATCGTCTTCATCGAAAAAATAATCACGTGCATTCGTTCTAAGTTCTTTACATAATTCTCCCAAAATGTCTCCTAAATCGTATATATCATAATAGTAGTTCAGTTTTAATTCTATTTTTGAAACTAAACTATCAGTATCTATCAATTCCTTGCTTGGCCTAAATTTAAGTAATTCTTTATGTTGTAAATCGTTATCCGTTTTAATTACATATAATAAACGTGAATCGGGAAATAAGTCATTGATATCACATACAATATCTTCTTTTATTTTGTATGCTATTATTGATTTGACATCGTATTTACATTTTTCACAATGTTTTTTAACAATTTGCATCTCTGTCCCGGTCCTAATGGCATCAACAAATATACCAACTTTCAAGTATTTTCCCATAAATTTTAAATCATCTATTTTTTTCTCATAATATTCATTTTCAAATAATTCTTTGTTATGGCAAGGGTCGTACCTAATAATATGAAAATTATAATCCTTTTCTATTAATCGTCTGTATATGGCAGAGGCCCCATGTTCTATTAATAATAAATAATCTATTTTATCAGAAATATTATCAACATATTGGTTTAATATTTTCTTTTTATTATTAATGTTATCCATATTGCTACAACTCTAATTAAAATATGAAATACCAAAAAACTTATATACATGTATTTTTAAACCATTTGTTGTAATGCCCGTAAATTATGGTATTAACCCCATATATATAGGAAATATAGGTAATTATATTAATAATAAGCACCTATTATAGTTATAAAAATCGGTTAATCAGTGAAGTATATGAAATGTGAGAACGGCAAATGTGATAATGATATGAAAATTGCATTGACGATATATCATTATACAGAAATAGAAGGAGAAAAAGTTTGGTATAACAAATTAAAAGACATTTATTCTAGTTTAGACAAGAAAACTGTCACAAGAAGCCTCAGAATACTGTCCGAACTTGGTTTTATTAAAGGTGTATATGGTGAATCGCCAAATAAAAGACCAGCTAAACTCTATTCTCCAACAGGAGAAGCAAAAGCTCTTTTAGAAAGTTACTATAAAAAATATTATAAAGAGATAAAAACATGATAATTGAGTTTATCTTCCCAATGACTAAACTCATTTTTTCCTTATGTTCTACTCAGGGCATATAAAATAAATATCTAATATATTTCATTGTTTGTTTATTATTAAATTAATATCGTTTTCACCTATTTTTTCCATTAGTTTTTTAAGTATATCATCATTTTAGTTATGAAAGTGATGTAAAAAAACAAGAATAACAAGGCGGGGTTGCCGAGTTTGGTCAAAGGCGATGGACTCAAGATCTAAATTTCAAGAATCGTCCTTAAGACCTATGGAATTCGATGAGAAATCCATTCCAGAAGTGGTTCGAGGGTTCGAATCCCTTCCCCGCCACCACTTACTTCTTCCTGGCCAACCTTATCTGGTCGTACTTGTCCCAGTACTTCTGCATCCTGGGGTCCTCTGGCCTCTCGATGACTATGCCGTGCGGGCTTGGCTTGCCATCCTCGCCCAGGGTGACGAAGGTGACGGCGGTGTTGAGAATGCTCTCCTTTCCGCAGCTCTAGCAATAGATCTTCCCCACGATGGTGATGCTGGACCTCCCTGTGTATACGGGAAACGTCTCTATGTCTATGACATCGCCGTTTCTCACAGGCCTCTTGAATATGAAACCGTCGATGCTGACGCACACTATGTTGTCCGTCCTCTTGTTCAGTTTCGCCGCCGCAACGAAACAGGCCTCCACCATCCACATCGCCGTCTGGCCGGCAAAAAGCGTGCCATGGTGATTGAGGTCTTTTGATGTCACCAGTCTTGATACATGTGTAGTTTCCATGGAAAAAGGTAGAATCAGTCCTTTAATAAATGTATTCACCATTGACATAATCGGGTCTGCATGCCGAAGAGGAAGTATCATCAAGCGCCGGAGATATCAAAATGTGAGTGGGATAGAGGGCATCTCTGTCCGGCTGCGATCATGGGGCGCAAGGCCGTTGCCGACACCCGTAAGAACAGGTCTCAACAACGGAAAATGCACGTCACTTCAACATTATTACATTTCCCATTCCGCGCCTGCGCTTCTCCACAAGGCCCCTGCTCTCGAGAAGGTCGAGGATCCTGCTCACGGTGGACTTGGATATGTTGAGCGCGGAGACTATGTCGCTTTGCAGTATGATGCCGTCGGAGGAGATGAGGAGATCGTATATCATGGCCTCCTGCTCGCCCAGAGAGAGTGCTATGCTCTCCCACGACCGCTTCCTCTCCTCAAGTACCATCTCGGCGGCGTTGGCGCCGTTCTCGGACTCTACGGAGGCGCCTTCCAGCCTGTTCGGTACCCTGAACGACATGACGATGTAGGACAGTGCAAATCCCATGAGGAGGGATGCCATCAACAAGATGGCCACATCCTGAAAGGTGAAGATCCCCTCAAGGTTGTGGGATGATACCTGCTCACCCTCTATGACTATCTGTATGGAGGAGCTCATGAAGAGCTTCAGCGCGATTATCAGAAAACCACTGAGGAAACCAATGAACGCAAATCCCTGTCTTAGTGTGATGTCAGTACTCAATTTAAGCCACCTAGATGAATCAGTCGAAATAATATGAAACGTTGATCACTTCGTTCATATCGATGTCTATCTGTAGTTCATAGTAATCGTCTCCGACCTTCAGCAGGGTGTATATGATGTTCGGGCCGATGGCCCCATCCCTGTGGACGGTGTCGATATCGAAGAACATTCTGATGATGTCGGCCCTCATCCTGAACATATCGATGCTTGTCTCATCGTATTCTTCCCTGTATGGCATCTGATTGTTCGGAAAGGGCTCATAGCTCGTTTTGTAGGATGAGGGATAGTTGAGGAATATCCCCACTATCTCGTAATCATTGCTTGACATGAGAACGGAAGTCTTGTCGTCCAGCATTATGATGGGCAGGACATCCTCGTTGATATTGGTGAGTGGGACCTGTTCATCCGGTCCCATTTCCCTGAAGACTATGTTGCCGTTGTCCCATTCGGCCGTGACACAGGTAATGTTGAAGTAGGGCGTCTCACTGATCACCTTGTCATTCTCTATGATATAGAGGGTCTTGTCATTGGTGATGATGGCGTTTATGTTTATCTCATCGGATGAGAGCAGCCCATATCTCTCCACAGCTATGATCGTCATGGACAGGATGCATATTATGGCGATCAGCCATTGTATCTTTATGGTCTTCATTGTCCTACCAAGGGTAGATATTCTGGACCTAATAATAAAATTTGCGTATGAAACTAGTTTCATGGCCGTTATCAAGGCCTGATGGAGTCTGAAAATGCAACAGGATTGGCAGGGGAGGATCCGTATGTCAAATCAAAAAAGAAAGGAGGATAAATCGTGTTCTCCCGGGGCATGAAGATGGAAGGTCCGGTCCATGAGGTCCGGAGTGGGGGGGTCCCATCAGCCCCGATATATGAAGATCGTTGGATTTGCCTGAGTGTCTGGCTCCGGGAAACAGATTATATCGCCTACTCTTACTAGGAGATCCTCTTTCCTGCACATCTGCACTTTACGATAGGTTTTGTCATTTCTTGGCCATCCCATGGCCCACCTCCAAAGATTTGTCTGATGAGAGGAACGGAGAAATAACTTAAAAGGATAGTATGAGAAAACAGTTCGAGACGCAAGGGAACGCTTTCTATCTCAACATTATCAGGTTTCCCATTCCGCGCCTGCGCTTCTCCACAAGGCCCTTGCTCTCGAGAAGATCGAGGATCCTGCTCACGGTGGATTTTGATATGTTGAGCGCGGAGACTATGTCGCTTTGCAGCATGATGCCGTCGGAGGAGATGAGGAGATCGTATATCATGGCCTCCTGCCCGCCCAGCGAGAGGGCTGTGTTTTCCCAGTTCTTCTTCCTCTCGTTCAGGACCACCTCGGCGGCATTCGTAGAAATGGGCTGTTCGGTCCTGACGGTCTGCTCCCGGGTGGCATGTCCCATCGATATGAGCAGGTATGATAGCGTGATGCCCATCAGGAAGGACGCCACAAGCAGGACCGCCACATCCTGGAAGGTGAATACGCTTCCTATGTTATGCGAGGATATCTGCTCACCTTCTATGACTATCTGTAAGGAGGATCTCAGGAAGAGCTTCAGCGCGACCATGAGAAAACCGCTGAAAAAGCCAATGATCGCCATCGTATGTTTTACGTTGATGTCCGTCCTCAAGCATGAAACCCCTTTAGTTGCGAATATCCGTGTCTTCCTTTGGAGGCCGCGGTGGCTGTCAGGACGCGTATAATGACAATCCTACAACTATGCCTTTATCGTTCATTGCCCTGCCCGAAGTATTTCTCTTCCGCCGACATAGATATATCTTATGCATAGGGATGGTTTGATAGGCAATCCGCAAAGGCGGCCCATACAATCCATGATGAGAAGTGACTCTTATAGAAAAAAAGGAAAAAAAATGAAAAGGGGACTCTAGACTTCAAATCGCCGACACCAAGTCAAGGGCTGCCATGGCCGTGGCCTCCCTGTCGGAGCCAGCGACTATCAGGACATCCCTTCCATCGGCATAGGCGTCCTCGATCAGCTCTAAGTCTCCCGTTGTGGCGTTCTCCCACTGCTCGTAGGTGGTCAGCGAGAGGTCGACCAGCTCCTGTACCAGCGAGTTGGCAACGGGACCGCCTATCAAGATGAGATTGTATGTGTTCTTCAGTGAAGCGTTCACGGCCTCGTCCAACTGGATGAGCGCCTCGGGATCGATGTCCACATACACGTTCGTTACCGTGGGCTCAAGCTCCACCTTCCTGTATATGTTTATCGAACCGTCTATGATATAATCCGAGTGGTCCTCGTCCGTCACTGTCAACGTGAAGTAGTTTGACCCTTCGCAATCGTTGAGCGTTATCGAAAGCTCATCAGCGCACTGGCCAGAGAGCTCCACAGGCGTTGCAAGCCACAGTTCGAGTATGGGAACGTCACAGAGGTAGGAATTCGATTCCGGATCATAGACCGTGTATGAGTCTGAGACATCGAAGTTCGGATTTCCGGACTCGTAGAGAGCCACATCGTTGTCAAGGTCGAGAATCTCATTCCCGTAAGCGTCCGTCCCGGTGTCGACCTCGTCGCCCGGAATGATGTCAAAGTACCACTCAAGCCCATCCACATCGATGGCCGGCTCTATTGGCGAGTCACATGTGTCGGGATAGATCTGCTCCTTCAGCACACCGTAATCGTCAAGGCTGTAAGCGTTGTACTCGACAACGTAGCTTCCCGCCGCCCCTATGAAGGTCTTGGTGAACTGCACGGCGAACAGGACCTCCGACTGGTCAAGGTCTATAACACCGTCAGATTCGTCACCGCATAGCGTGTAGACCTCGAACTCGCTTGCCAGGAACGCTATCGCGTCATTCTCCTCGTTCGATCCGGAGGTTAAGACGGTCGAATCGGCGTCGCCGTTGGATGGCGTGTTGGAAGTGTAGGTGTTGATCACTGAAATGTATTCGTAGCTCTCGCCATCCGGCGTCGTGATCGTCAGGTAGACCTTGTTCTCGTAAATGTTGAGGTCGTTGATCGTCATCGTGTAGTCGCCGTATGTCTTTGACTCGCCCACCTTCAACATCTCGGCCACGTACCACTGCGGCGTTCCGTAGAACATGTAGTCGTAACCATTCGCATCGGTGTCGAATGAAAGCGCGTCGTAGTGCTTGCCCAGAAAGTAGACGTCGCATGTGCTGCAGTACAGCGACACCAACTGTGGTGAATTGTCATCGCACGTCTGGTATGCCTCGGACTCTGGGCCGACCACTGCGGACCATGTCACGATGTCATCCAGCACGTCTTCAAGACCATATACTATGGTCCTGTACTCTATACCACCTGTAGGATCGCAGTATGTCACCTCTTCGTCGGGCTCCTGATTGTCCGCATAGACCTCCGGGGTGCCCCAGTAGTGCCTCGGGTAAACGTTGGGATACGACTGGCATTCCAAAAGATCATAGTTGCTTAGGGCCAGGTCCTGATCGCACGCGGCGGAGCACGAAACGCAGAGATCTGCCGAGCATTCGGTGTCCCTCAGCGAGAAGTCGACTGTGATGCACTCGTACGAGCATCCCGTGTCGACCAGGAAGTTGTCATCGTCCTCCATGGCCGTTGACGCGTCGACATATACGTCATAGTCCCACCATGGCGTGGTCACCATGTCGGTGGACACCCCATACTCCGAGAGATCAACAACATCTGTCGGATCGCAGGCATAGGGCAGTACGATCGAGGATTCGGGGTCCGTATCAGCGCTTGTATAGTCTTCGAAATCGTCCGTGATGTACCCACCCGAGACGTAGTTGTCGACATCCGACTCATCCCCGTCGTCATCGCCATCGTAATATACTCCCTCGTAGGTCCAGTTTTCTTCGACGTTCTCATAGTAGGCCATTGAACCTATCTGGGCGGCCACGTAGGCGGCCGAGACCACGTCAGCGGCTGCCGCGCCGGATCCAACGACTATGAGGCAATCGTTCATGCCCGTGGTCGTATCTATGAAGAAATCACGGTCCGGAACATCAACGTCCGCGGCGGCCGTCGCAGAAGCGAGGGATGCCCCGATCAGAGCTGTTCCAAACAGTATAGCTCCAATTTTCTTAATCTTCATTATTCTACACCTTGATTTTTGTTATCGGATTTTTAATCCAGCCCCTAAGGGCAAAGGAGCTAACAAAGGAACAGTATAAAAGAGGGGTGTATGAAAACAGTTTCAAACATCGTTTCCGGACAATGGGTGAAAACCGTAGCTTTCTATCTCCGCCTTGTGTTTCGGGAGGATGTTCGGTTCCAAGATATCCAAGCTCTGGGCAAGAAAACGACAAGATGAAACTTTCATCGAAGAAAGATAAATTAATGAGTAATGACATCTTATTGAGTAGGACGGCCTCGGATGGTGTTTTGATATGGGATATGACATGGACAAGGCAATGAGCTATGTGATGCAGAATGGAAACATAATGGAAACGTACATGCTCGAGTTCCTCCTTGAGCTGGGAAGGGATGACAAGGTACCCTTGGAGTTCTTTGAGAAGTACCAGAACAAGGACGGTGGATTCTGTTTCGACCTCGTGGAGGGGCGTCCATCCTCGATGGGCACCACAATGTCGTTGCTGCGATGGTATCCCCTTCTGGATGTCACCTACACCGGATCCTACAAGAACTGCAAGAACTTCGTGATCGAAGGTCAGGGCCCGGAAGGTTGCTGGGACGAGAGCCAGCTGATAAAGGATCTCAATCCCCCAGAGATGCTTGTACCCGGCGTCCTCGCCACCAAGCTGTTCCTGACGGGAGCGGCCTGCGATGAGCTCCTGTACAACGGGATAGACGAGTATGCCGCCAAGAAGGGCATGCTCTACATGGAAAGATTCAGAAGGGGGGACGGATCGTTCGAGGGGCATCCCGTGACCAATTGGTTGATGTTCTCCATATATTCACAGCTCGGGCTTCAGGAGAAGGCTGAGGAGGTAGTACCGTTCCTCAAGCCAGGGAGGGAGGAGGACACCAAACGTATCATCCTGTACCTTGACTGTATATGGAGGGCCAAGAGACAGAACGTTTTGGCGGAGGAGCTTCTGGACCGGCTCGAGGAATCGCAGGGAGCTGACGGCAACTGGAGGACGGTGGACGGCAAGAAGTATTATACGCATGTGACGGTGGAGGCCATAAGGGTGCTAAGGACGTGGGGACGGGAGTAGGCATGTCCGGCCTACCTTCTTGTTGGAAGCGCAAACACATAGTGGAATGACATATCAAGCAATCGCTCTACAAGGCCCCTGTCGCTGACCATCTCCCTGGGAATCGTTATGTACTCTCTCATAGCATTCCCTTCCATGGGCTCAAATGGCATGACCCCGGGGTTCCCTGCGATTATGGAATCCTTCTTTTCAGGCGGCACCCTGATGAAGATGTTGTCCTGATGGACGCCGGCGAACATGTTCCCGTTGACAAAGAAGACCTTGGAACCGAACATCCTACGCATGTCGCATGGGTAGCCCAGGACCATCTCCTCGAGCAGGACTTCCAGTTCGTGCGATGGCGTCGTCCATTTTGCCATATATAATATTTGTCCAAGAATTATAAGTACCTTTCCAAATACAGGTAAAAAATGATATTTGTACCTAATCATGTAAATAATATACTATTATAAAGAATATGATTTTGAAATTAAGGAAAATATTTTATTATATCATCGCTGAATATCTTAAAGAGAGATAGTGATGAACACCATCCATTTCTAGTAGCACTAAAACCGGCACTTTTCGTGCCATATACTGTCTAGGTGTGATCATGAGCAAGAATATGAAAGAAGTGATAGAGAAAGGGAACGCCTTTGCCTGCATCCAGTGCGGCAGGTGCACAGGCTCATGCCCGGCCGGAAGGGAGTGCAGCATGAGGACAAGGAAGATAGTCCACCTGGCAAAGATGGGCGAGGATGTCTTCGCCATTCCTGAGCTATGGGAGTGCACTACATGTTTCACCTGCCAGGAAAGGTGTCCCAAGGAAGTAAAGACAACGGATATGATCATCGAGCTGAGGAACATCTCGGTGGAAAGGAACTACTTCCCATCCATGGCCGGTGTGCCAAGGATAATAATAAAGAACCTTTACGATACCGGGAGCGGGCAGCCGCTCTCTCCGGAGGTCGCCAAGATGCGCTCCATCATAGGGCTGGCCAAGGACCCTTGCGACGTGAGCAGGGACGAAAAGGACCTAAAGGCGTTCCAGAGACTTCTCGATTCGCTGCCGCTTATGAGGGGGGTTGCAAAATGACAGAGTACGCCTTTTTTCCGGGCTGCATAGGAAAGAACGTCTATCCCGGAATAGAGAAGGCGACAAGGCTCGTCTTCGGCACCCTGGATGTGGACCTGAAGGACTATCCCTATTCATGCTGTCCGCCTCCGGGGGTCGTGGCATGCTACGACAAGGAGTCATGGTATACCATAGGCGCCAGGAATCTCGCGCTCTCCGAGGCGGAGGACCTCGATATCATGACGATATGCGCAGGATGTTACGGCACCCTCCATAACGTCTGGCACGAGCTCACGCACAACAGGAAGCTTCTCGAGAAGGTCAACGAGAATCTCGATACCATCGGCATGCACTATTCCGGGAAGAGCCGTCCGATACACTTTGTCGATATCCTGGACGGGATGAGAAAGGAGATATCCGAGAAAAAGGAGATAGACCTCGGTTTCGATGTGGCGGTGCATTATGGGTGCCATTACCTAAAGCCCTCGTCCGTCACGGGGGAGAACCCGGAGAGTCCATCGGTCCTTGACGACATCGTGGGGCTTGTGGGGTGCAGGAGCATAGAGTTCAAGGACAGGCTGACCTGCTGCGGCGCAGGGGGTGGCGTGATGAGCGGTGAACCCGACCTCTCGCTCAGGATGATCGAGACCAAGCTCAAGAACATCCAGGAGAGGAACGTCGATGCGATAATCAACATCTGTTCGTTCTGCCACATGCAGTTCGACCAGAGCCAAAAGAAGCTCAAGCGCTTTGAGATACCGATACTGCACCTCAATCAGCTGTTGGGGCTCGCATTCGGCCACAAGCAGAAGCATCTTGGCCTACATATGAATCTGGTGTCCAACAGGGATCTTGTGAAGAAGGTCAAGATGGCAAGGAGGGTGAGCGCATGAGGGTCGGCGTCTATGTCTGCCATTGCGGTATAAACATCGCCAAGACCGTGGACGTGGAAAGGGTCGTGAAGGAGATATCAAAGATGCCGAACGTGGTGATCTGCAGGGATTACCACTACATGTGTTCCGACCCCGGGCAGGAACTCATCAAGAAGGACATCAACAGGTATGGGCTCAACAGCATCGTTATAGCCGCATGCTCCCCGAGGATGCACTTCAAGACATTCCAGGAGGCCCTGAAGTCCGCCAAGCTGAACCCCTACATGCTCGAGATGGCGAACATCAGGGAACAATGCTCATGGGTGCACGATGATGTCGAAGAGGCCACGAAGAAGGCGATAGCGCTTGTGAAGAGCGCGGTGGCCAAGGCGGCCCAGCTGGAACCGCTCGTGGAGAACGACTCCCCGGTGGTGCCGGCCGCCCTCGTGATAGGAGGGGGCATAGCGGGGATCCAGTCCGCGCTCGACATAGCCAATGCGGGATTCAAGGTCTACCTTGTGGAGAGGGAACCCTCGATCGGCGGCCATATGGCGCAGTTCGACAAGACGTTCCCCACCTTGGACTGTGCCGCATGCATACTGACGCCCAAGATGGTCGACGTGTCGAGGCACAGGAAAATAGAGCTTCTCGCCTACAGCGAGGTGGATGACGTGACCGGCTTCATCGGAAACTTCCATGTAAAGGTAAGAAGGAAGCCCAGATACGTCGACGAGGAGAGGTGCGTGGCCTGTGGGGACTGCGCGACCGAGTGCAGGCTCTTCAATCGCATCGACAGCGAGTTCGACGAGGGCCTGGGGAAGAGGGCGGCCATATACGTTCCGTTCCCTCAGGCAGTCCCCCTCAAGTACACCATAGACCCGGAGAGATGCCTCTTCCTCACAAGGGGGAAATGCGGGGACTCCCCTAAGTGTGTCGACGTGTGCGACGCCAACGCGATAGAGTTCGACCAGGAGGGGAGAACCGTGGAGTTCGACGTTGGGACCATCGTGGTCGCGACGGGATACGACTCCTTCGATGCAACAAAGAAACCCGAGCTGATGTATGACAAGCTCCCCAACGTCATCAACGGGCTTCAATACGAGAGATTCTTCGCTCCCAACGGACCTACCGGCGGGGAGCTTGTGATGCCTGACGGGACGGTGCCGAAGAAGGTGGTCTTTGTCTCATGTGTAGGCTCCAGGGACAAGAAGGTGGGCAATCCCTACTGTTCCAGGATCTGCTGCATGTACTCGACCAAACAGGCCCATCTGACCAAGGAGAGGGTGCCGGACGCCGACGTGACCGTGTTCTACTGTGACGTGAGGGCGTTCGGGAAGGGCTATGAGGAGTTCTATGAAAGGGTCCAGGAAGAAGGCGTGAAGTACAGGCGCGGGCTTGTGTCGGAGATATACAGGGACGACGACGGCAAGGTCCATGTGAGGGCGGAGGACACCCTGCTGGGCGAACCTATAGACTTGGAGGCGGACCTCGTCGTGCTCGCGACCGGGATCGTGCCCAAGGCCACCACAAGGTCGCTCGCGCAGAAGCTCCATATATCCCACTCCCCGGACGGATTCCTGTTGGAGGCGCATCCCAAGCTGAGGCCCGTGGACACCGTCACGGACGGCATATTCCTCGCAGGTTGCGCCCAGGGGCCCAAGGACATCCCGGACACCGTGGCCCAGGCCGGCGCCGCGGCCGCCCACGCCATAGACATACTGGCAAAGGGAAAGATAACGATAGAGCCCTACAACGCCGTGGTCAATCCCGACCTTTGCGGCGGATGCAGGATATGCGAGATGCTGTGTCCGTTCGACGCTCACCACTACAACGAGGCCAAGGGCGTCATGGAGATCAACGACACCCTCTGCAAAGGTTGCGGAGTGTGCGGGGCCGGATGTCCCGCCGGTGCCATAACCCTCAATCTGTTCCGTAACAAACAGATAATCTGTCAGATAGGGGCGATCCTAGATGAATGATGACAATGGTGGGTTCGAACCCAAGATAGTGGGATTCCTGTGCAACTGGTGCTCCTATGCGGGCGCCGACCTTGCCGGGTCCTCAAGGCTCAAGTACAGGCCCAACGTGAGGGTCATCCGGGTGATGTGCTCCGGCAGGGTCGACCCGCTTTTCGTCTTCAAGGCCTTCGAGAAGGGCGCGGACGGCGTGCTGATAGCGGGATGCCACCCGGGGGACTGCCACTACCAGTGCGGCAACTACAAGACGATGAGGCGGATGCACGTCATGAAAAAGATGCTCGGGCAGATGGGGATCGACCCCGAGAGGCTGAGGCTCGAATGGGTCTCCGCCGCCGAGAGCACGAGGTTCGTGAACATCGTGAACGACATGACGGAGACGATAAGGGAGCTTGGGTCATCCCCGATGAAGAGCGAGGCGGATTGCGATGAGTAAGGGGAAGATAGCTTTCTACTGGGCCGGTTCCTGCGGAGGGTGCGAGGTGTCGGTCGTTGACCTCGATGAGACTCTCTTCGATGTCCTTGAGCACTTCGACATAGTGTTCTGGCCCTGTGCCATGGACATAAAGTACTCGAACGTGGAGGATATGGGGGACGGCGAGATCGACGTCTGCTTCTTCAACGGCTGCATACGCAACGAAGAGAACCAGGAGATAGCCGAGCTCCTGAGGAAAAAGTCCAAGATAATGATAGCGTTCGGGTCGTGTTCGCACCTGGGGGGCATACCCGGGCTCGGGAACCTCTCGACAAGGGAGGAGATACTGGAACAGGTGTACAAGAAGAGCAAGTCCGTATCCAATGAGAAAGGCATCTATCCGTCGAGCTCCGTCGACGAGCACGGGAACGAGATAGAGGTCCCGGCGCTGAGGAAGTACGTCAGCGCCCTTGATGATGTTGTGGACGTGGACTACTACATACCTGGATGCCCGCCTCCCACAGACGTCATCAAGACCGCGGTGCTGGCACTCATTTCCGGAAATGTTCCCCCAAGGACGGAGGTGCTGGCGCCGAACAGGACTGTGTGTCACGAGTGCAAGAAGGAGAAGCGGGACATAGCCGTCAAGGAGATTAAGAGGATATACCAGCTGGACGACATAGACCCGAAGAGGTGCCTGCTGGAGCAGGGGCTGGTGTGCATGGGACCCGCGACGAGGGAAGGTTGCGGGGCCGCCTGCCCGACGGCCAACATGCCGTGCACGGGATGCATGGGGCCGCCCAGCGCCGACCCGCTCTCGGAGAACTGCGAACAGGGGGCCAGGATGATATCCGCCATAGCCTCCATCACCGACGTGGTGGACGAGAAGAACTCGGAAGAGGACGAGATCAAGGCCGCGCTGGACGAGATAAGGGACCCGGTGGGCATCATGTACATGTACAGCATGCCGAAATCGATCCTTAAGAGGAGGAGAAAGGAATGACACTGATAGAGATCAACCCCATAACAAGATTGGAGGGGCACGGGAACATCAAGATATTCAAGGATGGGAACGGAAAGGTCGAGGCGGCCTATCTCCAGATACCAGAACTGAGGGCGTTCGAGAGATTCTGCATGGACAGGCAGTGCGAGCTCATGCCGCAGCTGACCAGCAGGATATGCGGAGTGTGCCCCGTGCCCCACCACCTCGCATCGATCAAGGCACTTGACAGGGTCTTCGACGCGCCCCCGACGGCGAGGGCCGTCGCCATGAGGAAGCTAATGCACTTCGGGTACATGATAGAGGACCATCTTCTCCACTTCTACTTCCTGGGGGGCCCCGACCTGCTCTTGGGACCTGACTGCCCGCCGGAGAAGAGGAACATCGTAGGCATCATAGAACAGTACGGCAAGGATGTCGCGACGGAGATCATGAAGCACAGGAGATTCGGCCAGGACATCATAAGGATGCTTGGAGGGAAGGCTATCCATCCCGCCTTCGGCATACCCGGGGGCGTTTCCAACTCCCTGACGGAGGACCAGTTGGACGGCGTCGAGGAGATGGCCAGGTCCTGCGTTGAGTTCGCCCAGTTCTCGCTCTCCCTCTACAAGGAGAAGATCATGGGCGACGAGTTCTTCTCCAGGGCAGTTGTCAGCGACGAGTACTCGCTCGACTGCTACAACATGGGGCTCGTGAACAAGAAGAACGGACCCGACTACTACGACGGGGACATAAGGATCACCGATGCCGATGGGAAGGAGGTGGTGAGATTCCACCCTTCCGAGTACCTTGATCACATCGGCGAGGCGGTGGAGAGATTCTCCTACATGAAGTTTCCGTTCTACAAGGGCATCGGATGGAAGGGGCTTGTCGAGTCGAAGGACAACGGCATATACCGCGTTGGCCCCCTCGGGAGGTACAACGCGTCCAACGGATACTCCACCCCGCTCGCGCAGAAGGAGGGCAAGGAGCTTGAGAGGGCATTCGGCAGACCGTGCAACATGACGCTGGCATACCACTGGGTGAGGCTCACCGAGGTGCTGAACGTGAGCGAAGAGCTCCTTGACCTTGTCCGGAACAGGAAGCTCATGCTGGACGGCGGCCTGAGGACGCCCGTCGGCAAGATCACGGGGCATGGCGTGGGGTGCATAGAGGCCGCCAGGGGCACCTTGATCCACGACTACGAGGTGGACGGGAACGGCCTGATGAAGGATGTCAACCTCATAGTGCCGACGACCCACAACGCCGCCGCCATATCACTGTCGATAGCCAAGGCGGCCCAAAGGGAGATCGACAATGGGATAGAGGAGACGGACCGCATGAACAGGGTGGAGGTCGCCCTGCGCGCCTATGACCCGTGCTTTGGCTGCGCGACGCACTGAATTCCCCTTCTCTTTCTTTTCTTTTTGCCGTCAAATCATACATAAATTTTATATAGGGGAGTATGAATGATATTCTGGTTACCATGAACAAAATTTACTTCGACAGGTTCGGTAAAGTATCTTTTAGTGGTAGCTTTTGCTTCTTTGGCTTTTGATAATGCCATCTGGGTAGCTGTTCTTTGATATCTATGATGGCGGATGTTGTTGAAGTTATGAGAGGCAACCATGTATCAGGTGAGAAAAGGATGTGTGGAAACGAAATGAACAAGGAAAAGGGGGGTAGCCGCTTGAGGCGACGCCTTTTCCAGCGATAGACATGACGCTTTGATATCTGTTGTGAAGTGGGGGGAAGCCCCATGCTAGGGATATCCGACCCATTTATTGTGCTTGCATACGTATCATCGATCGCATTGGCGGTTGCCTGTATCGTTTACGGTGTGCTGAACTGGAACAAGGGCGGTGAGGGCGATGGCTGTTGACAGTTCCGTGATGATGGCCATCACCGTCATGTACCTTGGCATTGTCCTTCTTCTGGCGTATTTCGGTTATAGGAAGACCAAGATAGCCGAGGACTACATGGTGGCGGGCAGGAAGATAAATCCCGTCGTCCTGGCACTGTCATACGGTGCGACGTTCATCAGCACCTCGGCCATCGTGGGATTCGGAGGACTGGCGGGCCAGCTCGGTATGGGGCTTTTGTGGCTGACAGTGTTCAACATAGGGGTGGGCATACTGATAGCCTTCGTGGTCTTCGGGAAGAAGACCCGCGAGATAGGCCACAGGCTCAAGGCCGTCACCTTCCCGGACCTGATGGGCAAGTGCTTCGGCTCCGGATTCCTGAGGGATGCGAGCGCCCTCATAATAATGGTGGGCATGCCGCTCTACACCGCCGCGATACTGATCGGCGGGGCGAGATTCATCGAGACGACCCTCAACATATCCTACAACACGGCCCTCATAGGATTCGCGGCCATAGTGGCGGGATATGTGATAATAGGCGGCCTGATAGCCGTGATGTACACCGATGCGCTCCAGGGCACCCTCATGGCGATAGGGATGTCTATACTCCTTGTATTCACCTATGTCAAGCTTGGAGGGATAACTGCCGCGCACGAGTCGCTCAGCCTGCTGACGAGCAATGTCTCCGAGGGATTGCAGGCGGCGGGGCACACGGGCTGGACGTCGATGCCGTCGTTGGGTTCGTCCCTCTGGTACACCCTGGTGACCACCATCGTTCTCGGGGTGGGCATAGGCGTGCTGGCCCAACCGCAGCTCATAGTCAGATTCATGACCGTGAAGGACGAGAGGTCGCTCAACAGGGCCGTGCTTGTCGGGGGGCCGTTCATACTCCTCATGACGGGCGTGGCGTTCACTGTGGGTGCCCTGACGAACGTGTACTTCTACAACACCACGGGGCAGACGGCTCTTGCCGCCGCGGGAGGCAATGTCGATTCAATAATACCCAACTACATCAACTCCGCCATGCCGGACATATTCATCGTGTTATTCATGCTGGTGCTGCTCTCGGCCGCCATGTCGACATTGAGCTCGCTCTTCCATACGATGGGCACAGCGGTGGGGCACGACCTGTTCAACAGGGGCGGCGATGCGAAGGACTCGCTTGTCAAGAGCCAGATCGCGACTGTCATCATGATATGCGCCAGCGTCCTTGTTGCGTATCTGCTGCCGGGGAGCATCATCGCAAGGGCGACAGCGATGTTCATGGGGCTTTGCGCATCAGCGCTGCTTCCGGCCTTCGTCATGGCCCTCTACTCCAAGAGACCATCCAGTCTGGCTGCGAAGGTGAGCCTCGTGACCGGCGCCGCCGTATGGTTCGCCTGGACCGCCTTCGTGCATGTCAAGGAGGCCGATCCCCTCGGGATATCCCAGGCGATCTTCGGAAAGACAGCGCTCCTCGAGATGCCCTGGACCGTGGTTGACCCCTTGGTGATAGCGCTTCCGCTATCGACCATCGCCCTGATAGGCGTGTGGCTTATAGAGAAGAGGTCGCCCAACTTCGAGGCGTCCGAGGACATCGTTCCGACACCTGTCGTCGAGAATGATTGACATAAAAATAGAAACCAAGGCCCGATAGGGGGCCTTTTCCCTTATTCTTTTTCTTTCATTGATTCCTCTACCAGTTCCCTGAGCCTTTCATAGGGTAGCATCTGGCCCGATGCCAGCACCTTGTCGCCGAAGACCACTGTCGGGGACATTAAAATACCTAAAGACTCTGCCTCTTCTGAAAAAATGTCGTACTTCCTGGCCGTTATCCCAAGGTCGCCCGCTACCTTCTCTGCGATCTCGAGCGTCTTCTTGCACTTGATGCATCCCGGCATGGGACCGAAAACCTTTATCTCTTCCATAGTATCACCTTACACTCCCGCCTCGAAAAGGGCGTTCTCCAGCGTCTCCCTGCTGGGGCAGACGCCGATTATCCTTATGTCCTTGTCAACGACGATGGCAGGGGTCACCTTGATGCCATATTCCTCGGTCTTCTCGTTCTCGCCCTGGAAGACTATGAACTCGACCCTGCCGGCATACTTGTCCTTGACACTTTCTATGAGCTTCAGGAGGAGCCTTCCTCCAGAACATGGCGGCATTGATGCGAACACCTCCACCTTGATCATCTCTTCACCCCCATCTCGGCCAGGGCCGTGATCAGGGTGTCATAACTGGGACAAAGCCCCATAAAGAGTATTGCCCCTTCCTCAACGACCACGGCCGGGACGTAGGTTATCCCGTACCTGCCGAACTCGTCGCACGGGCCTATGTGCTTTATCACTTCAAGGTCGGGGAATTCCTTCGATATCCTGTCGGCAAGCCCCAAAAGCGCCACGCAGCCCGGGCACGGAGGGGTCGCCGTGAAGAACTCTATCTTTACCATTCATTTTCACCTCGTCATAAACTTCCATACACTATTCCGGAGACTGTTGCAAAGAATATCACCAATGCCACGTATGTGGCGGTCATCCTTGTCCCCATCACCCGCCTTATGGCGAGCATGTTCGGCAATGACAGGGCAGGTCCCGCAAGGAGGAGCGAGAGCTCGGGTCCCTTGTGCATGCCCAGGGATACGAGCGAGTCTATTATCGGCACCTCGGTCAGGGTGGCAAAGTACATGAAGGCCCCTATGACCGAGGCGGTCAGATTGGATATGACATCGTTCGTCCCAAGATATCCCGCTATGTACTCAGGGGGCATCAGCTCCTTGATCATCCCGGCGGCGAAGACGCCGACGAGCAGAAGGGGAAATATCATCTTGAAGAGGGAGTACGTCTCCCCGCCCCACATCCTCACCTCGCTTCTGTCCATCCGCTTGAACGTCACAACGCCGATGACTACGGTGAGGGAGACCATCAGCGGTATCTTCAGTAGCAAGGATATCGAGGCCGTGCCGACCACGAGCGTTGCCAGCATCAGGACAAAGAGAACGAGCACCCACCTTGAACTGAAACTGCTTCCTTCCGAGAGTGCAAGTTTTCTCTCCGGAGCCTTCTCGTCCTTGTAGATGAGGGACATTATGAGACCGATCACTATCGACATAGATATGGCCATTACCGCCCTGGCGATGCTTATCTCGAATCCCAGCACCCTGGCTGTCAGGGCCAGGGCCATTATGTTTATCGCCGGGCCCGAATAGAGGAATGTCGTCGCCGGACCTATGCCTGCGCCACGTTTCCTTATCCCTGCGAAAAGGGGGATTATCACGCATGAGCAGACCGCGAGTATCACCCCTGAAACGGAAGCGATGGTGTATGACACGTACTTCTTCGTGTCGGCACTGAAGTATTTCAGGATGACATCCTTTGAGAGGAAGACCGCCATGGCCCCCGCTATGAAGAACGCAGGGATTATGCTGTTCCATGTATGGGCCGTTAGATAGTCGACAATCTGTTCGGCCCCTGCAACTAGGGCAGTTTCCAAGCTCATGGTGGTTACCTTATATAAGTAATTAATTATATATTAATATGTTTAATTTAAAAAGTTTTTCCTTTGATTAATATAAGAACTCACAACATCTTCTTCACGTTCTCTATCAACGCGAATATCTCAGGGGACGTGATAAAATAGATGATCTTCTTGCCGTCCTTCCTGAAGTCTATCATTCCCGCGTTCCTCAACACCTTGAGATGTTGGGAAACGTTGGACTGGGACGTCCCGATGTACGGATATATCTCGCAGACGCACCTCTCCCCGTCCAGGAGGAACTCGAGAATCTTCAATCTGTTGGCATCGGCCATTGCCTTGAATATCTCGGCCGCATCTCTTTCATTCATGATAGATGACCTCTATATCTTATAATATAAAATATGATATGTTATGATATAAAAAGATTATAATATGTTCCTTATGTCCCCCACCTTGTCCACAACATGCGTGGCAACATCGAAGAGCTCCTTCCTCTTCTCAAGCCCGTCCTGAAGCACCAGTATGGAGATGTCCGCCTCCTTGAACGCCATTAGGTCGTTGGAGTCGTTCCCCACCATGACCACAGTTTCATAGGTCTCCTTGAGCTTCCTGACAGACTCCGCCTTCTTGGTCTCGTCCTGGAAGCAGAATATCCTCTTGCACGGCAGGCCAAGCTTCCCGGAGAGCTCTCGCATCCCCTCAAGGGTGTCCCCCGTGGCGATGTATATGTCCCATCCCTCGTCCCTGAGATGGTCAAAGAGCTCCATCACGCCCTCAAGGAGCCTGCCACCTGTGCTGAGCACCCCGCTGGGGCGTTCATTGGCGACATCGTATATCACCCCGCAGTTCATCCGCTCCCCGCCAATCTCATCGAACAAGGCGTTCAGGGTCTGCTTGAACTTCGACATGGGGATCATGGAGCACCTGTCCAGGGCGACGTCGACGCGGATGTCACGGTCGCAGTTGGATGAGTACACGCATTTGAGCGAGAGGCCACTCTGCCTGCAGAAGCTGGAGAAGTCCTGCTCGTCCAAGGACGAGAATATAAGGTCGCTCTTGCTCTTCTCCAGAATGAGCAAGGCCCCCCTGTTCATGCTGTCGACGATCCTGGTGGATGACACCCCGACGCTCATCTCATCCCTTGACAGGTCCAAGGCCACCCTGCAGGTGTCGAAGATGGTGCCTGATTTGTCAAATATTATCGCTTTCATTTCTCTCTATCTTGTTGAGGGCGTCCCTTACCTTGAACACGATCTCGTCGAGCTTCTTCTGTTCGACGGAAACGCCCCTCGTGACACCGTATATTATGTCGACGACCTCCCCCTTCGAAACGGGTTCCTTGGGTCTGACCAGCCTCGTCTTGATGCCGATCTTGGCAAAGTCCTCGAAGTCCACCGGTATCTGACACACTATAACGGCAGGTATTTCCACCCTGTTCAGTATGAACCTCGTCTTGTAGATCAGGTGATTCTTGACGTTGCCGTGGTGTATCATGGCGAGCTTGAAGAACTTGACCTTCTCTATCTCCTCGTCCTCGAGGCCGAATCGCGCCCCCATCTTGCCGTAGGGGCAGTCCGAGGGCACGCCGGTCCCCGCGTTGAGCACGAGCACCGAGGTGTCTATCTCCTCCTCCCTGAGGGCGTAGGTGATCTCGCAGACCGGCTTGGTGATGTGCCTGCGTCCCGGTGACATGGCTATGGCCACCACATCGCCGCCGCACATTGCGATGGTCCCCCTCTGGGCCATTCCGCCGCCGAGCCCCATGCCCATGGCGGCCCTGCAGTTGACGATGTGATGTTTCCTTTCCATTAGACAAGCACCTTATCAGAGGATTGGACGCCATCCTTCATGCTCATCGTGACCTCCCTGGCAGTTCCGGAGCAGACTATCTTCCCGTTCTCCATCAGGGACACCTTGTCGCAGACCTCGCATGCGAAGTCCATGTTGTGCGTGACTATGATGAAGGTCTCGTCGAGATTCTTCCTCGCCTCCTTTATGGCCATGGCGACCTTGGTCCTTGTGATGGGGTCCATTGTGCCTGAAGGTTCGTCCAATATAACTAGACTCGGCTCTCTTATTAACACTTGTGAGAGAGCTATCCTGTGCCTCTCCCCGACAGAGAGCTCGTTCGGATACTTCTCCAATATTGTCTTGGCCTTGTCCTCGGCGAAGCCTATGGAGGTGAGCACCTGTATCGCCTTGATCTTGGCAAGCTCCTTGGGCAGCGACATGCCGATGGCGTCGGTGAGATTCTCGAAGATGGACCTTGACGGATAGAGCGAGTATTCCTGATGTAGCAGGCCGATGTCCTGCTTGGCCCTGCCCCTCTCGAGGAAGCCGGGTTTCGTCATGTCGATCCACTCGTCCCCGACGCGGACGGATATCTCGCCCTCCGTCGGTTCGGTCACGCCGCCTATCATCCTCGAGAGCGTCGTCTTCCCAGCACCGCTGGTGCCTAGAAGGCCGAATATCTCGTTCTCCTTGATCTCGAAGTCAACGCCGTCCACGGCCTTTACCAGACCGCGCATTATAGAATAGAAGTACTTCTTGACGTTCTTCACGATGACCTTGGGCTCCTCCTTGCAGACGAAGGACTCCTCCCTCATCTCCGGCATCTCCTCAAGGAAACTGTTGACAATCTCGGACGGTTTGCCAATGCCCTTGACCTTCCCGTCCTCCATCCAGATGACCTTGTCCGCTATCTCGGACACGACCCGCGGATTGTGGGAGGTGATTATCATTGGCATTCCCGTCTTGACGGACACGTCCTTGAGGACCTGAAGCACTATGTGCGACGTTTTTGGGTCCAGTGTGCCCGTGGGTTCGTCCGCCAATAATATGAGAGGTTCCATGGCCAGCTGTCTCGCAAGGACTATCCTTTGCTTCTCGCCGCCGGAGAGGTCCTTTGCGATGTGCAGCATGCGATGCTCCATCTTTACCATCGTGAGGAGATCGCTGACCCTCTTTATCTTCCCATTCTCGTTGTAACCGATATTGTCCAGTTCCTTGAGAACGTTCTCATAGACTGTCAGTTCACCGTATAGGGCGAATGTCCGCTGAAGCATTATCGATATATAGGACTTCACCGTCTTGAGCTCGGATGAGGACAGATTGAGGAAGTCCACTTCCTTGTGCTCAAAGACGCCTCCGCACCTCGAGCACTCCTTCCCGATATTTTCGGGACTGACATAGATATTGCATTTCTTGCAAAAACCAAAATTGTATATGATTTGACCTTCGTGGGGTTTATAGTCGCTAGAACCCCTTATGGCATGGATAAGCACTGATTTTCCAGAACCGCTTTTTCCAATGATACCTAATATCTCTCCCGGATAAAGGTCAAAGCTGACATCGTCGATGGCATTGGAACCATCGAATGATTTGGAAATTCCTTTCACTGATAGGAGACTGTATGTCAAGCTATTACCCCCAATTGTGCGAATCTCAGTCATTGGAACTTAAAAATGTATTCCATAACATTTATAATATTTTTAATATTACAAAATCAGAATCCAACAAAATGGTGTATGCAATAATGTCTCTGTTGAAGAACGATACAAACACGAATATAAATCATTTCCATAAAAAGGAAAATGTTTTATATTAGAAATTTAATGATATGCAGGTGTGATAATGGATTCTGACATCCCTGATTCGCCAGAAGCTAAGAACAATGTCTTCACTAGGAATCTTAAAATCATCGGGGCCATAGTCGTGATGGCACTGATAGTAGGTTCGTTTTATGTTTTCGTATACTCAGAGGATAAGGGGGTTGACCCCGACTTCGCCAAGGAAAACGCATTCCTCGCCGAAGGGTCCCTCAGATACTGGTATGTTTCCTATCTTACAGATACCAGCCTATACAACTTCGAGGTGTCAGCCAAGTACAGCGACACCCACTACCTGATACATGGGGCAGATGGTGAGTACTATGACCTCAACATATATGAGGAGGAAGAGGACGGGGTCATGAAGACCTATGCCCAGCTCACGAGCGACACCGTAGAGTCGCCACCATCTGAGATAAGCATCTACTTCGACGTCAAATCATACATAGCAACGGATCCGTTCACATCCATACCGGAGACCGTCGGATACGAGTATCTTGACCAGATATACCTTCTTTTCAGCGCCTGGGAGAACGAGGGCGTTGAAAACCAACAGTTGGCATACGGGATGTCCTACATCTCAGAGGCTGTCGGCAAGCAGGCCCAGGATATTGACAAGATCACCATCGACGAGATAAAGAGCGATGACAACGACTATTATGTGGACATATACGAGGGCAAGATCGGCACTCCCACAAAGCCTGTCATATACGTCATGACCGAGACCGGCGGCGCTGTGAAGAATCACATAGTGATACCGTTCGATGGGATCATCATCCTAGAGGTGCCAAACTATGAGGATATAGGGCTATTCAGCACCATATTCGCTGAGATAATAGCACCATCGTCAACAGGAGAAGATGAATGAGAAAAATAAATCTTATAGATGTTCTCATAATCCTCATCCTTCTATTTTCTGCTTATTCCTTCATAGACAAGGAAAGCGAGGTCTACCAGCAGGTCGATGAGTACTACTATACCGGTTCCCAAATATACAAGGCCATCAACTCCATGGAGTACCTTGACTCAAAAGGTTTCCAATATGAAACATGGATCAGGGGGTACTGGTGGTCGGACTACCTCACGTTCGAGGAGACTGGATACGTGATAGGAACTGGTGAAGGGTCCTTCACATTCCTTAGGCAAAACGGCGAGACCGTCGAGATCGGCGGCAGAATGAGCTACGAGGAAGAGGTGGGCGCGAGCGAGATCAAGCTGATAATCAAGACCAAGTCAACGGTGAACTACCGCATGTATTCGGGAACGAAGGACAGCTTCGATGATCTCCTGGCCTATGTCTCGGACGCGGCGTCGTTCCTCGACCAGTTCCAGATAGACAGCATAACCGTCAGCGGGAGCATATCCTTCGACCAGTCCATCGAGCCGTCTAGGGTCTTCGACGAGGGCATTGAGTACGAGCTCAGAAAGGGCCTGTACTACGTCAAGGGCATCGAGTTCACAAGCTACGAGAACGGAGTGACGATAGACCTGGACCAGGCCGACGTCTCAGAGCTCGAGAAGCTTGAAGGCCTGCTCGCGGAGAACGGCATAATCATGGACGAGGTCTTCTTCTCCGACCTGAACATATTCGTCAGGACGGGCCTTGAGATCGGGGAGCTCGACAAGTACTGGATCAAGGAACATATCGCGCAGGAGCTCTCATCGGTGATAGACCCGGACGAGGATTCAATCCATATAAGGTTGTAGGTAAATGTTCGAAGTCATTGTGTCAGGGATCGCCAATCTGTTCATATCGGCCATCTCAAGAGCGACCGGAAGGAAGCCAGGCAAGGTGAGCCCGGAGTCCGTGGCGGACATCGGGCCCGGCACGGTCTCGAAGGCGGTCTTCGATCTCATAGAATGGTCCTTCATGTGGCTGGAGAGGGAGATCCGCGACAGCCGCTTTGGTTCCATGTCAAAGAGGGCCATATCCTTGATGAGGGAGAAGGTCCCTCCCTTGCCTTTGAGGATCGACATCCCCTTTCTTAAAGGACAGAAATCAAAGACCCTCGCGTCCCCTCTGATGTTCATAGTGGGATTCGTGGCGTTCATGGGGCTGAGCGACCATGGGATATCCCCGTTCGCCCTCTGGTCCATTGTGGCATCGCTGGCCGCATACTTCATAGGCACGAGGGTCGCCAAGGTGAGGTTCGGAGACCTCCCTGAGCGATATTCCCCTTATATTCTCACCTGTCTCGCGATTTCCGCCGCAGGGTACTTCCTAATCGGGGAGACGGCCGCCAGATTGAGCCTCATCCCCCTTTTCCTGATCCTGTTCTCCAGGAGGTACGGCGCAAAGGTCTCCCTGTGCGCCCTTGCTGTAGGGTATCTGATGTTAAAGAACGCTAACTTCAGCATAGGATTCCCGTACGCATTCTTTGGTGTGCTCGGCCTGGCAAGAAACTTTCATACGGAAAGGCTGGCACTGGCCATCGAGAGGAACGCGTACAGCATCGCCGCGTTCATGATATTCATCGGCGCCTTGTACTGGGTCCTGGACATCGCCTTGGTCGGGAGAATACCCTTGCTGACGTCCAGGGAGGGGCTTGACCCATCGTTCACGATGAAGTCGCACCTGCTGCCCATCGGGAGCGTGCTGTTTGTGTCCCTTTTAGGGGAATGGGGTTCAAGGACTGGAAACGCGGGCAGGGCCAGGACGCTTTCGGTGTTGACAATAGCATTCGCGACCGTCCTGATGGCATTCTTAGGATATAGGACCCAGGTGCTGATAACATTGGTGGCGGCCATCCTTGTCGCCATAGTCTGGGACCTTATCACAGTGAGCGAGCTTCTGGTGTCCGGCAGTGCCATCGTCGCCATATTCGCGTTCATGACGGTGATGAGGACATATACCACAGGGGCCAACGTCGGGCTCCTTGAGTCCATATCGGTCAGGGCCGGCCTGACGCTCGACATATACGACATGATGGCGCACCTCGGTGGGTACCTCGGATTCACAAAAGGGCAGACCCTCATCGCCTGCATAACATCGTTCGCCACCCTGATGCCCGGCCTTGCCTTCTCCCCCAGAAGGTATGTGGCAGTGTTCGCCGGGGCTGGGGGCATATCCATGACATCCACGATATTCGGGCCGTTCGCCCTGGACTTCGGACTCGTGGGCGTAGTGCTCATAATGGCCGTGTTCGGCTTCTTCATGCAGATGGAACACAATCTCCTCGGAACCACGACGGGGAGGAGAAGGTGCGTGGTCGCATTCCTGTACAGCATGACGCTCGGATACATGCTGATAGGCATAGAGACAGGACTGGTGGACTATGAGGTACTTTTGCTGTTCGCCGCGTCATTCCTCTATTCCCTCTACCTTTCGCAATTTGCCCCGTCGAAGGCCTTGCACAAAGTTAAATAGTCGTCCCGACATATCTTTCCACATCCAGACCATGTGTGATAATATGACAGAATTGCTTCTTGTAGTGGGCATGCCAGGGTGCGGAAAGGGAGAAGTGGTGACCATAGCGAAGGAGATGGGTTACACCGCCCTTGTAATGGGGGACATAGTAAGGGAAGAGGCCTTGAAGAGGGGCAGGGAGATCAAGGATTCCGGGCTCATCGCGCAACAGCTGAGGATTGAATTAGGCAATTCGGCCATAGCACAGCTCACGATACCAAAGCTCGAGGGAAAGGAAAAGTGCATCATCGACGGCATCAGGGGTTACAGCGAGGTCGTCGAGTTCAAAAAGCACTTCGACACAACGGTGATAGCCATCCATAGCTCGCCCCACAAGAGATTCGAGAGATTGAGAAACAGGGGAAGGGACGACGACCCGCTGCGATTCGAGGAGTTCAGGGAGAGGGACCACAGGGAGCTCGGATTCGGCATAGGTGATGCCATCGCCCTCTCGGACGTCATGATAATCAACGAGGATGGGCTTGAGGAGTACAGGGAAAACATATCCAAGGTCCTAAGGATGATGGATGAAGATGATCATTGAACGATTGAGAAACGAGCTTTGGGAGATACCAAGGGAAGGAAGGATGAACGTCCCCGTGAGGATAGTGGCCAGCGAAGAGCTCCTTGAGATGATGAAAAGGGACATGACGCTGCAACAGGCCGTCAACGTCTCAATGCTTCCGGGCATAGTGGATGCGTGCTTCGTCATGCCCGACGGGCACCAAGGCTATGGCTTTCCCATCGGCGGGGTGGCCGCTTTCGATATGGAATCGGGCGTCATCTCCCCGGGAGGGGTCGGGTACGACATCAACTGCGGGGTGCGGCTGATAAAGACGGACTTGGCATCGAGCGAGATAGACGGCAAGAAGGATCAACTCCTCAAGGCAATGTTCAACAACGTCCCGTCCGGATTGGGCTCGAAGGGAAAGGTGCGGATAGGAAGGGACGACATGGACCAGGTCCTGGAACTTGGGGCGAGATGGGCTGTGGAGAACGGCTTTGGGGAAAAGGGCGACCTGAAGTTCATCGAGGAGGGCGGCAACATGCCCTCGGACAGCAGGGCCATAAGCGACCAGGCGAAGAAGAGGGGCTCGTCACAGCTTGGCAGCCTCGGATCGGGAAACCACTTTCTCGAGCTCCAGAAGGTCTCAACGGTATATGACGAAGGGGCCGCCAAGGCCTTCGGGCTCTACGAGGGCCAGCTGGTCGTCATGATACACACAGGTTCCAGAGGTTGCGGCCACCAGGTGTGCTCAGACTACCTACGGACAATGGAAAGGGCCATCGAGAGATACGGGCTCGTCCTCCCAGACAGGGAGCTGGCATGCGCCCCCATACAATCTCCGGAGGGCGAGAATTACTTCAAGGCCATGTGCGGGGCCGCGAACTTCGCATGGGCCAACAGGCAGATGATCACCCACTGGACCCGCGAATCGTTCGGGTCCGTCCTCAACGATCCCGAGCTGGAGATACTTTACGACGTGGCCCACAACATCGCAAAGAGGGAGGAGCATGGGGGCAAGGAGTACATGGTGCACAGGAAGGGGGCCACAAGGTCGCTTTGGAAGGGCAGGAAGGAGATAACCGAGGCCTACAGAAATGTCGGCCAGCCGGTCCTTATACCTGGCAGCATGGGAACGGCGTCCTATGTCCTGTGCGGATGTGAGAGCGCATCGGGATTCTTTGGTTCCGCCGCGCATGGCGCCGGCAGGGTGCTGTCACGGTCCAAGGCGATAAAGAGATTCAGCGGCCAGGACATAAAGAAGGACCTGGGAAGAAGAGGGATAGAGCTGCTCGCAGACAACATGAAGACTGTCGCCGAGGAGGCCCCGGAGGCCTACAAGGACATCGACAGCGTGGCAAGCGTTTCGGACAGTGCCGGCATAGCCACAAGGGTCGCGAGGCTTGTGCCGTTGGGTGTTGTCAAAGGTTAGGGCGGTCACATAAAGTTTTAATTGCCGCAGAACGTATACTCATGTGTGAATAACTTGTTCGAATGGCATGAGTACAGGCCCTTTGAACCTGGTTACATGAAGGTACTGGGCCCATTGGAAACTGAGATAATGGACATCATTTGGGAAAGGGGCACCGAGACTGCAAGGGGCGTCTATGAGACGCTCCACAAGGGTAGGAAGGACATAAGGAGGTCTACCATCTCTATAATGATGAATCGTCTCTTCGAGAGGGGATTGGTCGAGAAGAAGATAGAGAAAGGAAGGGGCGGCCTTAAATACGTATATTCTGTAAAGGTCTCCAAGGACGAGTTCAAGCGGGAGGTCGTCCGAAATGTTATGGATTCCCTGCATGATACCTTTGAAAAGGAACTGGATACATATATCAAGGACGTGTTCATGAAATGACGTGGTGAGAGATATGAACTTTGAAAAACCATGGACAGAGAAATACAGGCCACAGAAGCTCGATGAGATAGTTGGGAGGCCGTACATAGTCGAGAGGCTGAAGTCGTACGTTGAGAGGAAGAACATGCCCCATCTCCTGTTCGCCGGCCCTGCCGGCGTCGGCAAGACCACGAGCGCACTGGCACTGGCGAATGAGATGTTCGGCGACACATGGCGCCAGAACTTCCAGGAGACCAATGCCTCTGATGAGAGGGGCATAAATGTCGTCAGGGAGAGGATAAAGGACTTCGCCAGGACAATGTCCATGGGTGGGAACTTCAAGATCATCTTCCTGGACGAGTCGGACGCCCTTACCCCAGACGCCCAGAACGCCCTGAGGAGGACCATGGAGATATACACGTCCACATGCAGATTCATCCTCTCATGCAACTATTCATCAAAGATAATACCACCTATACAGTCCAGGTGCGCAATATTCAGATTCGGACCGCTTACCAACGAGGCGATCGAGGAAAAGCTCAGGATGATAGCCAAGAACGAGGAGCTGAACCTCAAGGACGACGGGATAGAGGCGATAAAATACATCGCCGACGGCGATATGAGAAAGGCTGAGAACACGCTGCAGGCTGCGGCGTTCCTCGGGAAGGAGATCAACGAGGAGATCGTGTACCAGGTGTCCTCGAGGGCCAGGCCCGAGGAGATAAGGGAGATGGTCCAGGCGGCGCTTGGAGGCGGCTTCCTGGAATCGAGGAAACTCCTCGACAGCCTGCTGATAGAAAAGGGCCTCTCCGGCGAGGACATCATCACCCAGATGCACAAGCAGATAGTCGAGCTGGACATAGGGGAGGACAAGAAGGTCGACCTTGTGGACAAGATAGGCGAGCACGAGTTCAGGCTTGTGGAAGGTTCGAACGAAAGGATACAGCTGGAAGCTCTACTGGCAAGGCTTGCCAAGAGATAGGGATATTATGTTCAATGAGGATTATCGCCCGAAGGGGTTCTCCGAGATACATGGGCAGAACAAGCCCCTCAAGGACATCGTGGCCTGGATCAACACATGGCCCAGGTCCAAAAAGGCCCTGTTGGTGCACGGGCCGTCCGGGATAGGAAAGACCATATCCATCTATGTCCTCAAAAAGGAGATGAATCTGGACCTCATAGAGCTCAACACATCCGATGTTAGGGATGCCGAGACCATATCCAAGATCGTGGGAAACGCGGCGAGCTCGAAGGCACTTTTCTCGAGCAGGAAGATAATACTTGTCGACGAGGTGGACAACATAAAGGGAAGGTCCGACCAGGGCGGGATGAGGACGCTTGCCAACATCATAGACGAGACCCAAAACCCGATCATACTGATAGCCAACGACCCCTACAAGCTTCCCGCATCGCTGCGGAACAAGGTCGATATGATCCGTTACAACGCCCTGAGGCCCGCCAGTATCCGCAACAGGCTCAGGCAGATAGCCGACAAGGAGGGGATAGCCGTCACCGACGCGCAGCTCGACACCGTGGCCGAGAGGTCTGGAGGCGACCTAAGGGCGTCCATAAACGACATGGAGTCGCTGGGCGGGGAGATCACCGACGGACACATACAGATGCTGTCGTCCAGGGACTCGGAAAAGACGGTCTTCGAAGGTCTCAGCGCGGTCTTCAAGCTCAGGAGCCTCAAGAGCAGGGAGATGTTCTTCGATGTCGACAAACCCCCCGACGAGATCATATTCTGGATAGACGAGAACATGCCGAAGGTCTACCATCCGAACGACATACCTTGCGCATACAACTACCTCTCAAGGGCGGACGTGTTCCTCGGCAGGGTGAGAAGGAGACAGTACTACAAGTTCTGGTCCTACGCCATGGATCTCATGACGGGAGGCGTCTCTGTATGCCGCAAGGAGGACATCTCGTTCGCAAGGTACGAGCCGCCTTCATACTTCAGGTATCTAGGCAGGACCAAGGCCAAAAGGAACCTCACGGGGAGCCTGCTCAAGAAGATAGGCGAGAAGACCCATTCCTCAAGCTACGACGCAAGGGCGTACATCCCGTTGCTGGAGCTCGCCTGCAACGAGGTCGACGGGGCCATCAGCGTGGTCAGGTACTTCGAGCTTGACCAGGACGAGCTGGAGATCATCAGTCCCGAGAACGCAAGGAACGTCTTCAAGGCCATCGAGAAGATGGAGAAGAAGAGGGAAAAGGCAAGGAAAGAGGAAGGGGAGCCCGATGAGCCAAAACAGAGGAGAAAGCCCAGGGCAAAGAACGCCAAGGGGGAACAGACGTCCCTCTTTCATTTCTAAAGGATGTTCCTGATGTTGCGCCCCAGGACCCCGATCAGGGACGGATTGCGTATAAGCAGCTTCAGGGCGCTGGAATGCCTCTCAAAGTCTGCGGACTCCTCCAGAAGGGATTTTTTCTCCGATAAGACCCTGAAGACCATGGAGAGGTCCTTGTCGGACATGTTCTCATAGACGTTCCTGGCCCTCAGGGAGATGCTGACCTCCTTGCCATATTTCGAGTCCCAAAGCGCCTTATAGAGGGACGGGTCCCCTGCCTCTATGGCCCTGACAAGCATCGTCGAGGCCCGCATGCCATAGAAAAGCCCGCCTCCGGTGAGGGGCTTGGTCTGCGCCGCCGCATCGCCCACAAGGAAGGCCATGCCCTTGACGAGCGAAGCGCTTCCGATGGGGATCGGCGCCTTTATGGTGGAGAGGGCGCGCCCTGTTATATTGAACTTCCTCTTTATAGACAGGAGCCCGTCGGTGCTGCCAATGGTGCCCACACGGGCGTTTCCGTTCCCCTCTGGTATGATCCAGGAGAAAAAGGGCCTCCTGACATCGATGAGCACCATGTGCTCGTCCTCGACCTCATGCTCCACAATCTCCTGATAGGCTGGATAAAGCCTTATGTCGGAGTTGAAGGATAACCCTTTCCTGACCATCGAGCTCGGGCCGTCCGCACCTATCAGGACATCGCACCCATAGACCCCCCTGTTGGTCGTCACCTCGTAGCCCGAGGGCGTCCCCCGCACCGACTCGGCCCTGGTGCCAAGCTCTATGTCGATGCCTTCAGAGAGGGAGCGGTCAAATGCGCACCTGTCCAGGACAAAGGCCACCTTGTCCCTGTAGAGGGTGAACTGGTCATCCCCCAGGTGGATGTGCGCCCCGTTGATGTGATTGACCACATGCTCATCGCCGAAGCTCTTGACGAACTTGCCGCCGACAAGCCCCGCACAATTGACCGGTTGCCCCACTGCAAGATGCTCCTCGAGGATCTTGACCTCATGTCCCCTCTCCATAAGGGCCCGGGAGGCGTGCAAGCCGCTCGGGCCGGCACCGACCGTAACGATCTTCATCAAACTCAAAGAGTGAAGGATGTTAAAAAAATGTTCGCATGACCTCGTCATGCCTGAAGCATGACACGAGGTGGTCGTTCACCATGCCCACCGCCTGCATGAACGAATAGCAGATCGTCGGTCCGACGAACGCGAATCCCCTCTTCTTCAAGGCCTTGCTCATCTCGACAGACTCGTCGGTATACGCGGGAATCTGCTCGAGTTTCGTGAAGCCGTGGTCTATGGTCGCGTTGCCGACGAACTGCCATATGTATCTGTCGAAGCTCCCAAATTCCCCGATGACGTCGAGCGTGAGCCTTGCGTTGTTTATCGCAGATGTCACCTTTCTCCTGTTGCGTATGATCCCTGGATCATTGAGCAGCCGCTCCATGTCCGCATCGCCATAGCTCGCCACCTTGGATATGTCGAAGTTGTCGAAGGCGTTCCTGTAGCCCTGCCTTCTTTGCAGTATTGTCAGCCAGTTGAGCCCGGCCTGGGCGCCTTCCAGCACAAAGTACTCGAACAGCAGCCTGTCATCGTGCACCGGCACCCCCCATTCCTTGTCGTGATAATCGATATACACCTGTTCGGTCACATTCCAACATCTGTTCTTCATAAGGGCACCTAACCGGGACACATTCTTTTTTCATGCCCCCCCTCTCTAGTTAGTATAGGGTAAATAATAATCTATTGTAGCTGATTTTTACCGAAAACCTTATAAAATATTTCTCATAAGCGTAATTAAAGGATGTGATTTCATGCCACCTGAGTCTAGAGGGTGCCGAGGAGGCGGGTTCAAGGGCAGACGCGGGTCAAGGAGGTGGGTCTCCCATGTGCCGCCCAAATCCCTTTTCGTCCCTGAAGGGGTGGAAGAGGGCGATCGGGAAAGCGTCGTGCTGAGCGTCGCCGAGGTAGAGGCCCTGAGGCTCGTGGACTATCTCGGCCTCACGCAGGATGATGCATCCTTCAAGATGCACGTCTCGAGAAAGACGCTATGGACGGACCTGCAGAGGGCCAGAAGAAAGGTCGTGGAGGCCTTGATCCATGGAAAGGCAATCAAGATCGAGGAAGGCAATTACATCCTTGACGAAGAGAGGTGAGAACATGCCATTAGGAGACGGTACAGGACCGAATGGCACTGGGCCCAGGGGCTCTGGTAGAGGTCTCGGAAAAGGAATCTGCAGATCCTCGGCAGCGGACTATCGCGGCCTGGACGAGAAGACATTCCTTGAGAACACCATATCAAGGCTTGAGGCCCAGTTGCAGATGTACAAGAAAAGATTGGAAGAACTGAAGTGATATCTTCACATTCCACATTCTTTTCTCTTGTTTTTATCAAGGCCGGGTCCATTCGACCGAAAATTATTTATTATAAATGCTTTTCCATATCTTTGATACAAATGGACATGAGTAACACTACTGGTGAATGTTTTTTGTTGCAATAACATCAATAAACTGACACACTGTCCAATGCTAATTCTTCAAAAAAACACTGTGGTGGTCAGATGGCTCTAGATTTTACCAAAATTGAACAAAAATGGCAGTCACGTTGGGAAGATGAACACTTATTCGAGGCCAATCCCGATGAACGTGAGAAATACTTCTTAAACATACCCTATCCCTACATGAACGGATTCCTGCATATAGGAAGGCTCTACACATATCTCAGGGGAGAGATGATGGCGAGATACAAGAGGATGAAAGGCTACAATGTGCTCTTTCCCTTCGCATTCCATTGTACAGGGAGCCCCATCGTGAACGCCGCCAAGAGGATAGCCGAGGGAGAGGAGAAACAGACATCGATACTCAAGAAGATGGGTGTGGACGAAGGACTTATCCCGAACTTCGCCGAACCCGAGTATTGGACCGAGTTCTTCCCCAAAATGACGAAGGAACATCTCCAGGGCATCGGCGCATCCATCGACTGGAGACGCTCGTTCATCACCACATCGCTCAATCCGCATTACGACAAATTCATATCATGGCAGTTCAGGACACTCAAGGAGGGCGGCTATGTCGTCAAGGGGGCCCATCCCGTAATCTGGTGTCCGAAGTGCCAGAACGCAGTAAGCGACCACAGCAGGCTTGAAGGGGAGGGGGAGATACCCCAGGAGTTCACGCTCCTCAAGTTCAGGTATGGAAATGACTACATCATCGCTGCCACCCTAAGACCGGAGACGGTGTATGGCCAGACGAATCTATGGGTGGACCCGGACGAGTCATACGTCAGGGCGAAGGTCGACGATGAGGTCTGGGTGGTCTCAAAACAGTGCGCCAACAAGCTCTGCGACCAGGAAAAGAAGGTCGAGGTCCTGGAAGATATCAAGGGAATGGACATGATAGGGAATGCAGCCATAGCTCCAGTCATAGGCAAAAGGCTCCCGATACTTCCGTCAAAGTTCTGCGACCCCAACAAAGGGACTGGGATAGTGACAAGCGTGCCGTCCGACGCCCCAGACGACTGGATGGGGATATTCGACCTTCAAAACGACGAGGGGCTGAGGCAGATGTACGGGGTGTGCCTAAATGATGTCGACTGCCTGGAACCAATAGCCATAATAGAGTCCAAGGGATGGGGCGCCTGCCCGGCGGTGGAGATATGCCAGAAGATGGGCATCAAGAACCAGCATGAGAGGGAGAAGCTGACAAAGGCCAAGAAGGAGATATACAAATCAGGATTCTACACCGGCGTCATGAACAAGAACTGTGGTGAATATGCCGGAATGACAGTGGAAGAGGCAAAGGACAAGATAAAGCAGATGATGCTCGAGAAAGGCGAGGCGAACGCCATGTACGAGCCCTCGGGCAAGGTGGTCTGCAGATGCCTCTCGGACTGCAGTGTCAAGATAGTGAGGGACCAGTACTTCCTCGCCTATGGCGACCAGAGATGGAAAGACCTCGCCCATGAGGCCCTGGACATGATGGAATTCTTCCCGGACATGATAAGGAAGCAGTTCGAGTACGTGGTGGACTGGCTCAACAACTGGGCCTGCACCAGGAAGGTGGGGCTCGGAACGAACCTCCCCTGGGACGATAACTGGATGATAGAATCGCTATCGGACTCCACGATCTACATGGCCTATTACACAATTGCGCACATTATCAAGGACATAGACCCAGAGAAGGTAAGCGATGTCCTTTTCGACCATGTCTTCCTTGGCAAGGGAGAAGTAGGGGAAGTGTCCAGGGAGACAGGGATAGGGAAAGATATAATCGAGCGGATGAGAAATGAGTTCCTGTACTGGTATCCGTTCGACCTGAGGTCATCGGGCAAGGACCTCATACAGAATCACCTTACATTCTGCCTTTTCAATCATGTTGCGTTATTCCCCAAGGAGATGTGGCCAAGGGCCTTCGGGGTCAACGGCTGGCTGATGATCGACAAGGAGAAGATGAGCTCCTCCAAGGGGAACGTCTTCGTCACCAAGGACATCCATGACAGATACGGCGCCGACGTGACCAGATTCGCCCTCATGTACAGCGGGGAAGGAGTGGACGACCCCAACTGGGAGACCAACTTCGTCGAGACCATGGGCGACAAGCTGGTTGCGTGGTACAACTTCGCAACGGAGAACTACGGAAAGGGAAGGGAGGATCTGCAGTACATAGACGGATGGTTCGAATCGACGGTCCTTAAAACTCTAAAGGATGTAGGCGACCATTTCGAGAGGATGGAGTTCAGGTCTGCCATACAGAAAGGATACTTCGACATGCAGAGGACATTGAAATGGTACCTCAAGAGGACGGAAGTGCCGAACAGGGGCATGATCGACATGTTCATAGAGGTCCAGACCAAGCTTCTCACGCCATACTGCCCCCATCTGGCGGAAGAGATATGGGAAGCCATAGGGAAGGATGGATTCATATCGGTCGCGCAATGGCCCACCCCATGGAAGGGACCTGACGAAGAGATGATACGCTCAGAGGAGCACATCAAGGAAGCGATAGACGACATCAAGGAGATACTCAAGGTCGCGAAGATAGAAAATCCAGAGACCATATACATCTATACCACTCCAGAGTGGAAATGGAAGGTCGTGGAAGTTGCCAGCGAGGTGCAGGACGCAAAGAGGGCTATGCCGGTCCTTATGAAGGACGAGGACATGAGAAAACTCGGGAAAAAGGTCGCCAAGTTCCTGTCCACGGTCATGAAAGATAGGCTTTTCATGAGAAGAGTGGACGAGAGGAGGATACTCACGGAGGCCAGCGGTTTCATAGCTGGAGAGGTCGGCGCAAGGGTGATGATAGACGACGAGCGCGACCCTGAGAACAAGCGCGACCTGGCCATACCCGGAAGGGTGGCAATATACATCGAGTAATGGTGGATCACGTTGACAACTGGTCCACAGTTTTCCATAATGTTTTTTATATTGCTAAATTCTATACAATTGTATGTATGATGTCATAATCGTTGGCGGTGGCCCTGGGGGTATCACCGCCGCCCTTTACACTGTACGCGCGAATCTTAACACCTTGCTGCTGGAATCACAGTTTCTCGGAGGCAATCCATCATATGCGGACCTGGTGGAGAACTATCCCGGATTTCCAGATGGGATAAAGGGTTTCGAACTGGGACAGAGGATGGCAAAGCAGCTTGAGAACGTCGGGGCAGACATCAAGATGGCAGAGGTAGAGAAGATAGATTTCGATACCATGACAGTATACACGAGGACCGAGGAGTTCAAGACAAAGACCATCATACTATCAATGGGACTGAAGCACAAGGAACTCGGCATCCCGACTGAGAAGGAGTTCAGGGGGAAGGGTGTGGTATACTGTACCGTGTGTGACGGGCCACTTTACAAGGACAGGAAGACCGTGGTCGCAGGCCTGGGGATCCCAGCCATAACCTCGGCCTTATATCTCGACGAGATAGCCAAGGACGTCGTCCTCGTGACATCCTCTGAAGATCTCAAGGCCAAGGAAGAGGTGTTTTTGGAGAGGATCAAGGACAGCGGGGTCAAGGTCATCACGAACAGCGTTGTGAAGGAGCTCCAGGGAGGAGCCAGGCTCGAGAGGGTCATCATCGAGGACAAGGCCACGGGAAATAGACAGGTCATCGAGGCTGAGGGCATATTCGTCAACATAGGAAAGGTGCCCAACACGAAGTTCCTTGAAGGGACGGGGATAGAGATGACAAAGAAGGGATTCATCAAAGTCGGTGACAAGCAGGAGACCTCGATCGAAGGCGTATATGCGGTAGGCGATGTGACCAATGCACCCTACAAACAGATATCCACAGCGGTGGGCGATGGATGCAAGGCGGCATTGAACATATCCAAACTGCTAGGGAAGAGGTGAACATCTTGAAGGTATTGGCAGTTGCCATATTAGTTATCATCCTGTTGGTGTCTTCCTCGGGATGCGTCATAGATAACGGCAACACCGCATCTACCGCGGCCCCTACCACGACCGCCGCCCCAACGACCACAACAGCCCCTACAACTACTGCGGCCCCAACGACCGAGCCTCCCGCCGAGATAAAGGAGCCTGTCCAACACGGAGACG
>DAINBB010000010.1:0-44823 GCA_036733165.1 Halobacteria archaeon | reverse complement strand
AGGCATGTCTCGGACATCGTGGACCAGAATCTCTCGCAGGACCTTGAGGACCCCATCCTGATAGAGGAGAGGGTCGAGGGCATAGAGTACACCCTCCAATGCTTCACGGACGGAAAGAACATCGTCCCACTAAAGATAGTCGAGGACCATCCCCATGCCTTTGCGGAGGACATCGGGCCCGAGACCGGCGGGATGGGATCTATATCCGGAAATGACAACAATCTCCCATTCCTTTCCGAGAAGGACTTCAAGATATCCTATGGGATCGTGGAAGAGGTCGTGAAGGCGATAAAGAAGGAAACGGGCGAACCGTACTTCGGCGTGCTTTCGGGACAGTTCATGCTGACGGACAAGTGGGGACCAACGGTCATAGAGTTCTACTCAAGGTTGGGCGACCCCGAGACGGTCAATGTTATGCCGCAGTTGAAGAACTTCGATGAGATAGTCGAAGGGATGCAGAACGGCAGCCTCAAGGGTGTCAAGGCCGACTTCGAGAAGAAGGCCACCGTCGTGAAGATAGTCGCCCCGAAGGGATATCCGAACGAGAGGGACATCGGAAAGGGCCACCAGCTCAACATCGACATGGATGCCGTCAGGAAGACCGGGGCCAAGATATACTTTGGCTCGGTATATGAGGATGACAGGAAGTATTACACAGGGGGGTCTCGCGCTTTGGAGGTATTTGCCGAGGCGGATGACATAGTAAAGGCGAACAAGATCGTGGAGAGCGCGATAGGACACATCTCGTCCGACTGGAAGCTCTTCCACAGGAAGGACATCGGCACCCAGGCCCTCCTTGACAAGAGGATAGACCAGGCTAATCTGGCAAAGGACATCTTCCACTACAGGGAAGAGAGGGGGCTGATCGGTAAGACCATCGATTGGATCCCAGGAATCGGTAGAATAGAAACGTGAGAGGTATTCACATGGCAAATGAAAAAAGGACAAAGAGAGATACTTTGGGAACTCCTATCTCAAAGACAAAGAACAAGCTTATGGTACTTGGTTCTGGGGAACTGGGAAAAGAGGTAATTCTCGAGGCACAAAGGCTAGGTGTGGAGACCATTGCGGTCGATAGGTACGCGAGGGCCCCAGCCCAACAGGTAGCCCACAGGAGCTACACCATCGACATGAAGGATGCGGGCGCCCTTAGGTCCCTGATAGAGTATGAGGAACCAGACGCAATCGTGCCAGAGATAGAGGCCATAAATCTCGACTGCCTGCAAAGCCTTGAGGATGACGGATACAATATCATCCCGAACGCCCGTGCGACCTACATCACCATGCACAGGGAAAGGTCAAGGGAGCTCATAGCCAAGGAGGCAAAGGTGCCAACGTCAAAGTACGCATATGCCAGGAATCTCGAGGAGCTCAAGGAGGCCTGCGAGAAGGTCGGTTATCCATGCTGGTCAAAGGCCATCATGTCATCATCAGGCCACGGTTCCTACTTTGTCAAGGGGCCGGAGGACATTGAGAAGGCATGGAAGGTCGCCAATGAGGATGCCAGGGGCCAGGGAGATTGGGTCATCGTCGAACAGCACATAGACTTCGACATCGAGGTGACAGAACTGGCGGTCAGGCACTTCGACGAGAACGGCAAGATCATCACAACGTTCCCGAAACCTGTAGGTCACTACCAGATAGAGGGGGACTACCATGCGTCATGGCAACCCGCCGAGGTCAGTGAGAAGGCCGAGGAGAACATATACAAGACAACGGAGAAGATCACCAACGCGCTTGGAGGGCTCGGGCTCTTCGGATGCGAGCTGTTCGTGAAGGGGAACGACGTCTGGGCGAACGAGATATCGCCAAGGCCACACGACACCGGCATGGTGACGATGATGACGCACCCTCCGGGATACTCAGAGCAAGGCCTTCACGTGAGGGCGGTTCTCGGACTGCCGATACCGTCGATAAAGCTTAACGGATTCAACATAATCGAGCCGCTCAAGCCCGGTTCGTCACACGTCATAAAATCACCATACTCAGGATGGGACGCGGAGTTCGGCAATCTCTATGCGGCCATGAACATGTACCCGCAGTCAGCGATCAGGTTCTTCGGCAAGACCCAGGCAAGGATGCACAGGAGGATGGGGGTCGCTCTGGCGCTTGCGGACGATGTCCAGGAGGCAAAGGTCCGTGCTGAGAAGATAGCCCACACCGTAAAGGTCAGAGTGCCAGGAAAGCCGTTCTTGGACCAGGACGAGAAAAGGAAGCATCTGGTGTATTAGATGGACCTCGACATTCTTGTGATATGTGGCAGCAAATCGGATATGCACATCGTCGACAAGATAGAGAACGTCCTGAAGGAGTATGACGCTAGCTACGCCGTGGAGGTGGCATCGGCGCATAGGGACCCAAAAAGGGTCGAGGAGCTCGCCCGCAGGGACGTGGGCGTTTTCATCGCCGTCGCCGGACTGTCCGCGGCATTGCCGGGGGTCGTGGCCTCCCATACCGAAAGACCGGTCATAGGTGTGCCAGTCAGCGCCGCACTCGGCGGCCTTGACTCCCTCCTTTCCATCGTGCAGATGCCAAAGGGCGTCCCGGTGGCATGTGTCGGCATCGACAATGGACAGAACGCAGCCTACCTAGCACTGCGCATATTAGGAAAGTACAAGGGTTGATGAGATGGACTACGCAAGTTCAGGAGTGGATATAAGGACGGAGGAGGAGGCCGTAAAGGCCATCTCCGACATTGTTAAGGAATCGCTTTCGTTCAGGAAGGGCAGGGTGGGCGAACCCCTGACCGGCCTCGGGCATTTCTCCGGCGTGGTCGACATCGGGAACGGGAAGGCGCTGGCCATCTCGACCGACGGGGTCGGCACCAAGCTGCTCGTGGCCAAGGAACTCGGGACCTACAGGACAGTGGGCATAGACGCCATAGCGATGAACGTCAACGACATCATATGCTGCGGCGCGACACCCATATCCTTTGTGGACACCGTATCCGTCCAGAGCCACGACAACGACGTCATGGCCCAGCTTGGAGAGGGGCTCTTGGCGGGCGCCAAGGAGTCCGAGATAGCGATAGTGGGCGGCGAGACCGCGACCGTGCCCGACATACTCAAGGGCGACGGCGACGGGCTCGACCTCATGGGCACGGCCATAGGCATAGTCGACAAGGACAAGATAATCACAGGAATGGACATAAGCCCGGGCGACGTAGTCCTGGGCATCGAGAGCTCTGGGCTGCATTCCAACGGATACAGCCTTGCAAGGAAGGTCGTGCCAAAGGACGAGTACTACATCCTGCTCGAGCCAACCAGGATATACGTCAAGCCCATACTGGCCCTCTTGAAGGAGGTAAGGCCCACCGGACTCGTGCACATAACCGGCACAGGGCTTCTCAATCTCAAGAGGTTGAAGGAGGGGATGGGTTTCAGGATAGAGATGCCAGACCCGCTTGCCCCGTTCTCCGCCGTCCAGCACCTTGCCGAGGCGAGCGACGAGGAGATGTACAAGACCTTCAACATGGGCATAGGATTCATGGTCATGGTCAGGAAGGAGGACGCAGAAAGGGCCCAGAAGATGCTCAACCGCTTCTTCCCGACGTTCATGCTGGGTGAAGTGACCGACACGGGCGTCATAGAGGCCATGCTGCCCAGCGGAAAAATGATAAAACTTTAATAGTGGCGAGATATAGACTTAAGCATGATAAAGACGGTCTTCTTCGACCTGGACGACACCCTCTACAACACCACACGCCTTGCCAGACTGGCAAGGCATGCGGCGATACACTCCATGATAAGCAAGGGGTTGCCCCTTGGCCTCGACAAGGGATACTCCAGGTTGATGAAGATAATTTCGGAGACGGGTTCCAACGCCTCCAATCATTTTGACCTGCTGGTAGAGGAGACCTTGGGCAGGAAGGACTATAAGATAGTGTCCGCCGGCATCATAGGATACCACAACACGAAGTTCGCGAACATCACGCCCTTCGATGACACTATATCAACGCTGATAGAGCTCAAGAAGATGGGGCTGTCGTTGAACATCATCTCCAACGGCAGGGCTGTGAAACAGTGGGAAAAGATACTGAGGCTCGGTCTCGAGGCCTTCTTTGACAATGTCATAATATCAGAGGAGGTCGGCGCCAAGAAACCCGAGAGGGAGATATATGTCATCGCCATGGAGGTGGCGGGCAGCGAACCCGGCGAGTCCGTCTTCATAGACAACGACAAGGAGTGCATCCTAGGGGCGAGGGATGTCGGCATGCATACAGTGCTCATGGACCGCGTGGAGAAGAACATCGAACCAAGCGTCTACGACCACATGATAGACTCCCTATCGGACCTTGTGCCCCTTCTCAAAAAGATTTAATAGTCATCTTTTCAAACATCAAGAATGCTTCAAGGTCGGAAGGGGGAGCTGGCAACCTTCGCAGCCACACTGTTCTGGGGGTCGTCGTTCGTTGTCATCAAATCAGGTCTCAACCAGATCGATCCCATGCCCTTCGTGGTCCTCAGGTTCATCGCCGCGAGCATCCTCTTCACAGTCATTTTCCTGATCTGCAGGAAAGGTCTCGGGACAGGCCTCCTAAGGAACAAGTATGTTTATCTGATGTCGCTTTTCAATGCAGGAGGTTTCCTGTTCCAGTACATCGGCCTGGACCACACATCCGCCATCAAGGGTTCGCTGCTTGTCAACATCAATGTCATATTTGTCATGTTGATAGCGCATTTTTACCTCAACGAGACGGTCACGCCAAGGAAGGCCCTGTCCGTGCTAGGCGGCGTGTTGGGGATATTCCTCCTCATCACGGAAGGGGACCTCGGGGTCCTTGGCTCGGGTTCGGGTAAGGGGGATATGGCGGTCCTGGTGGGCGGCGTCTGCTGGGCGTTCTACATAGTGCTTTCGAGGAAGGTGGTAAGGGACGGTGCGGACATATTCGGGCTGAACTACATGTTGACGATACTGACGACAGCCGTGCTCCTCCCGCTCCTTTGGGGAACGGAGTTCGACCTGAACGCCGGCAGCATGGCGTATATCCTCTACATCGCATTCTTCTGCACGATAGTGACGTTCATGCTGTGGACGTACGGCCTCAAGACGGTGTCTGCCACGGCATCCTCTGTCATGCTCATGAACGAGGTGGTCTTCGCGTCGTTCCTGGGGATGTTGTTGCTCGGGGAGAGGCTGGACGCCTATGGCTACGCCGGCGCCATGATAATGGTCATTGCCATTGCCAACATGGCCTTGGAGAGGAAAAGAAAGTATCCCCTCAGCAAAGGTTAATAATGGGGCGGTCCAAATTCAAAATGTGAAACGCCGTTCGCTGCTCATACTGCTGGTAATACTCATGCCGTCCATGTGCCTCGGATGCATCTCAGGGGATGAGGGCGTCTCCGAGGACTGGAACTCCATCGTGAAGATGGCAAACCAGGAGCTTGAGGACGGGAACTCCTACAATATCGAGGCGAACGAGGCGCTGGAGAACGAGGACCTGGAGGCCGCCCTCGCGAACATAGATGGCGCATTGGACTGCTATGGAAGGGCATACGATGACATCGACCAACTGCGCGAGAACGCAGGCGGTGAAGAGTTCCTCCTGGACTATGTCGATGCATGGCAGGGGCAGGTCGAGGAGATCATGAAAGGCCTTGACTACCTTGGCATAATCATCAACATAGACCTTTTCAACAAGGAGTTCTACGAGATAGCATCGCTGCATCCCACTGCCCAACTGCAGATGACACAGGCTTTCAACTATTATTATGGGGGCGATTACGACACGGCGATGACGACCGCCGAGCTCTCAATGAACAAGTATGCAACGATAGAGGACACTTCCAACGGACTGATCGTCATAGCCCAAGCGATAGGCGAGGACTACGTCATCACGTACGTCAACGGAATAAAACAGCTTTCTGTGGACGCCACCTCCTGCCTTGAGGATCTCATCGACGCGTCGCAAAGCGCTTTGGACGGTGACGGCGATGGGTCGCAAACGAGCATAGATGCCGCAAACGGACACTATGAGGGATATATCGAAACACTGGACCTGCTGATTGGAATAGAGTCCGTCCACCAGAACGCGTTCCCCTCGCAGGGATATGCACTTCAGGATCTGAGGTCCGCATACCTGTCGATGAAGGAGAACTCCGAATCCTCCGCAGGCTTTTATGCAGATAAGATGAGCGAGATAGAGGTCGGCAATGCGGAATTCTTCGAGTGAGCGCCCTTGACCGATCGTGCCCGATCCCATCCCTGACTTCGTGCCATTCGAACAGAAACAAATATATTTGTTTTTAAACTAATTGATAATGGTGATTTGTTGGATAAAAAATTACTATCTATAATGCTGATATTGATACCGCTGGTCGCGACCTGTGCTTGCCTTGGTGGGGATGAGAATGTTGATAAGTGGAACGAGATCGTTGACACTGCCAATGTTTATGCCGAGGACGGCGGTGACCTGGTAGGGGATGCCGAGGATGCCTACTACAACGGGGACTACGACCTTGCCTTGTCAAAGGCCGATCAGGCCGTCCTGAAGTTCAATCTGTTGCTTGACGAGATCGATGACCTGATGGACGTTGCGGAGGACATGGACAAAGACTTCGCAGTGGACTATGTGGAAGCCTGGCGGTCAAAGATCACAGTAGGGCTCGATTACATCGACAATCTGAAGATGTTGATATATATCGACAAGTATGGCGAGATATACATGTACATACTGAACACCCAGGATACCGCGCTGAACCAGATGTACGACCTCATGGATTATTATAACTCAGACTCTTACCAGCTCGCGCTCACGACAGCCGATATCGCATATAGCAACTTCGGCGAACTGGTGACGTATTCCGAGGACCTGGAAGCTGTGGCCCTTGAGATAGGTACAAGTTACGTCACCGAGTACAGCACGGCGGTAAAGTCCCTGTTCACCAATCTCATGTACTTCGTCGAGTATGCACGCCTGGCTGCAAGCGCTGCTGTGAGTGAAGACTTCACCACTGCGGATAGCTATGTCAATCAGGCCAATGTATACTATACGGCCACGGACACTGACCAGAACACCATCGATACGATAGAGGCAAACTACCCTGGCGATTTTCCAGAGTATGGTTATCCCCTAAGCGACCTCTATTACATCTATTATCAAGACCTGCAGGATAATCTTGATGACATAGGGGACTACGATGATGAGATGGAGAACATAGAGGACGACAACGACGATTTCTTTGAATAAAGGAAATCGACTCTTCCCTTCTTTTTTAATCCCGGGCCCATCCCGACGTCATGGGCCCGCCATATGTTTTTTTATATCAATACGCCATTTTGACGGATTTCATGTTTTTAGGTAAGTATAAATAATAAAAATAACATATTAATTTGTCATGGGAAGCAATGATGGTGATAACACACTGTTGGTTCTACACATAGATGATGATGAAAGCTTCCTAGAAATGACAAAATTATATCTTGGAAGATATTTCAATTTTCATGTTGATACGACAACCTCCCCAAAGAATGCCATCTCGCTCCTTTCCGATAGGTCCTATGACGCGGTCATCTCAGACTACCAGATGCCCGGCATGGATGGGATAAGTCTTCTGAAGAAGATCAGGCATGATCTGGGAATGGATGTGCCTTTCACACTGTTCACGGGGAAAGGGAGGGAGGTGATTGCCATGGAAGCGCTGAATCTCGGGGCAAATCACTATCTCCAGAAGGGAGGGGACCCAAAGAGCATGTTTGCGGTCCTTGCCGAGACCATCATCCAGGAAGTAAACCACAACAAGACAAAAAAATTGGTTGAGGCAAACGAAAGGAAGTATCGCTCGATCTTTGAATCTGCAAAGGATGCGATATTCATCATGAAGGATGACAAGTTTATCGACTGCAACAACAGGACCCTAGAACTGTTCAACTGCTCACGCGAAGAGATAATCGGGGTGTCGCCCGATAAGGTGAGCCCAAAGATCCAACATGATGGCAGGAAATCAAAAGAGAAATCCTTGGTGAAGATAAAGGCTGCGCTCAATGGTGCGCCACAGACCTTTGAATGGACCCATATGACGATGGACGGCACTCCATTTTTTACCGAGGTGAGTCTCAATAAGTATACTACAGATGATGATTATATCATGGCCATCGTCCGGGACATCACTGAAAAGAAGAGAAATCAGGAAAAACTCAGGGAAAACCAGGAGCTCTACAGGTATTTTTTCAAGGATTCGCCTTATGCTGTGTTCATAACATCCGAGGATGGCCAGTTGATAGACTTCAATGACATGGCCTTGAAGATATTCGGGTACGATAGTGCCGAGGATCTCTATAAGATAAATGTCTCCCAACTATATGTCAATCCCGAGGACAGACAGACCATCATGTCACTGGTCAAGAAACATGGCAGTGTTCGTGATGCCCCCCTGAAGTTCATACGCAATGATGGCAGTGAGATCGATGCATTAATAACTGCCAGCTGTATCGTGGATCATGAAAGTCAAGGGGGCAAATCGGTAAAATACGTGGGGATCGTGAAGGACATCACCCATCAGAAAAAAACCGAATTTAAGCTCAATCAGCGCATAAAGGAGCTGAGCTGCTTATATTTCATATCGTCGATCCTCAATGACAAGGGACTATCCATAGATGAGATGTATAAAAAAATAGTCAACTTCATCCCTCAAAGCTTGCAATACGACAATATCGCATGCTGCAAGATATCCATCGATGACAAGGTGTTCGTGTCCGACAATTGCGGGGAACCGGAATGGACCCTTCCCATTCAAATAATGACAAACAATGGGCCCAACGGACTCATCACCGTTGGATACGATGAAAAGCGCCCCAAACTGGATTTCGGACCATTTTCCAAAGAAGAGAAGAAGTTCCTGGACGCGGTCGCCGAACTTATAAGTGAATTTACAAAACGAATGGATTATGAGAGGAAGATCGACAGTCTTTATTCGCTATTGTTATCCATCCGTGATGTGAATCAGCTCATCGTCAAGGAGAACGACCAATTCAGACTTATGCAGAAGGCATGCGATATTCTGAAGAAAACGCGCGATTATGAAAACATTGAGATAGCCTTGTTTGATAACGCATCCAACGATATCAGACTGGTCGCAAGCGCCGGCGAGCTAGAGATGGCAAAATGGGAAATGAACGAGAAGGGTGAAGGCACCGCCCCGACATGCTATAAGAGATGCATCGAGGAGGAACGGCCCATCATCATGAAGAGACACCGTAAAGAGTGCAACAAGTGTATATATGGGAATGAGAACATAAAACTGAAAAGGATCACGGTTCCCATCAGGGAGAACGGGGATGTCGTTGGATTCCTTTCCGCACTGTTACTGTCGAGACATTATATTTCAGAGGACGAGGTGAGGTTGCTCGAAGAGGTTGCCGGCGACCTTGGCAATGCCTTGCAGAAGATACATACAGAGGAGGGGCTTGCAGACAGAGAGAACGAATACAGCACCATCCTGCAAAACATCAACGATGCCATAATAATGTTCGACATCGGGGGCAGGATCAAGGTATGGAACGACGAAGCGACGGAAATGTTCGGTTACTCCATTGAAGAGGTCATTGAAAGCAAGGTCCAGGACATCATAATACCAAAAAGACACGTGAAGAAGTATCTTGCCTCCATATCAAAATTCAAAAGGAAGAGGGAAGTGCCATGGGACGGAAAGAACGTCGAGCTCGAAGCCTTGAGAAAGGACGGAAGCGTCTTTCCAATTGAGGCTACATTCACCTTCCTGGAAATGAGGAAAGAGCCTTACTTGGTAATCGTTGCACGCGACATATCTGCCCGCAAGGACATAAGTGAGGCACTTCGCAATACAAATAAGAAACTTCATCTGCTGACATCCATCACCCGCCACAATGTTTCAAACAAGTTGACGGCGGCCATGAATCTTTTGGAACTGGTCCTGGAGGGCAATGACAACAAAAACGATGCCGATTGCCTGAAAAGGGCACTCTCAGCCCTTGGCGATATCCAGAACAACATCAGATTCACGGGCGAGTATGAAAAGCTCGGGATGGACAGACCAGTTTGGCTAGACATAAAGGAGCAGGTGGGAAAAATCGACGACGCCGCGATACCCATCGACTGCAGGTGTGAAGGGGTGTCCATCCTGACGGACCCGTTGGCCAAGAAGGTGTTCGATAATCTCTACGAGAACACGGTGCTTCATTCCAACGGCGCGACAAAGATCCAGGTATGCTGTAAAAAGAAAGATGACTGCCTCATCATAAGATGGGAAGACAACGGCATAGGCATTCCAGACGAGGAAAAGGAACTTATTTTTGAGAGGGGCCATGGAAAAAACACCGGCTTCGGCCTTTTTCTCGCGCGCGAGATACTCGAGATGACAGGGATAAGGATAGAGGAGAAGGGGGTATGTGGCACTGGCGCACTGTTTGAGATAATTGTCCCGAATAACGATTATAAGATAGAGGAAGATGGACAGACCCCCAAGGCCGTCAAGACCCGGCCTTGACGGTCAATCGGGGAAATGAGCATCCTCGCAATACGCCCATCGGGGGCAAAGACAACGAGATCGGGACCCAACGGCAATGAAACGTTTTCTTTTTGGAATACTGAAAATACAAGTTCTTGCATGACAGGGGGTACAGAAAGTGGGCCTAAGGGGATTTGAACCCCTGACCGCCCGGTTATGAGCCGGGAGCTCCACCAAACTAAGCTATAGGCCCTGACAAAACGATATTGTTAGTTACAAGTTCAATATAAAAGATTTTCGGAAAGTGAAAATCGGCTCTAAGGTGCCTCCCCCAACCTTCCTGCCAGAAGGGCGACCCTCTTGCCAAGCTTTCCTGCGTTGGCCCTTGCAAGCTCGTCGGGGGCCCCCACGCAACCTACGCCATAGTGCCCTGTAGCCTCCATCGGGTCCCCGACTATGATGCAGCCGTATATCATAAGGGCCTTGATTATGGAGAATATCGTCGTTTCCTTCCCGCCGGTGCCATTCCCGGAGGTCGCGAACGCCGCGCCTATCTTGTTCTCGGTCTTGCCCTGTCTCCTCAGGCCAACGAACTCGTCGAACACCTTCTTCAACTGCCATGCCATCGTGCCAAAGTATACTGGCGATCCTGCTATTATCCCTGCCGCCTCGGCGAACTCCTCCTTCGTCACCTCTTCGGCGCTTCTCAGGACGGGCTCGGCACCGCCGTCCCTGACACCTTCGGCAACGGCCTCTGCAAGCTTCTTGGTGTTGCCTGACAATGAATAGTACAATACTAAGACCTTCATGTTTTCACCCCGTTAGTTTCATCAGGCATCTTTTTAATGGTTGTCCATCAAGGATTGATATGGAAAACGACAGGATGATCATCACGTTGTTCTCACTGCTCGCCATCGCGAATCTTGCCATGGCCGCATACTATGCGTTCAGCGGAAGGGCATTCTCACTTGAGACGATGCTGCATATCGCGATATTCCTATGCCTTCTATGCGCAACGTGGTATTACAACAGGGATGGCCATATCTATATTTGATATTATTTACAGTTAATTTCTACATTTTTGTGGTATGCCACAGTTATCTTCCATAAAAAACAATAAAATGAAGTATGGTATCTAAACTCACAAATATTTTTTTTTATTCGTTAAATTTATCATTTTGATTTTTAAGGGGACTCGTGGTCTTATTTTTATTTTCGGTATTGACAAGGGTATATCTTAACTTAGCAAATGCCAATATAGAAATACCTAATTCCAATACTATCAATATAGACAAAAATATAGATAATAAAGTTAAGATAGCTGGCATATTTATATCAAATATTTCTATATTACAACCATAGAACAATTTAGAAAATAATGAAATAACAAATGAAAAGATTATCACAATGAAATCTATTTTTAAATTATTAATGAGATTAAGGTAAAAATCCTCTTGTCCATTATTTTTTAAATTATGTATTTTTTTTAATTCATCTGTACCCATTAGACCAATAATAATTGCGAAACCCGCTATTATTCCTCCTATAAAAGTAGCTATTAAATTAGTATTATCTTCAATAATATTAACTATATTATTTGATGGACATAATAATACAACATATTGAGATACTAATAACAGTATTATTATGCCAATACTATATCTAATATATTTATTACTAAGTATTTTTCTCATCCTCCTCCACCACATAATTAGGATTCGAACTTGTTGCTTTATCTTTACGTCCTTTATCGTCTTTCTTATATTCTATACTCCACTCACCGCCGCCGGCGGTAATCCACTCAATTGCAGAAGAAATAAAGGAATTTGGTTCATTACTAGGTATTTTTAATTCGCCCTTTGTATTATGCCCACCAACTTCAATAGAATCACTATTAACTTCGCTCTTTGCTCTTAATGTCATGTCTCTTATACTTGCATGTGTGTCCCCAAAAAGATTAGGGTTATCTAACTTCAATTTAAATGAATAAATATATTTATTTTCTTCAATGATATTCCAGAAATGTGATGGAATTGATACTGTATTGATATGCACAGTATATTTTTCTGATAAAAAAAGTACATCAAAAAGTTCTTGTAATGATTTAATTACAGTTTCAAGTTTTTTTACAACTGAAGTATTTTTTTCTATTAATAAATATTGATTAGTAGAATCCCATTTGACATTAAGGAATGGAAATGAATCCTTTGATTTTAAATGAATGGATTTTAATATATAATCTTTACTAAATATTTTTACTTTCTTTTCAAATGATATCTTAAATGATTTTATATTTCCAATATCATCATATTTACCATCAAATAATAATAAATTAGCACTATTTTCCCTTCTAGTAATGAATATTTCATATTTATCTATTTGTTCTTTTAGTTTTAATTCAAATAATTCAATTTTTCCAATATCAACTTTTTCAACTTCAAGATGAGTTTGTTCATCTTCTGTAATATATATGCGCGTTTTATAATATTTATTCATGACATAGATGATAATATATAAATAAATAATTTGCTTGATGATAGTAGAAATATATATTTTTATGTTATAAATTAAATAGTAACTATACAAAAAATATGAATAATATCTTATTTTTTAAAATGGATCGTGATATGATTATCTTAATCATACTATAAGAAAAGAAATACATTGGCGCCGTCAGCAGGACTCGAACCTGCGACCATCCGCTTAACAGGCGGGCGCTCTACCGACTGAGCTATGACGGCACAGAATAAGAGACACTTTTTTTGATTTATAAACCTTTCTATCTCACGATTTCTTCGATGATTTTATAAATCGTGGCAATTTTAAACTACTATTGCGTCCATGTGTGGAACATAGAGAAATGCGGCCGGTGACCAAGTTGATAATAAAGCATGAACCAGCGGACTTCAAGGTGAGGGAAAGGCCCTTGGTGGGGCACGAGAGAGACGACTGCGTGGTCGCGGACGTGGAAAAGGATAATTGGGACACCACCCTGCTGGTGAAGGAGCTGGCAAGGTCCTTGGGAATCTCGCAAAAGAGCGTTGGATATGCAGGCCTCAAGGACAAGACAGCGGTGTCTGTGCAGAAGATGTCTTTCCATGGCGTGGATGAGGAACGGGTGAGGTCGTTGAGGCTGCCCGGTGTGTCGATCACCAACATCGGGAGGGGCGACAGGATAAACATCGGGGAACTTGAGGGAAACGAATTCGAGATTGCCGTCAGGGACATCGCTCTGACAGAGGACGAACTGATGTCGAGGATAGAATCGTCTGTCGGCAGATTCCAGGAATGGCACGGATTCGTCAATTACTTCGGTTATCAGAGATTCGGGCTCCAGAGGCCCGTTACAGCCGATGTCGGCAAATACATAGTGAAAAAGGACTACGAGTCGGCCGCCCTGACATACATCGGCAGGCCGTATCCAAACGACCCCTTCGCCGATGTGCGAAAGGAGTTCCTTGAGGACATTGACTTCAAGAGGGCGTACAACGAGTTCCCCCAGGGTCTGAGGTACGAGAGGGCGATGCTGTTCGCCCTGGCCCACGATGGCAAGGACTACAGGGACTGTTTCAAGGCCCTCCCGGAAAGGCTTCTCAAACTGTTCGTCCACGGATACCAGTCAAAGCTCTTCAACGAGATCGTGGAGGGCAGGACGAGGGACGTCCCGCCCAACGTTGCGGAGATCGGAGACCATATCGTGATGGACAGGTATGAGAGGAAGGCGACATCCATAGTGAACAGGTCCAACATCGGCAGGGTCGAGGCCATGCTGAAGGACGATGTGTCCGTCTCCGGCCCTCTAATAGGTTTCAGGACGAAGCTTCCGTCAAGCACGATGGGGGAGATCGCGAGCGATGTCATGGAGAGGGAGGGAATCGCATTTGACGACTTCAGGAACGACGACATGAGGCTCTTCGAATCCTCTGGCACAGAACGCGAGATACTTGCAAGGTACGGGGACCTATCATACGACATACGCAAGGACGAGCTGTTCGGGAACAGGAGATGCGACATCACGTTCTTCCTGAAGAAGGGGGAATATGCGACAGAGTTCCTGCGACAGCTATTTAACGAGGAAGCGATACCACAAGGGATGGAGACACTATGAATCCATTGATGTATCTCGTGCTTGAGGCCGTGTTGCTGGTATCGTACAAAGTCGGGGACTCATTGTGGAAGAGATTCACCGATAGGGACATCTATTATTACAGGGTCGCCTATTGCGCCGTCACCACGGCGTTCCTGACCTTCGTGCTCATTTTCCTGACCCTTTTCTCGGACCCGGGGGAACGGTTCGACAACATGGTATTGGTGAACGTGATGCAGGCCATTGTCTCACTGGGGCTGTTCATGGTCCTCCACAGAAGGGTGAGGTGGTCCGAGGTCAAGGCATGTCTCAGGTCGGACAGGAAGTACATCGCCTACGCAGGGCTCTTCTTCGTCGGCGGCATGCTTTTCGGGGCGACGGCCCACGAGGATATACAGGACATGCTGGCGGACCAGCTGGATGACCTCAGCGAGGTGAGCGATCTCAGCGAGGACAGGCCGCTTTGGCAGATAGGCATATTCATATTCGGCAACAACACCAAGACGTCCATACTCATGGGCATAATGCTTCCGTTAATACCTCTCTTCGGCGGCATGTACATCATATTCGCCATGTTGCTCAACGGGGCCATAGTCGGGGTACTGGGACCCCTCCTGGACAAACCCATCACATACCTGATAGTAGGGATAGCACCGCACGGCATCTTCGAGATCCCCGCCATAATCATTGCCGCCGCAGTGGGGCTCAAGTTCAATTCCAGGATAATGTTCGGATTATTGGCAGTAATGAGGAACAGGGACCAGGATTCAAATCAAATTCTCAAAGAATATGTATCTGATGCCATAGGGTCCTGGAAGTTGATGTATCTGGTACTGTTCCTTCTCATCATCGCCGCAGTCGTTGAAACGACAGTGACACCATATCTGTTGAGCATGTTCAAATAGTAAAATATTAATAGAATATTCCTAGAGGTAATATGAGTGTGCCGCAATAAAAGAAAAATAATATTCAAAAAATATTGATAATTTAAATGAACATTATAACAAAATATATATAATAAAAAAAATATCAACCCTAAAAGACTAAATACCGTCAACATCTGCCCTGCTGAAGATCCAAGGTGTGAAAATGAAAGAAATAAAAAAGACAAAATCGCTTTGTCCTGAGTGTCTAAAGGTCATTGATGCCTCGATATATGAAAAGGATGGAAAGGTCATCATCGAGAAGAAGTGCGATGAGCACGGCCTTTTCAGCGATACCTATTGGTCTGATTACGATTATTACATGAAGGCGATGTCATACAGGAACGAGGGGATCGGACTGGACAATCCCCAGACCGAGACCGAGGTGGGATGTCCATACGATTGTGGCCTTTGCGGGAACCACCTGACATCCACGCTCCTGGCCAACATCGATATTACGAACAGGTGCAACATGAGATGTCCGATATGCTTTGCCAATGCAGCGGCGGCAGGATACGTGTTGGAGCTATCTATGGAAGAGGTAACGGCGATCCTCACAAGACTTGCTGAAGAAAGGCCTGTCAGGTGCTGGGCCGTCCAGTTCTCCGGAGGGGAGCCCACCGTCAGGGACGACTTCCCGGACATCGTCGCCAAGGCGAGGGAGATGGGATTCACGCAGATCCAGGTGGCGACGAACGGCAAGAGATTCGTCAAGGACATAGAATTCATCAAGCGCCTGAAGGCTGCGGGCATTAGCACGTTCTACCTCCAGTTCGACGGTGTCACGGAAAAGCCCTACATCACCGCAAGGGGTTACAACGCCCTGCCGGAGAAGATAAAGGCGCTCGAGAATCTCAGGAAAGAGGGGATGACATCGATCGTGCTGGTGCCGACGCTCGTGAAGGGCGTCAGTGACGGCCAGGTTGGTGACATCGTGAGATTCGCATTCGACAACAGCGACATCGTGAAGGGCGTCAACTTCCAACCCGTGTCATTTGCCGGCAGGATCGACAAGAGCGAGCTTGAGAAGATGAGGATAACGATACCCGACCTTGCAAGGCTTCTGGAGGAGCAGACCGACGGCCAGATCACGAAGGACGACCTGTATCCGGTGCCATGCATCGCGCCCATATCCAACTTCATCTCAAAATGGAAGAAGGAACCCCAGCTGACGTTCACATGCCACGAACACTGCGGTGTCGGGACGTATCTTTTCAAGCACGAGGGCAAGATCCTGCCTATAACGAGATTCGTCGACGTCGACGGACTCTTCGAATATCTGGAAGGGATGGCAGAGAACCTCGATGAAAGCAACGGCAAGATAGCCAAGGCCATGATGACGGTCAAGCTTACAAAGAATCTGCCCAAGTTCATAGACGGCCAAAAGGCCCCTCCCGGCATCAATCTGAGGAATCTGCTGCTCAACATCCTGTCCAACGGCACTGTGGGCGACACCGCGGCATTCCACAGGAACACATTGTTCCTGGGCGCCATGCACTTCATGGACCCCTACAACTTCGACATCGAGAGGGTGAAGAGGTGCGGCATCCATTACGGACTTCCGGATGGGAGGATAATCCCGTTCTGCAGTTACAACTCCATACACAGACCGAACTTCGAGAAGGAGTTCGGCATACCTCTGGAGGAATGGAGAAAGAAAAATGCTGCAGAGAAGGATGTTGAAGGATGACAGGTGTATAACAGAAGTGACAATATGGAGGCTGTTGGCAAGACCACTTCATTGTGTCCGGAATGTATGAGAAGGATTGATGCAAAACTTGTCAACGACGACGGCAAGGTAATAATCGAGAAGGAATGTCCCGAACACGGGACCTTCAGGGACATATACTGGTCCGATATCGAGCTCTACGAGAAAGCGAAGCGCTACCACAGGGACGGCAACGGCGTGGACAGCCCTAACACCTCCAGAGATAAGGGATGCCCCTTTGACTGCGGCCTGTGCGAAGAGCACATGAGCCCCACTCTTCTTGCAAACATAGACGTCACGAACAGATGCAACATGTGCTGCCCCATATGCTTTGCCAACGCCGGCAAGGCAGGCTATGTCTTGGAACCTACCAGGGAGGAGATAAGACAGATACTCGTCAAACTTTCCAAGCAGAAGCCGACAAGATGCACATCGGTGCAGTTCTCCGGAGGGGAGCCCACCATCAGGGACGACTTCCCGGACATCGTCGAGGATGCCAGGTCCCTGGGTTTCACACATGTCCAGGTGGCCACCAACGGAAAGAGGTTCGCCAATGACATCGAATACGCAAGGAGGGTGAGGAACACCGGGCTCAACACCATATACTTCCAATTCGACGGTGTCACGGAAAACCCCTACATCGCCGCAAGGGGTTACAACGCCCTGCCGGATAAACTAAGGGCGATGGATAACATGAAAGAGGCCAACATCAACTCCATAGTCCTTGTCCCCACACTTGTGAAGGGCCTTAACGACGACCAGGTGGGAGACATCATAAGATTCGCCTTCGAACACAAGGACATAGTCAGCGCGGTCAACTTCCAGCCCGTCTCCTTCTCGGGCAGGATAGACCAGGACAAGCTCCAGGAGATGAGGATAACGCTGCCTGACCTCGCCAAGCTGCTGGAGGAGCAGACCGACGGCCAGATCACAAGGGACGACCTCTACCCCATAACCTACGTCAACGCCATCACAGAGTTCGTCGAGGCGTGGAAGAAGACGCCCCAGATGAAGGCGACGTGCCATGAGCACTGCGGATTCGGAACATACCTCTTCCAAAACGAGAGGAAGGAGATCCTGCCGATAACGAGATTCGTCGACATCGAGGGCCTTTTCGGGATGCTCGAGGACATGACGGACGACCTCAGGAACGGCGGCAGGACTGCCAAGGCCGTGGCGCTCCTAAAGCTCGCAAGAAAATTCCCAAAGATGGTGGACAGCTCAAAGGCCCCGCCACAGCTCAAGCTGAGAAGGCTGCTGATCAACGTCCTTTCGAACGGGACCGCGAGCTCGGTGGTGCCGTTCCACAGAAAGGCGCTGTTCCTTGGCGCCATGCACTTCATGGATCCCTACAACTTCGACATCGAGAGGGTGAAAAGGTGCTCCATCCATTATGCCCTTCCGAACGGCAAGATAATACCATTTTGTTCATACAACATCATCCACAGAAGCGCCTATGAAAAGGAGGCGGGCGTGCCGCTCGACGAATGGAAGGCGCCCAATCCAGATAAGGATTGAATGACAACTCCCCCTACATCGTATAGCTTGTCACAGATTCGGGTGCTATTGACAGATATATTTATATGGATGGATTATCCATACATATATGAGCTTCAAAAAAGGGATAGGGTCTACACATGCAATCAAACCCCCTTACTCGACAAAGTTCTAGCTCTAATCCCCACCCTATCCCTATCAACACAATATTGTTCCAGGCCGGGGACCACCATCCTAACAACGGGGATGCCAACTTCATCCTTTGTAAGGTCAACGAGCAGCACGTCGTTGAGCGAACACCTCGCCAGCCTCTCGACGATCAGTTCTATGTCATCAAGCAGGTAAGGCGTGTCAAGAGGCTCGAACTCGCTCAGATGCCTCCTTGAAGAATCGGTGAACCATCTGCTGTTCATCCTCCTGACCCTATCGTAACCCAGCCTCCTCTTTATCACGGAGGATGTCGGATTGATGTGATTCTGATATATCTGGGAAAGCCTGCTCTGCGCCACTTCCGTCAAGGCCCTTATCAGGGCGATCTTGGGGCTGAGATGGGTCCCGACGCCCATGTTCAAAAGCGTGGGGTCCTTGTCCCTAACGTCATCGGAGGCCGCAAAGAACGTTGGGATGCCGACATCGGAGGTGATGTCCTTCACACGGACCTCGATCTCGGCGTCGTTGAATCTATCAAGGAGCCAGGAGATCTGCTTGTCATCGATGTCTATCTCAAGGTCGGGAGGTATGTCCTTGGAAAGCTCGGCCAACGACCACGCATCCCGCTCGATCACCTCGCAGAGCGCATGCAGCATCGCCTCCTCCAGACAGTTGCCGCAGGCCAGGCCGTTCGTGTTCGACCTGAACAGCCAGCCCTGGTCCTGCGGGAACGGATGAAAGACCGCATTTGCAAGGACCAAGACATCGCCCATGTCCATCAGATTGTACCCCTTGCACCACGCCAACGGCATCATCTCGTTCAGGTAGATGGTCGGGGGTGGCGCCAGGGACAGTGGATCCGTATGTTTGGAGCTTAGACCTGACAATGGCGAGAGTTGTACAAGCTCGGGAGAGAACGAGGAACAATACCTCTCTATCGATTCCATCATCGCGGAGACTGTGGACTCGACAGGCGAGAAACCTTTTCCATTATGTATCTTCTGGCCGCCCGTCGTCTGTTCAGTTCTCTTTGTTATGAAAACCGGAATGCCCAATCTGTCCATATCGGTGATGTCCATGACCTCGGAGACGCCTATCAGGGGCATCCTGTCCTTTACGGACTCCAAGGTCTCCTCAGGATCCTTCACACGATGTGTGGAATTGACGAACTTTTTCTTGCATCGCTCAAGCTCCATAAGAAGAGAAATATAAGAGAGTTTAATAAATTAATGCAAAAAAAATCAAGCGACCGCCGATATCGAGATAGATTCCAAGAGCTCTGCGCCGGGAATCAGGCCATTCGTATCAACGGACATGCATACATCGTATGAGCATCCAGGACTCAACACGACCCCGTGCTCTATGTCCCCGAAGTCCACCGATGAGACGTTCTTTCCGGTCTTGGCGATCGTCACTACAACGTCCGAGTTGCCATTGTTGGTTATGGAGAAAACGTCAGATATGACGGTGACGGCGTTCGAGTTGACGCCGCTTGCGGGGACATCCTCAAAGTCCAGCACCATCATGCCATCCTCAAAATGGGAATAGCTCGATGTCGAGGCAAGGCTTATCAGGGCCTCGGCGTCACCTACCACCGAGATGCCTGATGACCTTTCCGCAGTGACCGATGAAAATGCCCCCGAAGAGACGACCATGATACCTGCGAGGAAGATACAAAGGAGAGGTATCATTTTCTTTATCATTCAATACACCATCTTCCTCTAGATTAAAGTATTTTGTGATAGATCAGAGCGTGTAGCCCACTACAACGCCGTTCTTCTTGGAGTAGACAACCTTTGATGTGTCAGCTGCGTTGACTGCCTGTGGCCTCACTGTCTTCCTGGGGGTCCAGGTATGCGTGGTATAATCCTTCGTGCTTGTAGTGGCTATCGTGCCAAGCGCCACAAGCGCAGCGGCTGCATATATCAGCCATAGTATGTTAGCTACCAGTATTGGGCTGTACAGAGCAACAGCCACCACCCCGGCGAGAACGCCGAGAACTCCAAACACCTTCTTGTAAAACATCTATTCCACCTCAGTTCACAATACATTGGTATATATCACCATCGTAATACTACTAAATTATCATACATGATAATTGTATGTAATTAGGTATTATGATACCAATGTATTTTTATATAAGAGTATATGATATATTTAAATCTTTCGGTATCTAAGTCTATAAAAAATTAGGTATATAAAATATACAAGAAAATGTTAACATATGATATTCGAAAACTACTTTCACATTAAATGAAGAAAAAGATAACAAGGAAAAAAATTTTTACAAAGGAAAGGAACGATGCGGGGCAGGCGATAAGCTAGTTTACCCTAAACATCGGATTGCCAATGATGGAAGAAACATTTACAGATGATGAGGCAGTAGATTATATTAAATATAATTTTCATCCGGTAGAGGTTGATAAATACCTCTGACGAAAGTATGTCAGCATTGAATCCATCAATTACATGGATTCCAGTAGGTAATAAAATAGGAGTTTCTGGTATTCCAGTTATTCTTTTTATAATTGATGATAATATTTTATATGGCAAGTCTGGGTACCTTGATTCCAACGAAATATTGGTATTGTTTGATATATTGTCAGTGAATCGTATAAGGACACGAGTTTAGAGAAACATATAGATTAAATATACCTAGATCACAACAAGTAGAAATTGAAGAAAAAAGAATAGATGAAAATCTTATATGAAATGTTTTTCAGTGATAACTTTAATATATATTAAATAATTATTATCATAAGCATGTCCCCAAAATATACAACTATTGTCATGTTGGTATTGATCATCAGTGTTTCCACCATTTCACTTGTCCTGTGTGATGATGATTGGCCAATGTTTGGTCATGACCCAGAACACAGTTTCACAAACGATTGTGAGATGGGGGACGAATATGAATTGTTATGGAAGTATGAGACTGGCGGTGCCGTTCTGTCTTCTCCAACTGTCGTGGATGGTATGGTATACGTTGGATCATGGGATCATTGCCTCTACTGTCTAGATGCTTATGATGGAAGTCTTGAATGGGAGTATGAGACTGGTGACTGGGTAAGTTCATCGCCTGCCATAGTGAATAGCAGGGTGTATTTTGTATCAAATGATTCTTATCTGTACTGCCTTGATACGGATGATGGAAGTCTTGAATGGAAGTATGAATGCTATATGCCAGTGGGATATTCTTCTCCAACTGTCGTGGATGGAATGGTATACATTGGTTCGGATAACTCGTATCTGTATTGTCTAGATGCTTATGATGGAAGTCTTGAATGGAAGTATGAGACTGGTGGTGAAATATGCTCATCTCCCACTGTAATGAATAGCAGGGTGTATGTTGGATCATGGGATGGTTACTTATACTGCATTGATGCCTATGATGGAAGTCTTGAATGGAAGTATTATACTAATGAACATGGCATTAGTTCATCCCCCGCCATAGTGGAAGGCATGGTATACTTTGGATTAGAGAACCATTACTTGTTATCAGAAGCGCCTACTCTATTCTGTCTAGATGCTTATGATGGGAGTCTTGAATGGAAGTATGAGACTGGTGACTGGGTAAGTTCATCCCCTGCCATAATGGACGGCAGGGTGTACTTTGGATCCTTAGGAAGTTACATATATTGCCTAGATGCTTATGACGGAAGTCTTGAATGGAAGTATGAGACTGGTGATGATATATGGTCATCCCCTGCCGTAGTGGACGGCAGAGTTTACATCGGTTCGGAGGACTCGTATCTGTATTGTCTAGATGCTTATGACGGGAGTCTTGAATGGAAGTATGAGACTGGTGGTGGAATATTCTCATCCCCGGGCATATTTGAAAGCAGAGTTTACTTTGGATCTAATGATAATTATGTGTATTGTCTGGAATCGGTTAAACCTCTCACTGCCACTCCGCCCCCTACAAATACTAAAACTAATGAAAATTCCACTTTACTACCCATAATAGCAATCGGTGCCATAATATTATTTGTGATAACAATAAATAGAAAAAAACACTTTAACGACAGCAGCAATAAAAAGGGCTCATCTCCCTAAGTTCAGATTTCAGGGTCTCCGCATTCCTTAGGCGGAGGAATACTATCTCTGGAAATATATGGAAATGTCATGTATTTTTAGTTATTATCTAAATTGATAACATCTGGTGGGCCCGTCGCGACTTGAACGCGAGACCTCCGCCATGTCAAGGCGACGTCATAGCCAGCTAGACCACGGGCCCAAATCAAAAAGTAAAATAGAGTTTAGGTATTTATTTAAAAAGCTTACTAATGTGCATCACTCGAGCTTTGCCATCAGGAAAGCGAACAGTCCTGCAAGGATCAATACGATTATGATGCCGCCCTTAAGGAAGTCCAGAAGTTCCTGGGACCAGTCTATACCGCCCTGAGGCACAGCCAGGAAAACACCGACTGCAATAAGTATAATGCCTAAAACAATCCATACCGCTTTGTTCATTGTGTTACACCTCAAAGATATATGCATATATGACAAAGGTTCATTTATAAAATTAATCCTAGATGGAAAGAAGTTGAATAATGCGAATATTTGAATAATATGCCATTTTGAAGCGACTCCAAAATGGGACAAAACCAAAAATCTTTATTATTATAATATACTATGTGATGACATGAAAAGGGCAGTATTCTCCGCACCCGGGCGCGTGGACCTGTCGGGCGGCGCGGCGGACATATTCGGTTTCACGACACTGTCGCTGGCGATAGACCTCAGGACAAGGTGCGTCCTGGAAGAGAATCAGGGCAAGATAACGTTCGACGTGGGGGAAGGGCCCATAGACATAGATGATGCAAGGGGGGAGCGCTACGACCTCCTTCACAACATAGTCAGGCGATTCAAGCTGAAGGAAGGGCTATCGTTCTCGCTCAGCTCCGACATCCCCCCATCCAGCGGGCTCGGGGGATCCGCATCCTTCACCGTCTCGGCGATAAGGTGCCTTGACAAGATGCTCTCGCTCGGCCTCAACGACTATGAGGTGGCGGAACACGCCCAGAGGATAGAGACTCTGGGGATGGAGTTGAAGAACGGGTATCAGGACCAATATTGCTCGACCTTCGGCGGATGCCTCTTCATGGACTTCAGGGACAAAGAGAACCGCGAGATCTGGGAGGAGCCCTATGCCGTCGTGGAAAGGCTTGAGTTCGACCATAGCGTTGTCGTGGCCCATACCGGGACCAAGCACAACTCAGGCGAAGCGAACTCCATGGTGTTCGACAAGTACTACGAGGACGACAAGGCCACGGTGAACAGCATACTGGAGCTGGACGACCTCACCAGGGAGCTCAGGAACGCCGTGATAGACGACGATTATGAAATGGTCTGCAAGATAGTGGACCTCAATCAGGAGATAATAAGGAGATTCAAGAGGTCGTACCCCGAGAACGAGAAGCTTATCGATGTGGCGCTGGGATCAGGCGCTGACGCCGCCAAGGTGACGGGGGCTGGCTGCGGCGGGTCCATAGCTGCGATATGCTATGACGAGGACTCGGCCCGAAAGGTCGCCGAGGCCCTGGGAGAGGTCTCCAACTTCGTCAAGGTATGTACAGTGGACGGGGGTGTGAGAGACGAACTATGACACCGCCGTCTTCGACCTGGACGGCATCCTGCTCAAGGACGGGACCATGACGGAGGAGGGAAAGGTCGCGGTCGAGATGCTCCTGGACAACGGCATGCAGATCATCTACTCGTCAGGGAAGAACTATTGGTACACCACGGGCGGCCTGGTGTTCTCGAACCTGCTCAGGGACGACACGATAGTCATCGCGGAAAACGGCGGCATCATATTCTTCCCGTTCACAAGGGAGAAGGTGAGGATGGCGGACGACAACGGCGACATCGACATCATCGCGCGGGAGTTCATCGAACGGCACTGCACTCGCGAGAACGGCAACCTTGTCCTCAGGGAGCCAAGGACCCCGCTTTGGCAGGAGCCCAAGGAGACGATATTCACGCTCTTTCCGCTGGACGTGTCAACGATCCCCATCATAAAGAGGGATATAGAGAGCATCATCGAGGAAGGGGGGCTCTGCCTCTACGCCATAGACCATTCTGACGCCGTGGACACGGTAAGGAAGGGGCAGCACAAGGGGATGGCGTTGGAGTACCTGTCCGGGAAAAAGATGATAGACCTGGGGAGGACCGTGGCCTTCGGCGACGGCAACAACGACAGGGAGATGCTGGAGGCCGTTGGGCTTGCGGTCACCGTCGAGAACGCGAACGAGGAGATAAAGTCCCTGGTGAAGGGGAAGGGCGGCCTGATCACGAAGGGGGCATACGGCGCGGGCGTGCTCGAGGCTGTCGGGATGATAGTGTCCGGAGAGGTCTGAGAGAAGAAATGCTTTTTACAGATAACGGACATATCATAGATGATTTCAATGCCAAGCAAGGTAAAGGCCATATTAAGCATCTTCATCATACTGGTCATATTGTTCAGCTTCCTTGCTGTGTATGTCCATTATGAAGGTATCATATCAGACATGGGTGACGAGATAGACGACCTGGAGGACGACGTGGACGACCTCAACGACCAGCTGGACGAGGCCAACGAGAGCTACTCCGCGCTCCAGGGCGATTATGACGATCTGGAGTCGGATTACAACGCCCTGTACCAGTCGAATATGACAACGGAGCAGTACTACGACGACCTCGTGACGGACTACTACGACCTCGAGTGGCAGTACAACAGCCTTCTCGACGACTACTCGATGCTCCAGTCGAGCTACAACAACTTCGACGATTGGCAGGACCATGTGACTTATTACAGGGTGTACTTCGGCGACTACTACTTCTGGCAGTACGCCACCTATTCCATACTGTCGCACTGGAAGGCCATGGAGAAGGACACCTCCGAGTACTACCAGTACCCGATAGACGACTCGGACGTGCTCAACAGCTTCGTGATCTACAACGACGGCTGGACCCTTATCGACCAGATAGCGGACGAGCTCTGGGACCTCTCCGGCAACGAGGAGGAATACGCCGAGATAGCCCTCGACTTCGTGCACAGCGCCATATTCTACATGAGCGACATGGAGAGCACCGGGCAGGAGGAGTTCTGGAAGTATCCCGACGAGACACTCTTCGACAAGGTCGGGGACTGCGAGGACACTGCCTTCCTCTACGCGTCACTCTTGAGGGCGAAGGGGATACCCGCCGTGCTGATAGAGTACGTCGACCACCTCGCCGTGGGCGTGGGGCTGGACTTCATAGGAACGTACTACGTCTTCGAGGGAAAGAAGTACTTCTACGCCGAGACCACCAGCAACATGTTCGACGAGGACAAGCTGATGGAGAGGGACTACAAGATAGGGGAGATACCTCCCGGACTGGACGATGCCTACATCCACGAGGTAACGTGAGAAAAGGGAAGGGATCATCCCTTCTTGTTCTTTTTTATGTATACCGCGACGGACGCTATGGCGGCTATCGTCGCGAAGATCACGCCATACGTTACGATGTCTATCGCAGGTATCGTGTGGAAGTTCACGGTCTGCCTGCTGATGATCGGGCCGCTTTCGTAGATGTAGCCCTGCTTCCAGACGACGGTGGCCACATAGTCCTCTATGTCGCCGCTGAGCTTGATGTCCTCGAAGCAGAACGTGAGAGGCGTGTTCCACTGCGTCAGGCCGCCCGCGACCTGTATGTTCATGGAGTCTGCGTAGATTTTCTCCCATTCGCCGCTCTTCGATGTTATCGTGAGGTAGAGGGATGACCTGCTTATCCATCCGTTCATGACCGTCACCTGGACGAGTACGGCGTACCCTCCGTTCGTGATGTCGGTCTCTATGTTCGTTATGGCCCCCCTGACAGGGGAGATCATCATCGCATCGTCATCGGAGGATGATGTGTCGGCCTGGGGTTCCTCTGTCGCCGGCGCGGTCGTTGCGGGAGCCGTTGTTGTTGGCGCGGTTGTGGTGGGGGCGGTCGTTGTAGGTGCGGCCGTCGTCGGTGCCGTGGTGGTCGGCGGCGCGGTCGTTGCGGGCGCGCTTGTTTCCTGCGGCGTGTTGTTTTCGGTGTCGAGGACTATCGTGTTGTCTGAGAAGAACTTCGTTGTACTGCCGGCGGATGTGAAGACGTCCACTATCACCCTGTGCCTGTAGGTGTCGGTCCCCTCCTCGGGGTAGAACGTCATCGTGTAGGAGACGGTGTAGCTGTCCCCGGCGTCGATCACGATGGCGTCGTCCACGCTGCCTGCCGAGAAGTCGGTCTGGCTCTTGAGGGTGACCCATCTGGCATGCTCTGACTGGACCAGGTGCCCGATCGAGCTGACGTATGCGGGGGCGTCTCCATTGTTCGTTATGGTGATGTTGCCCCATATGGTGTATTCGTCCCCGTCGCCATCGTATGATGTGTTATGGGTGACTGAGACGTCCAACGAGTAATCGTTCTCCTCTGCCCCAATTACCAGGGCGTTGGTGAACAAAGAAACGATAAGTATTATCGCCATTAGAGGAAAATATACTTTTCTCACGTGAATCCCTTTCTATCCTATTAATTAATAGAAGATGGGTTGGGATTCCTTTAAAAGGAGTATGAAACTGATGTAAGGAACAATGTTTCTTTTTTAGTAAATCCCTATGGGATTTATAATAATATAGTAATTCCCTATTTAACCAATTATCAGACATTTAATGACATCAATATATACTTTATTTATATCAAACATAAAGCATAATAGTATAATACATAAATATATGTATAAAATAAATTATTTTTTATCATTCAGCTTTAAAAAACCTAAAATAATATTATATTTATTGTACATATATAAACCAATTATACTAATTTTTTTAATATTGGAATCAATATCAGAATAATTTTCTAGGTTATTATTTTTTAAAATATTTTTTATTTCAGGATCATGTGCAGTGATAAATTCAATATAATTAACAATGTTCAAAAAATAATCTTCTTCTTTGATATCCCCAATATATTCTTTGATGTTATTCATGAAAAAACATGATTTAATAGCATATGGTTCTGAACACATTAATGCTGTGGAGTTATTTTTTTCAAAACAAATAACATGTTTTTTTCCATCATTAATATAATCCATTTCTTTAAATTCGATCATGAAGGAATTTTCAATTAATTTTCCATTATAATAATGTTTATATAAATCTTCTAAAGAAACAAAATTGGGGGCACAATAACAATATTTTGCTCTTTTTTTATAATTATTGTATTTACTCTTTAGAGTGTTATGCTGTTTATCCGTAATATCAATACTATGATATGGTTTATTTTTTATTATTGACTTAAATAGTCTAACATTTTTTATATTTCTTATTATATTGCATCGTTCGTATGTTTTTTTATATTGTATATAAAAGGGCATAATTGGGGAATATAAGGCAACATCGTAACCCTCTTTTCCTTCTTCAACTCTAGTGGGGATATAAGGTATAAAAAAATTATATCTATTACATAGTTCCATAGTAGCTAAAAGAGAATAAGTATTTTCATTCAAGTTAGGAAAACTCATACAATTCACGCTTTTATCTTATCCCAAGCGTTATTATATTCTTCAGGATTTTTATTAAGATTATCTTCTAAATAGAAGCTTTTAGAGTTATTATTTTTTATCCATTTTTTATATTCTTCATATTTTTTGAATATATTTAGAAGATAAGTATTAGTATTAAATCCAGATATTTCAGGCCTGGAATAGTTTATCAATTCCTTCATGGCTTTATAAGTAAATACAAACATTTCATTTACTTTTCCTTCAATAGTTTCATCAAAAGTTACAAAAACTAGATAATCAAATTTATTGTCTATTAGTTGTTTACCTTTACCAAATGAAGCTTCAGTTGTGAGAAAATTATCTATTAGAGAATATTTGCCCGATTTAATCTCTATTCTTTTTTTTATGTCAGGCAAATAAATATCAGCATTTGTGTTTTCTCTTTCGTTCCTTATTTGTACATTAAATCCTAATTCCAATAATTTATAACCAATTAAAAATTCAGAATATATGTTTCTTAATTTTCCATCTACATGATTATTATTATTTAAAACAGAAAAAATACCTTCTAGATTATTAATTATTATCTTATAATCTGACTTATCCATATTATAAATAGCGTATATATAATAATAATCTTTTCACAGATTAAATATCTTAATTTATTTATCTTTTGGAATAATTGCAGAATTTAATAATCCAATTTCTATAAGAGTATTGTGTAGGACGACAATTTAATGTTCTGGTGATTTTACATCAATTATTTTATCCAACATAGCTTTTGATATTGAGTTGAACATTTGATTTTTCTTCTCAGAAAAAGGAGGATATATACAACTTGCACCACAATTATCCCTTGATATCTCTCTATAACATAATATCATATCTAGTTGGGGAAACATTTTATTATACAATCCATTTTTCTTATAAAAAGATTTAACTTCTGATGGTTTACTTACATCAAAATAGAATAATTCTGTTCCATAGAATATTTGTATCATATCTTCTATTGTAATATTTCTATCAGTAATTCTTATTATCAATATAACTGGGTTGTTGTCATCAATAAAACGTATTTGTTTAGCGATCTTGCTATTAATGGTGTCTATGATTTGTTTTCTCGATTCATCCCCATTGATACTGCCTAGCCCCCCTAAATCGTAAATACTATTTCCTTCACATGTAGTTATCTCTATATAAGCCAACATATTTCCATATTTTATAGATAAATCAATGTTTTTTTCCTTATAGATATTTTGTTCAATTTCCACTATTTTTATATTATTTATATATAATCTATGAATAACTTCTAATTCTGAATAAAAATTAATATCTAATATTTTTTTTATAGGAAAATTGAAATCTTTTTTTTCCTTTATTTTTTTTTCTACAATATATAAAGATTGGAACATCTCAGATATATTATAATCATCATCTATTATTTTATTAAATAATTCGTTATTGTATAATTTTTTTTCATTTCTTGATAGAAAATCCTTACTCAGAAAATGTGATATATACTTATTTTCTTGACAATATTGTATTATTTTATCGATATCTATTTTCTTAGGATTGCTAATTAAATGATTCAATATTTCTAATATATACTTTATATTGTTATTATTATCTTTAGCTTTTGATAAAGGAAAAATAATACTAAGATATTTTTTTTCATATTCTGGATATTCGTCAAATAAGGATATTCTTTTTCTATGCCAATATCTTAATATTCTTCGTATCAACTTCTCCCATTTTGGCTTATATTTTGGTAAATGGTATGGAGAAATAATGTCTCTACAATATACTAAGATTCCAAAACATAAATATTCTTTTCTATAACAGGAGCTTATAAAATAGTATATTTCCCTTTCATTATGTAAGAGTTCTAAAACATTATACAAAGATAAATCGTATAAATTATACTTGCACTCTTTTATCAATTTTAATAATTTATTTAAAATCATTCTTCTCTGAGAATTGGAAAATAAATATACCTCATTATTCTCAAAATTAATTTTTAATATATCGTCAGTATTTATTATTTCTTGAAAACGAGAATTAATGTGAGCATCACTATACATAAAAATTATAAATAAAAGTATATTGATAAAATTTACTCGATTTAATTATAGTTTATTAATAAATTTAATAACACTAGTTTGCTATTGTTTTTTAAATGAATTGTTATATTTCTAGTCTAAAATTTGATCAATGTTCGTAACTCATATTGATGACTTGTTCCATACTTTTCCTTAGGCTTGAATTTTTTGGAGAATAATTCATTCAACATCAATATTAGTTTCAAACTAGATTCTCTGTTTAGAAATAATCTTCCGTCAATGCCCTGGAAATCTTCAAAACTACTCTTCTACATATTTGCGCCAGAATTCCTCTTGGGAGACAAGAGGGCGGCTAATTAGGTCTAGTGTGTCCTTTGAAATGATGCCATTTTTGGCAAGTTCGCATCCCGCTTTCCGGGCGGCATCTAGAACGCCCCTCCCATCTGGTGTCAGAATCCCTTTCTGCATCATCAACCATGCGTGGGGCCTTAGCAAGGCGCCAGCGAACTCGACGCTGCAGTCTTTTGCCAGTTCCTCAACTATGCGAATGACGGTCTCAAAGTTCCCCCTCTCCCACCATCCGGATGTTGAGACGAGTACTATCTTGCTGATGTTGACACCCTCACGGAGTTTGGCACGAGTGCGTCCTTCGCGAAATTCTAAAATTGGGTCAATGATGGGACAGAGTCTGTTTATGATGTTCTGCATACCCCCTGGAAGAGGGATGTAGACCGGTGTGGCCAGAACGAGTATCTCGGCCTTTCTAAGTTTAGGGTAAAGCAGTTGCATATCATCATCCTTGATATAACATTTCCCAGGACTTCGATCCCAACAGAACATATGGCCACAATTGCATGGTTTGATATCAAGCCGACTAGAGTAGAGCATTTCAACATCAAATCCTGCATCGGTCATTCCTTGTGCAAATGGAATGGATATCATGGCAGTATATCCCTTCTCCATATTTGGACTGCCATTGATCACAAGTGCCTTACTCATCGAATCCCCTTAAGTTTTCGATCCCATAAACAGTGGTCTTACAAAATTAACCTATATTATGTTCTCTGAAGTATAAATAAATGGTGTTGTTTTTTCATCATTCTTGGACCATGTTATTGGTTAGGCATTCCCCAGAAACAATGTTTAGTATATTTATATGCATGGGGAGGAAAATTAATCTTTGCCAACATAGCCACATCAGAGGAAACATGCACTGATGCTGTGAAACCCCTAATCGTGCGCTATGACCTAGAAAATCCATTTATCAACAAGTATGGAATCTTTCCAAATATCCACCAATCACCCTAGCCCGGACCTTGAACGAATATCTCAGATCATACTGGAGTTCTTATCACCCCTAAAACACATTCTCAGTTACAAAATCTTTTTAAGTCCGATACCTGCCCTTTCCTAAAGGTGATACATTGACATCGACTGGGGCATCGAAACTGGACAAGCTCAAAAAGATATTTAGCAACGATAATTTTGTGAAGCATTGCGATATGGAACTGTTGGACGCATACGGAGGATACTCCAAGGTGAGGATGAAGCTGGGAGACCAGCACGCCAATTTCTTTGGGACCGTGCACGGCGGCGCGATATTCGGCCTGGCAGACACGGCGCTCGGGGCCGCCGCAAACGCATACGGCACCCTCTCGGTGGCCATAGGCTGCAACATCCACTATATGAAGGCGGCAAGGACGGGGTGCCTGACCGCGATCGCGGAGGAGGTGTCCCTCAATCACAACATTGCAACATACACTGTCACAATCTACGATGATGAAGAGGACGTCGTCGCCATATTCCAAGGCATGGTATACCGCAAGAGGCAGGACATCCTGGAACTCAAGGCGTCATCCCAAGAGCCCTGCGCAATATGAGTTATGACTCATGACCGAGCACATACCTATCTCGCTCAAAAGGGAAAAAACAGATTTTTCCGGAGTTTATCTTTAAAAATCGGCAAGGTCCCCTCATCAAATTGAGAACGTATTTATACTATAAAGCACTATAATATACATTGGTGATGGAAATGAAAATCACCAAGCCTTTGGTTTTTATGATGATACTGATTTTGGTATCAAGTTCTGGATGTATTTTAGAAACCAACGGGGAACATGTTGCAGACGCCGATGGCGACGGTGTCGAGGATGAATACGATGAATGTCCCGACACCCCGGGCGACCCATCGAACAACGGATGCCCCTCGGAAACGACCACACTGCCCCCTTCCACAACCATCTTGGACACAGATGGCGACGGTGTCGAGGATGAATACGATGAATGTCCTGACACTCCCGGCGATCCCTCGAACAACGGTTGCCCGCAGGAGACCACCATTCCGTCTGATGACCTTCCGCCCGTGCCCTTCATCACCAGCCCATCGAACAGCTGGGTGTTGCACGGAAATTCATGGAACATCACGGCCGTTTCCGAAGAAGAGATAAGGCTGGTCGCGGTCGACCTGAACCTGGCGGGTGACATAGTTTCCACGGTGTTCGAATATTCGTCAAGCGGCGAGCAGTGGACGCTTATCGGAGAGGATGATGATCCAAGCTTCGAGGGAGAATGGTTCGGCGAGGAAGGCGATGTGAGAAATGGCGAGGGTCTCGGAGGATGGAACGCCTGGTGGGACCTCTCAGGCCTGCCCGAGGGACAATACTATCTCCGAGCGACCATGAGGGACGAGGCTGGCCAGGAGGGAAGCTACATATCCGAGATATACTATGACCCCACCCCGCCTGTACCGGAGATACTGGCGCCTGCGTTCGGAGGCATGGTGGCAGGGATGATCCAATTCGTCGCCGCCACCTTGGACGATGACATATCCTACTACGAACTCGAGCTTTTCAACGGCTCCGGGAACACGGTCTCCCAAAGGAACATCGGGGACCAGTCCCAATACGATGTAGGCCCCAATGCCGACGGGTCAAATACCCTGGATGGCAAGAACAACTTCTGCGGTCCGACATCCGTCGCGAATGGGCTGTGGCGGCTTGCCGACAAGAACAGCGACCTCAAGAAGTTCGGCGGGAAGGAGCTCTCCCTCGAGGACATGGCAAAACTACTTGCCAAAAAAATGGCCCCGACGGTCCCGGGGGATGACGCGAACAAGACAAAGGGGCTCGAGGAAGTTCAAAAGAAGGGCGTGACCCCCGAACAGCTGCAAAGGGGCGTGCAGGACTACCTTACGGAGATAGGTCTCGGGTGCGAGAACGATGAGGGATACACCGTCAGGATCATCAGCAATCCCACATGGGAGGACTACCTGAGAGAACTCAAGTCCGGACAGTGCGTCATAGTTTTCATCATCCCGAAGGGAAAGACGTCTGGAGGACACTTCGTTACAGGAAAATCAGGAAACAACCAGGCGAACAGCGACAACTCGCACACCTTCGGCGTCACCGACCCCCAGAACGCATGGAACGCGACCGATAAATCGGGGACGTGGAAAAACGGCAACGAGGTCAGTTACGACGGCAAGGACCAATACGTGCATTCTCTCATAATCATATGCCCAAAGAGCTCGACAGACATCCCCCAGGACACGTTCGTGTCCATCGATCCCGCCGGCAGCAACAATATAGATTACTCTTCATCAGGGGGCTGGACCGTGGGATACAACACCAGGGAGGTGCATGATGGTTTCTTCCTCTTCAGGGCGAGCATGGTGGACGGGCAAGGGAACACCGGAACAGACCTTGTCTCGATCTACGTGAACAACGACCTGCCCGCCCCGATGATTGTCTACCCAATTGAGGACGACATCGTCAACGGCACGGTCGCGATAGGTGCCGTTGACGCCTTGGGCTCAGAGGACATATCCACAACGGCCTTCGAGTTCCAGGACGGTGGTGGTTGGCAGGCGATAACCATAGATGAGGACGGTTCGGACGGATGGGGCGCAGAGTGGGACACTACAAACGTCCCGGACGGGACATATCTCCTGAAGGCCACGATGACGGACTACGGTGGCGGCGGGGGTGTCGATTGGGTAGAGGTGCGTGTCATCAACGGGCTTGACGACACGGACCCGATCGTGGAGATCACGAGCCCTGAGAACAACGTGGAAGTGTCCACGCCCCACATCGATGTCATCTTCTTTGCATCCGACTACGGCTCCGGCATATCGCGTATAGACTATACGCTTGAATGGCTCGGCGGCTCAATGAACGACAGCGGTTATTACGACCCGTCCAGCACATACGTATCGATCACCCTTGAGATATTCAGCCTGCGGGAGGGATGGAACAGGGTGACGGTGGGGGCAGAGGACGCTGCGGGGAACTATGGGAGCGCCAGCGTCGACATATACTATGTGCCGGCAGGGGACGCCACGCCGCCGGTCACGACCAAGGAGGTCGGGCAACCGAACGCGGATGACGGTTTTGAGATCACCCCATACACCCCCATATGGCTCCATGCGACCGACGAGCAGTCCGGGGTGGCCCACATCTACTACGAGATCGCATGGGACAACGACGGAGACGGCGTCTGGGACGAGATATTCCAGGAAATGGTGTTGGCTGACACGGTGGAGATACACACCCAGGACTGGGGCATCCTGCATGGCACCATAGAGCTAAGATGGTATGCGGTCGATAACGCCGAGAACATGGAACAGACGCATTACCAGCAGCACAATGTGGCGGCCGAAGTTGACGGGCAGTTTGAATATAATGGGCACTTGCTTCTTTTCCCTTTTTTTATTTTATAATGGACCTTAACTTCATGATAGCCTCGACCGTGCTGCTTTCTGTAGTTTCGGCCGATGGCGTGTATTTCAGTTCCAATATGTGATATATCTCATCCCACTTCATCAGCAAAAAACCAAATGCAATCAGGAACACGCCGACCGTTATGGGAGGGGATGCCTTTATTTCGAATATGCCCGCCTTAATCTGAGAGGTAACTTCCTTCAATTCTTCTTTATCATTTTCTTGTTGACTTGCAACGCTTTCATTTTCCTTCTTTTTATTCTGTATGTCTATCTCGCCTAAAATATAAACCAGAAACAGAAATAGTAATTCATTAGGAATTTTTATTTTATCTATGTAGTAATTTTTTCCTGATTCATTGATTTTGCACGTTAATTTTGCAATACTCATTGTATCTGTATCTAATTTTGCTAATAAATTGTATATATCCTCTAATTCATCTTTTGTAGGATAATATTCTTTTTTCTTATCTATATAATTCGACAAAAGGGTATCCATAATGTTGTTTATGGTTTCTTGGTCTATCAATGCTAGTTTCGTTTTTTCTATAATATTTTTTATCGCAGGTAAATATGAGTCAAAAATGGATATGTTAGGAGGGGAAATCGAGGTAGATCTCTTAGCACCCTTATTTTGTGAACTTTTTAGTTTATCACATGATGAAATAATTATCTCTCTAGACAATATAGTTAATTCTTTATCATTATTTATGATTTCCTTATTATTCGTTATTTTTTTGTTTGATTCTTCTATTTGTGTATTAAGCCTGTTTACCTTATCCGCCAAAAACTGTTTGGGTAACTCAGAAAGCAGTCTTGATCCTATTATCAGGATAAAAAAGCCAGTGAAAATAAAAATGTAGCTCATGGCAAGTATACTGTCAATATCTAACTGTATTAACAATGTTAGATATACTATCAATATTGTTATAAACAGGTAAATATATGCGACTATAATCCGCCATTTAATATCTAGATTATTTTTAAGTATGAATAAAAAACCAAAAAATAGTGAGATATAACTCAATGATAACAGCAATGTTATTTTATAATGACATATTAGTAGAAACATTATAATGAATACTACAGGAAAAAATAACAATTCTATATTCTTTTTCGTTACAATAATACAAAATGGTTTTTCTTCCACCTTTTTAAATAAGTTTTATCATTAAAATCGATAATGCCGAATTTCATTCTTCTAAATATTAAAAAATACAATCAAAAATTGAGAAAAAATATTATAAATTATATATTTTTATAAATAAATACATAATATAGATTAAAATAAAGAATAAATAAAAATAAATGTATAATAATGATTTTATTTCAAATAAATACTATATTCATTAGTAGGGATGATTATTTCCTGTCTCCCAAAAAATATCGGTTTAAAGAGTATCATACTTACAACTAAGCGTCCATCGCCGTTGCATCAATTGCTTTGTTTCAAGCCGTGAGTGGGGTGAGCCCGTGTTCCGCCTCGAAGTCCCCGACAGGCGTGTGTATCGTGACAAAACAAATGCCCAGTGCCATGTCATAGTTCGTTATGTCGTCGAAGGGCACCTGGATGCCGCCACTGTAGAGTATGTTCCCGTCCTTCCAACTGTCTATGGTGCCGGTCCCGGAATACGCGACCCTGTCCTTTACGACCTGAAAGCTGTCGTTGAGCCTGGTTGTGTAGAGCTTTATATCCACCGTCAGCTCGGCATCGCTCCACCTGACGCTCACGTTCTCAGCATCCTTCAGATCGGGATATATGACTATCCCGTCGTTTTCCGCATCGGCATCCCAGTTCTTGACCAAAACGAACACAGTGGCGTGCGTAACGGTGTCGAACTGCTCTATGTCCACTTCATCAGGCACCGCCGTATCCCCGCTCTCGCCACCGACGCAGCCGCATAGGAAGATGAGGACCACCAACCACATCCCCAGCATGATCAATCTTCTCATGTGAATATAGTATATGCATAACTTGTATATACGCCTATCCAAAATAAGGCCCTCTCCGAGGGGTGAGCAAGGCAAAGGGACGCCTGGCAATCCCCAAGGACCTTCTTTTATCGTGAGATCATCTTTAGGAGTTTCTTGTACTACGGGCTGTAGGAAAAAAGGGGGTTCTCCCCCAAAAAGTGTTAATATGTATGAATTATCTCCAAAACATTTATATATCATAGTAGTATACATACATCCATTAATATTGTGATATAGTAAATGATTGTCCATATAAATTAATAATTAATGGACATACATTTACTATAATCCTATATTAATACCCAAATAAAAAATACATGAACAAGTAAAAAGGGGCATTGAAATGGAAAATAATGATACATCCATGAAAGATATGTCGATCAGGGCATATGACCACGCAGTGAACAACGGCATATACAACAAGATAGTCGAAGGGGAAGTGGACGTCTCCCAGACTTTGGAGTACTTCAACGTCAAGAGTTACGCCACCCCGTGCGAAGCTGTCAAGAGAAGGTATGAAATGATCGTTAACAATACAAACTGCAACAAAAACATCATGGAGTTCATTCACCAGTTCGCGATATACTACGCATTCCTCGACCTATTCAAAGGCATTCTGGACCTGGCCTGCATCAGATATGACCCGGAGAAGGAAAAGGCGATTTTTCACATCCTGGCGATACCCCTAAGGGAAATGGAATGCCAATGCTGAAGATCCAAGATAGATCTTAGTTTCCTCCTAAAGATGACCATCATATTCCCATGGTCCGGCCCCTCCCTTGAAAGGGATGGGGCCACTTAAAATCCTTTAATATTGAGTTAAAAGGAAAATATTTAAATTTTTTAACGTAATATATACTTATATATTATAAAATCTGTATGATATTTTCTCTGGAGGGTGTGGATAATGGGTTTTTTTGATGAATTGAAAGATAAGGCAAGCGATATTACGACCAAGACCAAGGAAATAACTCATCGCGACATAAAGCCGGAGTTTGTGGACCGTTACCATGAGCTCAACAATGAGAAGAATCTTCTGGATACGTACATCAACAGGACGGACAAGCTGCTTGCCGAGGATCCTTCCAACACCACGATACAGAATCTGGCCGAGCAACACAAGTCGAGATATGTCGTGGTGAACGAGGAGCTGGATGTTATCCGTGAGAAGGCCGCCACGCTCAAAGAGCGCATAACCGAGGAGAAGAAGGTATTGGAGACCGAGATGTCGGTGGAGCACAGCGCCCTGCAGGACATAGAGATGGCGTACAGTAAGGGAATACTGTCCGAAGAGAACTACAAGGTAAATCAGAGACAGGTCAATTCCAAGATAAGAAACTTCGAGAGGAAGATCGAAAAGATCGAGAAGACACTGTCATACCTTTTCGACATAAAATAGCGTTTCCGACACGCGGCATCCCTTCCGTTGAAACGGAAACTATATAATCCATATATTTTATTGCCTAATCATGATCAAGGCGGTCTTTTTTGACTACGGGGGCACGTTGTTCGACTATTGCCCCTCAAACTACCAGCTCCTGGGCTCTGTTGCCAGGAAGTACGGAATCGACATGCCGGACACGGACCCCATGCTCTCTGTGGCGTTCCAGAGGCAGGAGGAGCGTATGATGGAGCTGTTCCGCACCCGCGGCAAACCCAAGTTCTCCCTTCTGAAAGAGGAAGACTGGATAACATTGGACCTGATACTCCTGGACGCCGTGGGGGTGAAGGACCCCGGAGCGCTGGGGGACCTCGTCGACAAGTTCGAAAAGCGCGAGTTCGACTTCAAGATATATCCTGAATCGATAGAGGTCATAGAATATCTGAAGGGCCGCGGATTCGGGCTTGGCATAATAACAAATCTATGTGGCCCCGCCAGGATAGTGGAAAGGTACGAGCAATTGAGGGAGCATGGCATCTTGGAGCTCTTCGATGTCGTCACGATGTCGGGTGAGATAGAGGCATCAAAGCCGGACCCTGAGATATTCCTGAGATCCTTGGAAAAACTGGATGGGATAGCGCCGGAGGAGGTGCTGTTCGTGGGGGACTCGTACTTCTTCGATGTCCTTGGTTCCAAGAAGGTGGGCATGGTGCCGGTTTTGTTGGACCCGAACCTTGGAACTGACCATGACTGCCTTAAGATAGCTTCCTTCAAGGACCTGATACCCATCCTAGGAGGCATCAATGGCGAGGATTATCGTCTCTAAGACACGGAAGCGGCCGTTGGCAGCCACGCCCCTGCAATAAAAATATATTCATGTCCGGGAGATAATACCATGATGACAGGACTGGGTCCAGAACTTATCAAACATATAGAGAGGGAAGGCTGGCAAGGGAAGACGATAGACATATCGCATGCAAAGGACCTCAGGTCAGAGATCCTCGGCCAGCATAGGAGGGGCGACATAGAGGAGAACTTCTACAACTACCTCAATCAGTGCCTGAACTATAACGTCCCGGAGGGCGACCCGCCCTTAAGGTCCATCATAGCGATAGCGTATCCACAGCCCATCATCGACGTGTCGTTCGAGATCGATGACGGCACGTTCACAGCGCTCCTGCCCCCCACGTACAATTATCGCAAGGACGAGAAGGTCATCAACAGCGTGAGAGGGATCCTGCAGGCGGAAGGGTATAGGGTGGAAGGCTCGAGACTGCCAAAGAAGGCGCTGGCGGTCCACAGCGGATTGGCGGAGTACGGCAAGAACAACATCGCGTACATAGAGGGCTTCGGCAGCTTCCACAGACTGGTGGCGCTGTACTCCGACATGCCATGCGAGAGCGACAACTGGTCGGAGCCAAGGATGGCAAGCGAATGCGAGGGCTGCGAGATCTGCACAGACGCCTGCCCCACAGGCGCCATAGACCCGGAAAGATTCATCATCCGCGCGGAGAGATGTCTCACATTCTTCAACGAGGGGATCGAAAGCATTCCCGACTGGATAGAGGGCTCGTGGCACAACGCCCTTTTGGGATGTCTCAGGTGCCAGATGCCATGCCCCATGAATCGGGACCGCATCAGGGAAAGGGAGAACGTCAGCTTCGACCGAGATGAGACCAGGATGATACTGGGCGGCGCAGACCCCTCAGAACTGAACGTGGAGACTGTCGACAAGCTCGGCATGCTGGGCATGGAAGGGGATGTGCAGCTGATGTCAAGGAATCTCAGATTGCTGATGGAAAGAGATTGATCACGGCTCCCACTTCTCGACAAAGGATTTTGCAAGCTTCCTGGTCTTAGGGCTCTTGCAATCGAACTGTCTTTTCACAAAATCCATTATCTCGTCTTTTCTTCCGGATCCGGCATATATCTCATCGAAGGTCTCGATGGCGTATGCCTTTATCAGGTCCCTGTGCTTGTGCGTGGAGCGTTCAAGGGCCAGGAGGCGGTCTACGATCCTTTCCTCGAGCGAAGGTAGGGCCTTGATTATCATGGCGGAATTGCCCGCCACATGGCCCGCGACGATGATGCTGTCATCCAAAAGGTCATAATACTTGTTCAATATGCCCTGGAATCTGCCTTCCGTGTCGGAGGATGCGAGATCGGCCAGAAGCCCGACGGCTATCAGCCTCCTGTACGCGTTGTCGCTGTCCAGAAGGCCTGCTATGAAGTCCCAGCGCCCGTATAGGACGTCTCCCCGCTCACCGCTGACCAAGAGAAGGGCGTTGTAGCTGGCAGAGCGGACCTCATCCTTCTTTGAGAGAAGACCCTCCAGCAGGTCCCCGAGGGCATTTGGGTCGCTGATAGCCTCTTTGGCCAGTTCCTCTATGTCCATGTTCGTCATCGATATCATCCCCAGAATCCCTCAGATCTTCTCCATCAGGTAGATGATGGAGCCGAGGGAGGATATGTCGTCCATCGCCATCTGCACCTCGTCCTCATCCTTCTTGAGCTGCCGGGAGAGGCGCGGGTCGTCATATGGCCTGGCAGAGGTGCTGGCGATGAGGTCCTTGAGTGGTATGACATATGAGTTCAGCCACTCCTCCTTCGATATCTCGTTCAGGGACACGAGCTCGTAGAGGTTCTCGAGTATGATCTCGAGCCTCCTCTCCTTCTCAAGGGCGTCCGTATGCACTATCAGGTGCCCGCCATGCCGTATTATGGTGCCCCACTCGTACAAAGCCCTGTCGAATCCTATGAACTGGACGGAACCCTCCGATATTATCATGTCAAAGTACTCCGGAGGGTACGTTATGTCCCTCATGTCCATGTGAAGTATGTCGATCCTGTCCTCAAGGCCCCTCTCGGCGGTGTTCTTCTGCAGGATGTCCAGGCTCGGCCTGTCTATGTCGATGCATATCATCCTGGAATCGCACTTTTCCGCCAAAGCCAGCGGCGTCACCCCTGTCCCGGAGCCTATGTCCATGACTTTCTTGAGCCCGTTGAGGGGTATCATGTCGATCAGCGAGAATAAGTGGCTGTTTATGGAACTCCGTATCCTGTCCTTCTCGGCCATGTAACGTTCAAAGTCTTCCATGCTTATTCAGTACTCGTCAAATAATATAATCTTAATCCAAAATACTCGAACATGATAATATCTGGGAGGAAAAGTCTTTATTGTTCATCCAAGGTAAAGGGACCCATGGACGAGAGGGCAAGGCACAGAGGAAACATCAGGCCGGGCACGAAGGTGACGATATGCCTCAACGAGGACAGGTCGAAGTTCGTTGACGGCGAGGTAATACAACTGCTCACCAGGAGCGCTTTCCATCCCCACGGCATCAAGGTAAGGCTGACCGACGGCAGGGTGGGAAGGGTAAAGGAGATACTTGTATAAAAAAAGAGAAGGGATCAGGATTCGAACCCTATCCCATACTCTGTAAGTGAATACTTTAGCATGACGTCCTGGATCGATCCCAGCATCGGTACGCCGATCTTCACGGTCTTACCGTTCTCGTAGCTGTCCTTGATGAAGTCGACGAAACCTTCCCAGTCGTCATATTCCGCATCGATCGGCGCGACCACGCCGGAACCCTCTGTCATGAGGGGGCATATGATCTTCACGGGCGCGCCCTGGTCCCTGAAGAGTATGACGGGCGGAGCTCCTGCAAGCCCGAAGTCCACGTTGCCCTGGCTGAGGGACGTCATCTGTGCCGAACCGCCGTTGAACCCGATTGTCTTGATGTTCGCGACCACGGTGCCGTTCACAATGAGCCTGTATGTCCCTTGCGGGCCGATCTGCACCGGTTCGAAGTAGACATTGTACTCGTCCCTGAAGTATTCCCACTCATAGGCTGCAACGAAGAGCGCAGTGTCATGGTCGTCTGCTATCAGATAACCGAGATTCACGTCTATGACCCCATCGACATCGGGTGCGCTCGCGAGATAGTCCTGGCTCTCCAGGGCCGCGACAGCATCGTCGTAGAGCGTGTCATGGATCAGTATGTCCTCTATCTCGGCGTCCGTCTTGCCTACCAGGTCGGCGCTTATCATCTCTATCTCCTCAAGGGAGTTCACGAACGTGTATAGGCCCTCCTTCCATTCCTCAGTGGGCGTCGTGGTGAAGTTGATCGTCGGGAGCGAGGCCATCTCAACCTCAAGTGAGCTCACCACCACATCCCCGAACGTCAGGTCTTGGTTGTCAAATATCCACTTCGCGGCATCCTGTGCCGCGACCTCCGGATTCTCCTGGACGTATTCGCTGGACACTATGAAAAGCATCGTCAGGTACTTCGCGACATCATAATGGTCCTCCGCGAAGTCTTCGCTCACGTTTATGACACAGCACGGATGGTCCTGCCACTTCCCCTCGGGCGGAAGGTCCTTCGAATAGGATATCACCTTTCCGATCCCCGCCACCTCGGCGATGGCCACGTTCGGCTGCCAGGCGATGTAAGCGTCTATCAGGTCATTTGACAACGCAGAGGGCATGTTGCCGCATCCAGACATGTAGACAATCTCCACCACCGGGGTCGTGGAGTCGCCGTCGCTTATGCATCCGGATGAAAGTATGCCCAGGCACACGATCATTGCCAAAATAAGTTTCTTGTGCATAGATACACCCAATTGACTAGATACGTTGCTTCTTTATAAAATTATCTCTATTTATCTAATAATATTATATAATTAGGATACTATAAAAAATATATTATACTAAAAGATATATTTATTGTCATAAATTCTATGATCTAACCTTTTGAATCTGCATGCCATGCAAAGAGGGAATCCGTAATAATTTTAACTCAGTATTATAAATGAATCCTATGGACTCTGAAAAGAGGGAAAAGCTCATGGCCCTCATGAACAACGACAACTTCTCACGCCTTTGCAATATGAGCGTTGTCGAGGTATCGGAAGGGTATTCAAAGGTCAGGATGGACCTTAACGACAGTCATAAGAACTTTTTTGGGACCGTGCACGGAGGGGCAATATTCAGCCTCGCGGATATGGCCCTAGGCGCGGCGTCAAACTCGCATGGCAAGCTCTCCATGGCCATAAACTGCAGCATACACTACACCAAGGCCGCAATCGAGGGAACTCTCATAGCCGAGGCAAAGGAGGTCGCTATAAATCCCAGGATAGCATCGTACAACATCAAGATATACGACGACCTGGGCGACGTGGTCGCATCGTTCCAGGGAATGGTCTACAGAAAACGAAATGACATCGTCTGAACCGGCCCTGAAAAGGGCGGTCATGGTGTCAACGACATCCGCCATGCTATTCGGTCATGTCCTCCCAGAGGCCGAAGGTGTTGCCCTCCGTGTCCTGGCATGTCGCCATGTGGCCCCATCCGGGAACGGCCTGCTTCGGGACGATGATCTTCCCCCCAGCATCCTCGATCCTTTTGATGTATTCGTCGATGCCCTTGACGCCGATGAAGTTGGTCATCTGCTGTCCTAGCGCGCCCCTCTTGCCCATGCCCCCCTTCAGGGCGCCCTCGCTGTCCCCCTGGGTGATGAAGTAGTAGTCCATCGAGAGCTTCTCGAACCTCCATCCGAATATCTCGGAATAGAACTTCGCGGCCCTCTCAAGGTCTTCCGCGGGAAGATCGAAGTGAACGAACTCTGACATGCTTGATAATGGTGATTCCAGATATTTATCCCTTCCTGCCACGAAGGCGCTTTCAGAATGGAATGATGGACATATGTGAAGAAATGAAGATGAACAAGAGCGGCATGACGATTTGTGAATACCTAAAGATTATATAACTGTCCTTCCACTTATACATGTGGACGAAGAGAAGAATCTTCAAAAGGAGATCAAGGAGCTCAATGAGAGGATAGCGGAACTTGAGGACCAGATCTCGAGACTTGTCAAGCCGGTCCAGGAAATGCAGAACAACACAAGGAACTACTTCAAGCTGCTTGACATAGCCCTTCGGCACGGCAGGGTCTCCCCCGATCTCCTGATACCGGAGATAAAGGACCCCATATCCAAGGACATAGTCTGTGTGCTCGTTGACAAGGGTTACCAGAACGTTTCCCAGATAACAGAAGGCGTCAAGTCCAGAAGGGGAAGCTCTTCCAGGAGGATAGTGAGGGAAAAGCTGAAGCTTCTGGAGGGGATGGACATCGTCGTCAGGAGCGATGAGAAGAAGATCGCGACCTACTACATCTCGAACGATGTGCTCAGAAAGTGGTCACAAATTCTCGGCATTTCTATATAGCGTGTTCACCATATACATATCAAAACACAAAGGAGGAGAAAACAATGCATGACCATAATGATATGCCAGACCCGGAGAAGATAAAGGAGATATTGGAGATAGTATCAGACAGGGTGCCCGGCATGCTGAAGGAGCTCTCCGAGGTGCTCTACGGCAAGGAACAGGCGAAGA
>DAINBB010000009.1:0-54086 GCA_036733165.1 Halobacteria archaeon | reverse complement strand
GCTCAGGACGTCTGTCAGTAGCATATATCTCCCGATGTCGGTCTTTTTGGGGCTTGCAGCGATACTTACCCTGACCAAGAAGATAACCGAGGGGCTTGCTGGAGTGGCCATAGCCGCGGCGCTTCTGCCCCCGGCAGCCGTCACAGGCATATTGCTGATACTCGCGCCTTCCAAGGCGTTCGAGGCCTTCACGATAACGATGGAGAACATATTGGGACTGATGACCGGCGGCCTCTTCGCGTCCCTCCTGCTCGACATAGTTCCCCGGAAATACTATGAGAGGTCGTCTGCCAGAAGGATGACGATAAGGATAATATCCGCCCTGGTGATAATGATAATGATAATCGCCTTATCATTGATATACTAGAATACCGAACAGACATGAGGAGTCCGGAAAATGAAGTACTTCATATTTTTTGATATGGATGGGGTCCTGACACCCCAGGCGCAGGCCTTGCAGCTGGCGGAGACGATAGGAAAGAAATCGCAGGCCATGAAGGTCTTTGCAGGCCAGCTTAGGAAACATGTTGGATTGGAATGGATACTTTCCAAGGGGGCCAAGTTCATCTCGGGACAGCCACAGTCCGTATTGAGGGAGACCGCGCAGAAAATGCTGATAACAAAATCCGTCAGGGAGACCATAACACAACTTAAGGAAGCCTCTTACCAACCGGTCATAGTCACCAACGGATTCGAGGAGATAGCAAGGGACTTCGGCAAAAGGATAGGGATAGACGAGGTATACGGCAATTCACCGGATATGAGGGACGGGATCCTCACAGGGGAACTGAGGGACACCAAGCTGCTGACCCTCAAGTCCAAGGGCGACTTCGTGCGCAACTACATCAAGGAAAAAGGCATCGACAAGAGGAACACCGTCGCCGTCGGCAACGATGAGAACGACATGTTCATGTTCAAGGAGGTAGGTCTATCGATTGTTTTCAACCCTTCCCGTTCCATAAAGAGGAACATCACAAACTCGTTCTCCAAGGCCATTGACGGCCAGCAGAAGGATTTCATGAAGTTCACCAAAATGGTAGACATAGTCATACTGGAAAACGACCTGTCCAAGATACTGCCCTTTCTCATACCCGAACCCAAGAAGTTCTCAGACAACGTAAAGATAGACGAGATAACAAAATTATGAAGATGATACGATGAAGATAGGTTACATTCAGACCAAGCCGGTTTTTCTGGACAGGGAGGAAAATCTCGACCATGCAGCGAAGCTGCTCGAAAAGGCGGCGGAGGCAGACATCATGGTGCTGCCGGAGCTCTTCAACACCGGTTATAACTTTCAGAGCGCATCACAGCTCGAGCCCTTGGCCGAGGATGCGAGAAACGGCGTGACATCGACGCTCCTCCAGGACATCGCGAGGGACAACGACCAGTACATAGCCGCCGGATATGCCGAGAGGAAGGGCGACAAGATATACAACGCCCAGCTTCTCGTCGGACCCGGGGGATTCATAAGCTCCTACAGAAAGGTGCACCTCTTCTTCAATGAGAAGAGATTCTTTGCCCCCGGACAGGGATTCGAGGTCATAGACCTTGGCGAGGCGCGCATAGGGCAGATGGTATGCTTTGACTGGTTCTTTCCAGAATCCATGAGGACCCTGATGCTCAAGGGCGCCGACATAGTGCTGCACAGCGCCAATCTGGTGCTTCCCTACTGTCCCAACTCAATGGTGACAAGATGCCTCGAGAACAGGGTATTCGCCGTCACCTGCAACAGGATAGGGGAGGAGTTTGGGCTGGGATTCATAGGGATGTCGCAGATAACCGGCACGGACGGCACGATCCTGCACAGGGCCCCGGAAGACAAGGAAGAGGTATGGATAGAGGAGATAAACCAATATAGGTCCCGGGACAAGGACATGAACGAGTTGAACAACATCATCAAGGACAGGGCGACGGACAGCTATGAGCTTTCCTGAATCTTTTTCTCCTTGACATTTTTCTTTGAGGCGCATTCCATGTTTATGCAGACGGTCCTGCGTCTGTTGACGAGCATGGGCGAGTCGCAATCAGGGCAACGCTTCTCGGAGAACGAGACGGACCCCTTCTGCGGCAATGGGTAGGATGTTTTGCATTTTGGGTAGTTAGAGCAACCTATGAACCTCTTGTTGGTGGCCTTGGAGACCACGACCCTCAGCTCGCCCCCGCATTTGGGACAGCTGCCAAGATTCTCGTTCTGGCTGTCGGCGATGGCGGAAAGGAGCTCCTTGCCGATCTTCGCCTCGCTCTTCCTGAAGTTGGTGAAGATGGACCTCAACTGTTCCTTGGCCTCGCCAAGCACGACATCCATGGACTTCTCGGAGGTGAGGATCATGTCCATCTCATTCTCGAAATGATTTGTGAGTTCGACCGACACTATGTCCCTGCAGTACTTCTCCAGGGTCTCGACAAGCCTTCTTCCAAGCGGGGTGATCTTTATCTCCCTGCCCTTGATGTAATCCCTTTTGTACAACGTGTCGACGATGTTCGCCCTCGTGGCCTTTGTGCCAATGCCTAGATTCTCCATCTCTTTCACCGCCGATGCGGGATTGTACCTGGCAGGGGGCTTTGTCATCTTCTTGAGCTTCTCGTGCTTGTCGATGGCCACCCTTTCCCCCTCCTTTAGAGCGGGGAGGGGCGCATCCTTGTTATTGGAGTATTTGCCGTAGGAAGACATCCAGTTTGGCTCGAGAACCGTCCTGCCATCGGCGAGGAAGGGATTTCCCTCAATATCTATCGTCACGCTGACGTTCTCCACCAGGGCATCGGGCATGAACACGGATAGGAATCTGCACACGATGAGGTCGTATAATCTTTCCTCATCCTTGTTGAGCTTCTCCACGGTCACTCCTGTTGGATATATGGCCGGATGGGCCGGATCGTCCTTCTTCCCCTCCTTGGGCTTAAGGGGCGTCTCCAAGACCTTCTTGGCGTTCCGGGCATACCTTGGGTCCCTTGACAGGGATTCCACTATCTTTCTCAGATCAAGGCTTTTTGGAAGTTTCTGTGACGAGGTCCTGGGATACGAGATGTACCCCGCCTCATAGAGATTCTGGGCCATCTCCTGGGTCCTCTTGGGAAGGAATTTGAAGTTGTTCCATGCCTCGGACTGCAGCAGTCCAAGGTCGAATGGGATAGGGGTCGGCACCTTTTTCTTACGTTTGGCCACCTTCGCGACCGTGCCATCCTTTCCATCCGTCTCAGCGAAGATGTCGCTTGCGACCTTCTTATCTGTGATCTTTGACTGATATGTGGCCTTTACATCGGCCCCGTCCTTGTTGAAGTAGATGTTCAGGAGCCAATAGGGGGTCGGAACGAAGGCCTCTATCTTCTTCTCACGTTCGTTTATGAACAACAGTGTAGGGGTCTGGACCCTGCCGGCAGAGAGCGCAACGTACTTGCCGCTCCTCTTCTTCACAGAGCTTGATAGGGCCTTTGAAGTGTTCATGCCCCAGTACCAGTCGAGCATATGTCTCGTAAGCCCGGCCTTGACCATCGGAAAGTTAAGATGTGGTTCCCTTTTCTCATAAGAGCTCACGAGTTCCTCCTTGGTCAATGTGGAGAACTTCATCCTCATGGCGTTCTCGGGGTTCCCGCCACAGGCATGCACTATGGCGTTGTAGCCTATCACGGATCCTTCCAGGTCATAGTCACAGGCGTTGATGATCTCGTCGACCTCGGATGAGAGTTCCTTTAGCACCCCTATGTACTGGTCTATGTACCTCATCTTGTCGTCGTATTCGCTCGGGGCGGTCCATTTGATGTCGAAGAAAGGATATTTGTCGATCGGGCGCGCCTGCCTGAGCGAGTATAGATGGCCCACCGCGGATGCAACGAGGATGTCCTTTTCATCGATGGAAAAGTATTTTGCCCTGCCACTTTTGTGGGACTTCGGATCACCAAGCGAGGAGGCTATCCTCTTTGCCACATTTGGTTTCTCCGCGATTATCAATGTGGTCATCGGGGAGTAATACCTACATAGCTGTTATTAATCTTTCCCCAATTTAATGGAAATATTCACCGGTCCAGACCCACCTCCTGCCCGCAACAGTTCCATTATGACACAAAAGAACAGCATTCCATTTTGTGAGGACATGGGACATGAAAAGTATTTTTAACTCTTTGCCAGATTCACTTCATGCCCGAGGTCTCTGTATCCAGTGGATGCTTCATCACCCATGATTATGGATTTGTAAGAAGGATGTTCGAACTTGCCAACACAGACAGCTTTGAGTTGATAGTCTACAAGTCGATACTGAACGATTTGGACTCTCTTTTGGAGACCTTTGAGGGATTTGAGGGGATATACTCGCTACACGCACCCAAATCCGCACAGATAATGCTGTCCAGCCCCCTATTTCAGTCCAATGCCCTGAGACTCCTTAAGGGCGCCGCCGACATAGCTTCTGAACTTGGGGCATCATTGATGGTCGTGCACGCATGGGATGGGAGGTACAGGCAGCTGCCACTTGATGATATAAAAGTCACGATAGGAAGCCTTGTTGACTATTCCGCGGACATGGGGCTTGGCATTTCCATCGAGGCTCTCCCTTCAAGATTCAAGTATCCCGGGGAACTGGTAAGGGAGCTCCTTTCTTCTTGTGAGGACCTCACGTTCACACTTGACTTCGAATATGCCGCCACCTACGATATGTTCGACAACCTGCTGGAGATCTCTGACAGGATCTCCAATGTCCATCTCAGAGACTATAACGGGGAATGGGTGGTGGATGGCAGGAGGTCTTATCTGCGACCCGGCTTGGGAAATCTGGACTTCGAGGACATAATATCCAAATTGAAAGGGAGAGGGTACAGCTCGGTATACACGCTTGAGGCCCCGTATGACGAGATCGATGACCTGAACATGGCAATAAGACGTTTCAGGTCCCTTATCTGACCGAGGAGAATCCCAGCTCGAAGGCCTTTCGATTTAGTTCTATGGATTTTTTTGGCACCCTTTCCTCCACGGCTTCCAAGAGCACAGCCCTGTCCAACGGTATCTTGGCCTGGGCTGCTATGTTGGCGAAGGCGCCTATGAGGACGGTATTTGACGTGATCTTGTTCCCCGCCTCCACAGCAAGCGCCGTGGCATCGATTGCGCTGACCTTCAGTCTCTTTTCCAAGACCTCGGTTATCTCTTCTATGGCCGGGTATCTCGCCTTGCCTGTTGAGACGCTTACTGGCACTACGGGATGGGTGTTCATAATCGCGAATCCCCCTTCCCTCATATATTCGATGTATCTGAGGGATTCTACGGGCTCGAAGGCCAGCATTATGTCCCCTTCTCCCTGGGGCGTTATCGATCCGTATATGTCATCCCCGAATCTGACATGCGCTATCACGCTGCCGCCCCTTTGGGCCATTCCATGGGTCTCTCCTACCCTTACCTTCATCCCCTTCTTGATGGCGGCATTGGCTATTATCTGGGAAGCCACCAAGACTCCCTGTCCACCGACGCCTGAAATCACTATGCTATAACCCACTGGATCACCAATATCATTCAATCACAGATTAATTTTTTAAATATTTGGTATTCAAGAAATCATAATGATAATCGTTGGTGGCGGACTCGGCGGGCTCTTGAGCGCCGCTTTGTTCTCGAGGGAACGCAAGGTCACGGTCTTCGAGAGGTCCAGACAGCTTGGCGGCAGGTTCAGGAACTTCGACAGGGAAGGATACGCACTTACCACGGGGGCCCTTCATATGCTGCCTCATGGTTCCAAGGGCCCCTTGGCAGAGATCCTTGCCACGGTGGGCGCAAGATGCCAGATCGTCGATTCCAACCCATATGCCACATTCTTGATCAACGGCCAGGAAATGCGATTCCATGATGTCAGGAAATCCCTTTCCCACACGGACAGGTTGAGGATATCGAAGTTATTGTTGCAGATGAGGTACATGAACGTCCCTGACATCTCTGTCGAGGAATACATGACCGCCCGCTTCAGCGATCCCATATTTATGAAGTTCTTGAAGTGTTTCCTTGGATGGTCCCTCTCGCTCCCCCCGAACGAGCTTGGGATGAGGGACTTTTCGGAAATCATAAGGAACTTCCTGAAATATGGGGGTCCAGGCATACCGATGGGCGGATGCGGAGGGGTGGTGTCTGCCCTCACAGATGTCCTGAAGGCCAATGATGTGGAGGTCATCCATAGAAAGGTAGGTTCCCTCATCATCGAGGGGGGAAGCGTAAGAGGGATTGAAACAACGGACGGCGACGAGTACTATGACGATATTGTCATATCGGACATTGGCGCCAAGGCGACATGTGACCTTTGTCCGGGCAACACCCTGGAGAAAACGTTTCTGGGCAAGGTGGGGTGCATCAGGCCATCGGGAGGGATAAAAATAAACTTCAGCAGCGATGAACCTCTTATCTCACACAATGGCATCTTTTTCCCTATGGACTGTGAGAGGGTCGAGGGCATAGTGGAGGTGACGAACGTGGACCCATCCCTTGCGCCGAAGGGGAAGCACCTTCTGATGTCACATCAGACACTGGGCCCTGGAAGCATAACGTCCGAGGTGAAGAAGGGGATATCCGACATTGAGGAGACCTTCAAAGGGCGGGACATAGATATAATATGCGCTCAGAGCTATTTTGGAAAGAATCCCGTCAATCACGCATCCCAGGGGGAGGACCTGAGGGTCGACTCGTTCCCGATCGGCGGCCTTTATGTGGTGGGGGACAGCGTCAAGGGGGCCGGCGGGATAGAAGTCGATGGTGTGGCGCTCGGCGTATTGGACCTTTACAGCAAGCTGGCAAAGGCATGAGACAAAGGTGCCGATATCACGACACCCTCGTTAATTGTTTACAGGGCCTATTTTCTTAAGGTGATCTCGATAGCGGAGACGTTGGAATTGGTCCCATCCTCTCTTTGGACCTGTTCGGTGCTCGTGATGATGTTCTCTATCTTGATATCGGGCATGAACTTGTTCTTGACAATCTCTGCCACGTCCACGGTCCTTGAAATCGCCTTTCCCCTTGCCTTAAGTACCACCTCATTGACGTCCCTCTCATTGAATTGTGTTATTACTGCCAGCACATAGCTCATCTGAGGTTTGCTACCGACATATACTACGTCCTTGTCGTCATTATCTGCCAATCTGTTCATCTCCACACTTTTTCCTTACCTTTTAAAAAGAGGATTTATAAATATAATAATCTTGTTCCGTAACCCGTTTGAAATACAAGATAGGATTTTATATTATAGAACTACAAGTTAAGGCAGGTGAAATCATGAGAAGGGTTCTCGTTTTGCTAATGATGATCTTGCTGTTGTTCTCCAACATGGGCGTTTCCACATCAGAAACCGCCCAGTGGTGGGACGATGATTTTAATTTTCGTTTGGGCATTGTTGTCCAGGATTCGGCGCAACCCGGATATATTGATATTGAATTGAGCGATATTGTGGATCAGTTGGGGCTTTACCCATTGGACCCAGAATGGGGCTATGCTGATGGGATAGATCCTGAATCTTTCAGAATAGTGGATCAAGGGGCCTCGGCCTCGCTACATGAGTTCAATTGGGCCTCGAACAACACATATGTTGTAGACGACTTCGATTCGACCCAGACAAACTGGGTGATCAGCAGTCAGATGGAGACATTTGTCACAGTGGGGCAGGATGGGGATTCGCTCAAGTTCTATAAGAACACAGAGACGAGCGTCAAGATGTATGCCACGGTCAATTCCGACGTTTTCCAGGATATGGACTACCTGGTTCTCTATGGAAAGGGAAACTTCATGGTCACCCTCAGGGACCCGGCGAAGGGAAAGTACATGGTCGAGGAGGAGCTACGGCTCTCAGATTACAGGATGGCCGTCATACCGCTCTCCTTCGTTAACTTCAGGGAAGGTGTCGACTACTATCTAGAGCTCATCCCTCTTGACTTCACCACTGTCAACGAGATCGACGGGATAAACTTCATCGACGATTCGATCCACATGGAGTTCGCCCCCTCCGAAAATGACCTCTACCTCTACTTCAACACTTATCTGACGGGCGGTTCTTCAGAGCCGGTCGAGATGGCAGAAATCGACGGAAATGCCCTCAAGGCCGAAGTAACGGACCCGGAGGGATTCAGGATCCTCTACGAGGAGATCCCGACAGAGGTGTCTGGCACCTATGTGATCAAGGCCTCAATACTGGACGTCAGGAACGATCTTGAGTGGGCCAGGTACAGGGTAGAGTACCCTTCATCCGTAGATCTGGAATCGACGGTATATGGCGTATGGGGGGAACTGGAACAGGCGGAAGGTGGGCTCTGGACCGCCGATTGGGATACTGTCGGGACGGTAAGCGATGGCCACCACACCCTGACGATCGCGGCAAGGGACTCCGAAGGAAATGTGATGTTCCAGACAATAGAGCTTGAGGTCGACAACATCATCGGCAGCGACACCGACCTTTCCCCAGGGACCGAGGAGTACAGTTTCGCCGTTGTGGGAGACGTGCAGCCCGAGTCCGGAAGTGAGGCCAACCCTCTTGTGGCCACATACATAATGAAGTGTATTGCAGAGGGAGAGGATGTCGACTTCATAGTTCAGGTGGGAGACGTCAACTACGCAGGGCACCTATACGAGTACTATCAGGTGAGGGACCTGGTAACGGCCTATGCCAAGGTGCCGTTCTACTGTGTGGTTGGCAATCATGACGCCGCGGCGACCGACGGCCTTGAGAACTTCGAATACTTCTTTGGGGAGCTGTACTATTCATTTGACTACGGAAACTCCCACTTCATATTCCTGTGCACCGAGCTGGACGACCAAAAGGGCTTGATAACCGGGGGACAGTTGGCGTGGCTGGAGGATGAACTGTCATCAAACACCGACAAGGACCACATATTCATCGCTGCCCATCAGCCGATATATCCGGTGTTCCACGGAATAGAGAATCAGGAGGAGGTTCAGTCCCTGATAGAGCAATATGACAATGTCACTGCCATATTCCAAGGGCACGAACACACCTACTACCATGAGGTGCTGGATAGCGGAGCGGACAATTTTGTAACGGGAGGGGGCACTTGGCTGGATTCCCAGTATCTTGTCGAGAACACCTTCAATCACTACTTCATCATAACAGTGACCGGGGACACCATGGAATGGAGACTGGAGAAGACCTCGCAACTATTTGTAGAGGACCCTCTTCCGGACACCTACACGAATGAGGCGTCGATTGATGTCAGCGGCCATACGCAGCCATACGCCGAAGTGGATGTCAACGGGACTACGGTAACCGCTGGTTACAAGGGAGACTTCGTGGCCAACATCCAGCTCGAATATGGGGAAAACACCATCACGGTCCATACAGACGACCTCCCTGACGGCGAGGGGCACACGGTGTCGTTCACGGTGATCAGGCAGATGCCCCTGGAGATAGGGTGCCCCGACACCATATCCGATGGCGAAGAACTGTCCGTGACGGTGACGTCGTTGGATGGCCCGGTCGAAGGAGCAACGGTATATGTGATGAACCAGACAGGACTCACCGACGGGGACGGAATCGTTGTCTTTGACAGCTATCCTGAGGATGGTTTCAGGATCTCCGCATCTGGCGATGGGTACTATGGGACCTATAAGACGGTGGACGTCGAAGGTGCATCTGAGACGTCTTCGGACCACACGATTGCACTGGCGGTGTTCGTGTTCATCCTCATCGGCATTGCCGCATCACTTTTGAAGAGAAAATAAATTCTTTTCAATTTTAATTTATTATTTTTTAATATTTTATTATTTTAATCAAAATATTAACGTTTGGAATCGTTCTGACGCGTTATATCATTTATATACCCCAATTAATAACCTTTTCATTGTGTTTTCTTTATAAGGCAGAACGATTAAGGCCGTTAAGTTAATATATATACTAGACGTATGTCTATTACAAGCAACATATATACACTATTGCTTATCAATACTGTGATAAAATGAAGATATGGATTGACATCTCGAACTCACCCCAGATTCACTTTTTCAAAAACGTGATCAGGAGACTCGACAGGACCGGTCATGAGGTCATGGTAACATCCCGCAGATTTGGGTCCATGGAGTCCATGCTCTCTAAGAACAATGTGGACTGTCATCTGGTGGGTGAGCACGGTGGCGCCTCCAAGGAGATGAAGCTGAAATGCTCCTCAAGGAGGATACTTGGTCTCACAGACCTTGTCTTGGAGGAAAAGCCGGATGTCGCCCTGTTCAAGCATTCTGTCGAAGCCCCAAGGGTCGCCTACGGCCTGGGCATACCTTCGATATGTGTCCTGGACAACGAGAAGGCCATCGCACAGAACAGGCTCATGTTGCCCATCTCCTCGAAGGTCATAGCGCCTGATGCGATAAGCTATGACGAGATATCACAATTCGGGGTGACAAGGGACAGATTGCGCTCCTTCAACGGTTTCTGCGAACTGGCGCACCTAGAGGACTTCATCCCGAACGGTGACGTGTTGGGGGACCTCAAGCTCGATGAGGACCGTCCTGTGGCCATACTCAGGCCTGAACCTATAATGGCCAATTATTTCACCGGGGACCCGAGGGAATCCATAGTATCGGAACTGTTGAGGAAGCTTGGCGACTATCAGTGCGTTGTGTTTCCCCGGACGGCGGAACAATCCAGGATGTTCAACGACATGGGGGCCATCCTGCCCGATCATTGTGTAGACGCCCTCTCATTGATACATTTCTCACAGATAATCATAAGCGCGGGAGGGTCTATGAACAGGGAGGCAGTGGCCATGGGAAAACCCGCCATATCCACATATCCTGAAGCTCTTTTGGCCATCACGGACAAGATGGTCAGGGACGGCATCAAGAGCCATTCCTGCGATGTGGAGGAAGTCATGGACATGACCAATCGCCTTAACGGCGATACGAGCTATGAGCGATTTGTCAAGAAGAAGCTTAGGGAGATGGAGAATCCGATCGATGTGATCGTAGAGGAGATAGAGGCCATAGACCTATAATGACAAGTTACTTATATTTTATGAGTTCCTGTTTACACGATGGACACGGTCCTTGCCCTCAACAACAGCCCCTATTATTATTTCAAGCCATCCAGCCAGAGAAGCATCGGCTATACTTGGCCCTTGACCGACAGGATCGTTTCTAAACTTGCCGATGTGATGCTTGATATATTCGATGAGCTGGGCCTTGACATGATACCCGGAATCCAGTTAGGTGCAGAGAGCGACGGCGCGCTCAGGAATCAAAGAAAGAGACGGGCGATGAGGGATATATCCGCTGAGAAGGGGATAGAGTATATAGTGCATCTGCCGGACCAGATGGTCCCTGGGAGCTATGTAAAGAAAGGATTCCAGCAACAGATGCTGGGCATCCTGCAGGGGGGCCACGGAAAAAACATAAGGGACTTCGAGAGCGACGTCAAGGAACGGATAGCCGCCGCCGATGAATTGGAAGCTCGCTATATGGTAATGCACCTGCCCAACGGTCCCTTTGAGGAACAGGCCAAGGTGGAGAGCTATCTCACAGGGGGCGTACATGACATTCTCTCGGAGACGGGGATCAAGATGTGCATAGAGAACTGCAACAACAGGGATAACCCGTACTATGGCGACATCTCCAATCTCCACGACCTTGTGAACGGCCTTGGAGACCCATATCAGATGTGCTTCGATTATGGCCACTACCTTGTTGACAGGGACAGGACGGACATGGGGGAACTTCTCAGCAAATGTTCAGGTGCCCTTGTTTTTCATGTTCACATAAACGATCGCACATCGGACAAGCATCTCTTTCTTGGGGAAAGGCCTGCCGATGCGGACCCCACTGTCCTCGATGATGTGGAGGACGCATATGTAAACTGCTTCTTGAGGGGGGTCGACCCCAAGGGAAAGGCTTTCGTCCTTGAGCGGAACAGGCAATTTGAGCATGCTCAGATCAGGTCCTCTGTTGAGAGATTGCTGGGCCCGCTCCTCTCCTGAACTAACAGTGTCATGCCCTCCAGAAGCCTGACAACCTCTACTTCCCGCCCTTCCTCTATCGGACTCTCGCTCCTTGCCTTCCATATCTCTCCACGGATGCGGACGAGCCCGTCATCCTTGATGTCGGAGATGGATACGCCGACATATTCCCCGAAGTCGTCGCTTGAGACCAACGGCCGCCTCGACAGGACCTTCACATTATTCCTGTAATTGACGTATCCGACAATGCACAGTATCGCCACCATCGGAAATACATAGACAAATGATATTTTGACAAACATCCATATTATGAGAATCAGGGATAGATATGTCCCATACATTATGAGAAATCTGTTTCTTATATCCCCCCTGGTCGGAATCGAAGAGGTCATCGATGATAATTACCTATGCAGGATATTAATCATTTGCCTCGTTTTCCAACAGATCTGTCAATCCCGCTAGGGAGTCCGTTGATGGGACGTTCTTAGGATTCGGTTCATTCCTCCTGTTGACGAATATGGGTTTTATGCCCGTGCCAATCGCGCCAAGCACATCCTCGGCATAGGAGTCTCCGATATAATAGGCGTCCCTTGCGGAGAATCCGGTGTTCCTCAGGGCCATATTGAATATCTTTGGGTCGGGTTTTTCGCAACCTGCGTCCTTGGATGCCAGCGTATAGTCGAAATAATGCAGGATATCGTTCTCCCTCAACACATCGACGAGATCTCTGTCAAGATTCCAATTTGATATTATCCCCATCTCATATCCGCCGCCGAGGTCATCAAGGACAGGGAGCGTCTCCGGGTATCTTGTGAATCTTATGCCGTTTGCGAACATCCTTGTCACCTTCCATGACACGTCCTTTTCACACGGAAGGTTGCACTCCCTCAGGAGAAGTTCATTGAACCTCATCGGGAAGGACACACCCTTTCCCTTGTCGTCCACTCTTTTGTAGGCATTGTCGATCTTGGACTTGACCAGGGCTATCTTCCTGAACAAGGTCTCTTTTTCCACATCAAACCCCATCTCCCTAAATATGCCGACATATATCTCCTTAGGTTCCGGATTGATCTTGAGCAATGTGCCCCCTACATCGAACAGGAGGAGGGTCATGATAGGAAATCGTAGCACTTATTGAAAAAAATATCCTTCCTGCACGATATTTCACGACCATAAAACAGATAGATTATTATATTTATAGTAAAAAAAATAGGAAGGGTAATAACATGACAAAGAAGGTCCTATTGGTTATTATGATATCAATATCACTATTTTTAAGTGGTTGTATCCTTGATGGTGGCGAGACCGAAACGACGACCGCAGCTCCGACCACGACGGCGGCCCCAACTACGACCGCAGCTCCGACCACGACGGCGGCCCCAACTACGACCGCAGCTCCGACCACGACGACGGCCCCAACTACGGCACCCCCTACCACACCCCCGCCATACACGGGGATAAAGGAGATAGGGCTGTCCGATTCAATGGCGAGTTTCACCGTTACCCTTGTCGAAGTCGGTTATTACACTCATCCAAAATACGGCTCGTCGGGACCGGAGGTCACACACTTCAGGGTAGATCTTGTAATCGAGAACTCGCTCAATGGAGAGAACACGATATATCCCAATATCAACTGTTACATCGTTGATGACAAGAATACCAAATGGCCCGTATACTTCATAGGTTCGCCGACGGACCTTAGCGGGGATTACTCCGCACGTGAGACGCGGGAGGGTTACCTGGTGTTCGAGGAGATCAACGAGGAATCATCGAACCTGACGTTCACCATAGAGATACCTACTGCAAATCTGCCTGTTAAGATAGAAATACCATTTGAGTATCCCTGATTACAGTAATTCCATATCACAATTTATTTATATTTTTTTTATTATCTTTCTCAATGATTGGAAATATCATATCCTCGACATCCCAAGAAGTTGTTTTCAGGATAAATGACGATGTTGACGTGGAAACGATAAAGTTGGCCACTCCTGTCGTGATAGAGTCCAGATATCAGTATCTTGCCAGGGTCGTTTCGCTGGAGATGAGGAATCTCGGCGAGAGTGAATTGCCGGACAAGGTGGTGGCCGTTAGGGGCAATGAACTATACGGAGACATAGACTCTGCTCTAGGTTCGCAGTTCTACTACATCTGCAGGGCCAGGTTGATGGGAATAATAGGAAAAAGACTGCAGGGTGCCAAGACGATACCCCGATTCAAGTCCCCCGTCAGGCTGGCAAAGGAGGAGGACCTGGGTTTCCTGGGTTCCGACAGCGGTGACAAGGTGGAGATTGGCAGCCTCAGGGACCTTGAGATACCCATAAAGCTGGACAGGAAGACCCTGATCACAAGACATTGCGGGGTGTTTGGCAAGACAGGGAGCGGCAAATCCAATACCGTAAAGGTCCTTCTGTCCAGGTTCATCGAGGCGGGGACCCCCTCTCTGGTCTTTGATGTCCATGGGGAATATTCGCGCCCTGACGGATTGAGACCCTATGATAATGCTGTTGTCATGGGCATAGGGAACAACGAAGATGTCACCATATCTATACCTCTTGAGAGGATAAAACCAAAGGATGTTGGTTTTATATATACTCTCAACGAAACGCAGAAGGAGGCGGCGGAGGCCATAAGACGGAAGGAAAAGAACGAGTGGATCTCCTATATCTACAAGACCAAATCTGAGGAGATATACAACGAGTTCAACAGGCAGATAAACGAACTCACCATCCTGACGCTCAAAAGAAAGATAGGGTCCCTGTGCAATGTGGGGTATGTAGGGACCGGGAACGACTCGCTCCGATACATTCGCGATGCGCTCATGAAGGGGAAGACCATAATCATAGACTTTGGGCAATACGAGAACGACGACCACGCCATCAGGTTAATCACCACCATCATATCAAGGTACCTGTTGGACGCCTTTAAGAATGCCAGGTCTGTGGGCAAAACACCGCCGGAGACGCTTATAGTGCTGGAGGAGGCCCACAAGCTCCTCTCCAAGGACATCGCCAGGACGACGATATTCGAGACCATAGTCCGGGAGGGTAGGAAGTTCGGCCTTGGTCTGCTCGTTGTTGACCAGATGCCACGAAAGATACACGATGAGATCATATCTCAGCTGAACACGGTGATCATAATGCTCCTGACGAATATCAAGGACAGGGAACATTTGGTGCTATCCTCCGAGAACGACCTTTCTGACTTCAAAGAGGAAATGTCGAGACTTGATGTCGGCGAGGCCATCATAACCGGGATATCGGTGCCAATACCCCTTTCCGGGACCATACCTATACATGTTCCAAGACAGAAAAAGGCTTATGACGTGGAGGATGACTTCACATTCAATGGGTGATGGCGTGGACATAAGGGACCAGTTCGACATAACGGAAAACTACACCTATCTCAACACCGCGGCGACCTCGCCGCTGCCCAGATATGTTGTCAGCGAGGTCGAATCGTTTTTGGACTCCCATGCTAGATATGCCGAAGGCGCTTGGGACCTGTGGGTGGAGAAGGTGAACCTGGCCAGGGCGCGGTGTGCGGCCCTCATAGGCTGCAGGCCCGAGGAGGTGTCCTTCCTAAAGAACACGGGGGAAGGCCTCAACACGATATGCTCAATGCTGCCAGGCAAGGGCAATGTTGTCACCACGAACATGGAGTTCCCTTCCAACTTCCTGCCCTGGAGAAGGAAATATGCTGACCTAAGGGTAGTGGACTTGGGGGCGGGCGAGGTCTCGCCAGACGATTTCGAACGTCTCATCGATGACGATACCGAGGCGGTGAGCTTTTCAGAGATCACCTACCGTACAGGTGCAAGGCTGCCAACAAGGGAGATATCGGAGATCGCCCACGAACACGGCGCCATCGTGGTATCCGACGCGGTGCAGGCCCTTGGGGCGGTCAGAGTCGACGTTGGGGAACTTGGCATCGATGTCCTTTGCTGCGGTTCCCACAAATGGTTGATGTCCCCGTTTGGCGTTGGCATGTTCCATATCTCCTTGGAACTTATGGACAGGTATGATCCACCCTTCATCGGTTGGTTCTCCCTTGAGGATGACGAGGACTTCAGCCTTGGCAACACCCGGCTAGCATCCAGCGCCAGGAGATTTGAGATAGGCAATCTGAACTATCCAGGCATCATGGGCCTGTCCCGGTCGGTAGAGGTCATGATGGGGAGGGGGACGGACGTCATAGATGACGAGGTGACCATCTTGTCCGAATATTTGATGGAACGTCTTCAGGACAATGGTTATGGGGTTGTCACACCCAACGGCGCACACGGGGGCATTGTCTCGTTCAGGGCCAAGGATCCCGACACGCTTGTGAAAAGACTGCTCAAGGAGCGGATAGTTGTTTCCTGCAGGGGTGATGTCAGGGTGTCCACACACTTCTGGAACAACAAGGACGACATAGACACGTTGATCGATGCATTGGGTGGTGCCTGATGTTTGTCCATGCGGCAGATGCCCATCTTGGAATAGCGAGATATTCCAAGTCCGATCCGCTGACAGGCATCAATCTGCGAAGTCTTGACTTTCTCAACTCATTCAATATGCTTTGTGACAAGGTATTGGAGATCGAACCAGAGGTCTTCCTGATATGCGGCGACCTATTTGACAGGGTCAATCCCACGAATTATATGAGAAGGGCCGTCCAGGAGCGATTCATGGAGCTTTCCAGGGCGTCCATAGACACAGTTGTCATATCCGGCAATCACGAGACCCCTCGCAGCAAGGGGGTGTCGAATCCCTTGGTCCTCTATCGTGACATCGAACACATTCACATAGTGCTCGAACCAAGCGAGCTGAACATAGGGAATTATTGGATCAATGCGGTTCCCTACACTGCCCACCCCCAGAACTACCTTACAGAACCCCGGGATGAGGGATATTCAATATTGATGCTGCATACAACGATTGAAGGTGCCAAGGTGGGCTCTGAGAGATACATGTGCTTTGAGGAAAGCAGCCTGAAAAGGTCAACCATACCACGATACGACTATGTCGCGCTTGGGCACATACACAAACCCCAGGACCTATCGACCAACGACAAGAGGATATTGTATCCGGGTTCATTGGAGAGGTACGACTTCAACGAGATCGATGAAAGGAAGGGATTCTATGTCGTTGACGGCGAACCAGACTTCACCGCGCTCCCCACAAGGGCTATGATGTCAAGGTCCCTAGATGTGGAGGGTCTCTCAGGCTATGATATCACCGAACGGTCGATAGACATCCTTGGAGGTCTTGACACGGAAGGCAGCATTCTCCGACTTGAACTGCTTGGCAAGATGGACGACATAGACAGGAACACCATAAACTATGCCCAGATAAAGGAAAGCACGTCCGGGGCCTTGCACTTCTCGATCATTGACAGGACGATTGCCAATTATCAGCATAGGATGAGGGAGGAGATGCTGGTATTCTCTCCCTATGCCGAGCTTGAAAGATATCTTCGAATGATCGACGCCTATGACGAAGAGCTCTATGCCCTGGGTTGCAAACTGATAGAGGGGAGAATTGAAGGATGATAATAGAGCAAGTGGACATAATAAACTTCAAGAAGTATTCACAGGAGAAGATACATCTTGGAAAGAGGATAGTGGGCATCTTTGGTCCCAACGGTTCGGGCAAGTCCACGATCTTCGATGCCATTTGCTGGTGCCTTTACGGTGTCACGCCGACCATAGGCAAGGAAGGGCAGAGCGTAAAACAGTCAGAGCTGATGAGGGACGGCCAGGAGGACATGGGAGTGGAGGTCACCTTCATCTACGATGGCCAGATCTACCGTGTCCACAGATTTCTGCGCAAGGACGGGATCACCGCCGCCGTCAGATTGGAAAACGAACTGGTGGCCAGGTCCTCGAAGGAGGTAACATCATACATCACCAAGACCCTGGGACTTGATGCGAAGGCGTTCATATCCGCATCCTTCATCAGACAGAACGAGATAGACCTCCTGACCAGCCAACGGTCCTCAAAGAGGAAGGAGATCATCAATAGATTGTTCAATCTTCAGCTCTACGATCAGTTCCTATACGACGCGAAGGACAAGAGGAGGGCCTGCGAGGCAGATATCGCAAGGAAGGAGGAGGAGATCAAGGGCATCAAGAGGGAGATGGAGCATTATTCAGACATCCTGGTCAATGAGACGTCCATAGATGGGGCGTTAAAGGGGCATGAGAAGCACATCGTGTCACTGGGAAACGATATCAGGAAGTATGACGATGAGAGGACCCGGTTGGAGGTTGAACTTGAGGAACTAAGGAGGCATGAAAGGAAACTTAGCGAACTTTCTGCAAAGAAAGAAGCCCTTGTAAAGGCCATAGAGAAGGAAAGGAGGGTTTTAACGGAGGCCGAAGCCTCCAAGTCAAGGCTGCCGGCCATCCTGAAGGAGATGGAGGGGATTGAAAAGAAGAGGGCCAAACTTGAATCCCTTCAACCTGTCCGTGACAGGACCCAGGAACTCTCGTATATCCTAAATGGGCTGAAAAAGGAACTGGAAACCGCCAGGCATGAAGGGGAGAGGGCGCTACAAGGTCTCTCAGAGCGGATCTCAACTGCCCAGAGGGGAAGGGAAGAAATTCTATCCAATGTCAGTTCCCTTGCTTCGGAGATTGAAGATTATAGGGGAAGGATGAGCGACCATGGGGCCGTTGAGGCCGAATTGGGGGACATTGCCGATGAAATTGAAAAGATCGGCGGTAGGATGTCCCTGGAAAAACAGGAAATGGCGAGATTCTCTGCCCTCATCGAGAAGATCTCGAAGGAGGGCGACGTATATAACGACCTCTCAAAGGAGTCCAGATGCCCAACATGCAAGCAACCCCTCGATGAGGACCTCAAGAGGAAGCTTGTCGAGCAGAACGCGGAGGAAAGGACAAACTTCATCTCTAAACTTCAAAGGGTGAAAAACAAGATCTCGAAGCTACAGGCGCTTCTTGACGATAGGACCCTTAAAAGGGAAGGGCTGACCAAACTCCTAAATGACGACCGTGCCATCATGTTGGAGATATCTACCAAGAACATGGAGCTCGATAGGCTAAATAAGGACTTAACGAAGGCGGACAAGGATCTAAAGAGTCTTGGGGATGAGAGGAAACGCCTAGAAGGTTACCATGGCGAGAAGGCGGCAAGGGCCGAAGAGAAAATACAGGAAATCAGGGCCGAGTTCGAAACCCTTGAGTTTTCGGAAGAGGACTTTGTCTCCCTCAAGGAAGAAGTGAAGGGGTACGAGGTCTTGGTACTGTCCAAAGAACGGCTTGAGAATTTAGTCACGAGGGCCGATGAGGCCAGACAGGAGCTTTCCAGGGCGGAGGGAGAGTTGGAAGCGCTCGAGCGCGAAGTAAAGAGCCAGCAGGCCATGGTGTCGGGCATAAAGGCGTTGAAATCAAAGATAGTTAAGATAGGCAACGCGACCGATGTGACAAGGGATGAGCTTTCAAGGCTTCAGGTGGAGGCGGGAAAGCTTTCACAGCAGATAGAATCGAACGCATCCATAAGGTCAAGGAAAAGGGAGCTTAAGAAACTACTTAAAGATAGAGAGACCGACCTGGCAGCGCTCAAAGAGAACTCAAAACAATACGGGACCCTCTCCGAAGCGTTCAAGAACATTCCCATAAACGTCCATGAGAGACTCAAACCCCTCATACAGATGGAGGTGTCCGGACTGCTGAACTCCATCACGCAGGGGAAGTACCCTGCAGTGATGATAGACGAGGAGTACACCGTCCAGGTATCCTTCAACGGTATCTTTTATCCCATATACCGATTCTCCGGCGGGGAGAAGGACCTTATAAATCTCTGCCTGAGGATCGGAATATCCCGCGTCCTGGTCTCGCTGTCCAAGGAACAAGGTTTTGCACACCTCGAATCGCTGTTCCTCGATGAGACATTCTCCTCCCTGGACTCCGAGAGACGCATGAATTTGATGGCGGTGCTGAACAAACTGGAGGGATTCTTTTCTCAGATAGTGATAATCACCCATGTCGAGGATATAAAGGAGATGATACCCCAGGCCATTCTTGTTGAAGAGGACGAAGATGGCACTGCGAAGGTCTATCAATCATAAAATATTGTTTTTATGGATAATATCCAAGCATTTTTGATATTTACAAATAGAAATATTTATATAACTATTAGGAATCTAAAGTTTTGTGCTTAACATGAAAGTCTCAGAGATTATGTCCAAGAACGTCATCAGTGTCAATGTGCCCGGGATGAGGAGAAGGGCGCTTGAGCTCATGCAGAAACACAACGTATCGGGTCTGCCGGTGGTTGATGAGAAGAGTAAGAAGCTCGTTGGCATGGTCACTTTGGACGAGCTGCTCAAGAATCCAGATGAGGAGCAAATAGCCCTTATAATGAGGAGACTTGTTGTTACGATCGGGCCGGATGAGGACATAAAGGATGCGGCGAAGATATTTGTGGAGAAGAACGTTTACAGGCTGCCCGTCGTTGAGGATGGCATACTTGTGGGCATGCTCACAGTGGAGGACATCATAAAGAGGGGCATATCCACTATGGACTATAAGCACCCATGTTCCGATTTCATGAAGGTATCGGTCACTTCGGCATGGGAGGAGACGCCCCTTCCGCTCATATTGAAGATAATGGAATACTCGAAATCTTTGTCTGTGGTGTTGATAAACTCCATGGGGCAGTTGACCGGCGTGCTCGACAATTCGGACCTCATCAAGAACGGAGAGATCGTTGAGGAGACGGACAAGACCTCGATGAACAAGGGGGCCGACGACGATGACTGGACCTGGGAGACAAAGAGCACCCTTTACATAGGTACCAAAAGGCTCAGGTTGCCCATCAAACCTTCAAAGGAGTTCATGACGGGAGAGGTCGTCACGGTCTCGCCAACAACATCAATAAGCGAATGTGCCAGATTGATGAGAAAACATGATGTCGAGCAGCTTCCGGTGATAGACGAGGACAACGACATCATAGGGATCATAAGGGACATCGATCTCCTAAGGTTTTTCAACGATGGGGCATGATACTTATCATGTCAATACCGTCGTCCATATATCTATATCCGTCCCTTTTGACAATTTAAAAAAAGAACATCGCGGTTTCATTTTTGTAATAGGAATATATAATTCAATTATACTCATATTTATAAATTTTAGTTTAGTATATGCCTATTTAATTGAACAATATTTGATTTTATCAGGTTTAACCTATAATAATATATTTAGAAATAATTTTACCGAAAGTTATTTATATAATATTTAACCTATTTTTAATGTGTTTTATATATAGTATATATGCTATATATAGACAATGTGCTATGATAAAGATTCTAATTCGCCCTTGGCGAATGGAGGGAAAATGCATGCATAAAGATTTGAAAAAGATAGGAGCTTTGTTTTTGATAGTAACTTTGGTTGCAGTGTCATGCTCCGCGTGTATCGGGGGTGGAGAGGAGGAGACAACGACTCCGGCACCCACAACCGCAGCACCGACCACTGCGGCGCCAACGGTCTATAATGAACTGCCGGACGACATGGATGCTGCCTGGAAGACCTACTTCGAGTCAACAGACTTCGACGGCGATGGGGTGCTATACCCATACGACCAGTATCTGGGTAGGGATGATGCAGAAGTGGACTTTGCCACGATGACAGGTGGCGCATACAGGGTCATGACAGCAGAGATATCTGACTGGGACCCGATCGACGTCACAGACACTGCATCTGACGCTATCGTTTCGAAGCTCTACAGCGGCTTGGTGCAATACGTGCCAGGCACCACGGACCCAATGCCAGACTTGGCAGTAGCTTGGGAAGCCAACGAGGCAGGAGATGTGTACACATTCTATCTGCGTGAGGGTGTCACATTCCACAACGGTGAGGCTTTCACCGCTGATGACATTGTGTTCTCTTGGAACAGATTAGCTAACCCAGTGTACGCAAGCGCCAGGATAACCTTCCTTACAGACTACGTTGAGTCTTACAGGGCTGTCAGCGACTATGTCTTCGAGGTAACCCTCAAGACGCCATTCGCGCCTTTCTTGACCTTGATGACCTACACGTGTTTCAAGGTACTGCCTGAGGGCTACGTGTCTTCATCCGAGGTCGTAGGAGCTACGACTGAAGAGGGCGTGACAAAGAACTGGCTCTACTACCCTGTTGGTACCGGCCCATGGAAGCTGCTTGAGTACGTATCAGGAGACCACCTGTACCTTGAGGCAAACCTGGCCTACTGGGCGGGCAGACCATACCTGGACCAGTTCAGGTACAAGTTCGTCGAGGAGTCCGACACCATCGTCCAGGCCTGGAAGGCAGGTCAGATTGATGGTTGTGGAGTGCCTGCGGAGTACTGGGACGACTTCAATGAGAACTATGCGGAGACACTTTTGACCGTTTCAGAGCTTGCTACATACTTCATGTACTTTAACTGTAGTGCATGGCCATTCGACAGCCTTGCGATGAGACAGGCACTTACCTGCGGTATCGAGAGGGCTTCGGTAATCCAGACAATATTCAAGGGAAGGTACATGCCGGCACACGGTATATTGCCACCGGGAATATTCGGATTCTCTCAGGAACTGTACGACTCATACGAGTTGACATACGATGCAGAGAAGGCCAAGGCCATATTGGACGATGCAGGCATCGTGGATACCAACGGCGATGGCATAAGGGAGTACCAGGGACAGGAGCTCAAGATAGAGCTTTCATCATACGTTTCTGCGACTTACCAGGAGGCATCAAAGGTCTGGATCGCGAACTGCGCCGATCTTGGCATCGAGATGACGTACCAACAGTATGACTTCGGTACGCTTCTGCAGATGGCCGACGAGGGCAATTACACGCTCATGACCTTAGGATGGATCGCCGACTACCCAGACCCAGAGAACTTCTTCATGCTCTTTGAGACTGACAAGATCCCAGATCCAAACAGCAGCAGGTACTCAGATTCAGTGTTTGATGACCTTTGCCAGCAACTAAGGACCAACCCCAACTCAGAGGAAAGGCTGACACTATCGTACCAGCTTGAGGCCCAGTTGCAGGAAGACTGCCCATACCTGTGGTTCTTCCACTCAAGGGCTACAAGGGCCATACACACATGGGTACACGGATACACCGCTGGACCAATGGGACCACATGTCGAGAAACAGCTTGGCATCTGGATCGATGAGGACTACAGGACTCTATAAAGTCCTTTCCTTTTTTTCCTTTTTTTATTTATATCAAAATAGTTTGATTTTGGATAGCGATTCTTGATCATTCTACAAGGATAGACCTCTATAATGTATCAATATCCACATTGTCATCCGGTGATGGACAATATCGTCTGATAGTGTTTGATATATAATATATATTAAGATAATATAACAAATAGATATTTTTTACCAATTATTTTTTATATGGGACTTTGTCAATAAGCTTAATCTTAAATATCAAATAGCATATATATTCAACAGATAGGTTTATTTCAATGGTGATTCTTTGAGGGAGTATATAGCGAAAAAACTTGCAATTGCAGTTTTGGTTCTGATCGGCGTTTATACTATCACTTTTTTTTTGACGTTCATGTTGCCCGGTGATCCGGCAAGGGTGTCTTTGGGACAACATGGAAGCGAAGAGGCTGTCGAGCTCATCAGGGCGCAATGGGGCCTTGATGAACCTCGTTATGTCCAATATATAAATTATCTTAAAGGTTTTATCAGAGGGGATATGGGAGTCTCGTTCAGGTATTATCCCAGGGAGGTGATCTACCTTATACGGTATCGGTTACCTGTCACTGCCTATTATGGTCTATGGTCGATCATCTTTGCTGTGGCCATCTCGGTGCCTTTGGGCGTTCTGGCCGCATATAAGCAAAATACCGTAATAGACAATATCGCCGTGCTGATCTCGCAGATCGGCGTCTCATTGCCCAATTTCTGGCTGGGAATGATGTTGATAGCCATCATTTCTGTCAAATTGGGCTGGATAAATCCGGTGCCGGACGTGCCTTCGGGTTATATCTGGTCTCCTGTCGGTTTCTTTGCCAGTCTCAAGGATTATGCCTTGCCAATAATCACCGTGGGCACGGGTATGATGGCGTCGAACACCAGGCTGACCCGCTCCTCGATGCTCGAGGTGGTGAGGGAGGACTATATCACGCTTGCGCGTTCGAAGGGACTCTCGGAGAGGGTGGTGATATTGAAGCATGCCCTAAGGAACGCACTTATCCCCGTAGTGACAAATGTGGGACTTCAGTTCCTTCTGTTGGTCGGCGGTGCCGTGCTCACCGAGACGGTATTTGGCATAAATGGTATTGGCAAGCTCTACATCGATGCCATCAACTATAGGGACTATCCTGTGGTTATAGCCTTGACACTGATCTATACCGGCGGTGTGGTGATTATCAATCTCTTCGTTGACATATTATACTCGAAGATAGACCCGAGGGTAAGTTTGAGGTGAGAAGGATGAGCGAAATTGTGGATTTCAAGAAACTAGAGGAGACTAAGAAGAAATTGAACAGAAAGCTCTATGCCCAGGCGGCTTTAGTGGCATTGGTGCTCATCCTTGTCAGGATGTTACTGATATCCCGGGACAACATAGATAACTGGGGCCTTCGCCTTGCCATCGTGGGCGTCTACATCCTCATCTGGTACCTGTTCCTTGATCAGCTCTACAAGAGATGGAGGGACATCAATTATAAAGATGAAAGAAACCCCATAGACAGGTTTGTTCACAGGCTGTACCATAACAAGTTGGCAACTGTAGGCCTTTTCATAGTGCTTTCTGTGGCGATACTGGCGTTGTTCGCCCCCGAGATCGCATTGTACGGCAGCGAATACCAGGCGGATTGGAAGGACTACGCATTGATGCCCCCTTCAAGGGAACATCCATTTGGGACAGTCTCAAGCGGGGAAGACCTTTTTTCTCTGATATGTTACGGTTCGCAGATATCCTTGGTCCTTGGGATAGGCGTCGAGGTGATAGTGGCCGTTATTGGAATAGCCCTGGGGGTCATATCGGGTTATTATGGCGGTGCGATAGACAAGATAATACATTATTTCACCGATGTCATCATGAGCTTCCCGTTCCTGATATTGGTGATAGTGCTTGTTGGTGCCTTAAGGGCAAATCCTGACCTTAACGAGAGGATAATAGATTTTTCCAGCAGTTTGGGGATGGATGCCCACCTTCTTATGGTGTTCCTGGCCCTTACAGTCTTTGGCTGGCCTGGCATTTTCAGACAGGTGCGCGGGCAGGTGTTCTCGATCAAGGAAAGGGATTACGTTGCCGCCGCAAAGGTCGTCGGCGCATCGAGGTCATCCATACTGTTCAGACACATAGCCATCAACACCCTGGGCCCAGTGATAGTCGTCATGACCCTGGGAATAGCTGGTGTCATCCTGACAGAGGCGGGTCTTTCTTTCCTGGGATTCGGTGCGGACATCACCACGCCGTCATGGGGCAGATTGCTCTCAGAGGGTAACTCCTTTGTCACCCAGAGCAAGTATCTGTACCTTGCCCTTTTCCCTGGCATAGCCCTTTTCCTGACAATTCTGGGCTTTACTACACTTGGCGATGGCATAAGGGATGCAATAGACCCGAGGTTGAAGCTGTAGGTGAATCAAGATGAAGGACAAAGAGATCTTGATGGAGGTCAAGGACCTTGTGACCAGATTCTATACAGAGGACGGTGTCGTAAAGGCCTTGGAGGGAGTAAGCTTCACTTTGTACAAAGGGGAGACATTGGCCCTGGTGGGAGAGACAGGATGTGGGAAGAGCGTAACGGCCTTGTCGATATTGAGGTTATTGCCCATATCTGGAAAGACCTTGAAGGGAGAGGTCCTGTTCTACGATGAGGAGACAAAGGCGAGGTTAAAATACAACGAAAAGGGTCCAATACCGGTATTGACGCTTGAACCTCAGGACATGTTGAAGTTAAGAGGTTTTGGGATGTCCCTTATAACACAGGACCCAATGACGTCCCTTAATCCTGTGTACACCGTGGGCGACCAGTTGATGGAGGTCATTAAGCTTCACAAGAAACTTCCTGACAATGAGACAAAGAAGTTGGCTCTCAAGCTCCTGGAAGATGTGGAACTGACCCCGCCGGAGGAGATATTCAATAAGTATCCCCACCAACTGTCCGGTGGCCAAAGGCAGAGAATAGTGATATCGATATCGCTTGCCGCGGAACCTGCCTTGATATTCGCCGATGAGCCCACGACCGCGCTGGATGTTACCATACAGGCCAGGGTTTTGGAGCTTATGCAGGAGCTCAAGGAGGAGTTCCAGACATCGTTGATCCTCATCACACACAATCTTGGAATCGTTGCCGAGACCAGTGACAGGGTCGGCGTGATGTATGCCGGCAGGGTAGTGGAGGTGGCGGACAAGTATACGTTGTTCAATAGGCCTCTACATCCGTACACCCAGGGTCTGATAGCTGCAGTGCCTGTTATCACTGAAAAGAGGGAGGAGCTCAGCTACATACCCGGCACGGTACCTAATCTTATACACCCGCCGACAGGTTGCAGATTCCATCCAAGATGTCCATACGCCACTGACATATGCAAGGAGAAGATCCCCGAACTAAAGGCGGTCGAGACCGATGATCATTTCGTTGAATGTTGGAACATTGATGCGGTAATAAAGGATCTAGCAGAGAAAGGAGGTGCTTGCTGATGGACAGACCATTGCTTGAAGTGAAGAACTTGACCAAGTACTTCTCTTTCCAGAGGGGGCTTTTCAGGAAGGAAACATTTTATCTAAGGGCGGTCGACGACGTCTCGTTCTCCCTTGAAAGGAAGAAGACCTTGGGAATAGTTGGGGAATCCGGCTGTGGCAAGACCACGTTGGGCAAGACCCTTGTCGGGCTGTATAAACCTGATTCAGGTTCCATAACCCTGACCCCGGATGGTAAATCTATCGATATGGTCAATCCGAAGGATGATGAACTAAAGACCATCAGGAAGACCATCCAGATGGTCTTCCAGGACCCACAATCCTCGTTGAACCCCAGATGGCCCATAAGGAACATTGTGGGGGAGCCTCTTGAGATACTCAAGCTCACAAGGGGAAGAAAGGAGAAAGAGTCCAGGGTCATAGAACTTCTGGAGACAGTGGGCCTGAAACCGGAACACATCAACAGGTATCCGCATGAGTTCTCTGGAGGACAGCGCCAGAGAATAGGCATCGCCAGGGCCTTGGCGTCCCAACCTGACCTGATAGTGCTTGATGAACCGACATCTGCGGTAGACGTCTCCGTTCAGGCACAGGTCTTGAATCTTCTCAGGGATTTACAAAAAGAGAGAAATATGTCCTATATTTTCATATCCCACGACCTTGGTGTGGTCCATCACATGGCCGATGAGATAGCTGTGCAATATCTTGGACAGATAGTAGAGTATGGGGACTCGGAAAAAGTGTTCAACAATCCCCTTCATCCTTATACAAAGGCCCTGCTCTCCGCTCTTCCTGTCGCCGACCCTGAGTTTGAGGCCCATAAGAAGAGAATAATACTGAAGGGCACCCTGCCAAATGCCATAAACCCCCCTTCGGGTTGCAGATTCCATACCAGGTGCCAGGAGCTCGTTGACGAGAAGAGATGCAAATCAGAATGTCCAATGTTGAGGGAGGTAGAAAAGGACCACAAGGTAGCTTGTTGGATCTATGACTAGGTGATGACCATGAAGGAGATTACGATTAAGAAAGCGGGGATTATCTACATCGCCCTAGTGTTGGTGATATTCGTAGGATACTATTATTCCCTGTCGTCCCAGGATGAGTTTATCAGGGATAACAGATGGACATCTGACAAGTCCGCCCTCAACCTTGTGTTGGAAAATGAGATTACGCTCATATATACATATGAATATACGGAGATCAGGACGGATTTTCCAACAGAATATAGGATAGGGAACAACACGACATCCATTCCTTTGGAGGACGAACAGGCATTCCTGGATGTCATCGATGAATACAAATCCACCATAGATACCGAGAAGGTGTCCCAAGAGGAAATAGATGCCTACTTCGATAGTGTCATCGATCTGTATCACTACGATGAGTTCCAATACACGGCCGCAGTGACGACAATAAACGTCGAGCTCATAGTCGAACATCTTCAGGTATTGGGGCCTAACATACCTTCTATCGTTGTTGGGACCGAGGAGATAAGCTTCACGGTCCATGCACTCTCCATCATACAAAACGATATATGGAAGGTAAAGTTCCTCGTTGAAGAGGATTTGGATGGCAACTACATCGCACCTGACGAGGCGCTAATGAGGTATTTTGACTACGAACCGTCGTTCGCCGAGTGATGGCATGGATAAGAAACGAATACGAATTATCTCTTTTTCTTTTGTTATTTTCTTTATTTTAATAGACATAGCGGCCGCTTCTTACATCTTTACCAACAGTGTCAGGGAGAACAGCCCGGATTGGACATTGGAGTCCACATCAGACATCATGTCGAGCGATCTCAGCGGGGATGGCGATGCCTTCATATACGGTTCGGGAAACGAGATATACTTCCATTACCTGTACAATCCTACTCCCTCCCGAACCTATACGTTGGATGCGAGAGTGAAGGACGTACTGATATCAAACAATATAAAATACTTTGTAGCGACAGATATAGAGAACAACTGTTACTTCTTCAGGTACGGCCCGGGACCTGACCTTGACCTGGTATACAGGGTGAAGTTCGATGGGCCAGTCTATCTTGAAGGCATCGTAGTGTTGGGGTCGTCGCTGTATAACACAAGACTGCTTGTCAGATCGGAGGATTCGATATATCTCTTCACATCCACAAGCAACGAACCCGTTCTCTCTTGGGACTTCGACGAACCTGTCAATGCCGCGTATATCTCACATTACGGGGACTACGTAGTGGCCGGCACGGAATCCGGACAAGTGTACTTTTTCAGGGCGTTCCAGGAATCATTGGAATGGCAGTGCACCTGCGATTCGGCAGTGTTATCAATCTCGATCTCACCCTTTGCACAGTTTGCGCTCATCGGTTGCGCCGACGGATCCGTATATCTCTATAATATAGAGCAGCAGGCCCTGATATGGAAGAAGAGCCTGGGAGCCTCCATAGGGTCGGTTTTCGTGAGGTCCAGTGCAACCGAGTCCATGGCATTGGACGCTACAGAAACGCTTCATCTGTTTGGTGGGGACGGGGAGGAGATAAACACAATCGATGGCGTTGATGTATCCTCTATGCCATATTGGAGCGAGTTCTTCCTCTATTCGAAGGACGGGATGTTCAATCTGCAGAGGGAGGACAGCGCAACGGCCGATTGGAACTATTTCGATTCAGAGGAACTGAGGTACATAGACTCGAACTACGGCTCCTCTACCGTTATGCTCACATACAAGGACAACATGAAGTTCTTCTTTGAGGACCAGCTCATGATCCTAGGTTCAAGAAAATTGTGGGCAATGTTATCCCTGTTGGTGGTAGTTCAATCGGCAATGGTATTCTATATGTTCTATCTACAAAAGTCGTCGTTCTATCAAGTTATAAACAACAGGGAGTTCCTGGAGTTCTTTGTGGGGGCGCTGTTCGGGATGTTGGCCGTTGTGGTGCTGGCCAGGGGAACCGATATCGACTACATGAATCTTACAATTGGCGCCATATCGGCGGGCCTTGCATCATGGCAGCTATCGAAGGTCGAAGGTGCATTGGTGGGTTCCTTCCTGGGCTACATTACCGGGCTTTTCGGTTCCTTCGCGATCGGGGGCGCATTTGGCCTGTACCACTGGATGGGCGGCGCAGAGCAGGACATAATAAGCTCGTTCTTTGGCACTGCCTTCTATGGGGGCCTTTTGGGCGCTTTCTACAGCATTGTAGGCATAGTCGTAGGGTTGGTGATAAAGGACTATTTCGATGAATATAGGAGAAAAAGACGTTCTTCAAAGGTGTGATCATATTAAGGCCAGGGACTGGAAGCGAATCTCATCCCGTGCGGCGATCATCTCACTGATATTGGTCGTTTTCATATTATTGACAGGAGGGAGCCTGAATCCAACCCTATGGCCACAGCAATTTGAAAGGCGCGTGGACCCCACATCGCTGTTGGAGATCGACAAGGACACCCTGGCAGAACTTGAAGGCGAATTCGTCTTCTTCAAGCGCAATATGGAGGACGGTTCCATCTTGCCCTGTTTTGCTGGGCAGGTGACGATATTTCACGACATATACTGTTTCACATCGCACAAGATCGCCTATGTCAAGGACCAGTCGCTATACTACAGCCTTGACTATCTGGCAAAACCCGGTGAGATACTGTCAAAGGGCGCGGATGATTGCGATGGAAAGGCCGTGCTTATATGCACCATGTTGCTCAAGAGGGGATACGATGCCTACGTTGTCATGGGCACGGAACATACCTGGGTCGAGGTGGATATGGGCGACAGCACCGTATATATCTCATATCTGGGCAGTGAGAACCCCGTCCTCATAACAGGGGACAAAATGCCCGATGTCAATACCACATATGTGAAGTTCAATTCGGCGGAGACGGACTGGATGCCACTGGGCCTTGTGATGCAGGGTTCCGTTGTCTTCTTCTATACCTTCGCCATTCTGATGATAGTGCAGCTGATATATATAAACAGGCTTTATGAGGGGCCCGCCAGGGTCTTCTCCGAGATGTTTGGGTATTTCAGCTTCATCCTCTACATGGTATTCGCCATCTTTATCGTATGGGTCCTGATACTGCTCCTTATCAAGTATCTGTCCCTCATACAATAGGAGCTAAGAAAAACCGAAAGTATTATATATTGTTTTTTTATATTCGAGATTGATTTTCATGGCTAGAACAAAGCGTGAGAGTGCAGGGGGTGCCTTGCCACCTACCGGTGCGGGCCTTATAAGGTACTTTGATGAGGACACCCAAGGGATCAAGATGGGACCAAAGGTCGTGGTCATAGCTGGCGTTGTCCTTGCCGTAGTATTCATAGTACTGCATGCCACTACATAACTTGGTGATATGTTGGATACGCTCTCAACAGTATTGTTGTCTTTTCTTGCATTCTGGGCCCTTATAATGTTGATTGACCAAAGACTTGACCTCAAGAGGTATAACATAGAGGTCATGCTTTTTCAGATAATTGCCAGGACAGGCAGATTGACTGGCACGATAGACCGCATAGCCAAGGGCATAAGACCCATATGGGTGATATATTCCATTGTGGGCGTGGCCTTGGGAATGGTGGCAATGGTGCTCACGACATCCAACTTTCTCCTGATCGGGAGGATGCTGTTCAATGAGCCTTCCTCGGCCACCGGCGTCCAGATCGTCATACCTGGCGTTACCCTGCCCCTGACATATTCTCTTGTCGCCCTTATGGTCGTTGTCATCGTCCATGAGTTCTCGCATGGCATCATCGCCAGGGTCAACGGGATCAAGCTGAAGTCGGTCGGTGTTGGCATACTCGCCGTCCTGCCCTTTGCCTTTGTCGAACCTGACGAGGACAGCATGAAGGAATCGACGCCGGCGTCAAGGATCAAGGTCCTTTCCGCAGGGTCCATGGCCAACTTTGCCACGGCATTCATCGCGCTTGTCATAATATTCGGACTTGTGGTGCCAAACCTCTCGGGGACGGGGCTCACGATAGGGTCCGTCGACGGCGAGCAACCGGGGGGATTGGCAGGCCTGGAAGAGGGAATGATAATAGAGAGCATAGACTACATGGGCCAATACTACGAGATAGACGACTATGATGCCTTTTCATCACTTATGGACATGACATCCCCAGGAGATGAGATGTCCATCAACACGAACGGCGGAACGTTCACTTTCGACCTGGGCCAACATCCCCAGAGCGATGTGGGTTACATAGGTATCTCGACATATGACCGCTCCGTATTCAAGGATATCAATCCCCTTGTGGCATTTCTGTACCCGCCACTGGTGCTTGGCATCGACTCGGTTGTCTTCCCCGATTCCTTCTCATCTGTTGCCTGGTTCCTGATAAATTGCCTGAAGTACATCTTCTTCCTCAATGTGGGGATAGGGCTCTTCAACATGCTTCCAATAGGGCCACTGGACGGTGGCAGGGTGTTCAGGGAGATAACCGACAGACTGTTCAAGGGAAGGGCGTCCGCCCTGATATCAAACGCCGTCTCGGTAATGCTGGTCGTGTTGATAGTCGCCAGCCTTTTGGTACCAAGATTGTTTTGAGGTTTCGAACATGGTGAAGGTTGTTCTTTTGAGAGAAAGAAGGATACTGGACATAAGTTACACAGGACCCATAAGGGACCTTCTCCCGCTTGTGGACTACGGCGTGGAGACTGCAGTTGTCCTCAAGAACGGTTCCCCCGTGGAAGAAGAGGAGGAAGTTACAGAGGGGGACGAGATCAAGATAGTGCCTGTCGTCTCAGGTGGATGAGAATGAAATGTAAATGTGGCCACGAGGCAGTGTATTTCAGAAGATATTCTGGTCAGCATCTCTGTTCCAAATGCTTCAGCAGGTCCATCATGAAGAAGTTCAAGGATACCATAAGGACCAACAAGCTGATGGAGAGGGGGGATCACATCGTATGTGGAGTTTCCGGTGGAAAGGATTCCCTGGTGCTTCTATACCTTTATGACAAATTGAGGGAAAAACTACAATTTGAGCTTACCGCCCTGACGATAGACGAGGGCATAGCTGGTTACAGGGACCTTTCCATACCGTTTGTCAGGAAGGCTTGCAAGGACCTCGGCGTGGACCTGCACATCCGTTCGTTCAAGGAAGATTACGGATACTCTCTTGACGAGGTGACAACCATGAAGGAGAGATTGGGGGCATGCTCCTATTGTGGTGTTTTCAGGAGGAACATCCTGAACAGGCACGCCAGGGAACTTGGGGCCGATAGGCTGGCCCTGGGACACAACCTTGATGACGAGGCGCAGGTGATACTCATGAATCTTCTCCGTGGCGATGTTTCAAGATTTGGCAGGACCGGGACATTCTACAGGGACGTCCATCCAAAGTTCGTGCCGAGGATCAAACCTTTGAGGGAGATACCGGAGAAGGAGATAGTGCTTTATGCCATATTGAACGGCATCGACTTTGACTTTGAGGAATGTCCTTATGCCCCAGAGGCGTTCAGGGACGATGTCAGGGACTTTCTCAATGAGATGGAGGAGAAGAGGCCGGGGACCAAGCACTCGCTTCTAAAGACATACGACAAGATATACCCCATAATGAACGAGAGATTCACCCCCGAGAGCATATCAACTTGTGAAGTATGCGGGGAGCCTTCCATATCCTCCCTGTGCAAGAAATGTGAAATGTTAAAAAAGATAGAAGATAGCCTGTCTGGTCAGGCTAGTCCTCGGATTTGATTATCTTCTCCACCTTTACGCGATAGACAATGGTGTTCCCCACATATGCGGGGCTGTAGTCGAGCGTAAATGTGTCGTCCGTGATGTTGTTTATCACTGCTGTGCCGTCTGTGGACGTTATGCTCCTGCCTTCGACGGGATTGATAAAGAGCTGGAAGGAGTCACCTAAATCGATGATGTCTGCAGGTCCGTATATCGTCTCTATCTCCTCCATGAGGGTCTCCTGATAATAGTATATCTCATCATCCGTTATCTCGGTCACCCTGATGGTCCCGTAGGCATTCTGGTACGATCCATCGACCTCAGCCAAGTACTCTACCTCTATGGTATCGTCCGTTACCTCGACGACCTTCATGTCCCATGGCAGGGTCTCTATGACGTATCCCACATCTACCGAGGCAACTATGGTTACCACATCATCCGTTATATCGGTCACGGTGCCAGTAAAGGGCGAAATATTCACAACATCGCCCACTTGCGGTTCCACTCCGAACTCACTCTCGTACTCTGATGATGTCAAGGAGAGGGCCCTGCTGTAGGACTCGTATCGTGATGTGGTCTGTTCCTTTTCAAAGCTGTCCAAAAGCCTGTCGACCTCGACAAGATCCTCCGGATCCACCTCGTATCCCTTTTCCGGTGGTATCTCTATCTCGACAATGTCGCCGACCTTCAAACCCCTTAGGCCTTCATCAAGCCCTTCAATAACCTTGATGGTCCCCTTCGATGCCTCCCCAGAGCCGATGGTGATGGATATGGGTCTATATCTATGGGAGTCGTCCAGGACCGTGTCCTTAGTTATATTGGTCTCGTTCACAATCGTTGCGGCGAATACTTGGTCCGTGTCCTTGATCCACGCAATGTAGTTGACCTGAACAATATCGTTCTCTTCAACTACATCCTCCGTCAAGAAGTAATCATATCCGAAATACACACCAACTACGATTATACCAACCAATATGATACCTAGCACTGTTTTTTCATTATTGGCCATCATCTCACCTGGTAATACGAAAAATAAATTGTCTGTAGATTATTGAATTTAAGGAATAATCAATTTTTCCAATCCTTTCTATTTTGGATTTTTAATGATTTCGGTGATAACAGCTTTGCTCTATTGGTTTTTTGGGAATAAAAGCGTCATTATAATGGCAATATCAGAATACTATAACCTTGTCGGTGTTCTCCAACATCAGGTCGTATATCTCCGGAGAATCAAGTATCTCTATTCCCTCTATCATCTCCTCTTTCAGAATCCCCCTGTGCACGAGGGCGTCCCTGTAAGCTATCACCCTGCCGCCCAAAGCCAATATGTCCTCTATCTGTCTTTCGGTCGAAAGAACGTTTATCTTCTTTTCCGGGGATTGCCCCCTCAGGGAGGTGTAGGCCCCGTCCCCGTGGAATATTACTGTAACGTTCATGCCCTTTGCAAGTGACGTCAAAGCAACGTACAGGCCAGCAAAGGTGTTCTCATGCCCATAGGGCGGATGTGTTATCTCGACTACCAGATTGACCATCTAGACCCCTCCGAAGGTCATTATCTTATCGCAGTCCTTTATCATGTCTATGAAGGAATAAAGGGTATGTATCTTTACAGCGTCGATGGCCTTGCTTGACGGATACCTGTCAAGGCCTTCATCAAACTCCCCCTCGACATAACCCCGCGCCCCGCTGCATCTCGAACAGCTTTTGATCTCTGCCCCCATATCAGCCAGCTCTGAGAGATAATCTCCGATATTGAGAAAACTCTTGGGTGTCTGGCCGTTCATCTGTGCATGGACGCCATCGCCATATAGGAATATCTTAACTGCGTATCCCCTATTCAATGCGCTTTCAGCTATTCTGCACATATAATCAGCATCCTGTTTTCCATAGGGCCCCGAGAAGAGCATGATGGCCAGCTTCTTTTTATCATCGGTCACCATGTGAACACCAGCTTCGAGTTCTCCATGGCATCTTCCACGAAAATGCCCTCTATGTCGTCAACGGCCTCTATGCGGTAATCCAACATCTCAGGCGTTATCCCTCTTGCAAGCATATCGTTCATTCCGACCTTGATTGAAATGGACTCATCTGGGGATATCACCCTATTGCTTTCCAGATTCTTCTTAGCAAAGAGGACTCCGTCTCCTATCAGGTATATGCTAACCTTCATGCCCTTGTCCCTGGCCCTTCTGGCTATGCCACATACCCTCTTGCCACCTTCCGTCGTGTGAGGAGGTTTGGTGATTAAGATGCAGATGCTCTCATTCATGTCCATCAAATGAGATGTATGATTCTTTTCATAAAAATATATTTGGTTACAACAGTTCCATCACTATATCTGCATCGTTGCTGGACAGGACCACCACCTCGTTGGAGTCCAGGGTGATCGCCACGGTCCCCGACTCGGATTCCATTATGCATCTCTCTGGCGTATCCTCGATGATGGTGAAGGGTCCCGCCGGAGTGGCTTGTAGAAAGCTTGTGTACATTTCCATGAACTCCTCCGCGTTCTGGTCATCATCCCACATCGACCTGAAGATCAGGAGATGATCTTCGTCCCTCTCGTAGTAGGAGTATATGTCCCCGTTCCATCCGTCAGCTCCGGCCTCCGCGTCCTGTGTCCCCAGGTACTGGTCCAGGAATATGTAGATGTTGGACTCTCCAAGGACGTTCTCGTCTATAAGTTCCATCCCTTCCACCTCGATGGCTCCGACCTCCACTCCAAGTTCTCCCGAATAGTACTTCTCAGGGTGCATTATCTGCTCCGTCGTCTCGGGCGGGTTGTTATATACCGTATCGAGGTATCCAATGCCGTTGTCCGCGATTATCTCTAAGATGAAGTTGAATCCTTCGAGGTATGGGAACATCACGAGGTCTGAGATTATTGGCTCTACCTGTATGTCCTGGATAGAGTTGTAGTATAGGAAATAGTCTGTGATCGCATCCTCATCCATTCCATAGAGGTAGTACGACTCGAAATAGGTGGCCTCGCCCTCGAAAAGAGAGGTAAGGGCTATATATTCATCGTCATTGAGGGTGTCCAACATGGAAGCCGTGTCATAATATTGGTCTTGCAGGACATGCACGAGCTCATGTGCCAGCGTCACCATCCGCACGGCCGGATTCTTTGAGTCCTCGTCCACAAGGACGAACTCCTTTTCCACCATGTCGTAATATCCCTCCACCCCTGTGGAATATAGTAGGAGGACCTCGTCTGCCAGGGAATCGCCATTCCACACGTAAAACGCCCTCATCACCTTCTCATCAATGAGAAGCCCATCCTCCATCGAGGCGAACTCCTCCTCAAGCATGGTGTTGAGATCTTCCCTTGAGATCCTTCTGAAAGGCACATTCCCTGTGAATTCCAAACCACGAAGAGAACTTATCTCCTCCATGATCTGCTCAATGTCTATCTCGACCTCTGCCTTCCATACGCTTGCGGTGTTGAACTTGCCATCATCCACCACGGCCCTTATCTCATATTCCTTCTCGTCTTCGAAAGAATATGTGAAATCGTTCCCATACTGGATGAACTCATCATCAACATACCACCTTATCTCCTCATAATCGCCGTCGGGATCTGAGGCCTCTATGAAGAACGAGACTTCCTCGTACGGCGTTAGGTATAGTTCGTCCTCCGTTGGATATCTGTCCGAGATGGATGGCGCCGAATCGTTCCCATCGCCTATGCATGCGCATAGAGGTACAAGGAGAATAATTAATACAAGGGTCCTTTTCATTGTATCAGCATGTGCATTATGTCATAAATCTTTTTCCATGGGCGGTCATCTCGACAATATTATTAAGTCTCAGACCAATAGTTATCTAATGAGGTTCAATCTTGATCCGAGAAGCAGATTGCCAAGCCTTAAGATGGTATTTGTCGTAATAATCGCCGTTCTCATCGTTTCCACGGCCATCATCAGATATTATGACAACAAATCATGGATCGATTCTTTCTTCTTGGTGATAGATTCAATGACCCATGCTCATTTCGGGACTTATCCAGAGGCAACAACAACCAAGTTCCTCATGGTTTTCCTGACAGTGTTTGGATATGGGCTCCTCATATATTTCATATCGTTTTTGGTAGAATTCTTCGTTTCGGGCCAATTGATGGAGGTGATGGGCATGAGAAGGATCGATAAGGAGATAGGACGGATGATGGACCATATCATTCTTTGTGGCTATGGCAGGGTCGGCTCTGTCGTGGGCACGGAACTTAGTGATAATAAGATACCCTTCGTGGTCATTGACAAGGACAACGATATAGTTGAGAAACTACGGTCCGAAGGCGTCCACGCCCTTTGGGGCGATGCCACCGACGTTTCCCTCCTTAAGGAGGCGGGGATAGATAGGGCCAGCTTCCTGGTCACTGTCCTTGGCGATGACTCGGAGACCATAGTGGCCATCCTGACGGCAAAGGAGGCAAAGCCAAGCATAAGGATAATCGCCAGGTCCAGCAGAGAGGAGATGGCAAAGAGAATGTTCCAGATAGGCGCTGAGAGGATAATACTGCCGGAGTTCGTTGGGGGGCAGGAGATCGCCCAATCCATCTTGAACAAGCAACTATGCAAGAACAAGGGCCTGTTCACCGAGGATGACCTCTTATAGTTACATACCTAATTGAAATAGAGTGTACAAAAACAAAGGTGGATAAAATGGGATTACCAAGGATAGTGACCGAGCTCCCAGGTCCCAAAACAAGGGACTGGATGATGAGGGATGAGATGTACGTTTCACCCTCTTACGGCAGACCATACCCCTTAGTTGCCGAAAGAGCAAGCGGTCTTGAGGTGACAGATGTCGACGGCAATGTATTTTTGGACTTTTCTGCAGGCATTGCCGTATGCTCTACCGGCCATTGCCACCCCGAGGTCGTGAAGGAGATAAAGAAACAGGCGGCCAGGCTTATCCATATGTCAGGCACCGATTTCTATTATCGGGAACAGATCCTTATGGCGGAGGAGGTCTCGAGGATAACCCCCGGGGATATGCCGAAGAAAAGCTTCTTTGGGAATTCCGGGGCCGAGGCAATAGAGGCGGGCTTCAAGCTTGCACGCTACTATTCGAGAAGGCCTAGGATACTGTCCTTCAACAGTTCCTTCCATGGCAGGACCTATGGTGCCCTTTCGCTCACAGGGAGCAATTCCAAGTACAAAAGGGGTTTTGCCCCAATGGTCCCGGGAGTGACCCATCTACTTTACCCATATTGTTTCCATTGCCCATTCAATCTTGAGAAGGGCGAGTGCGACTTCCGCTGCCTGAGCTATATAGAGGACGAGGTGTTCAGCAAGTATGTGCCCCCTGAGGAGGTATCCGCCCTTGTGGCAGAGCCGATACTTGGGGAGGGGGGCTATGTTGTGCCCCCAGAAGGTTATTTCCAGAGACTGAAAAGGCTCCTTGATGAGCATGGCATACTATTCATCTGCGATGAGGTACAGTCTGGGATGGGAAGGACCGGAAAGATGTTCGCGATCGAACATTGGGACATCGTTCCTGACATAATATGCATGGCAAAGGGCATAGCGTCTGGCATGCCCCTCGGCGTGTGTTGCGCCTCAGCGGACATCATGGACTGGCACAAGGGCGCCCACGCATCGACCTTTGGGGCGAATCCTGTAAGCTGCAGGGCGGCCCTTAAGACCATATCCCTCCTGGAGAACGGCTTGATAGACAACGCGGAAAGGATGGGGAACTATCTCTTGGACGGCCTCAAGGACATATGGGAGGACAATGAGATAATGGGCGATGTCAGGGGCAAGGGCCTGATGATAGGCGTGGAGTTCGTGAAGGATGCCAAGAACACGCCGTCTCCTGAAATATCCAACGCCGTCTTGCTAGACTGCTATAGGAAGGGGATAGCCTTGCTGCCCTGTGGGAAGAGCACGATAAGATTCTGTCCCCCCCTGGTGGTGTCAGAGGACGAGTGCCGCCTGGTGCTCGAGATATTCGAGGATTCTGTAAAGGCCAATAACAAGGGCAGATGATCAGATCAAGGCCAACCCGACAAGATAACCTACAATTCCCAACGAAACGAACGGAATGGCAGGCATGCCTTCCTCCATTGGCCCCTTGAACAATACCATCAATCCTATTATGGATGCGATGCTGGTCATTGCGGCCACGATGGCGCCTTCCTCCAGAAAGACGGACACGAACAGGGCGCTGGGGAATATGATGTCTGCCATACCTATTATTATCTCGTCCTTATCCGATGAGAAGGATAGCAGTTGTGGCCCCCTCTCGCTCATCACGTCCTCTGCCATGGTTATCATATGCTTGGTCTTCTTCACGGCAATGAAATCATAGGCCGATAGCAACAGTAGGAGTATTATAAGAGACGGGGGACCGAAGGTGATGCCTATTATGGATGCAATGCCTATGCATATTGTCGCAGACGCCGCCAGACCGACGATCTTGTTCTTTCCCAGGAATATCTTCATTATAATGGCGACGCTGGAGGCCAACAACCCCATCAAGGGATTGTCCGTAACGGAACTCACCATGTAGAGCGTTATGAAGAACAGTCCAAAATAATCGGTGAAGATATAGAGATACCTTGAAAGCCTCATCTTGATGATGACAAGCAGCAACAGCGTTGCGGCAAGTATCAGTAAAAAGAACAGAACAGAGGTTTCAACACCCGCACCGCCCTCGACCAGTTCAACATCTTGGGATATTAGATTCCTGGCTATGCCCAATGCCAACAATTGCACGCCAATGAGATAGGATACGACCTTTGCATCTGCTTTCACGAACTCAAACATTCCATGGCCCCATGATTTGACTATACTAAAAGATAAAGTATAAATATATTTTTTGCATAAATAAGATACCATGACCTTGGCTTACGTTTTGTGTGTTATCAAGTCCGGCGATGAGGACGCCACCTTGGAAAAACTGTCAAGCTTTGATAAGATCAAGGAATACTTCATGGTGTATGGGGAATATGATATCATTTTCAAGGTCGTTGTTAAGTCTCCGGACGAACTAAGGGAATTTCTTACAAAGAGTGTAAGGGGCATACCCTCAATAGAGAGGACCACGACTTTGATTGCGGTCTGACAGAAGATTAATTAACATCCCGTAAAAGGATATTCCAATGGACTTCAAGACCGAGGACCTGGTGAGGCCGCAGATCTTTGTAGTGCTGTTCCTCTTGTTCATCTTTGTTGGGATGGTCTCCAACAAGCTGATGGACGACCTTGGGCATAGCATGTCACATTGGTTCTTTTTGTATGTAACTGCGGGCTTGGCATTCTATTGTGCGGGCTGTAGATTCACGATCACTATCTCCGACCGCATATTGCTGCCTGTCTTCACATTGTTTGCCTTCTTGATGTCCTATGGGGAGTTTGGTCTATTAAGTGTGCCGATAATAGCTTCCATCCTCCTCATATACAGGCATTGGGACCTCATCGAGCGCCATTGTGGATGGATATCCCTGCTGGGAATTCTGCTCGTCCTCGGAAATCTGGTCCTTGTAGGTACCCTTCCCGTTATCGATGCGGGGATCAGATTCGAGTCACAGACGGTCCTGTTGCTCTTTGGATACACCTTGGCGGTCCTTGGAGTAAACTACCTCTTCATAAAGGACCCTAAGCGAGGAGCCATATGTGCGGGCCTCCTGGCGATCTCGATAACCCTTTATGGATTCAGAAGCTATCTCCTGATACTGTTGCTCTCTTTGGGGATACAGTCCATAATGTTGGGAAGACTTAGAATGAGAATGATGGTCGCCTTGGCGGCCATGGCGTTCTTGGTCGTATTGGTGGGAGGATCCCTCATCGTGTCCAACCTGGACCAGGATTGGCATCTGTCGTCCTTTTCCCTGCTCTTCTACAGGGTAGGTTTCACCACGCACATGTTCGATCTTGCATGCCGCGCGTCAGGCCTTTGGGGCGCCTTGCACGGCCAGATATGGACAATGCCGTCGACATCGCCCCTGATAGGCGGGTATCTGGTGGGGAACGGAAACATCACCACCACCATAATTGGCCCCCTTGTATTGGATGGGGGCATCTTGGAAGTGCCGTTGATGGCCTTTCTGGGCGCTTCTATCAATTCCCTCTATCAAGCTTCCAAGAAAGATGGTGTCTTCGTTCCATTATACTCTCTTTTCCTCTCATTCCTCTTGATATCGATAGAGATCTCACCAGTGCCAATTTACTTTTTCATATTGCTTTTTGTCCTGATGGTACTAAATAGAAAGAATAATAAATGACAATAAACACCATAAATTGGTGAGACGATGACAAGGGAACTAGTATGTGCGTATTGTGGAAAGAATGTTCAGGAAGAAGCAATGGATGCGGATGAGATTACATATATAATAGACCCAGAAGATCGCAAGGTCGTTTGTTTCGAATGTCTTCATTACAACGCGGGATTGAAGTTTCCCACAGTGACTTTCTATCCCGGCGAAGAGGAGACATTCATCGCCGAAATGTACGCCGGTACCGACAAGATATTGGCAAAATGGGTGTCGTTGAACAAATACAAGGGCGACTGGGATATATGTTCAGAGGAATATGAGAAGCTGGAGACCGACGATGCGGATGCCAAGATATCCGAGCTGAAGGGGAAGGGTGCGGAGTTCGCAGTAGTGAACAACAATGGCAAGATAGGGGTCTGGATAAAGAAATAGACCTTACAGGTGGTCCTAATAGTATATATAAAAAAGATCTCGATGAAGGGCTTCAAGTCCTATGGAAATCGGAAGATAACGGTACCGTTCCATAAAGGCTTCACATGCGTCGTCGGACCGAACGGATCCGGCAAGTCCAATATTTTCGATGCTATATCCTTTGTCTTAGGCAGGATGTCGGCCAAGTCCATGAGGGCGGGTTCAATATCCGACCTTGTATTCGCGGGGACCAACAACCAGAAGGCCGCCCAGTATACGGAGGTCAGCATGTTCTTTGACAACAGCGATGGTGTCTTCCCAGTTGAGAAGGACGAGATAGTCATCTCCAGGAAAGTGGACAAGTCTGGGAAGAGCGTCTATCGCGTTAACAACAAGAGGGAGACCAGAACCTATGTGCTGGACCTTCTCAACCTTGTGGGCCTCACGCCCGACGGTTACAACATGATAGCCCAGGGTGACATAACAAGATTCGTCAAGATGTCCTCGTTTGACAGAAGGACCATCATCGAGGAGATATCAGGAATCCAGGAATATGACGAGAAAAAGGAGAAGGGCCTCAGGGAACTTGGAAGGGCCGAGGAGAACATAGCCAGGGTGGACCTGGTGGTGAACGAGGTAAGGTCCCAGCTCAACAGATTGGAAAATGAGAAGAACGATGCCCTGAGATACCAATATCTGAAGGAAGAGATATCACGTAACAAGGGTGCCATGGTATACGGGGAGCTTGATGAGAACAATGAGCAGCTTTCCAAGATCAATGAGGAGATAGAGAGGAAGAGTGAGAAGGCGAAAAGGCTGCTGAATGAGGCTGATTCATTACATCTGGAAATAGAGACCAAGGAGAAGACCCTCGGTGAGATGGAGGAAGAGTTTGAGGATAAGAGTGGCAACGAATATGTGGAGATGACCAGGGCCATAGCCTCCCTCACCTCGAACAGGGACACCTTGCAGATGAAACTGGAGCTCAAGGAGGAGGGGGTCAGGACAAACGCCCATAAGAGGGAGGGGCTGGAATCCGACATGTCCAAGAACAGCACAGATGTCGAGGACATCTCCACAAGGCTTGAGAACACCGGGGTTGAGATAGAACAACTTGAGACAGACCTCTCCGACAAGGAGAAAAGATACTCAAAGATCATCGAGACGCTGGAGGACACCAGCAACAAGTTCTTCGAGTACAAGAACGAGTCCGATGCGCTTGAAGAGAAGATCGATGAGGCAAGGGAAGAGGAACAAAGGCTGAAGAGGGACAACACGTCCTTGGGCGAAAGGCTGAATGCCAAAAGAGAGTTCATGACATCACTTGATGAGGAACTCGCATCGATCGACATCAACGAGGCCAACGAAGACATCTCCATGCTCAAGGAAGAGATAAGCGAGAAGAAAGACGCCCTTGGAAAGTTGGACGTGCCTTCCTTGAGGAACAGGGAGGGAGAACTTGCAAACCATATCGATGCGATCGAGAGAAAGATACAGTCTCTTGACCGCACGCTCACGGAGCTCAGGTCCCGCTTGGGACGTAAATCTGAGCAAAGGGAGGCGTATGGCCGCGACATGGACTCGACAGAGGAAATCCTTAGGCTTAAGGCGTCTGGCGAGATCAAGGGGATCATAGGGAAGTTCTCAGATCTTGGGAAGACCAACCAGGAATATTCCGTGGCCCTGGAGGTCGCGGCTGGTGCCAGGATGAAGAACATCGTGGTCGAGGACAGCGATGTTGCCAGGGCTTGCGTGAACCACCTGAAAGGAAGGAAAATGGGGAGGCTCACGTTCCTGCCGCTGAGGGATCTGAGGCCATTTTTCGATCCTGACAGGTTTTCCAGCAATCTGTCGAGGGAGGGAGCCATAGACCTCGCAATCAATCTGGTAGAGTTCCAGGACGAGCACAGGAAGGCCTTCGAGTTCGTGTTCTCGAACACCTTGATAATCAATGACATTGATTCCTCAAAGCATATGGATCGCCAGAGGATGGTCACCCTGGATGGCGATATAATCGAGTCCTCAGGGGCCATCACTGGCGGATATTGGAAACCGAAGAAGTATCTCGAATCCTTTGAGACGAAAGAGGATGAGGAAGAGATCCTCAATCTCCAGTCCGAGATGGAGGGCTTCGAAGAGAAAAAGGGAGAGTTAAAGACGGAACTATCCGAGGTCAGGTCGAGGATAGAGGGATCCTCCCATGACGAGACCAAGTTCACGACAGAGATAAGGTCACTTTCCAAAAGACTGGAGGAGATGGAAGGCGAGCTTGAAAGAAGGAGAAGGAAGGGGGAGGCCTTAAGGGCCCAGATAGCTTCCATAAGCGGGACGATAAGGTCTTTGGAAGATTCCATCGCCGAGAATGAAAATGTCCTTGAGGGCGTAACAGGGAATCTGTCATCTCTGAACGCACAAAAGGCGCGGATCGACGAGAAGGTCGAGGAATACCGTTCGGAAGGCATCGAGGAGTCCCAGAGCCTCAACGAATCAATATCCCAGCTTAGAGGCAGGCGCGAGGAACTGTTATCTTCCATCGCCGCCATGGAATCGAGATCGGAATCCCTCGTCGAAAGGAATCGGGCGATCGAGAACGAGATATCTGGATTATTAACAGAGCGTGAAGCTCTCGATGAGGAGATAGCCTCCATCAAGTCGCAGCTTGACGAGGTCAAGGCCGACCTGGGGGCCAAGCGCAAGGAAGAGGAAGAGTTGTCCTCGAAGCTCAGGAACATCAAGAGGGAGAGGGACTCTCTCCGCTCAGACATCCTCTCCATGAGGGGCAAGAGGGAGAGGAGCCAGGGCGAGGCCTCCAAGATGGAGTCCGACGTCAAGGTGCTTGAGGTCAGCATCACAACGATCAAGGAAAGGATATCGGAGCTTGAGGAAGAGTCAAAGGAGTATGAGAGGCCCCTTGAACAGGTCGAGGACCTCAAGGAGCTCAAGTTCAGGATCAGCAGGATGGAGAAGGAGAAGGATGCCCTTGAACCCATCAACATGAGGGCAATAGAGGAATATGACGAGGTCGAGGACAGATACATCACGTTGTCCAGCAAGAGGGAGAAGCTCATACAGGAGAAGAACTCTATCCTGAGATTCATAGACGAGATCGAGACAAAGAAGCGCGATGTGTTCATGCAGGCCTATGACATCGTGAAGGAGAACTTCGCTGAGATATTTGAACAACTCTCGCCCAATGGTGAGGGAAACCTTGTTCTTGAGGACGAGGAGGATCCGTTCTCCGGCGGGCTGTTCATAGAGGCCAGGCCGGAAGGCAAGGAACTTAACAGGACGGAGAGCATGTCCGGAGGGGAAAAGGCGCTTACCGCGTTGGCGTTCGTTTTCGCTATCCAGAAGTTCAAGCCCGCACCGTTCTACATACTGGATGAGATCGATGCGCACTTGGACGACGACAATGTGCGAAAGGTGTCAGAACTGATCAAGAGGTCCTCGGACGCCTCACAGTTCATAGTGATCACACACAGGGACGTCATGATGACAGCGGCCGACCGTCTGTTCGGCACATCAGTATCCAAGGACAAGATATCCAAGATAGTCTCAGTGGAGCTTGAGAAGGTCAGTAGTGTTTCCGAGGTGGACAGGTACGGCATTGCGGAATCTTAACTACTTTTTTTCTAATACTTCAAATACTTCTACTTCCGTAAGGTTTTAATACATTATCAAACTATTATCCTTGGAGGACTTTTTTCATGATAGAGGCTTCAGTTCTGGATTCACGTAAGATAAAATACATCCTTGAATCCATAGCTGAGATAGTGGACGAGGCATCATTTGTATTTGATGAGACCTCATTCAGGATCAATGGAGCCGACCCTTCCATCATATCCAAGGTTGAGGTATACCTCAATAAGGATTTCTTCAATGAGTATTATGTCGAGGAGCCCAGTGAAATGGGAGTTGACATGTCATCGCTTGACAAGATCGCCAAGAGGATATTGTTCAATGACAAGTTCACCATAAAATCGAGGGCGAACGAGAATTCCCTGGAGCTCATCCTGGACGGGGACATACAGAGAAAGTTCGACGCCTCCCTCATAGATATCTCCAACAACCTTCCCAAGATCTCCTTGGAATTCCCTGTCATGGTGGAGATAGATGCCGAGACGTTCAAGAACAGCATCAAGGACCTTGCGGTCATAGGGGGGTCGGTGATATTCGATGCCAGTCCCGGTCAGATGATAATGTCATCCATAGGAGAGACCGGCAATGCCGTTGTGACCATAAAGAACGTCAATGGGACCGTTAAGGAGATGCTGGTGAACAAGTCCTGTTCCGCCCGCTATAACATATCGTACCTCATGTCCTTCCTGAAGGCCGGCCAGATATCCGACACTATCAAGATATTCTTCGGCGACAAGGACCTTCCGCTGAAGCTCGAATTCGTGTTCGACAATGGCAACATGATGTTCTACCTTGCCCCGATGGAGTACTAGAAAACAGTCTTTTTCCCCAATTTTCCTAAAAAGAGCCTGGAAATGATGCCTTTGCTCTCTTCTTTCATTATGTCGGAATAGAGTTGGTCCGTCTCTTCTACCGACAATCTCTCGTATCCTTCAAAGAAGCCTGTTCCAAGTTCCATAGGCTCTGTCCTCTCTGTCGGAAAGTTCAAGGTGTATACCTTCTTCCCGATCGACGAACCGTATTCCATGTCCTTCCATACGATGTAGGGATATTTCCCGAAAAGCGACATTCCAACAACCACATCCGACCCCTGCAGCATCTCGCCGAGCTTTTCCTTGTTCCTGCCTTTGAAGTCATAGGGATTGATGACGTTCCCCACCTCGAGATGTTTCTTTAGGATCCTGATGGCGATGTCCTCTGTATCTGTGTGGTATGTAAGGTAGGGATGGCTAAAATAGGCTGTGTCCATCTTGAAGCACTCATCCATAGACTGTCATCTTGACATTGTCCCCTTCCTTGATGTTCAGGTCCTTCCTGAGGAATGTGGGGGCGATTATCTCGATGATGTTCTTTTTATGATGGGTTCTGTAGGGCATGATCAGGGCACCCTCTATACTGTTCTCTATCTCGGCCTTGTACGCCTTTACGGCACCGAATGTCCTGTCCTCCGTTTGGAAGGCATCTATCTTGACATGGACCAGTTTTTTTAGGCCCGCCTGCAGTTTAGCGTGATTTTCATCGTCCAGGACGATGTTGAAGGTCCCGGGATACGGGACGAAACCTAGCTTGTTGATTATCTGATTGCGGTACCCGGGCCTCGAGATGTAGTACTTCCCCTCGCCCATGCCTGTTATAAGCTTTCCAATGAACGTTATCTCGTTCTTCTCCTCGCTGAAGATGTTGTACAGGGTAAAGAACAGTTCCTTGAGCTTGAGCTTTCCTTCATCGGTGATCAGCACCTGCTGTCTCCTTGATGTGCCCGTCCTTATGATGTAGCCAGACTTCTCAAGCTCCTGAAGCCTTCTGTTGGCAGTCTGCTGTGAAGTGTCTATCATCTTTGCAAGTTCGTTCGATGTTATGTATATATGACCGTCCATTGCGCCCTTCCTTGCCAACGCAACCAGGCTAAATAGGTCTTCCTGATCCATCTATAAACACCTAGAGAATAAAATAAGTAAGTCAATGTAATATAAATATTTTTATCAAATATGCGGTAATCAGTTGTAAATACACGTTCCTATCTCTTCTCCATCAATTGTTGATATCTGCCCCGGGCGAGGAAAACAACAATGTTTATAAACATGTTGATGATTCTATCATAAGAGGTGCTTGCGTGACCGAGAAACCCTTTGACCTTATTCATAAGAATCTCAATAGACAGACTTACATCTATCTTAGGGATGGTAGGCTCTTGACCGGTAAGATGATAGGATATGACAAGGAACTCAATATCTCCCTCTCGGATGTCTACAATGAGAAGAACGAGAAGATATATGATAAACTTGTGATCAGGAGAAACAACATCCTTAGCATAGGAAACGATGATGAGCTTGTCATGATGGAGTGATCAGATGAGGCCTTTGACACTCAAGGGGGAGGAGATATACCCTTCCAAGGTTGTATGCCTTATTGTGAACTACCACGCCCATGGAAAGGAACTTGATCACTCGATACCGGAGATGCCCCTCTGGTTCCTCAAACCCCCGCAGTCGATAATCGGCGATGGTGAGAGCATCATATTACCCGAACTTTCCAGCAATGTGCACCATGAGGTGGAGCTCGCCGTTGTCATGGGCAGGGGCGGGTCGAACATCCCGAAGGAAGAGGCCCTGGACCATGTGCTCGGTTACACGATTCTTCTTGACATCACTGCCAGGGACCTTCAGAACAAGTACATAAAGGAGGGTCGCCCATGGTCCATATGCAAGGGATTCGACACCTTCGCACCCACAAAGCTTGACATAGTTCCCAAGGAGATGATCAAGGACCCCGACGCCCTTGATATAAGGCTGAGCATAAACGGAAAGGTAAGGCAGGACTCCAACACGAGGAACATGATATTCTCCGTTGCCGAACAGATATCGGAGATATCGAAGATAACCACCTTTGACAGGGGCGATATCATAGCCACCGGCACACCGGAGGGTGTGGGCCAGATCTTCAAGGGCGATAGGCTTTTCGCCGAGATAGAGGGAATAGGCACCCTGTCGGTGGATGTCAAATAACTATCTCTCTATGGAGGGATTGGCAAAGGATGCCTTGCAGTACTCCATGCCCTTGATGGAATTTATCTTTATATACGTCTCCTTGATGTCGAACCAGTTCCCGTAACATGCCAGGACCCCCATCATCTTCGACCTGTACGGTGTGGTGGCATTGGACAATATGTTCGCCTTGGACTCAATGACAGCCATCTCGATCTTCCCGTTGACAGAACGTGTCGTTGGGTCATAGAGATACGTTATGGTCCCTATGAGGTCGTGGGATCCCTTCGTGAACTCACTCTCGCTGACCTTGGATCGTATAAGCTCAGTGATGGCCTTGGAGCGATTCTTGTATTTTTCCTCATCGATTATCTCATCGAATTCCTTAATCAGCTTGGATGGGACTGAGACCCCAAAACGTGTTACTTTCTGCATGATTGTATTAATAATTAGAAGTAATAAGGCTTTCTGTCCCTACGCCCCTTCGATCTCTATGCTGCCGAGGTCCGTGGATGTGGATATCATTATCCTATCTTGGACATCCTTTCCCTTGCTGGATTCGAAGATGCGCACCTTTTCGAGCTTGGAGAGAAGACTCGAGCTGTTCTTTATAGAACCCAGGTCCACCTTTGCGCTTATTGTCCATGGTGTCTGGCCCTCATCGACCTTGACCTTTATCGAACCTAGCTCGGAAGATATGTTTATCTGCTGTGGCCTGTCCTCTATGTTGGCATAGCTTATGCTCCCCAGCTCTGTTTTCAGACTTCCTCTGTTGGCGGCCATCTGCGCCGATATGTGCCCCTTCTCAGTGTAGGCCTTCATCTTGTCGCTCTTGACGTCTGTGAGCCTGATGTTACCGTTCTCGTTATATATCTCGACCTCACCTTTGGCGATCAGGTCCTCTATGGCTATGGAACTTGTCTCGGTGGTTATGTTGATGTTCCTGCAGTCCAGATTCCTTATATCTATGTTACCGTTCTCGTTCTCTATCTCACATTCATCGCACTCTACGCCGTGGAACGTTATCTTCCCCTTCTCGTTGTAGACATGGTAGGTGTTTTGGTGCCTGTTAGGCACTTCTATGGTGAAGTCCACCATGCCCCATTTGGGCAGGTCCGGGTTTATCTTGACGATCCTCTTGTTACCTTCCAGGCTGCTCTTGCAGTTAAGGCCGATATTCTCAAGCCTTTTCATGCCCGTTTCCCTCTCGTCCGCCCTTGACTTCTTTTCCGCGTGTATGGTGATATCGTTCCCTTCCTTTCCCCTTATCTCGATCTTGCCCCATTCCAGATGACATTTTAGTGATAAGTACTGGTCTTCTTCAAGGGAGATGTTGAAGGAGTCCTCCTTGGAATATGTCTTGCAACAGGAATCGACACCAGCCGACTTAAGCTGCATCTTAAGCGAGCGCATGGTCTCTTTGAGAATCTCATTGACGTTCTTGGAGATCTGGGCGGTGCTTTCATCAAGGTGGGCCATCGCCTCCTGCACCTGTCTTGACACGTCCTTTTGCCCGGATTCGCCGTCAAGGTCCATTATCCGGTCCTGGATATCGGAGATCTTCTTCTTATAGTTCTTTTTCATCTCCGTATAGGTCTCTTCGCTGATCTCATCGTCCCTGTACATGGACTCAAGGTCGTCTAGGATAGCATACAGCCTTTCCAGTTCCAGTTTGTCCTTGACCGCCATGTTGATCATCCCCAACTCAATTGTCTTCCTTTTAATATTAATCTTACTGCTGCCTTTTATTAATATAGCACGTTGAAGGTATTCCTGTCGTCGTAGGGTTTTCTGCACTCCTCAGGGGACTTGCAGTCCTGTGCATTCCCTACCTCCTCGACACTTTTCCTGCCGAAGGAGAACTTTCTCACAAACGAGAAAACACCTAACGTTCTATTCTTGTTCGCCGTGTTGTTCATATGTTCCATCTCTCCTTTCATAACTTGTTATGAATATATTATATTCTGCTTTTATTTAAGTTTTTCTTAATTATTTTATCTTAATTTTATTAAAAAATTAATAAATAAGCTTATTTTCTTATTTTTTAATAAATTATCATGTTTTTTCAAAACAGAAAAATATATATACAAAAAAGAGAAACGAATTCCATGCTCATTGACGCCCTTGCCTCAATGTCAAACGAATATCGTATAATGATATTGGACTCGCTAAAGGAAGGTAGGAAAAGGCCGCAGGACATGGAAAAACTTACAGGCCTTACCAGGGGTGGGCTTGAGAGACATCTGAAGCTCTTGATAGACAGTCACCTGGTTGAAAAGGAGACCTACGTGGAGGAAGGCAGGGCAAAGGTGATATACTTTCTCAGCAACGAATCCGAGGATTTTCTCAACAAGCTGGATGAGATTTACAGTGAGTTTCATAGGAACATAGTGAGGAGAAAGTCCCCAGACGAATACAAGAAGGAAAACATAAAGATCTTGTCATTGAAGATAGACAAGGTCAACGAGTCGCTGGAAGAACTTGAGAACCTAAAGGGCAAGAATGACATCGATGAGAAGGAGTATCTCGATCTCAAGGTACAGTATGTCAATGATCTGATAAGGTATCAGCAGGAGCTATCTAGTCTTTGAACCCCGCCCTCTGCCTCAACTTCTTCTCCCCGTCATCCTCTTTTTTTATGGACCAGCAAATGCTGCCTTCCATCTCTTTGCTCTCGACCTTTCCCTCTTCCCTTAATCTTAGCAGGTTGAGAGAAGTCTTCGCCACCGTTACATTCGCTCTCTTTGCAACCTCTTCCTTCGTCAACGGTTCCTCGGCCTCCATAAGCACTTCCAATACTTTTGCATACATTTGGTTTCCTCCAAAGACTTTATATATACTACAATCACAAATGTTATAAAACCTTTCTTATAAGCATAATGCTAGCGAAAGCTTTTTGAATAGCAAGAAATCGTTAGAATAGGTGGTTGTATGGGAGACAGAATACAGAATCTTGTTGATTATTTACACAATTATGTTGTAACGGATACCATGGTACCCCGAAATATCAGAAAGGCGGCCTCTGACGCCATTGAGCAGTTGCAGAACAAGGAGAATGAGGACAAGGTCAAGGCCTACGCGGCAATTGAGTTATTGGACGAAATATCGAACGATCCCAACATGCCCATGCATACCAGGACCGTCATTTGGGAAGTATTGAGCGAGCTTGAAAAGATAGAGTAACGGTGTGATAATGTTTGGATGGTCGGGCAGATCACTTGAAATTTCATTGTCTGACAAATCTTCCAAATTCTTTGATTCGCCCCTTTTGCATGAATACATCGGCGGACGCGGGCTCGGGGTAAGACTTTTTGTAGACAGGACCTCGCCTAGCGTGGACCCTCTCTCGCCCGAATGTCCTCTTATATTTGCCTTTGGGCCCCTCAATGGAACAATTGCGCCCACTTCAGGAAGATTTTGCGCAGTATCAAAGTCGCCATTGACCAATACGATCTTTGATTCGAGTTGCGGGGGTCAACTTGCCAGTAAGGGCAAGGGATGCGGGATAGATGCAGTAATCCTGGAAGAAAGGAGCGATGCCCCTACCATCCTGAAGATAGGGGAGAAGGGTGTCACGTTCGACGATGCCGAGGCCATATGGGGCCATGACATCGAGCAAACTGCCCAATACCTCAAGGAAAAGTATGGAAAAGGCACTGAGAGCCTGATCATCGGCCCTGCCGGTGAGAACGGTGTTCTCTTCTCGACCATATCGACCAGCGATCTTAGGGCATTCGGAAGAGGGGGTCTCGGGGCTGTCATGGGCTCCAAGAACATTAAGGCCGTAGTGTTCGAGGGAAAGAGGAGAACAGAGGTCCACGACAGCGAACAATTGAAGTTCGTATGCAAGCAGGCCCGAAAGCTGATAGAGGCCAATCCCATCACCTCCAAGGGGCTCAAGGTGTTCGGGACCGCCATCCTCATGAACATCATCAACGGGATGGGAATATTCCCCAATTACAATTATCAGCACTCCCATTCAGACAAGGCGTCGCTGGTCTCAGGAGAGACCATAACGACGGCGATGTTTGAGAGGAGGAGGGCATGCCAGTCCTGCTATATAGCATGTGACAGGATAACGAACTACAATGGCATCATATCGCGGGGCCCCGAGTATGAGTCCATATGGGCACTTGGGCCCGACTGTGGGATATTCGACCTCGGTTCCATCGCCCTGTCCAACTATCTGTGCAACAAGCTGGGGATGGACACCATATCATGTGGCTCCACCATCGCCTGTGCAATGGAGATGGGACAGACGGGGGCGTTTGATAGCGGGTTGAAGTTCGGACAAAACGACCTTTCGGAGGTCATCGGCTCGATTGCATATCGGAGGGGGATCGGCAACGAACTGGCCAACGGTTCCAAGAGACTTTCTGAGAAGTATGGCGCACCAGACCTCTCGATGCAGGTCAAGGGCCTTGAGATGCCGGCGTACGATCCCAGGGGCGCTCAGGGAATGGGACTGGCCTACGCCGTCTCGAACAGGGGGGCCTGTCATCTGGGTTCCTACATACTGTCCTCTGAGATATTGGGGATACCAAAGCTTCTTGACAGGGACCTTACCAAAGAGAAGGTCTCCTTGGAGGTTGTCCTGGAAAATCTCAACGCCGCCGTTGATTGCCTTGCCCTCTGTAGATTCACAGGCTTCGCACTTTCAGAGGAATATTATTCCCGAATGTTGTCGGCGGTCACGGGCGTGGAATACACAGAGAACGAATTTATAAGTATAGGGGAGAAGATATGGAACATAGAGAGGATCTTCAACAACAGGGCCGGCTTCACCAAGGAGGATGACCGTCTGCCCAAGAGGCTGCTGGAGGAACCTGTCAGGGAAGGTCCAGCCAAGGGAAAGGTATGCAGGCTCGACGAGATGCTGCCTCTCTATTACAAGGCCAGAGGATGGGATGACGAAGGAGCCCCTATGGACCACAAGATAAGGGAACTGGGAATAGAAAATGTATGAAGAGTTCAGAAGGATAGGAAAGATATTGTTCGGTCTTGGGATCGTAGGGTCACATTCAGGCAATCTCTCCATACGTGCTGGCGATAGGATATACATCACCAGACGGGGAAGCATGGTCGGTGACCTTAGGGAAAGCGACATAGTGGAGACGGGCGTTTTCGAGGATGACAGCGGGATCGTCATGGCGAGTACCGAGATCAAGGTGCACAGGGCGATATACCAAAAGACCCCGGCGCTTGCAATAGTGCATGCCCACCCCCCCTATGCTATAGCGATGTCGATGCTTTGCGACGAGATATTCCCTCGCAACACGGAGGGGGCCTACTTCTATCACAAGATACCTGTTGTCGCGGCCGAGATGGGTGTGGGCAGCGAGGAGTCTGCCAAGAAGGTGTCCGATGCCCTGAGGGACTACAAGGGCGTCATTCTCAGGGGGCATGGCTCTTTTGTCCATGCAAAGCTGCTAGAGGATGCGCTTTCATACACGTCTGTGCTGGAATCGGCATGCAGGACCGAGTACATGTTGTGGCTGGCAGGCAAGAAACCTGAATCATCGCTGAAATGGTAAGCTTTTTAATGGGAAAGCATTTAAGTAATCCATCAGGGCCGAGGTGGCAGAGCTCGGACAAACGCGCTGGCCTTGAGAGCCAGTTCCCCA
>DAINBB010000008.1:0-57127 GCA_036733165.1 Halobacteria archaeon | reverse complement strand
CACGGCGAAACCTTCGAACTCCTGGACAAAGCTCCTGAACATCGTCTTTTCATCGCCGTTCTCCACAGCGTCGGCATCGTCCTCATGGATCATCAGCACGCTGCCGAAGTTTCCACCTATATGGTCATAATGACAATGGGTGTTCACTATGGCGTCTATCTTCAGGAAATGCTTGTGCATATACGACCTCAGCGCCTCGTTGTTGGGCAGTCCGGGATCGATCAATATGTTCGGGTCTCCGGTGAGGATGTACGAGTTCGAGCTGTAGCTGTAGGACATCAGTTCGATTATCATGGTCTAAAATCTAAGGCAACATCAATAAAAACTTGTTTGAACAAAAAAGTGAATGGATCGGACAGTCAGAGCTGCCCTTCCATCAATCCCTTGATCCTTGCGACGATCTCGTCCTTCGTATCTCCCGTGAAGGCGTATTCGAACACCTCAGAGATGTCCTTGACCGTCTTTATCGTCGCCTTGTCCTTGTGCCTCGCGTCCAAGAGAAGGTCTCCCTTGTTGGACTCGGGGATTATTATCTCGTTGATGCCCGCATCTATCGCGGCCTCTATCTTGGAGTTGACACCGCCTATGGGCAATACCTCCCCCCTTACCGACAGTGATCCTGTCATGGCGAGATTCTGCTTGATGGGTATCCCGAGGACCGCGGATATCACCGCAGTGGCGATCGTTATCGATGCCGAGTCCCCCTCTATGCCCTCGTAGGCCTGAAGGAACTGGATGTGGATATCGTAGTTCGATATGTCCTTTCCGATGAACTTCTTCGCTATCGCGGAGACGTTTTGCACAGATTCCTTGGCGATGTCCCCCAACTTGCCGGCGGCGATTATCTTCCCCTCCTCCTTGCTGGCGGACGGGGCCGCTTCGGCCTCCACCGTGGACACGATGCCGCTGTCACCCATGACGGCAAGGCCGTTGATCCTTCCAATTGCCTCCCCGGTGACCCTTATGATCTGGTATTCCCTCTTTCTCTCGATGTACTTGTCGGCTATCTGATGTTCGAGGGTCCTTGCCTTCTCCTTTGCGTCAAGGATGTCCTCGACATCGACATATTTCTTGCCCTTTTTGTAGGCTATGTCGCCAGCCGTCCTTATGAGCCCGCCGAGGTCCCTGATCTTCATGGTGATGTAACCCTTCCTTCCGGCCCTCCTCTTGGCCTCGTTCACGACCTCGACCACCGCGTCGTACGTGAAGTGGGGTATCTTACCGTCGTTGTTCACCTCTTGGGCGACGACCTGTACTATCTTCCTGCGATTATCAAGGGTGTCCTTCATCGCATCGTTCATGTAGATCTCGTAACCATATCCCCTGATCCTCGACCTCAGGGCTGGATGCATGTCCCTCACAGTTTCAAGATTGCCTGCCGCAACAAGCACAAAGTCGCAGGGGCAGGGTTCGGTCCTGACCATCGCACCCGAGGACATTTCGCTCTGTCCGGTTATCGGGTACTTCTTTTCCTGAAGGGCGGTGAGAATCGCCTGTTGCATCTTGATATGGAACGTCGATATCTCGTCTATGAATAGAACGCCCTTGTGTGACCTGTGTATCATACCCGCCTCTACGCGCTCATGCGGCGGTGTCCCAAGTCCTCCGGACTGGAAGGGATCGTGTCTCACATCGCCGAGCAGCGCTCCTGCGTGGGCGCCTGTGCCGTCTATGAACGATGGGGTGTTCATGTCAGAGTTGTCACACAATAGTTTTGGCACCAAGGCGCTCGCCTTGTTTCTTGACATGTTCTGCATCAGGAATATCAGCAGGACTATGATGAGTATTCCTGTAAGCAATTGGCCGGTTGAGAATGATAGGAACAGGACTATGGCCATCACAAAGAATAGTATGATGTACTTCCCGTTCTCCTGTTGGTTCGCCCGTTGCTTGTGGGAGTTGACTATTTTCTTTCCCTCTCCCGCCCTCACGGAGCGTATCTTGGGAGTGTTTGTGTCCTCCGGATTGGGATAGCAGATGATGTCCTCCATGTCCTTCTTGGGCAAGAGCTCTGCCATGGCCTTGCCGAGCATAGACTTGCCGGTCCCAGGTTCTCCGATAAGCAGGACATTCCTTCTCTGCTTGGCTGCGACCTTGATGATGTCCACGGCCTCGTCCTGGCCGATGACCTGGTCAATGATCAGCTTTGGAGTCTTTATCTTATCTGTTGTATCAAACTTATAACCTACACCATCTTCTGTCTCGATGGCAGTATTATTAGAAGCTGTCATGGAATTCTCAATCAACTATATAATATAATTTATAAATATATCGATTTAGGATTTATTGCTCAAAATCTTTTCTTTGAAGAAGATGTTTAGATATTTATCATAGTCCTCGTCCGGTATGTGCCTCTTGAAGTAGACCTCGAGCTCCATCAGTATCCTGTCCTTGGAGCCGTATCTTCGCAAGAGCTCCCTCCCTGCCCTCGTTCTCTCCCTGAAGAACAATAGGGGGGACAGCCGTTCTTTTACAGACTCCCAGAACGTATAGACGAATATCAGTATCGAGACGATTAATGTCAGCGCAATCTCGAGATAATGTATTATCTTCCACTTGAATATCTCTGAGGACACGTCTCCCCCGAAGACGGGCAGGAAGATGTCGGAGACATCGACGTCGGTCTGGTCCTGCACATACGATACGTATCTGCTGGAGTCCCAGGCGTAGTCCTGTGACGACATCACGCCTTTGTGAACATTGGCTATGGTGTCCATGGACGTGAGCATGTAAAGTTCCTCATACATATTGAACGACATCCCAAGGAAGAAAGTGGCCTCTGGCCCTTCATCGTCAAGCCCGCTAGATAGGCTGTAGGAATCCAATGCCATATCTCCGGCATAGTCCGATATCCCGTTCTCAAGATAAGACCTCATGGCCTCAGCCTCGCCGATGAATCCAGATTCCTCCATCGCCCATTGGGCAATGAACGCAGATTGCCCCCATATCACCCAGTCAGGCAGTACCACCAATCCCTTGTTGATCCACATCTGGGCGATGCCCCACACGGCCGTGTTTATCTCGTAGTCCACCGGGACAGAGATGGAACTCGAGTCCCTCTCAAGGTCGAAAGGAAGGCCATCAGTCAATTCCAGTGTTGAAGAATATATGGATATCTGGCTGTGGGGAGAGTTCGAGGAATATGCCTCCATAAGCTTCTCAATGCTTCCGCTTACCAGTTCCAGGGTCTCCTGCGCCCATGCATCCTCGCCCTCCTTGTATAGGACCTTGATGGACACCTCTTCTCCCTGGTATTCTATGGTCTCCCCTATCGAGATGAAGTCCTGGTCCTCCCTGAACACATAGGCGATGGCAGTGGACATCAACAGGTACGCCGCCACGAAAACAAGCATTCTCTTCAAAAGGCTACTCTTGGCCATTGTATTTCCTAAACTATGGATTGTTTATAATCTTATTGTCCCCAATGACATGCATGGCTGCTGGCGGGCTCCTGCAAGCCTTATATGCGGAAAAATATATATCTTTGTCGAGACATCGATTTTTAGTGATATCATGAAGCTTTTTGGTACTTCAGGCATACGAGGAAAATACGGTGAAACAGTGACAGAGGGCCTGGCCCTTGACGTGGGAAGGGCCATGGGTACCTTGCTTGACGGAACGATTGCAGTTGGAATGGACAGCAGGACCTCGGGCCCGAGCCTCAAGAGCGCCTTAATATCGGGCCTTCTATCGCAGGGGATCGATGTCTACGACCTGGGGCTTGTTCCCACCCCGACAGTTGGCGTGGCGATAAGGGAGTATGGCTGCAGTGCGGGAGTTGTCATAACCGCCTCACACAATCCCTCAGAATACAACGGTATTAAGGTGTGGGACGAGAGAGGGGTGGCTTTCCATGATCTTGAGGGAAGGATAGAGGCCACAGTGGCGGATGGCTCTTTCTCGGTCAGTTCCTGGAACGGTGTCGGGGAGCTTGTGCAAAGGCAGCCAATATCCTTGCACATGAAAAAGATAATGGAACACAACGAATTGGAGAACGGTTACAGCGTTGCAGTCGACTGTGGGTGCGGCGCAGGAAGCGTTATCACGCCGTACCTGCTCGAAAAGATGGGGGCGAGGGTGTTTTCCCTCAACTGCCAACCATCTGGATTCTTCCCGAGGGGCCTTGAACCAAACGAGACCAACTTGTCATGTCTCTCAAATGCAGTAAGGAGCTTTGGATGTGACCTGGGCGTGGCCAACGACGGCGATGCCGACAGGATAGGGGCCGTTGATGAAAAGGGAAGATTCATAGACTACGACCACCTTCTTGCGATGGTCTCGGGTTTCGAATGTGAGATATCAAAAAGCACTAATCCAAAGGTGGTCACTACGGTGGACGCTTCCATGTGTCTCGACAACCATCTTGAACAGTACGGCGGGGAAGTTATCAGGACCGAGGTTGGTGATGTCGCACTGGCGAGGTCACTTGTCAATACAGACGCAACGTTTGGAGGGGAACCGTCTGGGACATGGATATTCCCGTCCCACTGGCTGACACCCGACGGTGTCCTTGCGGCGGTGAGGCTCCTTGGGATGAAGGATAGCGGCTTCGAGTTCCACAAGGAGAGGGAGAAAATGCCCTCCTATGTCACGATGAGGGAGAAGATATACATCGACAATGTCGACAGGGAATCATTTTACGATGACCTATTGGGGACCTTGAACACGGAACGATTCGAATCCATCCTTGATATAGATGGGATAAGAGTGGATTACGGCGACTCCTGGGTGCTGTACAGATTCTCAGGCACCGAACCTTTGTTCAGGATCACTGTGGAGGCAGGAACAGGGCAAAGGGCGAAAGAAGTGCTAGAGACCGCGAGGAAGAGAGTGGGGGAATTGTTACGAAAGCAGTAGTACTCATGGCAGGAAAAGGCACAAGATTGAGGCCTCTGACCAATACAAGACCAAAGGCACTGATACCGATAGCGAACGAATATCTCATAGACCATATCCTTTCAGCGTTGGATGGACTGTTCGATGGCCTGGTGTTCGTTGTCAATTATAAGATGGAGATGATAATGGACCATGTCAGCGAGAGATATCCCGACACGGATGTCACGTACATGTATCAGGAGAACGTTTCCGGGACAGCGGACGCGGTGCTCTCCGCCGGGGAGCTGGAAGAGCCATTTCTCTGCATAAACGGCGATGTTTTCATTGAAAGAGAGTGCATCGTTGAAGCATTGGCCCTTTTCAGGGCCAGCGGAAAGCAGGTGATCAGTGTCAAGCGGATGGAGAACGATGGCAGATACGGTTCCGTATTGACATGCGGAGGGGTGCTGGAGGGAATTTCCGAGAAAGAGCCCTCAGAGGAGGCACTCGTAAACATAGGCGTCTATGTGTTCAAACCCGAGATATTCCAGGCGATAAGGGAGACACCGACGTCTGTGAGGGGCGAATATGAGCTCACGGACTCGATAATCTCCCTCAAGGACGACTTCGTCATCAATGAATATGGCGGATACTGGAACGACATCGGTTATCCATGGTCTGTCCTTGAGGTGAACGAACACATAGTCAAGGACCAGGAGATGGTCATCGAGGGCAATATAGAGGAAAGGGCATCGTTCTCGGGCAACATCCAGGTCGGGAAGGGCACCATAGTCCGTAACGGGGCGTACATCATCGGTCCTGTCAGGATAGGCAGGGACTGCGACATAGGTCCAAACTGCTTCATCAGGCCTTACACTACGATCGGGGACAACTGCCATGTCGGAAATGCCACAGAGATCAAGAACTCGATCCTCTTCAACAGGACCAATGCGGCGCACCTCTCATATGTCGGAGACTCGATAATAGGCGAGAACTGCAACCTTGGCGCCGGAACGTTGGTCGCAAATCTGAGACACAAGAAGGACAACATAAGCATGGAGATAAACGGCAAGATGGTCTCCTCCGGGCGCAGGAAGCTCGGGATGGTCATGGGCGATAATTCAAAGACTGGCATAAACGTCTCGATATACGAGGGAAGGGTCATTGGGAACGATTCCGGCATAGGTCCCGGGGTCATACTCAAGAGGAACGTTGAACCCAACTCGATAGTGTTGGCCCAACAGGAAACGACGACGTCAATCTTTAGGAAGGATTAGCGTAGATTCAGGTTCTGCAAAGAGGTCTATCTCCCTCTTGTCGATACCATGCGTCTTCAGAGGATCGGCATCTGCCATTATCTTGTTGCCGTTGGCATCGATGAACAGTCTGTTTATCTTTCCGAAATACTGTGAATACTTCACCTTGCCCTTCACGTGATTGTCGTCCTCTGTCGCCCTCTGCAGTTCGAAGTGCTCGGGCCTTATGGCGGCATAGGCATCATCGCCCACCTTCAGACGGCCGTTATTCTCATCGTAGACGCCCTTTATATTGCCTATCTCGGTCTCGACCTCAATGTATTTTCCGATATCTATAATCTTTCCCTTTATCAGGTTGCATTCACCGATGAAGTCTGCCACAAAATAATTGTTTGGACGGGAATATATGTCCACAGGGGTGCCTATCTGTTGGATCACTCCCTTGTCCATGACGGTCAATCTGTCGGATATTGCCAGTGCCTCCTCCTGGTCGTGTGTCACGTAGATAGTCGTGATGTCAAGCCTTTTTTGGATCCTTGATATCTCGTTCCTCATCTCGATACGTAGTTTTGCATCCAGATTTGACAGAGGCTCGTCAAGGAGCAGGACCTTGGGCTCGATGACAAGTGCCCTGGCCAGGGCCACCCTTTGCTGCTGTCCGCCGGATAACTGGTAGGGGTATCTTTCCGAGAATCCTTTCAATTTGACAAGTTTTAGGATATCGTTGACCTTTTCCTCTATCTGCCCCTTCTCCATCTTTCTGATCTTCAGCCCGTATGCAACGTTGTCGAATATTGACATATGGGGCCAGAGGGCGTAGTTTTGGAAAACCATTCCTGTCTCCCTGAGATTTGGAGGCACGTTGGTGACATCAAGATTGTCGAAGATGATATTGCCGGCCTCTGGTATGTAGAAACCTGCTATACATCTAAGCACTGTGGTCTTGCCACACCCGCTAGGTCCCAAAAGGGTGAAAAGTTCACCATCCTCTATCTTTAGAGAAACATTGTTGACGGCCACAACATCCTTGAATTTCTTTGTGATGCCTTCCAAATCGACTGTAACCATGGAGTATCCCCAGAAGTTCTTTGATTATACACTCAGTTAGGGATTTATATTTTTTTTCATAGATGTTTTCTTTTGATTTTCAATACCGACAATGGGAGCAGCACAAGCGAGGCAAGTGTAAATGCCGCCAAGGCGCCCATCTTGCCGATTGCCCCATGAGACGGCGCGACGTTCATGGACCTCCCCAACACCGTATTGCCATCGACAGAGATGAAGATTCCCCAGACGCCTTCCTCTTCGAACTTGAAGCTTTGCTCGGGTTCCATGATGTAAGTGTTGTCACTGGGCGATATCAGGGTGATAATCATCTCTCCCCGACCTTCGCTGCCGATGAAACCGGCATCAAGATAGACTTCCTGGCCTGCGCGGACCTCCCTTTCTATGTCCACGTATATTGGGACGGACGCATTGTCCATCAACAGGCCCGCCCCTGAGGACTCGATGCCCTCGAATACCTCCTGATAGTATGGTTGCCTATCCGGGGGTTGTTCTTCAGTGGAGGGATGTTCCGTGCCCAGGGATGACATCCCTGCATCCTCCGAGACGGTGATGGTAATATGGATGGACCCGCAGACCTTTATGTATGGGCCTGTGCCGTTGCCTGTTTGCACATCCTCGAAGGCAGAGTCCTCATATCCCATTATTATCAGGTCCACATCATAACTCCCGGCGTATCCCTCTCCGGCATATATGGAGTAGCTTATCTCCTCGTATTCTCCCCTTTTCAGGTATACTAGCGTCGGCTCCACCCTGAACCAAGAGACTACGTCGTTATACTTTCCCTTGGCAGACACTGTATAAAGCGCGTCTCGGTCCCCCGTGTTGTAGATGGTGAAGTGGCGCTCTTCAAAGATGGGGAAGGATTCTATCTCGATATACTGGCTGTTGCCGGAAATCCCCATCCCCATGTCAGCTTCAATCTTCTGGGCGGATGTGAGAAGAACGGCAATGAGGATGAAGATGATGAGGGGGGCTACTCTTTTCATACGATCCCTCACAAGGTTATTCCCTCGCCCCTGCCTATGGAGAAGTACCAGGATGCTGTGTATGTGCCGCCGGGAACGCATGGCACGTTCTTTCCGTCCTGGACATCGATTACGAATCTTACCAGGCCGCCATCGTTGTCGACATACCCATCAACGCTTGGATTTAGCGTGCATCCGGACGAATATGCCCCTTCGTATATCCTGGTTGAGGACTTTGGGACGTTCTTGCCGGTATCGTAGCCGTACGCTATGGAACCGCCAAGGGGACTGTTCGTTGCACAGATGGTAAAGAAGGAGTTTGGGTCTATGCTTGCGTCCCCCAGGGAGATATCATCTGCCCTGAAGTAGACATCCACCTCTGTGTTGGAGATGATGTATGTCTGTATCGTGATGGGATTGTTGAGCACCCAGGGGCTCTCGGGTTCGTTGTCAATGGGTGTTAGGTCTATCTGGGTGGGAATGCCGTTCCATTCAACGTAATCATTCACATCGAACAAGATGTCCTCATATATGCCCGTATAACCAGAGCTGTCCAGCACCTCTATCCTCGCCTTCCATGTGTTCACATTGCCACTGGGCAACGACACCTTGTCCAATATGAAGGGGAAACTGAACTCGAAGAGACATTTTGATATGCTCTTGAAGCTGGTGTTGGTGCCGAGATGTCCGCCGGGATAACTATGCCAGACCCCTCCTCCTGTATTTTCCCAGACTATCTGATAGCTGCTTCGTTTGTCTGGAAGAGAAGGCTCTAGGGCGCCACTACCAGCATAGAATACGCTGACCGAAACAGACACGATGTCCTCTATCCCGTTTTTCTCCATCAACTCGAAGTTGACCATGTATTCCTTGGCCACATCCAACGAGGCCACTGCCTCACCTTCGACATCCGTCAATGTGGGATTGCTTATGACAGGTATCATGGGCAGGATGCGAACGCTGACGTCCACATCTTCCGTTGAGGCCTCCAGTGGCATGGCGATCAGGACCATGCACATGAAAATGGCCGTTAATATGGTAGTTGATCTCTCTTTCATTTTAATATTGCCTCCAAATGTTCACACTGTTGACAATCGTGGAACGATTGCAAAAAGAACAGTAAAAATAATCATTATTATACATTATTTTTCCAAAATACTATAATAATGTGAATATATTGAATTTGATTTACATTTCACTAAAAGAACAGTGTTACTTACTTCTGATTCGCATTATATTTAAGAAAAACATTGAGATGATAACCAAATCATTAGGAAAGATGTTGTTCATGAACAGAAAGTCCTCCGTTTACAGAAATATGATAGAGCAGTTGATGATGAACGTTTCAGATATCTTCGACAAGCCCGTGATGGATGTTGATGTCGACGAAGCGATGGAACTGATAGGCAAAACACTGGGAGCAAGTAGGGCATACATCTTCATGCTGAAGAGCAACGGCAGCGTTGAGAAAAAGAAGATAGAAAATCTGCACGAGTGGTGTGCAGATGGTATCGAGCCTGATTGCAACATAATGCTGGATGTCTATTCCACAGAATTGCCATGGTGGATGAACAAGCTCGCTTACAAACAGACGATCAACTTGAATGACGTTAAGAATCTGCCGATGGAAGCAGAGGTGGAGAAGTCGATATTCGAGGCCCAGAACGTAAGTTCGATAATGGCCGCTCCGTTGTTCAATATTAGAGAGTCCCTTTTTGGGTTCATTGCGATGGACAGCCTGAACGGCAAGATGAACTGGGGTCCCTATGACGAAAAGTTGCTCAATCTCATGGCTAACAACTTCATGGAGTACTTGCAGAAGAGAAAGACGGAGATCGAGATGAGGCGTGCCACCAGGATACTCAACTGCACTTGGAAAAAGAAGAAGAAATGAAAGAAAGATTTATACTCCCATGACATTTCTTAATAGTGTATGATAGACTTGTCTATATTGAAGGATGGTGACATCCTCTCCTTATTGAACAGACAGATGGCCGACGGCATACGGATAGACCATTCTAACATAATACATGACGGCCTTGACCTTGGGGACAGGGGCGACGTGGATTTGTTCCTAAAAGAGTTTTCCTCTCTCCTCAACACCAACGGCGGAACGTTGATATACGGCGTCAATGATCCGGCCTGGGGCATTGCAATCACCGACAAGGATTACTTCCTTGTGGCGCTACGGCGAATAATAAAGAAGAATCTGGACCCCAAAGTCCCAGAGGACCATTACGGCGTAAGATTCATCGACCTCCCCGATGGCAGATATGTCGTCATCGTCCAAGCGCCGAAGAGCGACCTTGGCCCGCATGCAGTCAGGGTCGGTGAATCGGCCTACACCTTCTATAAACGCGATATGGAACTGAGACCCCTTGACATGCATTCCTTGAGAAGGGAGCTGATAGGGTCTTCCTATGTAGGAGACGTCAAGGAGTTCGTTGGGACCAGGGCCTTGGAACTGAGCGAGGGCCGCGGGTCGGTCCCCTTGATGGGCTCAGGGAAGATCCTCATTGAGGTAGTGCCTTGGCCGTCTTTGAAGAACGGCATTGTGCTTCGTCATGACATGGTAGATGAAAACCTCAGGGCCCTGGACTGGACGGACGACGAGTGGATGCCCACCATCGAGGGATTGCTGGGTTACCACAGTAACCATTCCTACATCAGCTTCAGAAACGATCTTGTATTGGAGGCCGCAGAATCCTTCAAGATGAAACCTAGGAGGGACGGTTCAAAGGTGTTCGATTTCGTTGCCTACCAAAACGACATCAAGAAACTTCTCGAAGGTTACCTTGGGACCATCCGAAATTTGGACGTGTCAATAAAGTCGTTTTTCGTTTCCATTTCACTGATTGGCATCAAAGGATATGAAATGGGGTTAAAGATGCCGGGGAAAAAGACACGTTTCGACCAGGATGTGCTGACATTGCCCATACGGCCATTCGATTCGGACAGCGACAACGTGATGATGTTCGTGAACTCCTACATTGACATATTATGGAACTCGAGCGGTGATTAGGGAAAGTCATTCCCTGTAGACCCTATACCCCCTTATCTCGTAATCGGGTCGCCTGTCGACATCATCATCTTCCTCAGAAGGCCCGAGGACCAGATAGACCTCCAGAAAATCCTGGGGCACGTCGTTGCAGAAACCCATCAGTCCGGGCGTTTTTTTCCTCTCAACGATGAAGATGCCTTTCTCGTCGGTTTCCAGGATATCGTCCACGATATCGAGTTCCAGTGCTTCCCTTAGGGCGCGCATCTTGCCCGTTTTGCCATCATCTGCCATCGAAATCCCTTCCAAAAGACTTTAGGCTGTTTATCAGAAGATGAATGTTTGACATTGTCTTCATGGCATCCCCCTCCGGCATGAAAGAGATATTGTCCTTTTTCAATCGGATGTATCTTTCAAGCACGAAGACCTGGTCCTCCAGCTTCTTGTAGAGGGACACGAACGTCCTATGCAACGATGGATCGTCGTTGGATGCAAGAAACTGGCTTCTGAACGTGTACATGGCCGCCTTGGTCTTCTCCAGTATGGCGATCCCTTGCTCATGGGATTTGTTGCCCCTTATGGTGTCATAGACGTTCTCTATGTCACCATCGGTGATATCTTCAATGATCTCAGAAAGTCCCATTAAGAAATATATAATAAAAAAAAGAAAAAAAGGTTTTTGGTCTTATTTCTTCCTAGTCATCATGACAGCGGCTGCTATGATGATAACAATTATGATGCCGGCACCAGCATAGAGCATCATGTTCGAGGAAGAGTCCTTCGATACCTCCTCCATCCACGCTATCGTGTTCTTGAGCAGTGTCTCTCCCTGGATCTCGTGGTTCCCCTTCTCTGAAGGTCCGTCGGCATTCATGTACTTGTAGGATGTGAAGATTGCCTCTGTTGTGAGAACGATCTTTGAGGACTTGTCCTCTCCGGCCTTCTCTTGTACAGCCATCATCACGAATGGTCCGTTGCTTCCTTCCTCAATGCCCGGTGTCATGATCTCTGACAACCATGGGCAGACGACCACTGAAGTGTCGCTGGTCTTTGCTATCCAGTTGACGTTGTCTATGGAGGTAGTGCTCAGATTCACTGGGCTGCCGTCCTTCACACCATAGATGAATGTAGGTCCATGGAATGTCTCCTTGCTCACGCCGTTTGTGATAGGACTATTTTCGTTCCAAGTGGATGCCACGACCCTGTATGCCGCGCCGTCATTGTATGCCTCATCGGGTTCCTCTACGCTTGCGTTCTCGAAGAATATGCTGGAACCTATCGCTGACAATATATCATTGCACCTTGGAATAATCTCATTACCATCGTAATCGCTGTCTGCAGCCACCCAGATGGCCACCTCTCCTGCGTTGAACCAGTCGGCAATGGCACTTATCTCGGATGCTTGGTATTCTAAATCTTGTGGTATAGGTACCAATAGTATCATTGCCCCCTCTAGGACATCGGCTGTAATCTCATCAGTGACAACTTCAACAGTGTAACCCCACGACTCCAGTTTGGCTGGGAGGTCTTCAAAATCGCCATTGTGAGCGGTTTCGTGTGCTGCGTCAATGACGATTTTGACAACTTCACCATCTGCAGCCGATACGCTGACGACTGATGAAGCGATTAGCACAAATAGAATTAACAAAGATGTCAAACATTTCCTATTCAAGTGTTTTCACCCCATTGAGATATTAGAAAACATCTCATAGACTGATGGTCAAAAATATTATAAATATCTTTTCATTTTGCCCTGTGTGTTTTTAAGGGTTCCAATATGGTCCAAAAAGATATGTTTTTATTGGATTGGTAATATAGTATATTGTTCTATTTTTCAGAGCCGACCACTATTCCAAAAATTATATAAAATCTTAATAACACTCTTTTTTGGGGTTTCATATGAAGAGGATACCAAACCATTCTTTCAAATCGTTCTTCAAGTTGATATCCGTCATTTCACTGATTGCAATAATCGTCTGTTCCAGTGGCTGCATTAGCGGAGGAGATGGCGATACCGATGATACTAATGGTGATGAGGGTGTCACGCTCACTGTAATAACAAGGCATGACACATCGATACAAGAGGCTTTCGAAGAAGGATTCCTGGATTCGGATTATGCCAAGGATGCGAACATAACCAAACTGAGGTTCATGCAACCTGTGTCCGGTCTTTGGCCAACTGCCATCGAGAACGGTGGCATAGATGTTGCCTGGGGAGGGGGGCCGACGCTCTTTGACCAGTTGATGGAACTGGATTACCTTGCACCCCTCACCGAGGACATACTGCCGGAAATGGCCGACATAGAGGATTCGATCGGTGGGGCGGCGATGAAAAGATATTCCGATGGCGAGGTCGTGTGGATAGCCGCTGCCATATCTTCGTTCGGATTCACAGTGAACCATGACGTTCTGGACGCTTACGGGCTGGACACACCGGACACCTGGGACGATCTTGCCGATCTGAGCTATTACAAGGACCCGCCTGTCATCGGCATTGGAAATGCTCCAGACACCACTTCGAATACAAGGATATATGAGATCATATTGCAGAACTACGGATGGGACCTAGGATGGGAAAAGTTGACCGAGATCGCTGCGAACTCCGGCATATACTATGGTTCGGTCGATGTTCTCAACGCTGTTGAGACAGGCACCATCGCGATAGGGACAACGATTGACTTTTACGGTTACTCCTCGATGGAGAGTTACGACTATACTGAGTACATCATACCAACGGGCCAGTCACTTCTGAACGGTGATCCGATAGCCCTTGTCGAGGGCTCGGAGAAAACCGAGGCGGCCCTTGCGTTCATTGGCTACGTGCTGTCCCCCGAGGGCCAGTCCATCTGGCTTTTGGACAATATCAACAGGATGCCTGTGACCGATGCAGCGTTCGATACGGAGTTCGGCATGACAAGGACAAATCTCGAGGAACTTTACAACATAACGATATCAAATCAGGGTATAGAGTTCTCTGAGAATCTCGCCCTATCCTACGAAGGCACCATGGTCATATACTGGGAAGCCGTACTGGACAAGCCCCACAACGAGCTTGTCGCCGCATGGGATGCCCTGATTGACGCCTGGAACGAAGGCAAGATCACGCAGGCCCAGTGGGACCACTACGTGGAGATGCTTGGTGAACCTTTGATAACTATGGAAACGGCGCAGGATATCAACGATTCAATGCTGATGGACTCTGCATTTGCCAACGACAAGTCTGTAGAATGGGCCAATGAGAAGCAAGAGGTCTACGAACAGGTCAAGGATGAGATAGACAATCTATGAAGAGCTTGATCCTACCTTCCGGTAGGGTCTTTTTTCACCAGGCTGAGGGATGCAATGGAAAAAAGCAACAGAGCGGTAGGTTTTATCAAGAATCTTAGGAGGGAGCTTGACAAACTTACCACCTTCCAGCTATGCATCATCCTCGTCGTTTTTTTCATGTTCATGATATGGCCCCTTATCTCCATAATCGGGGGCGCATTTTGGGACGATGGCCTGACATTAAAGTACATTACTTCCGTATTCAAAGACCCGGAACTATGGCGATTGCCAGGCCAATGGGAGCTTACACTTACCAAGAACACCGAGCAATACTTCATTATCGGGCTGACCGATTGCGGGGCCATATTCAATTCGCTGTTCATCGCCTTGTTCACAACGATCTTCTCAACGGTCATAGGCGTTTCGCTGGCGTACATAATGTACAAATACGACTTTAGGTACAAAGCGTTGCTCAAGGCCCTGATACTCGTACCCCTGATAGCGCCTCCCTTCGTGGGCGCATTGGGCGTGAGGGAGTTCATTGGACAGACGGGCATCATCAACGAGATATTCTATGAGACTCTGCACATACTGCCGAAGGCCATATGGATCACTGGCATACCTGCGATCGTCCTTGTCGAGTCCTTGCACTTCTATACGCTTGTATATCTCAATGCATATTCCTCGTTTGTCAACATAGACCCCAGCCTGGAGGAACAGGCCGAGAACGTGGGCGCCAGAGGCTTCTTCAAGTTCCGCTCTGTCACGCTGCCATTGGCAATGCCAGGCATTGAGGCCGGCGCCATTCTGACTTTTATCCTTTCCCTGGAGGACCTTGGCACCCCAATAATCTTCTCCCAGGGCGCATATAGCAAACCAGCACAGCACACAATGACATTGTATATCCTGAAGAACTGGTCGCCCCAATTCATAGGGCAATGGGACTACAAGGTGATGGCGCTATGTGTGATATTATTGATTATTGCCATCATCTGTTTCATCATAATCAGAAAGTACATAAGCTTGAAGAAGTATGCCATGATGTCCAAGGGAGGGACATGGCAACCAGTCACCGTCAAGGCCTCCCGCAAACAATATGGACTGATCGTGGCGTTCATAACATGCCTATTGGCCCTTGCCCTGATGCCACACATCGGCATTTTGAAGCTTTCCCTGACCAAGGGGGGAATAAGCGGAATAACGCTCTCCAACTATGCTTACATGTTTTCAAATACCCATATGTATACGCCAATAAAAAATAGCCTGATCTATTCGTTCCTTTCCGTGTTTGTGATAGTGATCATCGGGACCATGGCCGCATATATAATATCAAGGAAGAAATTGCCTGGGCTTTTGGCACTTGACATGCTTGTGACAATGCCATTGGCCATACCAGGCATAGTGCTGGGCATAGGTCTCTTCATCGTCTATTATGGGACCCCGTTCTTCAGTTCGACCAATCCCGCTTATGTGATAGTGGCTGCATACGTGGTAAGAAAGATTCCTTTTGCCGTGCGGGCCGCATATGCTGGCCTGCAGCAAACGCACGAGGCTCTGGAAGAGGCCTCGTTGAACGTGGGGGCGTCAAAGATACGGACGCTGTGGAAGATCACACTGCCACTGATTTCTATGAGCATCGTTGCGGGCGCCATGCTGTCCTTTGTATATGTCATTTCGGAGGTGTCCACAAGCATACTGCTTGGGGCGACCAATCCCGACCTTGCTCCCATCACTTGGAAGATAAAGGAACTTTTCTTCCATGCCGACTTCAATGAGGCGGCCGCATTGGGCGTGTTCCTAATGGTTATACAGACGGTATCCATTATAGTGACCAATTACCTCCTAAAGAACAGGGCCGAGGTAATGACTGGCCTATGATCGTAGATGAGGATGTCTTGCCATGATGGAGTTTATATGTCCACCAAGGCCATTTTTTCATATATCCCTTTCTCTATATCTTTTTTTTTCACGCCGTATTTCCTAGATATCATGTTGATGTCTGGCGTGAAGGGTATTTCCTGGATATTATCTGGCACTTCATCGTCCAATAGCACTATTCCGGCAATTTCCCCCAGACCTTCCATGCCGAAGGCCAATGCCTTCTTGATCTGTTTTTCTCCAGATAATCTCACGAGAAACTCTATGGCGAGCTTATTTGCAATGTTCTGGCCGTTCTCAAAGGCCTTTAAAGCCAGAACGGCTGCAAATTCAGCTTGTTTCTTGTCCAGAACGTATGAAGGATTGTATATCAGGACATTGCTTGAACAGTCATTGATCAGTTTATTGGCATTATCGATGGTTGTAACAAAAACCTTCATAAAAATTGATTTTATATTTTTATTTATATATTTAATTGCATTATTTGATGTATATGATGTATTAAATATTTAATTCAATGTAAATATTAACATTTGTTTAAAACCGAAAGCTTTATAAATAATATTGTTCTTATATTTCTTAGATAATATCCTCATATTACATATTTGGAGCTGATCTAATGCAACTCTTGTCGATTCAAGTCCCAGAGGCCTATATCACTGGTATCGATATTTTGATTCTTTCGGGTTATTTTCCCAACAGAAGTGAAGCCATACGATGCGCTGTGAGGGATCTGATAGACAAGGAACTTGGCGGTTTCAAAGGTATCAAAGAATCCTACATGATGGTGCAGAACGTTAAGACAATGAATCAGGGGAACGATGAGGGGATAGATGGTCTATAGTCATAATATATAAGGAGGAAGTAATTGATGAAAAGCATATTGGCGAACGCAAATCGCTATATAGAGGGAAACAGTCCAATGCTTGACGACGCCTTTGGGAAGGCAAGGATCGTGGTGGTTGGATGTGGAGGAGCTGGTAACAACACTATAACACGTTTGCACATGCTGGGCGGCATCACCGGTGCTCAGACTGTTGCCATAAATACTGATAAACAGCATCTGGCCATTACCGAGGCGGATGTTAAGCTTCTCATTGGCTCCAATCTGACCCAGGGCCTTGGTGCTGGCGGAGATCCACAGGTGGGCAACGAGGCAGCCGAGGAGAGCAAGCAGGACATAAGGTCCCTCATAGAGAACGCACATCTGGTTTTTATTACTGCAGGAATGGGTGGAGGAACAGGAACTGGCTCCGCACCCGTAATAGCTGAGATGGCCAAGGCCGCAGGCGCTTTGGTTATCGGCGTTGTCACACTTCCATTCAAGATGGAGGGCGGCGTAAGGCTGAAGAAGGCAGAGCTTGGTCTCAATGTCCTCAAGAACTACGCCGATACTGTCATAACGCTTGACAATAACAAATTGCTGGAACTGGTGCCAAATCAACCAGTGAATTATGCATTTTCAGTCGCTGACGAGGTCTTGGCAGAGATGGTGAAGGGGCTCTCTGAGACCATAACGACAACGAGCCTGGTGAACCTCGACTTTGCGGACATCAAGTCTGTCATGCAGAGCGGAGGGGTGGCCCTGATAGGTGTGGGCGAGTCGAACACCAAGAACCGGGCCGACGAGGCTGTCATGGAAGCTTTGAAGAACAAGCTTCTAGAGGTCGACTATTCCCAAGCGAAGGGCGCACTTGTCCACGTTTCAGGTGGACCTGACATGAGCCTCACAGAGGCGAATCGTGTCGGTGAGCTCATCAATGAGAAGATCGGTGGAAATGCCGATGTCATATGGGGAGCAAGGGTCGATGAGAATCTCAAGGATTCGATCCGTGTAATGCTCATACTTACCGGTGTCAAGTCCCCGTGGATATCTGGCCGTGAAGCGGATGGTGCCAACGCATCTTTCAAAGCCACGGACGGTTTCAACTGGGGCAAGATGACCAAGACGCAGGGTTTTAGTTGGACCAATTACGATATACCAACGATAAGACCGTAGGGGAATAAGGGAAAATCAATTATTCCTCCTCTTTTTTATTTGCCCCAGGACATGGGGATACGTCATTGATAGAGTTTTATATTTCGACAATAGGCTTGACCACTAAGGGCCATCCATTCATGGAATTTCGGTTTTGGGTCCTTTAAAAAAAAATTGACATCATGTTCATTATACTTCATTATATCTGCTATTGATATCCATTTTCAAAATATCGGCAAAGATATTTATCTTTTCGACAGTATCAAAAATGAGGGTTGTTCCTACTAAAAATGATGCTGTGCCTATCGGCAATTACAATTGAAGCTACTTTTTTATCCACATCAATAGAAGATGGCGGGGTGTGAAAAGGTCCTGAAAACGGATTACCTTATCTCCGCTCCCGCTTCTATGTCCCCGTCAACAGTGAGCAGCTTGACATCGTCGCCCTTTTCTGCCGCCAAAAGCATCCCCTGGCTCTCGATCCCGAAGAGCTTGGCAGGCTTGAGATTTGCCACCACTATGATCTTTTTGCCCACCATCTCCTCTGGGGAGTAGTACTGGGCTAGTCCTGCCACGAGTTGTCTTTTCTCATCCCCCAAGTCTATTGATAGCTTGAGAAGCTTGTCGGACTTCTCCACTTTTTCGGCAGTCAGTATCTCGGCCACCTTGAACTTGCACTTTGAAAAATCCTCGTATTCTATCATTTCCACTTCCTCCTGCTTCTTGGCCTTCCCGGAATACCTTGTCTTGAGGTCTTTTACGAACTCGTCCTCAAGCTTCTTGAAAAGTATATTGGGTTTCTGTATGGACTCTCCACCATTGAAGACCCTCTCCTTTGCCTGTTCCCAATCTGTACTGTGGACATCACCTTTCTGATCGAGTCCCTTCCATATCTCTTCTGATATGGTTGGCATATAGGGTTCCAGTACTATTGCTATGGATGCACACAGATTCAAGGCGGTCTTCACGGTGTTTGCCCTTCTGTCCTCGTTCTTCCAAGGCTCGTTCTCCTGGAAGAACTGATTTCCCATCTTCGAGAGCTTCATGACGTTCTTGAGCCCGGATTTAAGTTTCGTGTTTGCTATGTCTGCGCCTATTTCAGACACGACCTCGGCGACCTCTTCGTAGAATCTGTCATCCACCTCCTGGTCCTCGATATCAGGGACCTTGAGATCATAGTATTTCTTCGCAAAGGTCTGGGCCCGGTATATGAAGTTGCCCAGATTTCCCACAAGTTCATCATTGTTCCTTCTTTGGAAATCATCCCATGTGAAGTCGACATCGGACTTTTCAGGCCTATTGATGTATATGTAATATCTCCAAACATCGACAGGTATGCCGCTATCGAGGACGTCTGTGCCGAATATGCCCCTGTTCCTCGATTTGGAGAATGCCCCACCCTCGTAATTGAGGTACTCTGTGCTGGAAAGCTGATGCACAAGTATGTATCCATCATCTGCGGCCATCAGGGTGGCCGGAAACATGATGGTGTGGAACGGTACATTGTCCTTTCCCATGAACTGGAACAGTTTGGTCTTTGGGTCCTTCCACCAGTATTCCCACTTGGTGCCATTGATGGTGCTGTATTCCGCCGTGATCGAGATATAACCAATGCATGCGTCGAACCAGACATAGAAGACCTTGTGGTCCCATCCCTCAAGGGGCACCTTTACCCCCCATTCTAGGTCCCTGGTGATGCATCTCTGCTCGAGTCCCTCGCTTATCCAGCCAAGTGTGAAGTTCCGGGCATTCTGCGACCAGTTCATCTTGTCCTCTGCCCACTCTTTCAGCCTGTCCGAGAGTCTTGGAAGGTCAAGGAACAGGTGTTTCGATGTCCTGATCTCGGTGTTTCCCCCACATATGGCGCAGTGCGGGTCCAAAAGCTCCTTGGCGTCCAATACCTTGCTGCAGTCCTCGCATTGGTCCCCCCGTGCATTCTCCGAACCGCAATGGGGGCAAGTTCCTTCCACGAATCTGTCTGCAAGGTATTTCTCGCATTTTGGGCAATAGGGCTGTTCAAGGTCCTTCTCGATGATGTAACCATTGTTGAACGCCTTTGTGAATATGTCTTGTGTGATCTCATGATGGAAGTGGGTCGATGTCCTTCCGAAATGGTCAAAGGAGATGTTGAACCATTCATATATCTCTTTATGTATCTTGTAATATTTGTCACACACTTCCTGCGGGCTGAGGCCCTCCTTCATGGCGATGGTCTCTGTCGTCGTGCCATGTTCGTCGGTCCCACATACATACAGGACCTCGTTTTCTGTATGTCTCTGATACCTTGCAAAGACATCTGCAGATAGCACTTGTATTATGTTGCCGAGATGTGGTATGTTGTTAACGTAGGGTAGGGCGCATGTGATCAATATTTTTTCCTTTGCCATTTATAAACCACCATAATGATAATGATTTTCAACTAAGAAGTTATATTTATATATTTATCTTTAATTTAGGGAGTGATAACATGATCATCAAGGGCGGGCTTCTATATTACGATCATGGCCTCATCCGGGCAGACATATCAATTGGCGACGATGGGACCATTGATGACATCTCCAAGGACTTGGATGGAAAGGACGCGATAGATGCGTCTGGGCTTCTTGTCTTGCCAGGTCTTGTCAATACGCATACGCATACTGCCATGACCCTTCTCAGGGGCGTAGGCGATGACATGCCGCTGCAGGAATGGCTGGCCGATAAGATATGGCCCCTGGAGGCAAATCTAACATATGATGACTGTTATTGGGGAAATCTCTTTGGCATGGTCGAGATGATAAAGACCGGCACCACATGCCTCAACGATATGTACTTCTTCATGGATTCGCTGGTGGAGGCACTCAAGAAAACAGGAATGAGGGGCAGCATATGCCATGGAATAATCGATCTTTTTGACGAGGAGAAGGCCAAAAGGGAACTTAAGGAATCGTTAAGGATACATGAACTGTGCAAGGGGGAGGACCTTATAACATTCTGCATGGGTCCGCATTCGCCCTATACCTGCTCCAAGGAACTATTGCTCTCCGTCAAAGAATATGCGAACGAGAACGATATAAAGGTCCACATACATACCTCTGAGACAAGGAAGGAGTACGATGATTCCATATCGGCACACAAGATGAGCCCCATCGCTTACCTTGATTCGCTCTCTATGTTGGATTCAAACTCGCTTTTGGCGCATTGCGTTCATCTTTCGGACGATGACATAGGCATCCTATCTAGAACGGGGGCCAATGTTCTGCATTGCCCATGCTCCAATCTCAAGCTGTCTTCAGGGACTGCCAGGGTGCCCAGCATGCTGGACCGTTCCATCAACGTGGCGTTGGCCACAGACGGGGCCTCATCGAACAACAGCCTTGACATGCAATCCGAGATGAAGACGATGGCCCTCATACACAAGTCTGGATCACCCACCAATCTGCCGGCGGACAAGGCATTTCAGATAGCCACGTTGAACGGCGCAAGGGCGTTGGACGCCAACTGTGGTGAGATAGCCAAGGGCAGGTGCGCCGACCTGATGTTCGTGGACCCAAAACACTTCTCCATGCGCCCAGGGCACAATCCCATGTCAAATGTCGTATATTCAATGCGGCCCGAGGCGATAAGGCATGTGATGGTCAATGGCCAGATGTTGATGGAAGACCGTAACATACTTGTTCTTGACGAGGATAAGGTCCTGGAAAAGGCAGACCAACATGCTGAGAAGTTGGTGGATAGATACAATGAGAATACTGATAACCAATGACGATGGCGTACACAGTCCCGGATTGGTATGCCTAAAAAAGAAACTTTCAAGATTTGGAAACATTGAGATCGTGGCGCCTGAGAGGGAGGCCTCTGCCTCTTCCCATGCCATAACAGTACACCAACCCCTGAGGTTCTATTCTTGCAAGCTCACGGACGGAAGCAATGGTTGGGCGGTCTCGGGAACCCCGGCCGACTGTGTCGTATTGGGGATATTGAAGTTTGGAATGCCGGACCTTGTCGTATCAGGGATCAACCCGGGTGCCAATCTTGGGGACGATGTAACTTATTCCGGAACTGTGGGCGCGGCAATCGAGGCGGCGCTGTATGACATAAACTCCATCGCAGTGTCCCTGATCGACAGCGAGGATCCAGACTTTGACTCCGCCGCCGAGGTCACCGCCAAGATAATCGAGAGGATGGACTCCTTGCCAAAACACTTCCTTCTGAACGTGAACGTGCCTCCAGATACAAACGGAGAGATAATGATAACGAAACTGGGCAGAAGACTATGGTCGAGCAATGTCCAGGAAAGGATAGATCCGAGGAACAAACCCTACTACTGGATCTCCGGGATACCGAGCGAGATATATGATGAGACCTCGGACATCAATGCGACCAACAACGGCTATGTCTCTGTGACGCCAATCAAACTCGACCTGACAGATTATGAAAAGATGGACCTTTTGAGAAGGGAGTTCATGGACTGATCCTCTTTTTTCATTGTCTATACAGCTACAACTCAACCAAATCAAAAAGTATTTATACAAATACATTGACTGATTGTCAGTCAAATAATAAAATCTTCATTTACTATGCCAATAATGTAATAGATGCAGGTGATGGTATGATCATAGAAGCTGAAGGCTTGACATTCAGATATGGGGACCTTGTGGCGGTGGACAACATAACCTTTCATGTCGAGAAGGGGGAGATCATAGGGTTCTTGGGGCCCAACGGCGCTGGGAAGAGCACGACGGTCAAGATGTTGACCGGACAGCTCAATCCACAGAAGGGCATAATCAGGATAATGGGACACGATGTCACAAAAGAACCGAAGGCGGTCCATGAGAGGATAGGGGTGTGCTTTGAGGAGAAGAATCTTTATCCGCGCCTGTCTGTCAGGGAAAATCTCAAGTTCTTTGCTGACCTTTTCGAAGTGGAAGCTGACATTGACACGCTCATTAAGAAGATGGACCTTTCAAAATGGGCAGACGACAAGGTGGAGACTCTGTCGAAAGGGATGCAGCAACGGGTGATGTTCGCGAGGTCACTCATCAACGACCCGGAGGTACTGTTCCTCGATGAACCTACCGACGGACTGGACCCGATATCAGCAGATTCTATTAGAAAGATAATATTGGATGAAAAACGACGTGGAAAGACCATATTCCTGACCACCCACAACATGGCAGAGGCCGACATGCTCTCGGACAGGGTCGCATTCATCAATGAGGGTAGGATAGTGGCCCTGGACACCCCGGAGAATCTTAAGCTCAAGCTTGGCAAGAGGTTGCTCAAGGTGAAGCTAAGAACGGGAAACGGATTTACTGAACAGTTTCTTCCGATAGATGACAAGGACACCCCGATGAAAGCTAAGGAATTCCTCGAGAATGAGAATCTTGCCACCATACACACCCAGGAGGCGACGCTTGATGAGGTATTCATCAAGGTGACTGGGAGGAAACTGGAACAATGAATGCCAAGATAGTCAGGTCGATAGTCCGTAAGGACGCGATGATGGCCATCAGGAACAATCTGGTCCTGATAGCTATCATAGGCGGAGTTCTTTTCTCTTTGATATATTACACACTACCTTCTGATGTCGAAGAGGCCTACGACCTTGCGATATATGATGGGGGTTCATCGGATCTGATGGAAATACTGGGTCTGACAAGTACAGGCGGCCTTGAGATCCACAATACTGGCTCACTTAACGAGATGGTGGAATCTGTCAAGGAAGGTGATTACATGGTGGGTGTGTACGTCCCTGCGGATTTCGACCTGCTGGTCTCACAGGGCGCCCAGCCCACCCTGACCTTATACTTCAACAACGGATTCCCCGAAAGCTCCCGTTCCACATTCGAGTACATATTGCGCACCGCTCTGGACCATATCGTTGGCGCTCAGGGCTCCAGCATGATCGAATACGAGGTCCTTGGTGAGGATATGGCGGGCGAACAGGTCCCGCTTAGGGACAGGTCCCTTTCCCTGTACATCATATTTGCCCTATTGATGGAGATGTGGACGATCTCCACGCTGATAGTTGAGGAAAATGCCTTTGGAACGCTTAGGGCCATGTTGGTCACGCCGGCTACCTCGGCGGACGTGATATCCGCGAAGAGCGTCATCGGCATATTGTACACCATATTGGTCCTTACTGTCATACTGCTGCTTACCCAGAGCCTTAGGGGGAACCCATTGGCCCTTGCCGTATGCATATTGGTCTCCGCGATGTTTTCCGTAAGCCTGGGCCTGTTCCTTGGAAGCCTGACCAAGAACATCACAGGATCTTATGTATACGTATCTGTGCCCCTAATAATAATGATAATACCTGGAATGCTGATATTCATCCCAGACGTCTCCCTTTCCATAGTAAAAGCCATTCCTACATACTACATGGCAAACGCTTTCGATGCCATATTGAACAACGGTGCGGCATTGATGGACGTCATGGGTGACATATCCGTGATACTGGTGTTGGATGTGGTATTGTTCGCACTGGGAATAGCATCCCTGCGGAGGAGGATAGCTTGAATCTTTCGAGGTTGTGGACACTGGCAAAGAAGGACATCAAACTTACCACAAGGGAGAAGTTCTTTCTTTTCATGATCCTCATGCCGATACTGGCCACCATGGTGATCAATGTTGCGCTGGGCAACGTCAGCGTATCTTCGAATCCGTCCTTGGCATATTATGGGGATGACGGACTTGCGGCCATCCTTTCCGAAAGGCCAAACATAGAGTTCACGGTCCTTGAAACTGCCGATGCGGTGATCGAAGGTGTGGAAAACGGAGAATATGACGGTGGACTGCTATATGATGGCGGGCCCGTACTCTACGTCTCGGGCAGCAGCCTGCTCTCCGACCGGTTGTCATTGGCCTCCACAACATCCTCCGCGATATCGGAGATGGAGGGCGTGGGGAGCTTGGTCAATATCGAGTCAGAGGTGGTGGGGGACGAGGAATTCTCCCTAAGGGTCAGATTGATTCCATCCATCATATTGTTCTCAATATTGGTTGCCGGTTTCATCATCTCTGCATCACTTGTCGAGGAAAGGGAAAAAAAGACCATAAACGCCTTGCTCATATCCCCTGTCTCAACGACAGAGATTATATTGTCCAAGACATTGTTCGGCCTTTTTGTGGGCGTGGTGCTGGGATCACTGATCCTTCTGCTGTACAATATCTTCTCAGGCATCCTGATATTGCCGTTCCTGTTGTTAGGCACGGTGTTCACTGTCGGCATAGGCCTGATAACCGGTTCGGTGATGGACAATATCACAGACTTAATTGCCAGGCAGAAGATCTTCAATTCCGTACTGATATTTCCTGCCCTCGTCGTTCTTTTTCCGCAGATACCCCAATGGATCGCCAAATTCTTTCCCACATACTACTTCATAGACCCCATATTGAGGATATCTCAAAGCGGTGCCGGAATGGGCGACGTGTGGATGGAAATGCTGGTGCTGGTCGCATGCGACCTGGTAGTGCTGATGCTCGCGATCAAGGTATTGAAACGAAGAATGATCGGCAAGAACATGGTGGTCTGACCTCAATATACTTTTACCGAAAGGCTTATAATTCTCAAGAATTGGATGTGAGATAGGTGTTCTTATGCTCGATATTCGCCTTTTTAGGGAAAACCCTGGCGCAATAAGGTCCAATATGGAAAAACGAGGCCTAGACCAGGGGGCTGTTGAGGAGATTATAGGAATAGATTCGCAGAGACGCAACTATATAACAGAGGTCAATTCCCTCAAGAAGGAAAGGAACGATGTTGCGGCAAAGATAAGGGACATGAAGTCTGCCGGCAATGACATATCGCCCGAAGTCAAAAGGATGAGGGAGATAAACGACACCATAGATTCCTTGGACCAGGCGGTAAGGGACTCTGAGGCGGAGCTAAGGTCAAAGCTGATGAGGATGCCCAACATACTCCACGATACAGTGCCTGTCGGCGAAGAGAATATCTCCATCAGGGAATGGGGTATCAAGGACCATCTCGGATTCGAACCGAAGAGCCATGTTGACATTCTTGACAATCTGGGGATAGCCGACATCGAGCGAGCATCGAGGATCTCCGGTTCAAGATTCTACTTCCTTAAGGGAGACCTTGTTCTTCTTGACTATGCCCTGATGAAGTATGCAATGGACGCCCTTTATCAGAAAGGATACACAATAATAGAACCACCTTATATGCTTAAGAGGGCCCCATATGAGGGAGTCACCGACCTTGGGGACTTTGAAGAGGTCATGTACAAGATAGAGGATGAGGACCTCTACCTAATAGCGACCTCTGAGCATCCGATGGCCGCCATGTACATGGATGAGATTTTCGATCCTGAGGCCCTGCCCTTGAGATATGCAGGCATAAGTCCATGCTTCAGGAAGGAGGCCGGCAGCCATGGCAAGGACACGAAAGGGATATTCAGGGTGCATCAGTTCAACAAGGTGGAACAATTCATCTTCTGCAATGAGGAGGAATCGTGGGGTCTTTTCGAGGAGTTGATCGATAACGCCGAGTCACTTTACAAGGGGCTTGAGATTCCTTACAGGATTGTCAACATCTGCACTGGCGACATAGGCACCGTCGCTGCGAAAAAGTACGACCTTGAGGCCTGGATGCCCGCACAGGGCACCTATCGTGAGCTTGTCTCATGTTCCAACTGCACAGACTATCAGGCCAGAAGGCTGAACATCAGGTACAGGACGAAGGATGGCAACAAGATGTGCCACACATTGAACTCCACCGCCATCGCCACCACCAGGACCCTGGTCGCGCTCATTGAGAACTACCAAAGAGAGGACGGTTCAATAGATGTTCCAAAGGCATTGAGGCCCTACATGATGGGAAAGAAAGAGATCACGGCAGTTTAAATGTGGAAAGGCAGTATCACAGACAATCACATGCACCTGGACCCCATAAACGGCATCGGCCTGGAGGCTGTCAGACAGTTCACCAAGGCCGGAGGCACGCATTTGGTACTTGTTGGCAAAACGCTGCGTGACTGGGGGATACATGGGCTCGGGCTTGAGGACTTCAAGGCGGGATTCGAAAAAACCATCAAGCTCTCAAAATCAGTGAACTCCGGGACAGATGCGACCGCATTGACGGTTTTGGGCGTTCATCCCTCCGAGTTCCTTGCGATGATCGATACCATGGGTCCGGAACGGGCATACGAGGTCGCGATTGATGTCATGGAACATCTTGCATCCCTCTATCTGGACAATGCCATAGACGGCATCGGAGAGGTTGGCAGGCCGCATTTCCCCGTGGACGAGGAAAAATGGGCATTGTCGAACCGATTGATGGGGGAGTTCCTGCAGGTGGCGGCCAGATTGGATTGTCCCCTCCAGCTCCATACTGAGCACTTTGATGAGGGGAAGTACCTTGAGTTGGGCGAGATGGTCAGGAAGAACGGAAATCCAAGGAAAGTGATCAAGCATTTCAGCCCGCCACTGACAGGGTCCGCCGAGGTCGCCGGCGTGTATCCGTCAATAGTCTCATCCAAGGACTCTGTCAAGAAGGCCATATCCGTGTCCAACCGATTCCTTATGGAGACAGATTATATAGACGACATTTCCCGTCCCGGTGCCGTCATGGGGCCCAAGACGGTACCGAAAAGGACAAATCAGTTTCTTGAAAATGGCGTATTTTCCGAAGAGGATGTCGCAACGATCCATGAGGAACTGGTCTCCGAACTTTATGGTGTCGAATTCTGAATGTAGGCATATGCCACATCATGAAAAGAAAAGTATTTTATAACTTTATATAAAGTAGCTATAGTGATATCGTGGCTGCCAGGAAACTTAGGATCAAGGACGTCATCGCCGGAAGGATTGTGAGCGATGATGACTCAAAGAACTCGCTAGTTACTAATTTCGGTGAGAGTCGCGAGGTAAGGGTGTGCGGGACCGTTGTCAGCAAGTTTATCAGCGATGATGAAAATTATGGAAATCTGGTTTTGGACGATGGTTCTGAGAGCATACAGCTCAAGTTCTGGCGCAGCGATGTCGATACTGTCAGAAGATTCGAGGCAGGGGACTTCACAGACGTACTTGCAAATGTGCGGGAATATAACGATGAGAAATATCTTCAACCGGTTCAGTTGTTCAAAAGGGATGTGCACGGCTGGATAAGATTCCATCTCGACGTGGCCTTGAGCATAAAGGGACTTGTGGAGGAGGGTTCCTGGAGCGAGGCCCAGGATATGGGCTCTTTACACGATGTCGAAGAGCAACTGGACGAGTATGACGAGATGGAGAAGAACTTTGCCCCCTCCAATGATGATTCCTTTGAGGAGGACAGCATAGTATTCGATGACGATGACATCAACAGGACTGTCATGGATGCAATGGGGAAAGACCCGATGTCCAAAGAGGAGATCATAAAGAAGACCATGCTTGACGAGATAGATGTCATGCTATCGATCAAGGAACTGCTGGAGAACGGTGACATATTCGAGATCGATGGCAAGTACAAGAGACTATGAGCTCAATCCAACTCCTTGTCCCTCATGTTATGCACGATGACTATGCAATGCGAAGCATGGAGCACCTTTGGTGAGATCGTCATCCTGTATTTTATCTCTTTCATCAGTTCCAGATCGCCCTCATCGAAACCCAGATGGTCCCCTATGACAAAACAAGGGTCGTTCAAGGGTATCTTGCTGTATTCTTCCCCATTTTCGTCCAAGAGTACCAATCTCTCGTAATTGTCCATCAAGACAGCTTCAAATGACCTATCGGACACGAATATCCCTGGGGTGGATTCCACCTCATCGCCCGGCCTATATGCTATCAAGGCCTTTTTTATCAGTATGGCCGTGCTTCTCTCATCGGGCGACAGGTGCTTGATCCTGTCTCCCAGCATCCTTATGCACCTCGGAGGGGATGGGGGGCCTGAAAGGCAGAGGATCACCTCGACGTCCGTCCGGATGCCATGGGAGACCAGCAATGCCGATTCGACGCAGTTGCATAGGATGTCCATCCTGCCTCCGGACCCGGGCAGGTCTTTCAGGAGGAAATCTGGACTGGTCCTGGCCTTGTTCGCCTTGATTATGAAAGTGATCATATCCAATTTTGACATCGTTATACTTAATACCCTTTTCCCATGCCCACCAGAATGCTTTATATAATAATCATGCGAAGCTATAATGATGCGCGCTTTGTACATAGGGAGATTCCAACCGTTTCATTATGGACATCTGGAGGTCATCAGGAAGGTCCTCTCTGAGAACGACGAGCTCATAATCGCCATAGGCAGTGCACAGGAATCCCACACAAAGAAGAATCCATTCACCGCAGGCGAGAGATTCGAGATAATCAGGTCCAATCTTGTCCATGAGGACTTCGACCTCTCAAAGGTGTATATCGTGCCAGTGGAGGACATCAAGAGGAACTCGCTATGGGTGGCGCACGTAAAGAGCCTTGTACCCAGGTTTGACAGGGTATACTCAAATGAACCGCTCGTGAAGATACTGTTCAACGAGGTTGGCATCAATGTCAGCAAGACACCCCTATTCTCGAGGTCTGACTATTCCTCGACCAACGTCAGGAACACCATACTCTCGGGAGGGGATTGGAAAAAATTTGTTCCAGAGGCCACGTATGAGCACATAATGCGCATCAACGGCGTTGAGCGGCTCAAGCAAATAAATAGTAGTGACAAGTGCTAGATTAGCCAAACGAAACCTTTATATAATGATAATTATTAATATATACTAGATGGAGTGATATTGATGAACAACATTATACAAAGTGCCATTGAACATGCATCAAAGGATTACAAGGTCTCCATATTGTTGGACGAGTCCGATGCGGCACACTTCATAGAGTTGGACGTGCCAGAGGACGTCAAGATGAATTTGATAAAGACAGGAAATGGCGTTTACTTGGAGCTGTCGGGCGACCCCGCGGCCGTCATGAGGGCGGAAGTGGAGCTATACGATGCCATATCAAATACCTACACCCATTGCAACGGACAGAAAGATGTTGCCTTGGCAGGTTCAATTTGATATTTTTCCTCTTCTATCGATTAATTATTAAATAGTAGTTCTTATTTGAATTCATGAATCATAGGGCCAAGGGACTTTGCCTGGTACTGATGATGTCCATCGTATGGGCCATCCTTATAACCGTCTCCAAAGCGGTCCTCAACAGGGGTGTGCCCGTTTTCTCATTCCTGTTCCAGATGATAATCTTGGCCACATTGATGGTGACGCTCTATGTGGTTGTCCTCAACAGGGGGAGGGTCAAGGCCCCTGACAGGTTCCAGCTGAAGTATCTTCTCCTTATAGGCCTTGCCGGCACCACACTGGCCAACATTGTTGGATATTATGGGCTTGAGAGCTCATCATCGATCAATTACGGTTTTCTTGTCAAGACCACTGTTGTCTTCACGGTCATATTGGCCCATTTCATACTTGGCGAGGTGTTGGACCTTCATAAGGCCCTTCTGGTCGTCATGCTGCTCATCGGTGTATATCTTATAACCACTGAAGGCAGGGAACTGGTGCCCAACAGATTCGACATACTGATAGTGCTTAGCGCCTTTTTCTATGCATTCGCCAACAACTTGTCAAAGATAGTGCTTAGGAGCTTGGGCTCTGAACTGCTGTCTATGTATCGTATGCTGTTCGGGTCGGCCTTCCTGACGTTGTTCGTCATAGTGTTCCAGGACGGTTTCTACGTTGTGGAACAGCCTTTCCTAATATTCCTGGCCTCGTTGCACATGGCCATGCTGATGATCCTGATCTACAAGACCTTGAGGATAACATCGGTCAGCTATCTGAGCATGATGTCCATGGTTACGCCCATTGTGGTGACGATTCTTGGCGTCCTGTTCCTGGATGAGCATTTCTCGGTGGTCCAGGCCATAGGCGGTTTCCTGATAATAGCCTCGGGGGCCTGCATACACATGAGGAACATCTAGGCCTTCACGCTCTTGAGATATGCCTCGACCTTGGAGAATGCGGCCTCCATCGTCTCTATCGGGGGCAGGAACACGGACCTGAAGTGCATCTTGCCGGCAGTGCTGGAGAATCCGCTCCCATGCACGAAGAGGACATGGGCGTTTTGAAGCACGTCCAAGACGAACCTCTTGTCATCCTTCCAAGCGGGGTGGGTTATCTTTGGAAATATGTAAAATGCCCCTTGGGGTTTCCTTGTCTCAAGACCGTCAATCTCGTTTATCCTCTTGTATGCGAAGTCCCTTCTCTCGTGAAGCCTGCCGACGAGGTCCTTTATATGGCCCTGTGGGCCCGTCAGGGCGGCGATGCAGGCCTTTTGGCAGGGGGCATTTGGACATATCCTTATCCTTGCCATCTTCTTCACCGCTTCCTGGACCTTGCCCAGTTTGCTTTCCGGGTCCTGCAAGCCCATGTAGCCTATGCGCCATCCCGGGACCAGGTAAAGCTTTGAGAAGCCATTTAGAAGCAGGATTGGAACATCCTTCGCATAAGACAGCGGTGAGTAGAACTCATGGTCGAAGGTCAGTCTGTCATAGATCTCATCGGATATAAGGAAGATGTCGTGTTCTCCGCATATGTCTACCATTTCCTTGACAGCGGACTTTGGGATCATGCTGCCTGTGGGATTGTTGGGATTGACCAATACCAGGCATTTGGTCTTTTCATCTATCAGTTTCCTTATGTTGTCCGTGTCGCATATCCAGTCCTCGTCCTCGATGGTGGCGTACTTGTGCGTCTGGGCGCCGAAGAACTTGGCGTAAGAGTCATAACTTGAATATGATGGGTCGGGGACCAGGATATTGTCACCCGCCTCGAGCAGTGATCCGAAAAGCATGCTGATGCCCTCAGAGACACCGTTGGTTACTATGATGTCATCGGTGGTGGCGTCGATGCCGTTCTTGCCCCTTTCGTAATCCAGTATGGCCTGTTTGAGGTCCTCGAAACCTTCGGAAGGGGTGTACCCCATGTCATCGTTCCTTGCAGACTCGCAGAGGGCATCGATTATATGCCCCGGTGTCTTGAAATCGAACTTGTTGGGGTCACCTATGTTAAGCTTTATCAGTTCTATTCCTTCTTTTTCAAGTTTTGACGCGGGCACCGTGACATCCCTGATCGCATACTTGATCATCTCCGATCGAGAGGATGGTAACATCAATACACTTCCATGTTATTGTTTATTCTCTTCAGCATCTCCTTGGTCCATGACGATGAATAGTTCAGCCTCTTCTCAAGTTGGACTATCTCTATGTTCATTCCCATCTCTTTCATCCTTTCCTTTATCCAACCATCGTCCTGGTCTGGTCCAAGGAATATAATGTCAGGCTTTATTGCTTCAACCTTTTTAAATAAATCGTCTGGGTCCCCGAGATACGCCTTTTTGACCATCTTTAGGTTCTCGACCATCAACTTCCTCTCATTCTCGTCAAAGACGGTCTTCCTGCCCTTTATCCTCCTTACATTGGAATCCCTGGCCACTATGACATGAACATCCCCGTATTTGCTTGCCTCATTGAGGAGATATATATGTCCGGGATGCAAAATGTCGAATGTTCCAGCAACAAGCACCTTCAATTATAACACCAATTATCAAAATTGGAAAGCCTTATATAAATTTGTTTGTTAATTATGCATAATGAGTAAATCATCGGCATATCGCCCTGAGCTGGAAGGGAGGATGTACCACATCTCCCTTGGGACGGGCCAATTGCCAAGATATGTTCTTTTGCCAGGGGACCCCGGAAGGGTCGATGAGATTTGCGATCAGATGGATGATGCCGAAGTATTGTCATCACACAGGGAGTACCGTGTGGCAAAGGGCAGATATGGCGGTTTTGAGATAGGCGTTTGCTCAACGGGCATCGGCGGCCCGTCCACCGCTATCGCTGTGGAGGAGCTGGCCAGGATAGGATGTGACACGTTCATCCGTGTAGGCTCTACCGGCACCATCTCCGATATGGTCCGCTGCGGCGAGCTGATAATCAATACTGCATCGATGGGCTTGGGCGGCACTTCCAAGGAGTATGTTCCTCCTGAATATCCTTCGTGTGCCAATCATGAGGTCACCATGGCCCTCATACAGTCATGCGAGAATCGCTCCTATCCCTACCATGTGGGGATCTCCGCATCCACAGACTCCTTCTATGTCGGTCAGGCAAGGGAATCCTTCAAGGGGTATCTGCCGTCCAATAAGGCAAATCTGATAAGTGACCTCTGTCAGGCGAAGGTATTGAACTTCGAGATGGAGTGCTCTACGCTCTTTACCATTTCAAACATATTTGGGCTGAGGGCAGGTTCTGTATGCGCGGTCTACGCCAACAGGGCAACGGACACACTGGAGAAAAAGGGAATGAAAAACGCCATCTTGGCTTCCCTTGAAGCCATGAAGTCCCTGTGCGAATGGGATGGGCTGAAAAAAGATAGGGGAAAGAGGTACTTCTACCCGGATCTGTTGAAGTGATAGCATGTCTTTATTTGGCACGGCAGGCATCAGAGGAGCCATTGGAGAGGATCTGGACCTTGGCTTCAGCATGCGTTTGGGCGCGAGCATTTCCAGGTATTTCTCATCCATTGGGCAAAGAGCGATCATATGTGCCTGCGATGGCAGGACATCTAGCGAATCGCTGAAACAGTCGCTCATATCATCGATTTTGTATCATGGTCTCGACGTAGAGGACATAGGGGTCGTTCCTACACCTGTGTTGGCATTCTCTACTGCTATGTCCAAATGTCCAGGTATCATGGTCACGGCGTCCCACAATCCCCCCAGCGACAATGGATTCAAGGTATTCTTCAACGGTTTTGAGATAGGCTTAAAGGAAGAAAAAACGATCGAGGGCCATTTTTTCAACAAGGACCCGTTTTCCTTTGACTGGAGGGCATGCGGGACGCTTCATGGTAGGGATGTTGTGGCTGACTATGTCTCCCGTTCGATATCCTTCCTTTTCAAAATGTTCGAAAGCCGTTCCCTTGACGGGATGAGGATACTGGTGGATTCGGGAAATGGCGTGGGCGCAGAGGTCATACAGAAGATGTTCAATTCGCTTGACGCGGACGTACATATCCTAAACGACCATCTGAGCGGGCTATTTCCTGCGAGGCCGTCTGAACCCACTATGGACAATCTCAGGGGGGTCGTCGAATATGCAGAGGAATACGGCCCCGATATCATCATTGCACAGGATGGCGATGCAGACAGGGTGAACATCATTGGGCCTTCGATGGAACTGATACCCGAGGACGACCTGATAGCGCTTTTCGCGAATCTTTACACAAAGGAAGGCGACAAGGTCGTGCTTTCGATAGACACTTCCCTGCGGACAGACCAGCTGCTTGAATCGAAGGGTGTTTCGGTCCTTCGCGTGCCGCTGGGGTATCTCCATGACGGAATAAAGAAATATTCCCCCTCATTCGCGGCCGAACCTTGGAAACATATCCACATGCCGTTTGGAACATGGATAGACGGCATAATGTCATCGATGGTGTTGACCTTCATGGCCAATGAGAGGCCTTTGGGAGACCTCTTCAAGAACATTCCCCGATATCACCAGATAAAGGAGAACATGCCTTTGGACGGGATCGATGTGAACGAGTTCATTGGAAGGACCAAGGACCAGTTTTCTTCAAGAGGTGACGTCCTTGAGATTTTGACGACCTCCGGGATCAGGATAAACTTTTCCGACAGGTCATGGATCCTTGTCAGGCCATCAGGCACTGAACCAAAACTGCGCATCATAGTCGAGGCGCCGGAAAAAGAAAGGCTTTATGAACTATCCGCGTTGATTAAGAATGTAAAGGAGACTACATTATGATAGGCATTATTGGCGGATCGGGAATATATGATCCTGAAATGATAAAAGATCTTGAGAAAATCATGGTAGAGACACCTTATGGCAATGTGAATGTAAGCAGAGGCACATATTCAAAAAAGGCAGTTGCATTCCTTCCGAGGCACGGAGATTCGCATTCCATCCCCCCACACCTCATAAATTACAGGGCAAACATCTGGGCGTTGAAGAAGATTGGGGTAACGCGCGTATTGTCCACATCGGCATCAGGATCGATCAATCCTTCGATAAGGCCCGGAAGCTTCGTGGTATTGTCCAACTTCTTGGACTTCACAAAGAGCCGGCAGAATACTTTCTATGACGGGGCCGCCTCCCCCATGGAGGAGAAGGACGTGGTCCACATAGATGTAACAGAGCCATACTGCCCCGAGCTCAGGTCCGTTTTGCTGGAAGCCGGCATGAAGGAGAATCTCCCAATGGTCGACCATGGCGTGTACGTATGCACGGAGGGTCCAAGATTCGAGTCGTCTGCAGAGATAAAGATGTTCTCGAGGATGGGAGGCGACGTCGTAGGGATGACAAATCTTCCCGAAGTCGTTTTGGCAAGGGAGCTCGAGATGTGCTATGCATCGATATCGACGGTCACGAACTATGCCGCAGGCATATCCGACAAGAAGCTTACACATAAGGAGGTCCTAGACATAATGTCCAAGAACATAGAGGACATAAGGACGATATTCAAAAGGGCCATACCAAAGGTGTCAGAAGAGAGGAACTGCGAATGCAAGTCACTTCTTGATGGGGCGAAGGGAGATTAAAAAAACTATATTTTTTCTTATTTTGTCCTTTTAGATAATATAATAGGCAAATTATTTATTCTTCAGTTTTGATTTTTCATCGATGGATTATATAGGATGTTACAAATATCAAGATGGTTTTGATCTTAAAGAAGAACTGGAAAACAATGTACGGACGATAGACGAACTGGAAGAGCATCTGGTTCTTGGAGAGGAAGAGAGTGAGAATCTAAGGGAGATCACCAGGCTCCATCCTATGAGCATAACAAGATATTACCTGTCGCTCATAGACCCCAATGATATCAACGACCCCATAAGGAAGATGTCGGTACCTACCGAGGGCGAGTTCTCCCAGGGGGGTATGTACGACACCAGCGGCGAGAAGGACAATACTGTCGCGGTAGGTCTTCAACACAAGTACAAACAGACCGCGCTTGTCCTCTTGACACATAGATGTTCGGTATATTGCAGATTCTGTTTCAGAAAGAGGCTTGTAGGACGTTCGGAGAGCGAGATAATATCAAACATCAACGCCGCAAGGGATTACATAGAACAGCATGAGGAGATAACGAACGTCTTGTTATCCGGAGGGGACCCATTGGTGCTCGAAAATCACATAATAGAACATTTCCTCAAGACGTTTATTGAGATAGACCATATCAACTTTATCAGGGTGGGGACCAGGGTGCCCGTGGTGATGCCCCATCGGATATATGGTGATAGGGAGCTTTTGGATATCTTTGATAGGTACTCCACACCCGAAAAGAGGATCAATATCGTGTCCCACTTCAATCATCCGAAAGAGATCAACAAGTATTCTGCGTTGGCCATAGACAAATTGATGGACTGTGGGATGCCGATACAGAACCAGACCGTCCTGCTTGGTGGGGTGAACGACAATCCCAACGTGATGGCGGAACTGATGAGAAATCTTGTCAGGGTGGGTGTAAATCCATATTATATCTTCCAGTGTCGGCCAGTCAGGAGGGCGTTACACTTTCAGGTACCGATATCAAGGGGCCTTGACGTTGTCGAAGACTCCAAAAGGCAGCTGTGCGGCATTGCAAAGAGATTCAAATACGTCATGTCGCATATAATGGGAAAGATAGAGATAGTGGCTAAGGATGAGAATTACCTCTACTTCAAGCAACACCAAGCAAAAGACCCTTCTATGCTTGGCAGATTCTTTAAAGTACCAATAGATGAAAATCTGACATGGTTGGGAGATATATAATATAAAAAAAAGAAGTGATTACTTCGTATAGTCGTATGCGATCTTGTATGCGACTTTTCTTAGGCCTGCTTCGATGTCAACGTCCTTTACTGTCTTTCTTCCTGCATGCTTAGCTTCCATCATCGCCTCTTGCGCTATGTCGACGCCCCAATCCTCAAGGATTTCAGACAATTTCTGGGATGCACCCTTACTGACTCTATAAGCTCCGGCCTTTCTAATAATTTTCTCAATAGTAGCAATTGGTAAAGCCATAAAATACCTCCTTTGACAACTTTCGAATAATATAATTTATTATATTGTTACTTATTATGAAAATATAATTTATATAAAGCTTTCGGTAAAAATTATCATGCTTTTTGTTAAAATATTAAATATTATTACTTATTAATAATAAGTAAGGTATATTCATTTCTTTATATAGTACTAGGGGCAATGTAATCGTATATTTCATTAACATCCCCTCTTATGCTGACTCTTATGGGCCCCAAAGGGCTTTCATCGGAAAAATTGATTTTGGACTTGGTGGCCGCTTGCTTGTTTAGACAGAACCTGACGAGATTTTCCCCGCTTCCCTTTCTCATGGTCTTTCTGGCAGAATCCCTTATGCATTGCGACTCTATGAGTTCCTTGAGCGTCGAGAGGTCCTCTATCGAATCCGACCTGCCGACAAGGCGCCCGTCCTCCATAACGAATTCCATCCCGGAAAAGATGTTCTTGAGGGCCTTGCGGACCTTGGACTCGTCCTCTGTTGGATTTACTCTGGTACTAACCGTAATGTTCATGATACCACTTTGAGTAATTCCATAACGCACCCATTGCGGCGGCCGCCCTCTCTGGGGACGGATAACTGGGAATCTTGTTGATGAGCATGTACCGTATCGATGAGGTTGCGACCTCACCAGACATGAAACAGGTAACTATAGGTTTCGAGCCGTTCCAGCTGTCGACTATGGCCCTGGCATGGGTGTTCATCCCTATCTTTGCAAATGTGGGGACAACAATAACGCTCAAGATGGCATCAACATCATTTTCTTCCTGAAGGATCTGCACGCACCTGTGGTACTGATTGTAGTCTGCCTGTGCAATGGTGTCTATGGGGTTGGTGACCGATGCGTAGGGGGAGAGGACCTTTCTCAATTCCTCCCTGGCCCGCCCGCTCAATTCTGGTACCTGCAGTCCTCGTCTTTCACATTCGTCAGTTGCCAGTATCCCCGGGCCTCCCGCATTGGTAAGAATTGCCACACGATTGCCGTTCATCCTATCTTGGCTGAATACCTTTGCATAGTCCAACAAAGCGTCAATCGTCTCTGCCCTTATGATTCCCGCCTGCTTGAAGGCTGCGTTGTATATGTTGTCGGTCCCGGCCATGCTGCCGGTGTGGGACGAGGCCGCCTTGGCGCCCGCCTTGGACCTTCCAGACTTCAGGGCGATGATGGGCTTGATCTTGGAACATTGCCTTGACACATCAATGAAACGCTTACCGTCATCGATTCCCTCCATATAGATTGCGATGCTTTTGGTGTCTTTGTCGTTTGGAAGGTATTGCAGCAACGTGCAAAAATCGATATCTGCCATATTTCCCAACGATACGAATTTTGAGAATCCGATGTCCTCGTACACCGTCTTGTAGATGATGGCTGCACCAAGTGCCCCGCTTTGTGAGAGAAATGCTATATCCCCCCTCTTGGAATTCAATGTGAACGTGGCGTTGAGGCCCCGTACGTTATTGGTCATTCCAACTGAATTGGGCCCTATCAACCTGATATTGTACTTCCTTGATATTTTTGTCAATTCCTTTTCTGACCCGATATCGCCGATTTCTGAAAAGCCTGCGGATATGATAACCGCACCCACTATCCCTTTTTTCCCACATTCCTCAAGGACTTCCGGCACCCCATGGGCTGGAATGGCGATAATGGCGAGGTCCACTTTATCCTTTATTTCCAACACGGAATGGTAGGATTCCATGCCGTCTATCTCTTTTTCCTCCTTGTTGATAAGGTATAGTCTCCCATCGTAGTTTTTGAGATTTCTTACAAGGTCGTATCCCACCTTATGCTCGTTGTTGCTGGCCCCGATGAGGGCTATCGACCTTGGATTGAATATCTCATGAAGACCACTGATATCCCCGTTTCTTGCTTGGTGCTCCATGATATAATCACTTTGACAAATACAGTATTAATACATTTTGGCAACATGGGCATGTCTCATTTTCACACCTAAAAACTTATGATTCATTTAATGCAAATGTAGTAATGGAAAAAATCATCTTTTTATTATATATAAATATTTATTATCTTAAATTATCATATATTATATTTTTTTAAATTGGATAAGTTATACAAAGATATATAAATCATAAAAATGAATTTTCACAAGTATAAAAGGTGATATTATGGCATTATTTGGTAAGGATGATAGTAAATCTGAATCACAAGAGGGGAATTCCGGTTCCCCCTTCTATGTGGGCGCCATCAAGCTTGGCACTGCGAACTCAACGATAACGGCTGGTGACAATCTCATAGGGACTAGGTCCTTGGTCCGGAAGATCTACAAGGCGTCCGCATATGAGAGGTCAACGAAGGTCCCTGACATCATTGTCGGTTCGACCGCTCTCGAATACGAGGGACTGGGGGAACTTATCTACATAGTCAACAAAGGGGTCATCAAGACAAAGGACGCATTCTACCTTGTGGAGTACCTTTTCAACCACGCTGAGAAACACAACATGACAGATAGCAAGAATCTCAAGATATTTGCCGCAGCACCTGCCATAGCGGCCGAAAATCAGAAGGAGGAACTTGAGACCCTCTTGAAGGAGTTCGTCTCCGATGTCAAGGTGATCAGTGAACCTCTGGGGTCGTTGATATACCACAATTGGGTGACCGGGGTCTGCGCGGACATAGGCCACGGGACGACAGACTTTACCTTGATACACCAGAAACTTGCTGTCAAGGACGAGATGGGAGAGGTTGTCGCAGATACGATCCCGATGGGTGGAAGGGACATCGACTTTGCGGTCCAACAGGCGATCAAGAAAAAGTACGGCGTGGAAGTGCCGCTGGAAGAATGCATGAGACTGAAGGAAGAATACTGTGGACCTTACTATGAGTACATAGTGACAGGCAAGGAGTTGCCAGAGCTTGTGGAGAGCGTCATAACCGAGGAGGGCCTTGGCCAGGAGATCGTGATCGATGAGGAAGTGATAAAATCTGTGAACGTGATCGTGGACCATATAGCGAAGAAGATAGTGGAATTGGTCGGTAAGTCCCCGTTCACGGTGAGGAAAAATCTCTATGGCGCGGTGCTTGTCAATGGCGGGATATCATCCATAAGGGGCCTTGAGATCACCCTCAGAAAGTACATTGCGGAACATGCACAGATACCCTTGGACTCTGTGAACGTGGTGCTTTCACAAGATCCGTTGCATTCATCGATCTTGGGAGCCAAGAAGGCAGCGGAAATAGTGTTTAGATAATTTCTTTACATAATCTTTTTTAACTTATTTTTTTTAATTAAATCCATGTCCTATGATGAGAAGTCCCTCTATGGCCAGCTCTATGGCAAATATGCCGTGGATATCGAAGGCGTCATAAAGGGTTATGTGTACGATGTGGATGTAGAGATAAAGAACGGTGAGATATATTTTCATCTTGACATGTACCAGTATGTGAACTTCTATAACACCGGGTTTGTCGAGAAGAGCAAGTACGGACCCAAGCTGAAACTATCGCTCACACCTTCCGACATACTGTCCGTGGGCAGGGATGCAATAGTCATAAGTTATGGAAGGATACCCGACATGAAGGAGCTGGAGAAGTTCAAGCTGGTCATGGCAGAGAACGACGGCCTCAAGAAAAGGATGCGCCAGACGAGTGAAGAGCTCGAGGCCTTGTCAAAGAACCTCAAGGACAGGGACGAGAAGGTCTTCGACCTGAAGGAACAGATATCTATACTCAGAAGGAAAGAGGAGGAGTTCGACCTGCTTAGGGAGGAACTTGCCAGACAGAAGGGGGAGCTCCAGTCCTCAAGGGAGTACATGAAGGTCATAGACAAGCTTGATCGCAAGATTTCCAAGCTGTTGGATAGTTGCGACGAAGAGTGAGCTGATGAAGAAGAAGACCGTTGCGCATCATCGCGAGGAAGTTACCTACGATAGTGAACACTGGGAACTGCTGAAGCACTTGAGGGAGGAATCATTGCCTGTTATGGAATCCCTTTCCATGTACTGCCCCATAGTCTATGGCAGTGTTGCCCGCGGCGATGTCCACAAGGGCAGCGACATAGACATCTTCATACCTGCCACCATATCATCCTACATCCTTGAGATCGCGCTTGAAAGATTCGGCATCGTGGAGAAGGTCATAGCCATGGCCACGCCTTGGCACCTAATCAAATCGCATATAGTTCTATCAAACGGGATAACGGTGACATTCCCCCTGGTGGAGTTCAAAAAGTACGAGAGGGAGTTCTATTACTTCGGAGGGGCGGTGGCGATAGATGCCATCAAGGAAGGGCGCAGGGTCCCTGGGATAGACAAACGCCTCATGCTCATCCAACCCACAGAGGGCGGCCATATAGGCATGGAAGTCCAGGGCAACGAATCTCTGGCGGCAAAGACGGTGGGCGTGCCACTGGGCCTCGTCAGGGAAAGGCAACAGGTGCTAAACAAGAGGGACAAGGTGGGCAGGACAGGGATATACCTCAACAAACATCTCTTGAGGGAGGACAACATAGAGCTGGAACTTAAGAGGCTTGCGGACACAGATACCAACATCAAGCGCCGCTACAGGGCATGACCCCCCTGGCATGCATTGAAGTATATGGCCCTTCATACCATGAGCAAAGTTAATATCCAATGTCTTCATATCATTAATTGGTGTAAATATGGACTTCTTCCCCAATAAACCCTTGAAAGACGAGATGCTTGATTTCATCGGCATTGAAGACCTCTTCTCAGACATACCTAAAAGCTATCTCTTCAGAGGGGACATTGGAGATCGGCCGATGTCCGAACGTGAGACGATGTCCCACATACAAGGAATATTGTCCAAGAACAGGAACATAACTTCCTTCAAGGGAGGAGGGGCGTATGACCATTATGTGCCTTCCCATGTCCAGGCAATTGTGGGGAGAAGCGAGTTCTACACGTCCTACACACCTTATCAACCTGAGATATCACAAGGCATTCTACAGGCCATCTACGAATACCAGAGCCTCATGTCAAGGACTGTGAACATGCCGATAGTGAACGCCTCCATGTACGACTGGTCGACAGCCCTCGGCGAGGCCGCCCTGATGTGCACGAGGGTCAATCATCGGAATGAGTTCCTCATTCCCGATACGATCTCCCCTATGAGAAGAGCAGTGCTCAGGTCCTATACTGAAAATCAGGGCATCAAGCTCATTGAATATCCACACATCGGCCTGACCGGGCAATGCGACATGGAGAAGCTGTCAAGATTGGCCGGTCCACGATGTTCTGGGATATATGTGGAGAATCCGTCATATCTCGGTTTCTTTGAAGAGGGTGTTGAAGAGATGTCGTCCATTGCCCATAGGGACGATTCGCTCTTCGTTGTCGGTGTCGACCCCCTTTCCTGTGGCCTGGTAAAGGGGCCGGGTGACTATGCCGCCGATATAGTTGTCGGTGAGGCCTCCCATCTCGGGAACGCTGTCAACTTCGGTGGCCCCCTATTGGGCCTTTTTGCGATACGGGATGACAGGAAGCTGCTTAGGACAATGCCCGGTCGTGTAATAGGCCTAACGGAAGACCTTGATGGATTGCCATCGTACGTCATGACCCTTCAGACAAGGGAACAGCACATCAGGAGGGAGAAGGCGACGTCCAACATATGCACCAACGAATCCCTATGCGCCGTGTCTTGCGCCGCCTATCTTGCTTCCCTAGGCAAGCGCGGACTGGAAAAACTGGCATATTCTCTTTTCTCAAATGCGAGCTATGCCTACGAAAAGTTGAACGAACTCGATGGTTACCGTGCACCGCTCTACGATTCCGTGCATTTTCGTGAGTTTACGGTGGAACATCGCTCAAACCTCATAGATGTGGAAAAGAGATTGAATGACAACGGACTTTCAGGTGGCATCCCGATAGACGAGAGATGCTCGTTATATTGTATCACGGACAAGCATTCCAAAGACGACATAGACAGGCTGATCGAAGTGCTGGGGGCGGTCTGATCTACAGGCAGGCGTCTTATGTCAAGGACCTGAGGGACGCAAGCCGACGGGGAAAAGGGGGGTATGCTCCCCAGGATGCGTTTGGAACGCCGCCAGACCTGCCCGAGGGATTGCAGAGGGAGGAGCCACCAGACCTTCCAGAACTGAGCGAGATGGACGTTGTCAGACATTACATAACACTCTCTCAGATGAACTACGGGGTCGACAACGGTTTCTATCCATTGGGATCGTGCACGATGAAGTACAATCCAAAGGTATGTGAAAGGATAGCTGATCAATATTCCCTCGCCCCACATCATCCGCTCGAATCAGAGGACTGCGTCAAGGGGAACATTGAGATAATGGGAAGGTTGGGCCAGCGTCTTTTGGACCTGTCCGGCATGGACAACATCACCTTACAACCCGTTGCGGGGGCACAGGGAGAGTTGCTGGGAGCGAAGATAATCCGGAAGCACCATGAATGTTCCGGAGCGGCAGGCAGGGACGAGATGATAGTTCCTGACACGGCACACGGAACAAATCCCGCAAGTGCCGCCATGGCGGGATACAGGATCGTGGAGGTCCCATCAGGTGATGATGGGCAGATCGACATGGACGCCCTGAGATCGGCGGTCTCTGAAAGGACCGCGGGCATAATGCTGACGAATCCGAACACGTTGGGGATATTTGAGGGGAGGATAGGCGAGATATCCGACATAGTGCATGGCGCCGGAGGATTGTTATATTATGACGGGGCGAATCTAAATGCCCTTCTTGGACTTGTGCGGCCGGGCGACATGGGTTTTGACATAGTGCACTTCAATCTTCACAAGACATTCTCAACACCGCACGGGGGCGGAGGGCCAGGCGCGGGAGCGATAGCGGTCAAGGGATTTCTTAAAGAATACCTTCCAGGGCCCCTCGTGGCCAAGAGGGGGAACGAATACTCCTTTGAAAGGTCCGGTGAGGGGTCCATTGGAAAGATAAGCGCATATCACGGCAACTTTGCCATACTGCTCAGGGCCTATGCCTACATTGTTGCGTTGGGCAGTGACATCGTGAGCGTCTCGGAGCAATCTGTCATCAACTCGAACTACCTCATGCACAGATTGAAAGATCATTTCGCCATACCATTCCTTGAAAGGACAACGTTGCGAAAACACGAGTTCGTCATATCGTGCGAGGACATCAAGAGGGACACTGGTGTGAGCGCCCTGGACATAGGCAGAAGGCTTCTGGACTATGGGTTCCATGCCCCGACGGTATATTTTCCCCTTATAGTGAAGGAGGCCTTGATGATCGAACCCACAGAGACCGAGGACAAGGCCACATTGGACGCCTTCGCAGAGGCATTGATATCAGTGAGAAAGGAATGCTACGACGATCCCGAACTGGTGAAAAACGCCCCGTACAACACTTCAAGAAGGAAGATAGATGTCGTAAGGGCGGCCAGGGAACCCACACTGTCGTGGAAGATGGAAGAAGGGGACTAATCCCTTCTCCTGGAATTATAATCTTTGCAGGCCCGCACAAAGCCCACGAACATGGGCGCTGGCGACTCGACCCTGGACTTGAATTCCGGATGGAACTGTGTGGCCATGAAGAACGGATGGTCAGGTAGCTCCAATATCTCCATCCTCCCATCGGGGGACTCTCCGGAGAACACAAGCCCGTTTTTCTCCATGACGGGTATGTAATCGTGATTTACCTCCAGCCTGTGTCTGTGCCTCTCGTACGCCTCCTCTTTTCCATAGAGGCCGTGGGCCATGGTCCCGGCCTTTATGAGGACCTTCGTCGCACCAAGCCTCATGGTAGCACCCATGTTCTTGATGTCCCTTTGTGATTCAAGGAAATCTATCACCTTGGTGCCATCGACCTCGAACTCGCTGGACACTGCATCTTCGATGCCGCTGTTCCTTGAGAACTCGACCACCGCCAGCTGGAATCCATAGCAAAGGCCAAGGAAAGGCACTTTGTTCTTCCTGGCGTACCGGATGGAGTTTATCTTCCCCTCCGCACCCCTTGGCCCAAATCCTCCGGGGACCAGTATGCCATCATATCTCTTGAGCTCCTCGTCCGTTATCCCCTCGGCACTTATCCATTCTATCTCGATATCGCATCCGATCACGTAGGATGCGTGTTTGAGCGCCTCTTTGAGAGATATGTAAGAATCGTGCAGCTTTGTATATTTTCCAACAAGGGCTATCCTTACCTCGCCATGCCTCTCCTTATTGATAATGGAGCCCCATTTCTCCAGGTCGACATTTCCTTCCAGGCCGAACATTTCCAATATCTTCTCTCCCACCTTCTGCCGATTAAGCTGGAGAGGGATGGAATATATGTCCTCTGCGTCTATGTTCTCTATGACCATGTCCTTCTTTATATTGCAGAACAATGAGAGCTTGTCCATCACTTCCGTGGTAAGGCGTTCGTTGGCCCTGCACACCATCATATCGGGCTTGATACCTGCCTCCATAAGCTCCCTTACGGATTTTTGGGCAGGTTTCGTCTTCTGCTCGCCCACAACGTTCATCTTCACTATCGGGACCACATGGATAAAGATGGTCTCCTCCTCGTTGGCTATCTGCCTTACGGCCTCCAGGAAGGGCATGCTTTCTATATCGCCTACCGTTCCTCCGACCTCGATCACCATGAAATCATGCTCGTTGGAATTGGACCTTATGAGGTCCTTTATCTCGTTGGTCACATGAGGTATTATCTGCACTGTCTTTCCCAGATAGTCTCCTCTTCGCTCCTTCTGTATGACGTTCTGGTACACCTTTCCGGTGGTGATATTGTGTGAACGGGACAGGGGAATGTCAAGAAATCTCTCATAGTTGCCAAGGTCCAGGTCGACCTCTCCTCCGTCATCAAGGACGAACACCTCGCCGTGCTCGAAGGGGCTCATCGTTCCGGCGTCGATGTTGACGTAGGGATCTATCTTGATAGGTATTACAGAAAAGCCCATGGATTGAAGAATCTTAGCAACAGATGCAGTGGTCAACCCCTTCCCCAATCCTGACAGGGCACCACCAGTGACTATGATGTAGCGCATAATAGACTTTATAGAAATACCTTTAAAATTATATTTAAACAAAAAAATGTATAGAGGATTTTACTCCTCTTCTTCAGTATCGTCCTCGGACTCCTCTTCCTTTGGCAGCTTCTCAATGTAGACCTTTAGCTCTTCAGGGGACAATCTCCTGAACTGTCGGTCCTTGGCGTTTATCTCCACCACCTCTATGTTGGAAGCTTCCATATCCGAGTCCATCGACTTCTTGAGAACCTTGAGCGCGAGCATCACGGATTCCTCAATGCTCTTTGTGGGCGCATATTCCTTCTCGAAGTACTCCATTGCCGTTGGTTTCCCGGACCCTATGGCAGTGGCCTTCCACTCAAGGAAAGCTCCTGAAGGTTCTGTAACGAATATCTGGGGACCTTCCGAGTCTACGCCCGCTATGATCAGGGAGACCCCAAATGGCCTGAGACCGCCATACTGCGTATGCATCTGCTTAAGGTCACCGATGCTCTTGGTCAACGCCATTACCGAGATTTCCTCCTCATATGTGAGCTTATGGATCTGCGCCTGTACCCTGGCCTTGTCGACGAGCACCCTGGCATCGGCGATGATTCCAGATGATGCCGTCGCCATATGGTCGTCGATCTGGAAGATCTTCTCAAACGACTCTGCCTCAACAAGATTTGAGGGCAGGCTCTTGTCAACGGCCAGAACGATACCTTCGTTGCATTTCACCCCTATGGCCGTGGACCCCTTCTTGACGGCCTCGGCAGCATAGCTCACCTGGTAAAGGCTTCCGTCTGGTGAGAATACCGTGATGGCATGATCGTATCCTCCGCCTCTTGGACCGAACACCATTTAATTACCCCCTCGTATCGACTTTATCACTTCATCAACTTCCTCGTTCGAGTATTCCTTGGTCCCTTCCTGGGTGATCGCGATCACACTGACGCCGTCGCCGGTGCCCATGTTCCTGGAGATTGCAGCCAGAAGCGCCCTGACCGCCAACTGTACCGCGTCTCCCTGTTCCATGTTCTCCTTGTATCTGTCATCAAGGACGCCGTAGGCGGGTTCCATACCGGATCCCGTTGCGACCATGTTGTCCTCGGACACGCCTCCGATGGGATCTATGGAGAACACGTATCCCCGCTCCTTGTCGACACCGCCGAGAACCAACCAGGCATACAGTGGGTAATACCTTTGATTCTGCAAGATGGCCGATGTTAGCTTGGTCAGTGACTTCGGGCTCATCCTTTTGTTGTTCTTGATCTCATAAAGTTTGGCCTCGGCCTTGAGATATCCCACAAGTGATTGGATATCACCAACGCTCCCAGCAGTTGTGACACCTATGTAATCTGTAATTTTCAACACTTTCTTAGCATTCTTGTGTGCGATGTGGTACCCCATGGAGACACGCTTGTCCGCAGCGAGCACTACACCGTCCTTAAAGACCAGCGCTACAGTGGTCGTTCCTTTCTTCACATCCATTTTCTTTAACCTCCATAAAAGAAGAGAAAAAGATTAATATAAATCTTTATGCTGGCAGCTTGAATTATTTTTCAAAAAGAAAAAAAGGAAATGATTTTACATTTCCATGTCAGGCATTCCACCCATTCCAGGTGCTCCGCCTGGGCCCATGCCACCGCCACCAAGATTGGAAGCGGCTATGACGTCATCGATCCTCAAGATCATGATGGCTGCCTCAGATGCGGACTTGATTGCCTGCTGCTTGATCCTCAATGGCTCTATGATGCCTTCGTTGAACATGTCGACGGACTTGCCCTCGAACACATCAAGCCCCATGTTGGTCTCTCCGCCTTCGTGCTTCGACCTGAGCTCCACAAGGAGGTCTATCGGGTCAAGACCAGCGTTCTCTGCGAGCGTCCTTGGTATGATCTCAAGCGACTCTGCGAACGCCTTTATCGCAAGCTGTTCCCTGCCGGAGTACTTGTCAGCGACCTCGCTAAGCTTCTTCACGATCTCCATGTCGACCGCGCCGCCGCCAGCGACTATGGTACCGTCCTCTATCACAGAGGCGACAACACCTATGGCGTCGTCAAGAGCGCGCTCCACACTGTCGATGAAGTGCTCTGTACCACCGCGGAGAAGCAGACTTACGGACTTGGGGTCCTTGCATCCTTCGACGAAGATCATGCTGTCCCCTGCGATCCTCCTCTCCTCGACGAGACCTGCATTGCCAAGGTCCTTCTCCTCGAGGTCCTCTATCTTTGTCGCAATGCGGGCACCGGTCGCGCGGGCCAGGGCCTTCATGTCGGACTTCTTTGCCCTTCTGACGGCGAGAATGTTCTCCTTTGCAAGGTAGTGCTGTGCAAGGTCGTCTATTCCCTTCTGGCATATGACGACGTTGGCTCCCACAGACTTGACCTTGGTTACCATTCCCTTGAGCATATTCTCCTCTTGCTCGATGAACTTCTGGAGCATGTCAGGGTCTGTGATCCTTATCTCAGCATCCGTCTCGGTCTCCTTCACTTCCATGGCGGTTGCAATAAGTGCTATCTTGGCGTTGGTCACGCGCTCCGGCATTCCAGAGTGCACGCGCTCCTTATCAACGATTATACCCTTTATCAGCTTGGAGTCCTCGACGCTGCCGCCGATCTTCTTCTCGACCTTGATGTTCTCTATGTCAACTTCCCAGGAACCATTGTTCTTCTCAACGACCTGCCTCACGGCCTCGACCGCTAGCTTTCCTAGGGTGTCCTTTGCCTTTTCCGCACCCTTTCCGGTCATAGCGGTGTTGGCCACCTTGATGAGCATTTCCTCATCTCCGATATTGACCTCAGTGGCCAATTTCTTGAGAATGGCTTCTGATTCCTCTGCGGCTATCTTGTAACCTGAGGCTATGACTGTTGGATGAACGTTTTGGTCAAGAAGCCCCTCTGCCTTCTTGAGAAGCTCGCCTGCTATGACGACCGCCGTCGTTGTTCCGTCCCCCACCTCATCGTCCTGGGTCTTTGCGACCTCGACGATCATCTTGGCAGCTGGATGGGCGATGTCCATCTCTTTCAGGATGGTCGCACCATCGTTCGTAATTATTACATCTCCCAAGGAATCGACAAGCATCTTGTCCATGCCCCTGGGTCCGAGGGTGGTCTTTACCGTCTCGGCCACTATCCTTCCAGCGAGGATATTCATTCTCTGGGCGTCCCTGCCCAAAAATCTCTGGCCACCTTCCTCGGTGACTGTCATTGGCTGTTTCATTTGTGCCATACTAACTTCTCCTTGATTTGTGTATTGTTCTAAACCTGTTGTAACACACACCCACCTTTGGGTTCAAGAAAAATGGGATAAGTTCAGATATAAAAAGTTTTTTGTTTTAACGCTTAGTAAATGCACGAAAAGTTAATCTATTTCTTCGTCGCATTCTCGTTTTCTCTGATCAAGAATCTCGAGCACGGTATCGCTGTCAGGCAGTCTCTTGATTTCGTTGACCAACACTATTGGAAGCCCTTCTATCGCCTTGGACGTTGTCTTTGAGTTGATGACAAAAAATGCGTCCCTGTCAAGGATCCTCGAGACGTCATGGAGTATCATAACCCTTCTCTTTAGATTCTTTGTGTCGAGGTCGCTCACACCCGTCAACATCACCATGTCCCTCTTCCCTGTGCCCCCTTTAACAACGGCATCGAATGGGGTCTTGTTTGTCGGGTGGACCTTGAAACCCAGGTCGTCAAAGATGTTGAACACATACCTCTCGAACTCGGATTTTGGTTTTTCATCGATGGAGGTCCTCTTCTCTATCAGCTGATTTATGATGTCCACTGGCTTGATAAGTGGATAGTCGATGAACTCCTCTATCCTGAGGGCCGTGCTTAGCTCCACGCCCCTCTTGGAATGTTCATAGTCATAGAGCGTGCTCTTGGATATGCCTATCTCCTTGGAGAACTCGCTTATCGATGTGCCCATGTTCTCCCTCATCTTCTTTAGCAGCTCTCCGTCTATCTTCACATATATGCCGCCCCTGTCAGAATAGACCAATGGCGGGGCATTTTCGACGATCAGCTGTTCCAGCGTGCCAATGCTTAGGGCAGGTATGTCATCCCGAGTATACACGACACCCTCCAACAGTTCCATGTTCTTCGTCCTGCTTCCTATTATCAATGGATGGGACCTGAAATAATAGCAAAGGCATTTCATTGAGCTTATATAGTCGTTGGGAATGGAGTCGATATTTGGGGCCACTATTATCAAGAATGTCATGGATTTGCCCTTCGCAACTATGTCAAAACAGCATCTGAGGTCACATATGGATGTGTCGAAACCTGCCATTTTGAATATTTTTTTTGTCTCATTGAGGATTATGGACTTCTCCTGCCCCATAGTAACAGTTAAAAAAGAACCGATTAAAAAACATTTCCATGTTAGTGGGCATGGACGACACGGATTCGACAAGCGGGATGTGCACCACCTTCCTGTGCAAGATGGTAATCGATGAACTAAGTCCCAGCTGCTCGGTAATTGACCTTCCTAGGCTTGTCAGGCTCAATCCTAACATACCTTACAAGACAAGGGGCAATGGGGCCCTGTCATTTGAGATAGAAGGTGATTTTGACAAGATATCAAATAAGATACGGGACCTGTTGCTGGAGTACAGAATGGAAGGTCCGAACACGAACCCAGGCGTTGTCATCGTTGAAGATGGGCCCAACGATGTGTTAGGTGACTTTTATCAAAAGGCCTTGCACGAGCACATCGATATCTCTGAGGCCAGGGGCATAATCGCAGACATGGGGGCCTGGAGTATGGCCTTGGGAAATGGACGGGGCCTGATAGGTGCTCTGGCTTCGATAGGCGCAGACCTTTCCGATCATACCTACGAGCTCATCGCATACCGGATGCCGGAAAACATTGGAACGCCCAGATATGTCGAAGAGTCGAGCGTTAAGGACATGGACAGGCGATTCTATCCTGCCATCTTTGACAGCTATGACTGGAATAACAGGTATCTGGCGATAGCCCCGAACTCGCCCTGCCCGGTGCTTTACGGTATCAGGGGAAATGATCGTGAGATGCTTGAGGAGGCCTCCAAGATGGTTGTTTCAGAACCCATTTTCAAGTCCCAGATCTTTAGGACCAATCAGGCCACCGATGCCCATATCGTGAAAATGGCGCTCTCGGAAGTTAAGGAATACATGTCCATAAGGGCCTTTGGCGAGGTGACAGTTGCACCACACTATGAGCATAAGGGTCATCTTTTCTTCAAGATGTCGGATGGCACGGCCGATATCATCGTGGCCGCCTACGAACCTACCAAGGAGTTTAGGAATGTTGTTGCAAAGCTCGTTCTTGGGGACCAGATAGAGGTGTGGGGGGGCGTAAAAGGCACTGATTTTGGACTTACCCTGAATCTAGAGAAGCTTTTGGTGCACAGGCCCGTCAGAAAATATGAGAATGTCGTTCCCACATGTTGTGGAAGGAAGATGCAATCTGTAGGAAAGGACAAGGGATATAGATGCAAGCTATGCGGGAGAAAGGCCCCGCTTCGGAGCATTGAGAGAAGAATGGTGGAAAGGGACCTGAACAGAGGCCTTTACGAGGTCCCAGTCATCGCCAGGAGACATCTCTCAAAGCCCATCTCACAATTTTAGCGGGTCTGTCATCCAAATTATTTAAATAATGCTCCACATATCTTATCCCATGGACGATAAGCTCTTTGTCTCTGACCTTGAGGAGGGCATGGCAATAGATACATGTTTCGTTGTAACTGAGAAGGACCTTTTGGAATTCAAGTCCAAACCAGGAAAGTACCTTCAGGTGAAACTCAAGGACAAGACAGGCGAAATATGGGGCAAATGCTGGGAGGAGGCCCAATCTGTCGCGGGGATGTTCGACATCGGGGATGTGGTGCGTTTGCGCGGAAACGTGGTCTTCTATAACGGACACCTCCAGGTCCTGTTCGAGAGGCGGGGTGTAGAACTGTTGGAGGAGTACGACACATCCCACTTCATAGCGACATCGGAAAGCGATGTTGACGACATGTATTCCCAGATGAGGTCGCTGATAAACAACTTCGCCAATGCCGATCTGAAGGCGTTGTTGAGCTCGTTTTTTAATGATACCGCCTTCGAACATGAATTCAAAACGGCGCCATGTGCAAAATCCCATCATCATAACTATATCGGTGGGCTGATAGACCATACATATTCGGTCCTGGTAATCTGCCGGACCATGGCAAGGCTGTATCCCTCTGTGGACAGGGAGCTCCTGCTTGCAGGCGCATTGCTCCACGATGTAGGAAAGATGGACTGCTATTCTGTCGATTGCTTGATCAACGTGACGCCCGAAGGGGGTTTGTACGATCATGTTGTCATAGGGTATTACACTGTCAGGAAACGCATGGAAGCGATGGACAACTTTCCCAAAGAGGTCTCAAGGCGCCTGTTGCACATGCTGCTCTCCCACCATGGGAAGAAAGAATGGGGATCTCCCGTGGTCCCCCTGATAGATGAGGCCTGCATACTGTACCATGCAGACCTGATGGACTCACAGACCAGCGAGTTTATTAAACTGAGAAAGGAGATGGGCGAAAGCTCCAATGACATATGGAGCGGATATTCGAGAAAGATGGAGAGATTCTTCTATCTGGGTGAGTGAATTGCATTTCGATTACAAGATGGTCATTCTATCAAGGAAGGACCTTAAATTGTCCAAGGGAAAACTGGCGGTGCAGGTCGCACATGCGGCGGTGACATGTTCCGACGCATGCGGGCATGATCACAACGACTGGCTCGAGGACTGGATCAATGAAGGACAAAAAAAGGTGGTCCTTGAGGTCGATAACAGGCAAGAGATGTTCAAATATTATCTGATGGCCAAGGAAAGGGGGCTTCCATGCTGTGCCATCAGGGATGCCGGACTGACTGAAATTCCCCCCGGAACGATCACAGTCGTGGGGATAGGGCCCGCGCCGGAGGACGTATTGGACAGGATAACAGGCGAATTGAAGTTGCTTTGAATAGTTTTTGTCTCAATATTATATAGGAAATTTTATAAATTTGATTATATATCCTTTTTCTAATGAGAGCGATAATGGGGCCGAAATCTGAAGTAATAACTGGTTTGGCAGAAAAGATGGGCATAGATTACGTCCCTTTGGAAATGCGAGTGTTTCCCGACGGCGAGGTATGCCCAAGGATTACAGAGGAGGTTGAAGGTTATGAGAGGGTATTCCTGTTCAACCGTTTGAACTATGATTGTTTCTTCCCAAACAGGTACCTGCTAGAGTACTACTTCATGATAAATCTTCTCAAGGACATGGGTGTCGACCATTTCGAGATCGTCATGCCATATCTGCCCTACGGAAGACAGGACAAAAGCTTCAGGCTGGGGGAACCTTTCTCTTTGAAGTATGTGTTAGAGATGTTCTCCAGCGCGGGGGTTTCAAGATTATACACATTGATGGCTCATATCTCAAGGTTAAGTGGCATATTGGATTCCAAGAATATGAGGATTGTCAATCTAAGTGCCATTGACCCAATAATGAACCATATCAATGAACTAAAACTCAATCGTCCTTTCATCGTTGGCCCTGATGAGGAAAGCACCAAATGGGTCGACCAGATAGCAGAGAGGATCGATACGGACTTCACGATATTTGAAAAGCGCAGGGATGTCTATACCGGAGAGGTGAGGATGAGCGGCGATGTGCCCAATCTTTCCGGCAGGGATGTAATAATATTGGATGACATCATATCCACCGGACAGACCGTGGAGAATGCAGTCAAGATACTGAACGAGTCAAATCCCAGATACATATATGTCATAGCGATGCATGGGATATTTTCGGGAAATGCCATTGAAAGGCTTTCAAAGTACAATCTGGACATCATTACATCTGACACGATAGTGAATCCCTTTTCGAAAATAGAGGTTGAGAGCGTTATCGCAAGAGCAATTAAAAAGTGGTAGCATGGACACGAGCGAGAAATTGGACCTAGTTCTTAGGCCACCTACTGAAGAATTACTTGTAAAGAAAGACCTAAAGACCTTTTTTGATGAAGGAAGGACCATAGAGCACTATATTGGCTTTGAGATATCCGGATTCATACATCTGGGCACCGGGCTTGTGGCTGGCGCAAAGATAGCGGACTTCCAGAAGGCAGGTATCAATTGCAGGATATTCCTCGCCGATTGGCATGCCTGGATAAACAACAAGCTGGGAGGCGACATCGAGACGATCAGGAGGATCGCCCTTGGATACTTCAAGGAGGGGATGGCGGTCTCGATAAAGGTCATGGGCGGTGATTCCGACAAGGTAGAGTACATCCTGGGATCCGATATCTATGAAAAGAAGCCGAACTACTGGTCGACCGTCATCAACGTTTCGAAGAACCTCACCCTTGCACGGGTACGCAAGTCAATAACGATAATGGGCCGCCAGCAGCAGGAGGACGTGAACTTCGCCCAGCTCATATACCCCCCAATGCAGGTCGCCGACATCTTTGCCCAGGACATCACGCTGGCGCATTCCGGAATAGACCAGAGGAAAGCGCACGTGATAGCCAGGGAGGTCGCTCCAAAGATGGGGCTGGAGAAACCTGTGGCCATCCATCACAAACTGCTCCTTGGACTCACACAGCCACCCATATGGCCCGTTGAGAAGGACAAGCTCAAGGAACTGCTGTCCCAGATGAAGATGAGCAAGTCCGTACCAAAGTCTGCCGTGTTCATCCAGGACACCCCGGACGAGATCAGGGACAAGCTGAACAGGGCGTTCTGTCCTGCCAAGAACGTTGAGTTCAATCCTGTCCTGGACTGGGCCGACACCCTGATATACAGGGATGGCGAGTCTGAGGTGGAGATACTGCGTCCGGAAAAGTATGGGGGAGATGTCACATATACCGATTATGAATCTCTTTGCAGGGACTTTGCATCAGGCGCCCTACACCCGATGGACCTAAAGAAGGGCGTTGCCGAAAAGATAGTCGACATGCTCAAGCCAGCACGGGACAAGTTCGAGAAACCCAAGTATTCCAAGATGGTGGAAGAGCTAAGGGAAGTCAAGATCACAAGGTGATGATATGGGCGACACTATGGTGATATGGGCTGCGAACATCGATTCCTCAAGGTCAAGGAAGATGGGAAGGAAACTGTCAAAAGGCCTTTCGCTACGATCGCCGGACCTCAAGGAACTCTCAAAGGCCGCCCACAATCTCGGGCTTCAATCAACGAGGGAGAAGGAAAAACTATATCCGAAGGACCGTTCCTCTCTCGATGAATTCCCATCCTCCGGCAGGCTCACGATAGATAAGAGGTATCCGAAGATAAAGACCCTCAAGCTGCTCGCGGACGAGGTCAGGCGGATACGGAAGGAAAAGGAGGGCAAGTAACTATTCCTTTCTGGACGTTGAGATGTAGCTGCCATCGTCCATTCTCCTCATCCACCCTATCCTTTTGAACATCACCAACGAGATCAGGAACACGCCCAGTACCAGTACGGTGCTCGCTATGGTATCCTCAACGTAATGGTCGCCAGTATATACCACCACCATGCTCATAAGGACCGTGTTGAATGCGTACACCACCAAGACCTTTTTCCACCTCTCCAAATAGGATATCAGGACCCCTATCATGGATATGAAGATGTGTCCGGAGGGCAATGCGGAGTAATGCACGGAGATCGTGGAGTCCGAGAATGGGAATAGATTTATCCTGATGGGCTCAATGTACTCGGAGTTGAGCCTGCATGGCGGGGCCACTGGATAGATGAAGTAGAATGAGGTGTCTATCATGAATATCACTATTGCAATGAAGAGATAGAACCAGGGGGGCATCCTTCTTGCAAAGAAGAACATCGGGGCAAGTCCGGCCATTATGAACAGGTGGGGTATGAAGTAGTAGTAGGAGGCGAAGTATGCATAGACCGTATCTGTGCCCAGTTTCTCCTGCAACCACCTTGTCGGATAGTCATTGAGTATGTTAGGTTCTATCATGCCCTCTATCGGCGTGAACCTGAATCCTTCATAAATAATGGGAATTAGAAATACCATGATCAACATGTAGATGTTTCTTCTGTCGGAGAAAAAGCACATTGCCTGTTTTTTTACCGATACAATGAATTTTTCTATGTTGACCACTCTTATTACTATAACATTCAGTTATTTATATCTTATTAATTCAAAATATTTATCACATATGTACTCTTATTACATTTCATGATAGTTCCCTCCCGATATCGCCATCTTGCCGTCCCTTTCATCTGCATGGTGTCGTTCGTATTATTCTCCTATATGGTCATCATTGGCAACGTTGATGGGATAGACGGGTGGTGGTTGGGGGTCAATAGGTCATTGGAGGACCCCAGTATTGTCGGGGTCTTCAAGGTCCTTACACATCTTGGATCCGGATACCTTCTTTATCCGATCGCCATTGCGCTGCTTGTCATGTCAAGGGGACGGGAGCGCATGGAGTATTCCATCCTCTTGGGCGCCATGGCATCATCATCCGTGCTGGTAAATGCAATCAAGGTGCTCTTTGCCAGGGACCGTCCGCCATTTCCGTCCCAATACCTGTCGTCATATTCCTATCCGAGCGGCCATGCCTGCCTCTCATTCGTTTTCTATTGGGGGGTGTTGCTTATATCCTACAGGCGCGGATATGTGTCAAGAAATGTTGCTCTCGCCCTCGCCATTTCCTTGCCTTCTATCGTATCCTTTTCAAGAACATATCTGAGGGTGCATTATCTATCAGATATAGTGGGTTCGTTCCTTTTGGCATTCATGCTGATCTGTCTGTTCTTTTCATCATGTTTTGGAAATACAAAAAGATGATAGATCAATGATATATGGTCTTTTTTCCCTATTATATTGGGATCTGTAGATATTATGTACAATTACTATATTTTTTTCTTTCTAAATCTCGTTTTTTTACTTGATTTTTTCAGTTACCGAAAGTTTTATAAACTGACCTTGAGTATGGTGAAGTGCACCAAA
>DAINBB010000007.1:0-57740 GCA_036733165.1 Halobacteria archaeon | reverse complement strand
AGGGTCGGGCGTAAGACACACGAGAGCACGCATGGCCGCGCGGCGGCCATCACTTCTTTCATGAGAATAATATTTCAACAGGTTCAGATCTACTTGATATTATAACATTTTAATATCAGCATAAGGAAACTTCCAATCTTTCCTGTTGCATGTTCAGATATTGTTATTTCTGGAAATTCATTGTTTGTCTCGATTATAGGCAGGTCATGTATTAGTAACACGTTTTTGAATTAATTAGCACGAAACTATTATATTATTTACATTTTTTTTGAATAAGGGGTTATATCAATGAGAAAAAGACAACTTTCTATGTTTGCAACAATGATTATTGTACTTGTTTCTGTTGCAGGCTGTATCAATGGGACGGAAGAGCCCGACCCGGCTGGTACAGAGGATATGGTACTTAATATCGGAACTACCAATGCCATAACGTCTGAGAATGTGTTTTCGGACTATTATCTCAATATTTTCTACAGGGTATGCGCTCTGACCCTCACCACGATGGACGAGGATGGCTCCATTGTTGGGTTGGCAGCGTCGCATTGGGATGTTTCGGAAGATCTTTCTACTTGGAAGTTCTACGTAAATGATGGTTATACATGGAGCGATGGCACGCCACTTGACATGGAGTGCGTTGCATATTCCTTTGAGTGGGCGGCGGAGAACGGCACGACATGGCTTGCGAATGTGCTTGATGAGATGACATATGACGAATCCGAGAATTCCATCACCTTCAACATGAACACATCATATGCAAGATTTGACCTTGAGATGGCCGCATTTCCCATATACCCGAAGCATGTGCTGGAGACGATAGAGGACATAGACACCTATACGAACACCGGGACAAACATCGGTTTCGGCCCGTTCTATATTTCCTCGATAGACCTTACCTCTGGCACAATCGTTTTCGAACCGAACGAGTACTGGGGGTCCGCACCCAATATAGATTCGTTCGAGATACATATCTATGAGAACATCGATACGCTTTCGCTTGCGTTGGAGAAGGGCGATATAGATGTATATTACAACTACGCATCCTCGTACCCATATGCCAACATCGCAGCATTGGAAGATACGGGCGACTTCGAATTCCTGGCGTGGGACAACATCGGGTTGACCTTCATGGGGCTGAACCTAAATAGTTCACCTCTTGATGATCTGGAATTCAGGACCGCGATATCATATGCGCTGAACTATGAGGAAATGGTGGCTCTCGACGCGCTTGGATATGGTTCCGTCCCCCAGGCGGGGTTCATATCTCCAGCCATGGAATACTACAAGGACACATACCAGCTTACATACGATCCAGATGAAGCGGCCTCGATCCTGGACGCTGCGGGATATGAGCTTCAAGAGGACGGATACAGGACCACGCCCGAAGGGGAAGAGATAGAGCTTCGCATAGTCACGCGCTCGGACTACCAGCGTCTAGCCGAGTTTGTCAAGGAATACTGCGAGGACGTCGGCATCAAGGTGTCTGTCGAAATAGTCGACAAAACGACATGGATAGCGATGAAGGATGGCTATGACTATGACATGACAATCACGAGGTCGACACCTTGGGGAATGCTCATGCACGCGAACTGGGGATCCGGATACTTTGACTCCAGACGAAGCGGGGCTGGCGTGCTGCACATCCTGGACGATGAGGAATATCTCGCCTTGTGCGACAACATCCTTGCCACAACAGATGCAGCACTGCTTCGCTCATATGCATACGAACTGCAGGATTACTTTGCCAGCGAGCTGCCTTCGATCCCGTTCTACTGGAACACCGTGGTGATACCCTATGCGAAGGGATGGACCGGCTGGATGCCCAATCCTCTCTACGGTATCTTCAACGTTGCCACCCTTACATCATTGGAGCGAGTCTGATGGCGGATATCAGGGAGGAATGGAAAGAGTTCATACGATCCTCCTCCTATTTATCCAGACTTGAAAAGAATGGAGGGGACGAGGAGGATTTTTGGAAAAGATTCAGCGCCTCGGATACAATGAACGATTACTCCGGATATCCGGGCGACATCTGCGAATGGATATGTGGGAAGATCGATCCCGGATGCACGATTGCGGACATAGGGTGTGGGTCCGGCAGATATGCCGGGCCGCTCTCCGCATACGCATCCCATATTTATGCGATAGACCCCTCCCACATACAGCTCGAACGATACAGGTCCGCCGCTTCATCCATAGGGGGCTGTACCTTCTCCTTTTTTGAGGATACGTGGGCAAACGTACATATAGGGAAAGTGGACTATGTGATCGCGGCATATTCATTTCTTGTGGAGGATATCGATGCATTTGTTGACAAGATGATGAACTGTATGCGAAAGGGCGCTTTCTTTGTGTTCAGGGCGGGGCAACCGGACAAGACCCTTGCGGCGCTAAGAAATATATCCTCCTTCAGGTCTTTTGATTACGAGTTTATCATGAAGTTGTTGGAAGAGAAGGGATACCGGGCACAGTTTGAGATATTCAGTAGGGACTATTCTGTGCCGTATCCTCTTTTTTGTTCTGCCTATTCGTGGTACATAGATGATCCAGAGGTATTCCATTCACTGCTCGCTGACCATGGAAGGATTATCACTCTCAACGGTGCAGAGCATGTGAGCTGCCACCGTTCGGACGCAGCAATATTCGTGCCGGAATGATATGCATGGCGAGAAGGGGCATGGCATTCGCAGTTTGCAGGAGCATAGTCGTATTCTTCGCCGTATGCACCCTTGTTTTTGTTTTGCCCCGTCTCATGCCAGGGGACCCTGTGATGAATCTCATCGGCGAGGATACGGGCGTCACCCAGGAGACGATAAATCAATTGCGCCACCATCTGGGGCTTGACAATTCCATAGGATACCAATATGTCGTTTTTATCAAGGGCGTGTTGACCGGTGATTTGGGATATTCGTATTTTCATCACAAGACCGTTGTAGACGTGCTTTGCGAGAGGATGAAGTGGACACTGTTGCTCGCACTGCCCTCGTTTCTCATAGGAACGATTGTCGGGTGCATTACCGGGGCCTATGCGGGGTACTTTGAGTCGAGGTCCCTCTCGCAATCGCTCTCGATCGCGACAACACTTCTTTACTCAGCACCCCCGTTCGTGCTTTCGATCCTTGCATTGTATGTGTTTTCCTTTAAATTGGGATTATTTCCAATGAAGGGATTCTACGACTCAAAGAACGTTATGAGCATCCTTTCGCACATGGTGCTTCCCGTAAGCGTCCTTTCGATATATACGTCGGCACACACCTTCGTGATCATGAGGGGCTCGGTCCTTCAGGAGAAGGGATCACAGTACATCACGGCTGCCAGGGCGAGGGGGCTCTCCGAGACCACCATCCTGTTCCGCCATGTGTTCAAAAACGCTTTGCTTCCGGTGCTTTCCATGATGGCAATAAGCCTTGGATTCATTTTTTCGGGAGCGCTGCTTGTGGAGGTAATATTCTCACTCAACGGGATGGGCCTTCTTATATACGATGCGGTGATGTCCAGGAACTACCCCATACTGCAAGGCGCATTTCTTTTGATAACCGTCATGGTGCTTGTATGCAACATCTTCGCCGATGTCGCGTATTCGTATCTTGACCCGCGCATCAGGAGGCACGGGAATTGAATTTTCGCAACTATGAACTGGTGATAGGGCTGTCGCTTGTCTTGTTTTTTGTGTCCTGTGCCATCCTTTCCCCTTATATCGCCCCATATGGGGAGAACGAGCGATTCGAACCGTATGGCCATCCGTCCCTTTCCCATCCGCTCGGAACGAACGACATCGGAAATGACATACTCTCGCTGCTGATGTATTCGTGCAGGGTCTCGGTCGTAGTGGGATTCTGTGCATCCGCCATTGCGGTGGGAATAGGTCTTGTGGTAGGTCTCCTCGCCGGTTACTTCGGAGGCTATGTGGACGAGATGCTGATGTGTGTCACGGATACTGTGATGATACTGCCAAAGCTCCCCCTCATAATCCTTATTGGGGCATACACAGGGGGGTCCATACGGACAATAATCATCGTCATCGGATTGCTTTGGTGGACGTCAACCGCAAGGATCATCAGACCAAAGGTCATGCAGCTCCGAGAGATGGAGTACATCTCCGCATCGAGGATGCTTGGTTTTGGATCTCGGGAAGTCTTGTTGCACGAGATACTCCCGAACATATTGTTTATCTTGGTTTCCAAGTATATGCTTACCGCGGCATCCGCCCTCATATCCGAGGTCTCCCTGTCTTTTCTTGGCCTTGGGGACCCGTCATGGAGCAGTTGGGGGCTGATGATACACATGGCCTTTACGAGGGGCGGGTTTGTCAACAGATTGTGGACATGGGTGCTTTCGCCCCCCATATGCATAATGCTCTTTATCCTTGGCCTTATGCTTCTCGCAAGGGCCTTTGAACGCCGGGAGCTTTCTGCAATGGCGGAGGTGATGGTATGAACTGCAGTGTCGACGCCCTATCGGTCACTTTCTCCATAGGAAGCGCGCGTGTCAAGGCGGCGTCCGATGTGTCGTTCTCGATAAAGGACGAGGCACTTGCCCTTGTGGGCGAGACGGGATGCGGCAAATCCGTCGTGGCCCACGCCATGATGGGCGTTCTTCCCTCAAATGCGGAAGTGCGTGGGACAATGGATCTTGACGGCACTCGTTGCGAGCTCTCCTATGGCAGATATCCCCGGCATGTACGGGGACGTTCCATATCCTTATTGATGCAAAATCCGTTGCTTAGCATGGACCCTCTCATGAAGGTGGGGGACCATATAATCGAGGCACTCAACAGGGGACAAAGGGGCGACACCAAAAAAGACAGAAAGGTCGCTCTCGAAGAGCTCGCAGAGATAGGATTCGAGGACCCCAAGAAAATTTACTCTTCATACCCCCATGAGCTTTCGGGGGGCATGATACAGCGTGCGGCCCTCTGCGTCGCAACCGCGCAGTCGCCGGACATGCTGATCGCGGATGAACCCACAAAGTCCCTTGATGCCAAGACGGCACAGGACACGATCGCAATGCTTGTGAACAGAAAGCAGCATGGCATCCGCTCAATGCTGGTCATAACGCATGACCTGTCACTGGTGGAGACATTGTGTGAGAAGGTGGCTGTGATGTATTGTGGAAAAATAGTGGAGATGGGGGATGTTCGCGATGTGTTCGAAGATCCCCATCACCCATACACGCGCGACTTTCTGCATTCCCATCCCTTAAAGGAGTTCTCTGCCATACCTGGCATGACGCCATCGATGGTCGATGTCCCCAAGGGGTGTGCGTACCATCCCCGTTGCCGCATCGCCGACATGCCGTGCACGACGGATTCCCCCCAAATGAAAGAACGTACCGGGAGGCATGTGAGATGCCACCGCTACTGACCTGCAGAGATCTTCGATTCTCCTATCAGAATGGAAAAATGGCAAATCTCGTACTGAAAGACCTATCTTTTGAGATGGCCAACAATGAGATACTGGGGATAATGGGACCTTCCGGTTGTGGAAAGTCAACACTTGCAAAGGTCGTCGGGGGGCTGCTTATGCAAACGGGGGGCACAATGGAGTTCATGGGTTCATCCCTCCACTCGCCCGCACCCCGCAGAGGGATACAGATGGTTTTCCAAAATCCACAGGCATCGTTCAATCCCCGCAGGAGACTGGGGGCAAGTCTTCGCAGGGTAGCAAAGCTCTACGGCCATTCCGACGATGACGAGATAATGGGACTTTTGAAAGATCTTTGCATGCAGGAAGAGGTGCTTGAAAGACTCCCATCCCAGCTTTCAGGGGGGCAGCTACAAAGATTGTCCGTACTCAGGTCGCTTCTCGCCCGTCCATCGCTCCTCATACTTGACGAACCGACATCCGCACTTGACATATCTACCCAGGCTTCCATAATCAAATCGCTTGAGGCCCTACGTTCGACATATGACGTGGCGTACCTGTTCATATCCCATGACAAGGCGCTTATGGAAAGATTTTCAGACAGGTACCTCTACATGAGAAACGGCATGCTCCACGATGACGATGCAATAGGTACCTGTTAACAAAAAATAAAAGAGAAGAAGAGGTATCAGGAATTGCTGTATTCGTATACCTCTGCCAGCATTGTCCTCATCATCGGATAGTACACATGCCAAAAGAATCCATCATTTTCCTGCTGGTCGTTCTTGGACGTTATCATCTGTTTCACAGTGTCATATCCCCAAAGCTTGTAGAATGCCGGTATCGTGGCAATGTCAACGAAGTCCCCTGAGAGGTAGTATGAGAAGTATACCGGGGTCTCGTTCCTGACAACTGCGGGAAATGTCGAGGGGATGCCCCAGGTCTCCAACTTCTCAAGTCCCGATTCGGTCAGGTCCAGGTCGAAGGTGGCCATCAGTTCGGCGTTTTCCCTCAATGTGACGATATTGAACCAATAGTTGTACCTTACCCTGTCCTCAATGCCGAATCTCTCAACACCCTCCTCTGTGAACTCTATCATGCACCCATCCTCCAGGATGTCAATGTCTTGCTCAAGTACAACAACGTGGTCCATCTCATCAACAACGACAAATCCCGGGCCGCTGAACTCCCATTCCTCGCCATATTGATTCTCATAATTGTAGATGGCCCATATCGGGACCTCGACACCTTCCGATAGCTCGAAGAAGTATCTGCCTATCCATCCGGTCCACTCTACCTCTAGCATGTCGTATAATCTGTCTTTGACACCGTAGCTTGTAGGACTTCCAAATGTGTTGAACTCGACGATTATGGGCGTGCCGCCATATACGCTGTTTTCGACCTTTGTCATCTCACCAGCGTACATTCCGCCATATATCAGTTCTGAGCGTTCTCCCAACGGATTCTCGCCGTAGAACTCTTTGGTATAGACGCCATACGCATCGGTGATATATATCAGGTCAACATTATCCTCGATGGTATCTGGCAGTTCTATTATCTCATACTGGTAGTCATCCAGGGGGAAGAATCCATAGTAATCATCATCCGATTCATAGCTTTCGCCATTGCTATCAACATATTTTAGGTAGTTCAGCGTCCACATGAACCCATGATGTTCCCTGTACGTTGTGTCAGGAACCGTGTTGTCAAGCACGATGACATCCAAAGTACGTTCACCCTTCAGATCCCATAGTATGAACGGGCTCAGCACACCTATAATGACTATCGTAACGATCACGATCAAGATAAGTTGTCGTTTAATTTTAATCACCTTAAACTTATTATGCTATAATAATCCATCAAATATTAAATATTTTATTAATATAATCATATCCAGAGTAATCTATTTATCCCTCAAACATCCAAATGACATAGTGAATCACCAATGAAAGAAAAGATAGACATCATGTCCTTTTTGGAGGACAACGTGATACCGGCCGCCGGATGCACCGAGATCGTGGCCATAGGAATATCCACATGCGCAGGATTCGGAGCTTTGACAGGCAACCTGCCCAATGGCGCTTTGAAGACCGATGCCGCCTTGCCAGACCCGGAAAAGGTGGAACTGATAGAGCTCATCCTTGACAAGAGGCTGTACAAGAATGCTTACAGTGTGAACATACCATGCACGGGGGGCATGAACGGCATTGAGCTTGCCGCCGCGATAGGTCTTTTTTTAAATATAAACAGATCGAAGCCGTTGGAGATATTTACCCAGATAGAACCGCAGTCGATAGAATTGGCCAAACGTGTCTTGGACAAGGTTTCAGTAAGCATTGACAATGGAAAGGGCTCACTATTTGTCAAGGCGACGATAATGTATGACGGTCATACCATCGTCTCGACCATGGAAGGTGCACACGACAGGATAACATCCATAATCGTTGACGGCAAGGCCGTGTTCTCAAATCCCTTGAACAAGCTATCTTGTGCGGACGGCTCCCGGATAAGTGAGCTCTCAATCAATGAGATGATGGATCTCATTGTTGACATACCTACTGACGTCAAGGCTGAACTGAGCAAGACGATCGACCTCAACATGGCACTTGTGGTTGAGGGACTATGCCACTTCTCCAGCAAAGGCGGTATCGTTCACATACTTAAGGGATTGATACATGACGGGCTTCTATCCGACGACATCAAGACCAAGATAATGATATCTGTCGCTTCAGCCGTGGAGGCGAGGATGGGCGGAGTCCCCCTGAGCGCGATGTCATCATCCGGGTCCGGGAATATGGGGATCACCGCAACCGTCCCGATAATCATAGTAGGACAGGAACTGGATAGGCCGGACGAAGACGTACTGAAGGCCATATTGATCTCTCACCTGGTTGTCAGCATGGCCAGCGACAAGATAGGCAGGCTCTCCGCCCTTTGCGGTGCCAGCAACAAATCATCTTTCGGAGCGGCGGCAGGCATGGCGTTTCTCCTTGGCGCTGGACCGGACGGCATCATAAACTCGATCAACATGGTGGCTTCCAATCTCATCGGGGCAACATGCGATGGCGCAAAGACAAACTGTGCCCTCAAGGCGATGTCCTCAGCTTCTATGGCATATGAGAGCGCCCTCATGGGGTCCAGGGGTCTACGTCTCGATTCACAGGGAATCGTTGGCGATAACGCCAAGGAGACGCTAAGCAACGTGTCCGAGATATCCCATATGATGGACTCGATCGACGATGCGATAGTAAAAATACTGAAACAGAGGGTAAAGAGATAATTATTTATATTTTTAACACCACCTTTTTTCATGTCAAAGTCAAGGTATATGTTAGTCCTGACCGTTGCGGCGATATTCCTTTTTTCTTCGGCGTCCGCAAGTGCAAACGGCTGCGGCTGCTATCCGTCCCCGTTTGCCATATTCAAGCCTATCGTGGAAGAGCGGCTCTCGGATGCCAATGAAATGTGGAACTGCCTGACATGCAGTCTGCCAGATGACATCACGTCCTCTCAGGAAGCCAAGGTGTGCCAGATACAGGCGTATATGGACGCGGCCAACAGCCACACCAGTCCTTTATATGTCAATGGAATGCTGTTCAATGCGAATAAGCTCATGACAGAACTCATGGATGAATTGGACATCGATTGTATGGATGCTCTGACCTTCACATACGACCTCAACGATTCGGTCGTTTCAGTTGAAGCAGGAAAAATGTTCTACATAACGCTTGAGGAAAATCCTTCAACGGGATATGAATGGGAACTGACTGCATCAGAGGGACTGGAAATGCATTGTGACAAGTACAGTGCAAAGTATACGGACGCCATGATCGTTGGAGCGGGCGGGACGCATATATGGTCTTTCTCTGCCAGCGAACCTGGGACATACGTCATAAAGGCCGTATATATGAGGCCTTGGATGCAGCAATGTCTCGACGATATGACGTTCGAGCTCACCATTGTCGTCACATAGCTCAATCGTTCTCTGGACCCATCGAGAGGATGTCCCCCATCATGGCCTGGAACGCATCAAGGGCCCTATTGAGCATCTTCTCCCCCTTATTGGTAATCGTATAGCCATCGCTCTTTGGGGGACAAGCTATGAATTCCCCTTCCTTGAGCCATAAAATGACATCCATTATGTCACTTGCACATACATCTCCATAGATGCTTGAGAGCTCTCCCACGATTTTCTTAGGGTCTATACACTCTCTCTTTGCTGAATGAAGTATGTGTAGCTTCAGTAGTGCATTGGTAAGTTTAGCATTGTCCATTATAACGTCCTCTATGTCCTTCTGGGCGGATTCATGTAAGTTTTCTTATCCTCTTGGGCCAGGTGATTTAAAAAACATGGTTTCCCTGTAACGTCGATCTTTATATGAAAATGCGCATTTTTTTCAAAATATTTATAAATGATGATGATTTCTGATAGTTTGCGTGGGTTTCCTCGTGGTTTCGCCATTGCATATGGTGAGGAAGTTCTATCCATGGGACTGGAACCGAGGCACGCGAGTGTCGCTGGGAAACCGGCGGGGAAGGAAAAGAAAAGAGCGCCTTTCCACACTGCGATGATAAGGTAAGCCTTTGAGGACGTGGTAAGAAGCGGTGAGATATATCCTCCCTCGGCATGCAAGACCAAATGATGGCCAATGAACCCAGTTGGAGGCCAGTGGTAGGTCGCTTAGCTCAATACCACGAGTCCGATTGGGCATGGGACAACATATTCAATGCCCTAATCGGGCCATGTACAAAAGATAGGCTATAGGGATCCCACGCAATTCCCGCTCTTGGAAAATATTTTTATAAGTTACTTAACATGGTCAGTATATCCAGGTCGTTTTGATGAAAAGGATAGCTATCTATGGAAAAGGTGGCATTGGAAAGTCCACAGTCGCGTCCAATATCACAGCAACCTTATCCAAAATAGGTTTCAGGGTATTGCAGATAGGCTGTGATCCGAAACAAGATTCCACCAGATTGTTGATGAATGGCTTTTCGATACCCACTGTTCTAGATTGTCTGAGGGAGAGGGGTGTTGGTGGGCTGGACCTTGAAGAGATCATATTCAAGGGGTATCATGGCTGCTCCTGCATTGAGACCGGGGGGCCAGAGCCCGGGGTGGGCTGTGCGGGCAGAGGAATACTTAGCATGTTCGAGATCCTTCAGCAAAAGGGTGCGATAAGGGATGATCTATACGACATGGTGATATATGACGTACTGGGCGACGTTGTTTGTGGGGGATTTGCGGTCCCTTTGAGAAGAGAACACTCCGATGTTATATATATCGTTACTTCTGGAGAGTTCATGTCACTATACGCGACGAACAATATCTTAAAGGGCGTGCGGAACTATGGAGATGCCCCTAGGGTAGGTGGGTTGATATGCAATTTACGTGGCATCGAAGGCGAGATGGAACTAATTGATAAGTATGCAGGCATGGTGGGCGTGCCCACGGTAGCCGCCATTCCACGTTCTGCGTCTTTTTCCATATCTGAAAAAGACAGAGATCCTGTAAACGAATTCGATCATGAACTGGGAAGTATTTTTTCCAAACTTTCTGACCATATCATTAATCAAGATGAGCTCTATTTCCCAGAACCCCTCGGCACTGTTGAGATGGAAGACCTACTCGGGAAATCTTGTTTAAAAAATAAGGTTCGCACTGCCCGTACAAGGGAGACAAAGACGGGTTCAGAGACTGCAAAACACCCGCTTTATATGTCAAAATCAATGAAGAACAGGGATCCCTTGAGTGGATGTGCATTCAATGGCGCCGTTAGTGCCCTTTCCCAGATTAAGGATTCTATCACACTCTGCCACGGTCCGAGGAGCTGTTCCCAGATATCACACCAAAGGGCGATGTCTAGCGCAAAAAGGACATTTTCCTTTACGGGACATTTGCTTGGACATATGATAGACCCGCCGATCATGAGCTCTGACATGTCCGAGGCCGTCATGATATACGGCGGTGGAAAAAATCTTGAGAAGGCGATAAAGAGGGCGGCCGAGAGAAGACCGGATTCAATATTCATTGTTACCACATGTTCCTCAGGGATCATAGGAGAAGATGTGACATCGCTCATAAATGATGCAAGGTCGCGGTACCGGGACATCACGTTCCATGTCATGATGGCTGATGGAAACATAAGTGGAGACTTCATGCAGGGTGTCATCGATGCTTCATTGATGGTGGCGGACGAGATGGTCGACTGGGATGTCGAGCCAATGGATGATATGGTAAACATTGTTGCTGAGAAAGACATAGCAATGAATCACGAATACAATTTCAATATCATCAAGGAAATGCTTCAGGATATTGGAGTACGGATAAACTGTAGATTCATATGCAATACGAATGCAAATGAGGTCAGGAACTTTAACAAGGCTTCCTTGAACATTTTGGCCTTCAAGGATTATCTTGGCAGGGCCATTAGGGATTATCTTGCCAAGGAGCATGGCGCCGAATTCTCAAAGCATGCGTTTCCCATTGGTTTTCTGGAAACTGTGGAGTGGCTTGAGGAGGTAACAGAACACTTTTCCAAACAGGATTTTTTAGGAGGGGTCATAGATGGGAACAGGGAGCGATATGATGGGTATATGGATGTTCTTAGGCCAGAGCTTGAGGGAAAGAGCATGATGATAATTGCCGCGTCCCAGAACATAGACTGGGTCTTGGAGGCGGCTTTCGACCTTGGCATGGAGATAGTCAAGGTCGGCATATGCGACTATTCACAGGAAGAAGGTTTTCGTTCTAGGTATCTGGGAAAGTTGCCGCTTGAGATGAATTATTGTGCCAAAAAAAGGTTTGAGGACATCATGGACCTGTCTCCAGACATTGTATTGTCCAATTACAACTCTGTGGGCCTGCCCGACATATCCAACTACTCGGTGATCCCCCTATGTCCAGATGTGGGGTTTTTTACAGGTGTAGAGATGGCATATCGATGGAAGAACATATTGTCCCTGCCTAAATGTGAGGGGTGGAAACTTGACGCTGGGCTGTAACCCAATTGACATACTCCCTGATGCCATGACCGGTGCCATACTTGCCATGGAGGGGATAAGGGACTCCCTGACGATATTGAATGGTCCAACGGGGTGCAAGTACTTCCATGCATCCATCTCCGACAGCCAGTATCCCAGAAGTGATTCGATAGACCCCCTGGGCCGTTCAGGTCCTTTCTTTTTTGGCCAACCCAGGGTGCCCACGACATATTTGGAATCCGACGACTATATTTTTGGTTCATCTGCGAAGGTTGAGCAAATATTGGCCAAGCTGGGAGGGTTCAATGGTCTTACATCCATAGTCAACTCCCCTGCAGCTTCCCTTCTTGCCGAGGACCTCAATAGGCTGATTAAGAACGATAGAACGATATTCATCGAGTCCACGGGGTTCTCTGACACCATCTACGACGGGTTCCAAAGGGCGATTATACAGCTTCTCGAAAGATTCTCCGACAGAGATGTGGAATGTGGGGACACGAAGAGTGTGAACCTCATAGGGATTTCCATATATCACAAACATTGGCAAGGAAACATTGAGGAAATATGTTCCCTGCTTTCACTAATGGGGATAAGGGTCAACTCCGTGATATCCGCCGGGACTGCCTTTCGGGACATGGTCGATGTCAGGAGGGCCGCGGCCAACATAGTGGTGCATGAGGAGTATGGTATAGATATAGCAAGATGGCTTGAAAGTGAACTTTCGATGCCGTATATAAATCCTTCAAGTGGATCCCCATTGGGGTTTGATTCGATTGAATCCTTCATCTTGGAAGTGGCAGATTCCCTTGGAGTGGACCCGTCTCCGGCGCTGGAAAGTGTCAGGAAGGCGAGAAAGCACTGCTTTAGGGTCATATCAAGATACAATTCATTAAGTGGGCTTCCAAAGGGTGCCACATTTGCAATCCATGCCGAACCATCACTTGCCCTTCCATTGGTGCATCTTCTCCATGATTACTTGGGAATGATACCTATTAGGGTCTCCCTCACCACGGAAAGAGATCTTTTAACAAGGAGAAACTTGGAGGGACATCTTAGAGAGAGGGGTTTCAAGGATTCCTTGACGGCTCTGGAGGAGGCATATCCAGATGTATTGTTCTCTGACGGGAACACCATATCGAAACATAAACTGATAAATCCCTTGGTTGAAGGCATAGAGGTGTCACTGCCCTCACATGGTTTTGCCGATGTCCTACCGAAGGCCATTCTGGGCATAAGGGGCACATATATTCTTTTGGAAAAGGTGCTCAACGGCATCTACAGGGTCTATTAGGCCCCAACTTATCGAAATATTTATATTTGTTTTGCATTATTATTCATAATGCCCCGTCCAAGGAAGGAAAGAATGATCGAGGGGAATCCCAAATGCGATTATTTTTGTCCCAAATACATCGATGAGAAGTGCGGGGAGGTGGTGATATCTCTCGTTGAGCTGGAATGCATAAGGCTTAGCAACCTTTGCAAGTTCAACCAGACCAAGAGCGCTGAGATGATGGGGATACACCAGTCCACCTTCCATAGGATGCTCAACAGTGCGAGGGAAAAGATTGCTGACGCTCTTGTCAATGGAAAGGCCATAAGGATAGAGGGAGGGAATTATATCATAAGAAACTTCCAAGGGGCGGGTGCAGCCCCCTGTGGAGGAAGGGTGCGTGGCCCTGGCGGCAGATGCATCTGTCCCAAATGTGGCCACAGCATCGAACATGAGCCGGGGCGACCATGCACGACCATGTCTTGCCCGAAATGCGGCATTGGCATGGTAAGGGAATAAGGAGGAAAACATATGAAGATCGCTTTCTCAACTTCAGGAAGTACCAAGGAGGATGAAATAGATCCCAGATTCGGCAGATGCAACAACTTTATAGTCTATGATGAGGATAATGGGACCTTCGAGACCTTTCAGAACGAAGGGTCGCTTTCCAGCGGAGGTGCGGGCATCAAGGCCGCACAGACCATAATTGACAGAGGGGTGGACGTGGTTATCACGGGCAATGTCGGCCCGAACGCATTTAGCGCAATGTCTGCCGCAGGCATAGAGGTCCACGTAGGGGCCTCTGGAAAGATCAGTGGTGCGTTGGACAAGTTCAGGTCCGGTGCCATGAACTCAAGGACCGACACCCCAACCGTTGGGTCGCACCACGGCACCCAGTAGATAATCTTAAAACGATAATGAGAATACCGACAAACTGTAAGGAGGAATTAAAATGAGAATAGCTTTGCCTACTAACGGAGACAAGGGTATGGATGAGGAAGTCTGTCCACATTTCGGAAGGGCAGTTACATATACCATATACGACACGGAGACGAAGGATGTGGAGGTAGTGGAGAACACCTCTAATCATATGGGGGGTTCCGGCCTGCCGCCCGACCTGTTGCATGAGAAGAATGTCGATGCCCTGATATGCGGGGGCATAGGCAGAAAGGCTATAGAGCTTTTCAATTCAAAGGGCATAAAGGTGTATTCTGGTGCCATAGACACTGTCAAGGATACGATCGAGCTCTTTGAGGTCGGGATACTGAATGAGGCCTCAAGCGATTCAGCATGTTCGGGCCACCACCATACGGGGGAATGCAATCATTAAGATGAATCTTGAGTGCATACCCTGCTTTCAGAGACAGGCGATCCATGCGGCAAGGATGGCGACCGACGATCAAGAAATGCAGGCTGCTATCCTGAAAAAAGTGGTCAATGCCCTGATCAGTATGGAGTGGGACCAACCCCCTCCGAAACTGGCTCAGGTAGTACACCGGATCGTCAGGACGGAACTTGGGACAGACCCATATTCGAAGGTAAAGGAGGAGAGCAATGAGAGGGCCTTGGCGCTATATGACCATATGAAGGACAGAGTGTCCGGGTCGGATGACCCCGTCCTGACAGCGGTCAAGGTGGCGATAGCCGGCAATGTAATGGACTTTGGTCCATATTCCGACTTTGACTTTGACACCACCCTCGCCCAATGCCTCGATTCGGACCTTGAGGTGAATCATTGCCGTGAGTTCAAGGACAGATGCAAGGATTCCCCCTCCGTGCTGTATCTTGTGGACAATGCGGGGGAGGTGGTATGCGACAGGATACTCATCGAGACCATCAATGACGTTTTTTCCCCGAAAAGGATCACCATCGCTGTGAAGGGGGGGAACATACTCAACGATGCCACTTACATGGATATTGAGCAGGTGGGCCTGAACGATATCCGCAATGTTGACATAATTTGCGTAAGCAACGGTGAACCTTTCACTGGGGTGCCTAGGGAATCCCACTGTTTCAGGAAGATAATGGATAATTATGCCATGATAATATCCAAGGGACAGGGGAACTATGAGATGCTTAGTTCGAATGATGATATTTTCTTTTTATTGAAGGCGAAGTGCGGAATCATCGCACAGGACATAGGCGTTCCCATAGGCTCCATGGTATGCGGCAAGATGCTCTGAAGGACATGATGCAATGAAGATCGCGATAGCGAGCGGCAAGGGCGGCACCGGAAAGACAACCGTTGCCGTCAATCTGGCTCTTGCCCTCCGCAACTGCACAGTGCTTGACTGCGATGTCGAGGAACCTGACACCAATCTCTACCTAAACGTGCCGCTGAAGGAGATTGGGGAAGTGGACCTGCTAAATCCCAATATCGACAATGACGTTTGCACGCTCTGCGGAAAATGTGTGGAGTTCTGCAGATACAATGCCCTCGCCAGATTGCCTTCGGGAATATTGTTCTTTTCCAACATATGCAATGGGTGTGGTGGATGTTTCCTAGTATGTCCGGTCGATGCCATAAAGGAGGTGCCGAGGCGGATCGGTGTGATAGAGGGGGGTGAGAAGGACGGCATTAGGTTCCTAAGGGGCGTCCTCTCCGTTGGCGAGGCGCGCGCACCACCCCTGATAGGCCAGTTGAAGAGGCATATACGTGAAGGCGAGATGACACTTCTGGACTCGCCACCAGGCAGTTCCTGTCCGTTCGTCAAAACCGTAAGCGATTGCGATTACGTCATACTGGTAACAGAACCCACCCCTTTCGGATTGCATGACCTTAAGATGGTTATGGAGGTGCTCGATGACATGGGGATACCTTACGGCGTTGTTATCAACAAGTACGGCATCGGGGACGGGGAGATGGAAGGGTATCTCGCTGAAAGAGGGGTGGAGCTATTGGGCAGGATACCAAACAGCCTTAAGATCGCCAGGCTCGGCTCTGAGGGCGGGGCTGTGATCGATGGGGACCCTGAGATGAGATGTCTCTTTCTCTCTATCGTGGACAGGATCAAGGAGACGATATGATCATGAAGGAACTCACGGTCATCAGCGGCAAGGGCGGTACTGGAAAAACGTCGTTTCTGGCCTCATTTGCAGCGCTTTCCAAAGATTCGGTTATAGCCGACTGCGATGTGGATGCGTCCAATCTGCATATGGTGTTGGGGCCAAGGACCATAAGGAGCATGCCGATAATGGGGTCACTAAAGGCAGTTATGGACCCGGACCTCTGCATTAAATGTGGCCTATGCGGGGAGGAGTGCAGATTTGGCGCCATAGACCCGCAACTGAAAATACAGGCCGAGCTCTGTGAAGGGTGTGGTGTCTGTGAGCATCTATGCCCAAAGGACGCCATAGCCATGAGGGAGGTGCAGGCAGGCACGCTCATGCTTTCGGAGACCAGATTTGGGAAGCTTTCGCATGTAAGGATGAAAAGCGGCGAGGAAGGTTCTGGAAAGCTTGTGACAGCTGTAAGGAAACAGGCCCGGGACGTCGCTCAGAAGGAAGGGAAGAACATGGTCCTGGTGGATGGCCCTCCTGGCATAGGTTGTCCGGTGATAGCTTCCATCACAGGGGCCGACCTTTCCATAATCGTATGTGAACCGTCACTGTCCGGTCTGCACGACCTCAAAAGGGTAGGTCAGCTTTCTTCACAGATGGATGTTCCCGTCGGGGTATGTATAAACAAGGCCGATGTAAACGATTCCATAAGGTGGAGGATAAGGGACCACTGCAAGGAGATGTCAATTCCGATACTTGGAGAGGTCCCATACTGTCTGGACTTTGTGAAGAGCATGGTCATGGGAAAGAGCGTTGTCGAGGTCGGATCTCCGGTCGGTGACCTGCTTAGAGAGATATGGGACAATGTGACCGATATGCTCCGATGCTAAAGGGCCCGATCTTGATAGAATAGACAGACGCCTTTCCATCTGCACCCATTGCATATTTCCTTTATATCCTTCTCAGTCAAATGCGATCTTACCAGGTCCAGAGCCTCTTTGAATCGCATCGTTGTACCGTTGGAGATGCCGAGCAGCCCCAATATTGTCCTGTCCATCAACAATACCTTTCCTGAGTACTCTGAGCATTGCCCCTCGTGCAGATTGGGGCATACGGAACATATGTCGTCGACGCCTTCGATTATGCGGATGATGGGGTCGTTCCCGTAAAGAGTATCCCTTGTCATGCCAAACCCGTCGGCAAAGCCTGACGAGTAACCGTATCCCTGGTATCCCTGTATGCAAAGAAGGTGATGGGCCCTTATCCTTATGTTGGATCCCAAGATGTGGCCTCCGAGGTAAGAGTGTTCCTTCACTCCCGTATCTGTCCATTGCCGAAGACTATCCATTTGACGCTTGTCAGCTCTTCAAGCCCCATTGGTCCCCTGGCATGTATCTTGTCCGTCGATATGCCTATCTCGGCCCCAAGGCCGAATTCGCCGCCGTCCGTGAACCTTGTGGATGCATTGGCATAAACTGCTGCCGAATCTACCTCCTGGATGAACTTCATGGCCTTTGCGTAGTCGTTGGTCACGATGGCGTCGCTGTGGTGGGACCCGTACTTGTTTATATGGTCTATGGCGTCGTCTACGCCGTCCACCACCTTGACGGACAGGATTAGGTCAAGGTATTCTGTGTACCAGTCGTCCTCAGTTGCTTCCTCTATCCCGGGCAATATGGCAAGCGTCCTCTTGCAACCCCTGAGACTCACAGAGTTCTTGTCCATTCCCTCCTTGAGCATATTCAGGAACTTCTCGGCGATCTTCGCATCGACGAGCAGCGTCTCCATGGCATTGCATACTCCCGGTCTTTGTACCTTTGCGTTTATGGCTATCTCAAGGGCGTTCTCAAGGTCGGAGTCTTCGTCAACATACACATGGCATACGCCCTTGTAGTGTTTTATCACCGGCATCGTCGCGTTCTGGGCCACGAACCTTATCAGTCCTTCGCCCCCCCTTGGTATGACAAGGTCGATGTAGTTGTCCATCTTCAACAGGTCGTTGAGGATTGTCCTGTCGGTGCTGTCGACGAACTGCACCATGTCCGGGTCCATGTCGCATTCGGTCAGCGTGTCCTTGATTATTCTTATCAACGCCCTGTTGGAGTTGATGGCCTCGGAACCGCCCTTGAGTATGGTCGCGTTCCCTGATTTGAAACACAGAACGAACGCATCGACGGTCACGTTTGGCCTTGCCTCGTATATTATGAGTATGGACCCTATCGGCGTTCTCATCTTCCCGACCAGCAGGCCGTTTGGGAGTCTTTTCATCCCCTCTATCTTTCCGACCGGGTCCGGAAGCGCGATTATGTCCCGCACACCCTTTGACATTCCTTCTATCCTTTTATCGTCCAGTTTCAGTCTGTCGATCAAGGCGGAGGAAAGCCCTTTTTCCACGCCGTTCGCTATGTCCCTTTCGTTCTCCTGCAAGATGAAGTCCTTATTTTCGAGCAATCTCTCGCTCAACGCCTCGAGGAAGACGTTCTTCTTGTTCGTATTCATCTTTGCCAGGCCGTACCAAGACCTCTTTGACTTTTCACCATATTCCTCATTCATTCTCGTTCATCTCCTTTGGAAGGAAGAGGGTCCCGCATTTCTCACCCTCGCTGATCCTGTCGATGACGCCGTCCTCGAACCCGCTGGCTATCGTGACCGGTATGTTGCTTGCCAGGGCCCTTTTGGCAGCCTCGATCTTTGAGCTCATGCCCCCGACCGAACATGCACCGTTGGTGCCGTTGGCGGAACTGCTTATCTCGTCCGTTATCTCGGTGATGACCTCGAACTTCTTCGCGGTCTTGCATACGCTGGGGTCCTGCGTATAAAGTCCATCGGTGTCTGTTAGCAGTATGAGCATCTCGGCACCTACGAGCTCTGCGACGTACGATGCCAGATTGTCATTGTCCCCGAACTGTATCTCCTCTGTGGCAATCGTGTCGTTCTCGTTTATGATCGGTATGACGCCATAGTCCAGCAAGGTGTGAATGGTGTTCTGGGCATTGGAGTATCCCACATCGTTCGAGAGGCCGTCCTTTGTGAGCAGCACCTGTGCCAGCGTTATATGGCGCTTGTTGAAAAGCTTCTCATAGAGGTTCATCAATATGTTCTGACCCACGGCGGCAGCGGCCTGCTTCTTCGCCATCTCCTTGGGTCTCCTGTTCTCGCCCAACGACCGCAGTCCCAGCCCTATCGCGCCTGATGAGACTATTATAACACTTTTTTTCTCGTTCAGCCTGGCTATCTGGTCAGTTAGGCTGTTCAATGTCTCTATACGTATCTCATTCGTCTTGACATCCGTGATAAGGGATGTGCCAAGTTTGATCACATAGATTCCAGCATTTGCGGCAACAAGGATCACCTTCTAATATCGATGAACATCACTAATATGATATATTTTTAAGCATTTCTGTGGTTTTTCAATAAAGTTGTCCTTCAGCGGGCAAAACCATATAGGGTGAAGAAGAACATTCAATCAATGTGGCGTGATGATACTATGGAAAATGATCGATACACATTATATACGGACGGTGCCGCAAGGGGGAATCCCGGGCCTGGCTCATGGGCCTATGTCCTGACAAGGCAGGAAGCGGTGATCCATGAGGACAAGGGGACATTGGGCACGACCACCAACAACATAGCCGAGTACACCGCCATTATCAAGGGATTGGGCGTTGCAAGGGAATATGGGATACTGAAACTGAGAGTGGTGTCCGATTCACAGCTGGCCATCAATCAGTTGAATCGCAAGTGGAAGGTAAGAAAGCCCCACCTAATGGGCCTGTTCGAGTCGGTGGTCGCCTTGGTACGGAACTTTGATTCGGTCGAGTTCGTGCATATGCCCCGGGAAACAGACTTCATTAAGAGAGCGGACATGCTCGCAAATCTTGCGTTGGACGAGAAGCGCGATTAGTTCTTCTTCTCTTTGGCCTCACTTGCCCTTTTCCTAACGGTATCCACCTCGTCATCCTCCAGTTTGTCCAGGACATGGATAGGACAGTTGGGATTCTTGACGACGTTGACCCTTATCTCGTAATAGTTGTCGTTTGAAAGCTTGATCAGGCAATCGACAGGGGTATTTGGATTGCCCGCCACACAATACCTTACATTCCCCTCCGTGTCCTCGGCCAGTTTTTCAAGGATCTTTTCTGGCAGCCTCTCGTTCGCCGCCGCGCATCTCCTTATCATGTGCCATTCATGCTCTGCCAGTTCCAGCAGGGTCTCCAGCGGGGTGTTGTCGTTCCTCGCCACCTTCCTTATGACAAGCTCCTCCCTATCGTGGGATAATTTTTCCAAGATGTCGGACGAGGTGTTCGGATTCGCCGCAACTGCGATCCTCACATGGCTGGACTCGTGTTCCGATAGCTTGCTGAGGATATCGCCGGGGCAGTTCTTGCTGTAGGCGATCAATCTCAATACGAACGGATTCTTTGAGTCTGCCAGACCTCTTATCAGGTTCTCGGAGAATTCGATACCTTCCCTCCTCATAAACTCCAGCTTTTCGTGAAAGTATGGGAGGTCCTTAAAGTTCAACAAGGCATCATCCGGTATGTTGTCGTTCCACAGTACCTCCATCCTGACTTCCTCATCCCCCTCTGTGGAAAGTTCGATCAATGTCTCTTCAGACGTAGATGGATCTGATGCAAGTTCGATTTTTTCCTTCTTAGACAGTGTCATCGAATCACCAATATTAATAACATTTATGAATATGTAGCTTGTCTATAGTATTAAATTTCCTATTTAAAACTATTCGTCGGTGGTATTTTGGAAGATATATGTACCTATGCTCTTGAATTGGGACAAAAATGTTCCTCCTACGTGGAGATCAAGGCTGAAAGGTCCCTGAACAATGAATTCGTTATTAAGAATGGAAATCCGGAGACTTCCGGTTTCGATAGCTCATATGGGATATCCATCCGGGTATTGGTCGATGGCGCCCTTGGATTCTGTTCCACGAACGATCTGAGGCGTGACAAGATCCGTTCAATGGTAGAAGGGGCCTGCAGCATGGCAAGGGCCGCATCAGGCCTGATAAAGAAACCGATAGTCTTCTCTGAGGAAGAGAGCCATCATGAAGTGAAATATTTTGTCAAGGAAAGGACAAAGTCCTCAGACATATCCCCTGAGGAGAAGATGGACGTTCTCAACGAGATCCAAAGGGCCATACCACAGGATGTAAGGCTTGCAGGAAATCTCATGCACATAGAGGACGGGATCAAGGAAAAGCTCTACATGAACTCGGAAGGTTCGAATATACAGTCCATCATACCTACAGTCAACTTCTTTGGTTTCCTGACCGTGGTGGAGGATGGCGATTCTGCCCAGGCCATGTTGGAGAAGGGCGCGTCCAAGGGATGGGAGGCCGTCACTGGGTGGGACCTGTCCAATTATGTTGCAGAGGAACTTACCACACTAAAGACCATACTCGGCAAGGGGAAGAAGGCGCCAGACGGGTCCATGGACATACTGTGCGGCCCCGAGGTCACCGGAATTGCATCACACGAATCATGTGGGCACCCTTATGAGGCCGACAGGATACTTGGAAGGGAGGCTGCCCAGGCAGGCGAGTCATTTGTTTCCCTCGATATGCTCGGAACAAGGATAGGCAGCGACCTGGTCACACTGGTCGACGACCCAACGCTGGAGGGTTCCTACGGCTTTTACCTTTATGACGACGAGGGCGTGAAGGCCAGAAAGAGGCATCTGATAAAAAAGGGCATCATCAACGAACTGCTTCACAACCGTGAGACCGCAGGGCAGTTGGGCCTAAATTCAAACGGTTCGGCCAGGTGCAACAGTTACGACAGGGAACCGATAGTGCGCATGGCGAACACCTATGTCGAACCAGGCGAGTGGAAGAAGGATGAGATCATAGAGGAGACGAAGAGGGGCATCCTGATAAACTCATTCACAGAATGGAACATAGATGACAGACGGTACAACCAGAAATACGTCTCCAGGGAGGCTTATTACATAGAGGACGGAGAGATCAAGTATCCTGTAAAGAAGGTGCCGTTGGAGATCACCACACCCAAGTTCTGGTCCTCCGTTGACGCCGTGGGCGATGACCTAAGGTTCTTCGCGGGCAACTGTGGCAAGGGTGAACCGATGCAGGGAATACCTGTGTATATGGGAGGGCCCACGATGAGGCTGCATGACATAGAGCTGGGGGGTTCGATATGATACCTGAAGATATTGTCCAGAGATGTCTGGACCTGGGCGCGAACGATGTGATATGCAACAAGGTGGAGTCGCATAGAAAACAGATAAGATTCGCAAACAACGAGATCACCGCCTCAAAGGTGTGGGACACCCATGTCATCAGTCTGTTCATGGCAATGGGCAAGAAAGTGGTCATGACCTCCATTAGGGACATGAACAATGTTGAGGGTGCGGTAGATGCCCTCGTAAGATTTGCAAACGTGATGGGGCCGAAAGATGATTATTACGGCATAGCCACAGGCCCATATTCATATCCTCCTGCACCGTATGAGGAACTGGATGTCGTTGAGGAGGATGTTGTAGAGAGCGTTTTCTCCATCGCTGACGATTGCAGGGCCGCGGGCGTCATATACAATACCCATACAGCCAACGAGATAGCGACATCCTCCGACATACATGGCCGTGACGAAGGTTCGGCCTTGGAGATATCTGTCAGGATGTTCGCCGACAAACAAGCGTCTGGACATGCCGTCTCCTGTGCAAGGAGAAAGAGGGACTTCGATGCAGAGGGCGCATGCAATGAGGCAAGGGACATAGCGAAGATATCACTTGGTGCAAAGATGGGAACGGAGGGAAGATTCGACATCCTGCTCTCCCCCTTATGCATGGGGAACATAATCGACCAGATCGCGTTTCAGACATCCGCGTTCTATGTCGACAGCGGCCTGTCGTTCTTGAAGGACAAGATAGGCCAAGAGGTCGCGAGCCCCATGGTGGATCTATACGACGACGCCACAAGGCCAGATGGTCTTGGCTCTGGCAAGTTTGATGAAGAGGGGGTTCCCAGCCGCAAGAACACCATAATCGAAGGCGGTGAGCTCAAGACATATCTTCATAACACATCGACCGCGAAGAAGCATGGCGTGGAGACGACCGCCAACGCAGGCCTGATATCCCCGGAGCCAACGAACATCGTTCTGAATGAGGGCGACCACAATTTCGATGAGCTTCTGGAAGAGCTGGGCAATGGGCTTTATATAACGAACAACTGGTATACGAGATTCCAAAACTATTCCACCGGGGACTTCTCAACGATTCCCAGGGATGGCATCTTTGTGGTGAAGGATGGCGAGATCGCAGCCCCCATCAAAGAGATAAGGATATCTGACAACATGCAGAGACTGCTCAAGAACATAGAGGCGTTGGGAAACGAATCACGGCACATCCACTGGTGGGAGGCCGAGACCCCGTGTTTCACTCCGCATGTGCTGGTCAGGAACATCAACGTCACAAAATCGAGGGGCTGAATATCCAATCCCTCAAAATCTTTTTAAAGGATTTGTAAAATGGAATGAAAGGGTGTAGCAATGGAAGGAAATGAAGGAAAGATCGAGCAATTCAACGTCAGGGACATAGCCCCCTACAAGGAAGAACAGGAAAAGGCCACTGAGCATGTTGCCAAGGTCATTGACAAGTCCTTTGAGGAGACAGACCAGCTCATCAAGGAAGGAAGGGTCTTCCTGCTTATAAACACTGAGACCGAGGAATGTTGGTTCGAGGTCATATAAAAAAATAAAGGAAGAGGATCTACTCCTCGTCCTTGTTCCACTTCTTGAAGAGATACATCATTTCCATTGGAAATGGCAATATCACTGTAGATGCATTCTCAGTGGATACTTGTTGTATGGTCTGCAAAGTACGCAGTTGCAGGGTTATCGGGTGCTTGGCCATGATCTCTGCTGCATCTGCAAGTTTCTCTGCCGCCTGGAACTCGCCCTGGGCATTGATGATCTTCGCTCTTCTTTCCCTTTCGGCCTCGGCTTGGGCCGCCATAGCCCTCTGCATGCTCTTAGGTATCTCCACGTCCTTTATCTCGACCGTTGAGACCTTGATGCCCCACGGGTCCGTGGCCTCGTCTATAATGGATTGCAGTTGCTTGTTTATCGCTTCCCTGTTCGAGAGCAGATCGTCAAGCGCGGCCTGTCCGATCGTGGACCTCAGCGTCGTCTGTGATATCTGGGATGTCGCCTGCCTATAGTTCACTATCTGCACGACCGCCTTCGTTGGGTCCATGACCCTGAAGTAGACGACTGCGTTGACCCTTACCGGCACATTGTCATTGGTTATGACCTCTTGCACAGGCACATCTAGAACAGCTGTTCTGAGGTCGACCTGTATCATCTTGTCAATGATCGGTATTATCAGGAATATGCCCGGGCCCTTGGCGCCTTGGAGCCTTCCCAATCTGAATATGACGCCCCGCTTGTACTCAGGGACTATCTTTATGGCCGATGACAGTATAAGCAGGACCAATACCACCACTGCCACCAATATAGTCAAATCTCCAGTGAATTCTACCAATTAATCTTTCACCTCCTCGTTGGCTTTTTCTACTATAAGTGTCAGACCTTTTATGGATATGACCTTGATATTTTCCCCTATCGGTATGGCATCCTCCGAATATGCCTTCCATATCTCGCCCCTGATCTTGACCGTGCCGGTTGGATTCAGTTCCTCTATTACAACGCCCTCCTCTTCGAGCATCTGTTCCTTGCCGGTGGTGGGGCTCTTCTTTCTCAGCCTTAGGGCGGCCTGAAGCCCGAATATAAGGAAACCGGCAATCACTGCCGTCATCAACACTATGCTTGTCCAAAACATCTTAATCGACCCCTCATCGAAAAATCTTCCTTCTCCTCCCGAGGTCCCTGAGAAAAGTATCAGTGAACCGAACACGAATGAGGCCACACCTGCTATGGCATATAGGCCGATGCTAGGCGTAAGTGCCTCAACCACGAAGAATATAACGCCCAAGGCCATCAATATTATACCGCCCAGCTCGAATCCGACGTAGCCGTTGGCTATTATCGCAAGTCCAAGGCATATCGCCCCGATGACCTCTGGGACATGCCAACCAGGGGACATGAAACCGAAGACAAGCCCTAGTATGCCTATCGTGGTCAGGAGATATGCGACATACGGGTTCGAGATCGCTATCAGTATCTTGTCCTTTATTGACAGGCTGATGAAGTTCAGCGAGACACCGTCCGTCTCGAGCACCATCTTCTCGCCGTTCACCGTACCCTTTATCTCCATTCCGTCAAGGGCATCCAATAGCTCATCATAGGACTCAGCGACAACTTCGCACATTCCCAGCTCCAGCGCCTCTTCCGGGGTCAGGCTGAGATTTTCGCTCACAAATCTCCCTGCCACTTCCGTGTCCCTCCCGGTCCCCTCTGCGTAGGACCTCATGACCGCAGTATAGTACTCCCTCACCTTCTGGGACGTCTCTATGGCCTCCCCAGTCGTGGGGTCATAACCGTATATGGGCTCTGCCGCACCTATGGATGTGAGCGGCGCCATGGCGACGATGTTGCTGGCCATTGCGATATATGTGCCCGCCGATGCGGCTATTGCCCCTTTCGGATAGGAATAGAATATGATGGGTATGTGTGATGCTTGCATGGTCTCGACAATGTTGAACGTGGAGTCGCTCCGCCCTCCCGGGGTGTTGATGGCGAGGATGAATGCATATGCCCCTTCATTGTTGGCCTTTTCTATGGCATCGATTATAACGTTCTCGGACGCCTTGGTTATCTCGTCCTTTATCTCCAGAACATATATCTCACTGCTATCCTGGGAACTGGAAAAACCTATTGGGATTAGAAGTAGGGCTGCAAATACCATCACTAGGAACGTTTTTCGCAATACTCTCCCTCATAAAGACATATGCGCGCGATATTAATAAGGTTTGCTCGGTATTTATACCTGGTCTGGATAGTACCTTGCCTGGGCCACAAGTTCCACAATGTCGACAACTTCAAGGTCCGATGCGCCACCGTCCCTTAGATTCCTTACACAGAATGGACATGCAGTGATCAGGAGTTCCGCGCCCGTGGACATGGCTTCCTCCGCCCTGATCCTCGCTATGTTGGAGGCCTTCTCATTGGACAATGACTTGTAACCTCCTCCCGCCCCGCAACATAGCGCATCCTTCCTGTTTCTCCCCATCTCCGCCAGTTCAAACCCCATTGCCTTGATGATAACCCTGGGTTCCTCGAAGATTCCGATCCTTCTCCCGATATGGCATGGGTCGTGGTATGTCGCCTTGATGTCAGTGCCTATCTTTGAGAGATGCAGTTTTCCCGTTTCAAGGAGTCTTGCAATGTATTGGGTGCTATGCAATATCTCTGGCCTGATGTCTATCTCCATCTTGGGATACTGTTCCACGAACATGTTGTAGCATCCGGCACACGGGGTGACAACGGTCTCGTACCTGTTCAATATCTCACCGAGCCTCAGCGCCTGTTGTCGGGCATCGTCCAGATTTCCCGTCCTAAGAAGGACCGAACCGCAACACACAGGCCGCTCTAGCAGGGAGAACTCGTCCATGATGTCCATCATGGCGTGCAATATCCTCCTTTCACGGTACCTGGCGGTGCACCCGTCGTAGAGCAACACCTTTGAGCCATGTCTGCTCTTCTTGGCGAATTTCTGCGGAATCGACCCATCATCACCCACCCCATATGGATTGTCACATTCCATGACCAGCTTGCATATTGATTCATGCTTTTCTATAATATGGCCAGATTGTATGAGGTCTGCCTTGAACGCATTGAAGATGTCAGGCCTGTCAACATCGCAGTTGGTGGTGCAAAAACCGCAGTTGGTGCATTGTCCGAATCTCTCTGCCAATTCCTTGGAGAGATCTACCTTTTCCTCGAGAAATGCCTTCATGATCATGGACTTTCCCCTGGAGGTATACGTCTCGAGACCTGTTGAAAGGAACAACGGACAATTGGAAAAGCAGAAACCGCACCTCGATCTGATACAGGTATATATGTCATCCCTGTATCTTTCGATATGCAGTTTTTTTTCCATGCTCACACCTCATAGTCGGTGGGATCGTATTCCTTTGGAAATATCTTTCCGGGGTTCATGATAAGGTCAGGGTCGATCAACTTCTTTATTTCCCACATCAGCCCCAGGCTCTTTCCATGCTCCAACCGGGTCAATCTTCTCAATCTGATGCCGTCACCTATGTATGATGACATCGTGCCCTCCATCCTCAAAGCCTCTTTTGACATGTCAGCAACGAACCTGAAGAAGTTCTTGACCTGCTCTTTATCATGGTCGTCCACATACACGGCAAAGCTTATTGACGGGGAGATGTGGGGGCGCGAATTGTATACTGCGGTCCCGACCTTTTTGATGTTGTATTTTTCCGTATAATGCAGGTATGCATCGTAGATGTCATTGATCCTTCCCGGGGGAACCGCCACGTCAGCGGCACCGAACTTGGCGGTCCTTTGGCCGGATGGCCATTTGTTCTTCTCCCATTGCAGGGTGTGCTTGGATGCCCACCATCCGTTGACTATCTCGTCGTTCTCGAACAACTTTATGCCCATCCCCTCCATGATGTCCGATATCTTGTTCACTGAGAACTCCACGACATCCTCATCACCGGCCACGGTGAGTGCCAACAGGGAATCGTACCCCTCGGGTATCTCTGCCGCCCTGCCGGTCCTCTCCCTGTATGCGTGCGTGTAGTAATCAAGCCTGTGTCCATCGTTGATGTGCGCAGACTCCAGCCATATCCCTGACCTGTGTATGTTGTATAGGGCGGTCATGCCCTCTTTCATATCCTTTGTCAACCAGAGCATGACCTCTCTGTGGGCAGGCCTTGGAAACACCCTGACAGTCACCTCGGTCACTAGGCCCAGCGTCCCTTCGGACCCTATCATCAACCACATCAGTTTATAACCCGATGAGGTGCTTGCGGCCTTTCTCTGGCCAAGTCTTATCTTTTCCCCGTTTGGGAGGACCACCACACAGTTCAGCACGTAATCCACCATTCCGCCGTATTTTATGCCGAAGGTGCCGTCGTTGTCGCACATAATGGCCGCACCGATGGTCGATGTGGGTTTGGACTCCGGGTCGTGAGGGAACCACAGACCGAAGGGTTTCAGATAGTCGTTTATACTCTGGATAGTGGCTCCTGCCTGGACCGTGAGCGTGCGATTGTCCTCGTCTAGCTCCAGTATCTTTGACATGGACCTGGTGGCAATGACCATTCCTCCCTTGACTGCGAGGTTGTCCCCTCCCATTCCGGTCCCCCCACCCCAAGGGACTATGGGCACCTTGCGCCTGCTTGCCAACTTAACCGCCTTCATCACGTCAAGGGTGTCAGAGGGGATGCACACCACATCTGGGAGGTAATCCTTCTCGAAGAACATCGGGGACCAGTCCCTGCTGTATGGGAACATGTCTATTATGTTGGAAGTTACCTTTTCCTTACCAAGCGCCTTTTCAAGCTCTGTAGAAAAATCCAATATATTTCCCCAATGTTTATAATATATCATCAAATTTATATGTTTGGTCACATGCTCGTCATCCGCAAGATAAAGGGCAAGGATCTCTCCATAGAGGTCAATCTTGTCAGAGGGGTCAAGAAGCTGAATCGTGTAAGGCCCAAGAAATATTACATAGACTTTGTCAGGGACGGCGGGCGATTGAGGATAACCAAGTTCAGGACCGATGAGGAAATGTTCCAACCCAAGGTCGCCCATGAAATGATAAAGGACAACATAGTCTACATCTCCAAGGACGACGAGACATCAAGGATTCAGAGGGAACTTGTGGACTTCTTCAAGAAGGTCGGCACTGAAGTGTATCTCATAGACCTTTGCAGATTCTGCGCCATCGATGGTTTTCTCACGGGAACTACCAGCAGATTTCTCCTGTACCATGACGATAAGATATGTCTGACATGCGCAAAGAAGGAGATCGAGAGGGAGATGAAGTTCAGGAACATCCGGTTCTCCGACAAGATACTGGAGATCCTCAAGCGGGTCAGGGACGTGGACCGGGTCATGGAGATGTTCGATCCAAACATGGATCCCATCAAGGACCCACGGATAACGATGTTGGACCGTGTGGCGGCCGACAAGGACGGCGCGAAGATCCCTGTGGAAAGGTTCGATCTCGGCTCCATGATCATGGAGTATCTCTCAAAGATGAACATCAGGTCATTCCTTCCTGTCCAGACGATGGCATTGAAAAGGGGATTGCTGGAAGGAAAGGGGATACTCATATCAAGCGCCACGGCATCCGGCAAGACCCTCGTGGCGGAGATGGCGGGCCTAAGGGCGCTTGAGAATGGAAAGAAGTTCATATACCTGACGCCATTGGTCGCATTGGCCAATCAGAAGTACGAGGACTTCAGGAAGCGGATGCCCAGAAGGTTCAAGGTGTCCATACGTGTAGGCATGTCGAGGATCAAGACGAAGGAGGACCTTGTGGTCATCGATTCGGATATCGGCGCAGATGTCATCGTGGGCACATACGAGGGATTGGACTTTCTTCTCAGGTCGGGCATGGACATTGGGGACATCGGCTGCGTGGTCATCGATGAGGTGCACATGCTCTCGGACCCGGAGAGGGGTTACAGATTATCAGGGCTCATAACAAGATTGAAGACCCTGCATCCAGGGGCGCAGATGGTATGCCTCTCGGCCACGATAGGCAATCCGGACGAGCTTGCGGAGGACCTCGGCCTTGAGTGCATCCTGTATGACAAGAGGCCTATTCCCTTGGAAAGACACCTGATTTTCAAGGACGACGGCAGGAAGAGGGCACTGATACGCAGGATCGTCGAGAAGGAATGGGGGAACTTCTCCAAGACAGGGTATCATGGACAGACGATGGTGTTCACCAATTCAAGACTCAAGTGCAGCCAGATATCCCAGTACCTTGCCAGCAAGGGCATAAGGGCGTCTGCGTATCACTCCGGACTTTCATATACTGAAAGGAGAAGGATCGAGAAGAACTACTGGCAGCAGAAGATACAGTGTGTCGTCACCACAGCCGCGCTTTCGGCCGGTGTGGACTTCCCATCCTCTGTCGTCGTAATGGAATCTCTCTTCATGGGCGCGGAACCTCTCACGGTGGGGGAGTTCCACCAGATGCTCGGTAGGGCGGGAAGGCCCGGTTACCATGAGATTGGCAAGGTCTTCTTGCTGGTCGATCCACTCAAAAAGATCAGGAACACATCCGAGGACAAGATGGCGTTCGATCTCCTGGAGGGTGAGATAGAGCCTGTCGACGTATTTCTTGATGAGGACCAGGAGCTGGAAGAGCTCCTTGCCTGTTATGCCGTCGGGAAGAGGGACATATCAGAGTACAATAAAAACTCGCTTTGGCCCCTGCCGATAAAAAACAGCGACAAGCTCTCAGAGAACGGATTTTTAAGAAATGGAAAGGTCACGCCGCTGGGAAGGGCGGTATCGAACAGTTTCCTGTCCATCAAGGATTCCATACGGATAGTCAAATCCATTAGGAGGGACCCGTTGGAGACCTCCATCCGCATACTCCCCTTCGAGAACGTTTACATTTCCAGTTCGTTGCAATCGATGATGGACACGAACTCCGTGAGACTGTTCTCAGGAGAGGTCCTGGAAAAGATCGAGAACGCCGATGCGGTATCTAAGCTACCCCTGGGCGCAAGGGAGATAGTCCTCAAGATAGTGATGGAGTTCTTTTCTTGCGATTGTGGGGTGCCGTACTGCGAACACCCTCCGCAGAAGATCTCGAGGATGATGCTGGACCTCAGGACTTCAGGACTCAGCCCAAAGCAGATATTCAATCATTTCTCTAGGGAGTATGATCTATTGCTGTATTCCGGCGATGTGTTCTCATACCTTGATCAGATCGTGCACAAGCTGGAGGCTGTTGAAAGGATAGCCACGGCCATGGGAAAGGGCAACACGGCAGGAAGGGCCAGGTCATACATAAGGGCCATAGAAGGTTAGATCAGGAACCTTCCGTCCTTGTAGAACATCTCTCCATCGGCATAGACCGCCCCGCCTTCCGTCATGTCCTTCAATATGTCAAGGTGTATGGAGGATATGTTCGTGCCGCCACTCTCTGGGATCGACCTACCAAGGGCCAAGTGCATGGTGCCCCCCATCTTCTCGTCGAACAGCATGTTCTTGGTGAATCGCTTGATTCCATAGTTTGTCCCCAATGCGATCTCGCCCACCCCTTTCGATCCTTCGTCTAGCTCGATTATCTTGGCCAGCAGGCCCTCACCTTTCCTGGCGCTGAAGCTGACAACCTCACCTTCCTGGAATTCGAGCCTTACGTCCTCTATCTCGTTTCCAAGATATATCAGCGGGTAGGTGAATCTTATCTTTCCGTTAACGCTTTTTTCGACGGGCCCTGTGAAGACTTCGCCATCAGGGAAGTTCTTTTTGCCGTTGGAATTGATCCAGTTCCTCCCCTTGCATGAGAGCGAGAGGTCGGTGTCCTTTCCTACGAATCTGAACTCATCATGTTTCATAAGATAGTCGCAGTACTTTTGCTGGACCTCTGATATCATTTGCCATTCGGCCACCGGGTCGTCCTTGTCAAGGTGGCAGGCCTTGAAGACAAAATCACGATAATCGCCCAGTGACATGGAGGCTTCCTGCGCCATACCGTTCGTGGGGTACGCTGTGATGTTCCATTTAAGTTCGCCCCTGGTCTCCCTCTCCATCCTGATCTTGTAGATCTCTTTCCTCGACCTCTGTTCGTTGGCTATCTTCTCGGGGTCGACGTTTGAAAGCTGTTTGGTGTTGATGCCGGACAGGATGTTGGCTATCATGTCGGTCTTCTCGAATACCTTTTTCAATAAGTAGCTTGCATGCGATATCTGTCCATCGTTTGCATACTTGAAGAACACTTCCTTGGAATGGCTGAAAGTAGGGAACAGGGTGGGATGTGCCCCTTTGAGAATCATCTCCTTGTACATTTCCAACATAAGTGGTTCCGCAACGACCTCTCCAAGGATGACCACTTCGTTGTCCTCTTTCACGCCCAAGGAATAGTTTGTCACGACCTTGGCAAGTTTTTCAACATAAACATCAGTCAACCTATCACCAAACTATATTGTGTATAGTCAAATTTAAGCGTTTGTTTTACTTATCTGAGAAATAGACGATCGTGGTCCATGTATTTCTCCCTGGCCAGGCGTTGGGATCTTCCGATCAGGTCATCGCTTGGCATGGCATCGTTCAGGTCTCCGAAGACCTTTGTGAATCCTTCCCTTAGGGCCCCAAGGGCCTCGTCGAAGTCGGCTCGCCCGACCTCCTCCCTTACTGTCGTGACCCTCTTTCTGACAGACTGAACGTATTTGTCAGACAGTTTCTCTTTCGACACGTAGAGTATTTCGGACAACGTCTCCAAATCTGTGTCATACATCAGAGTCCCATGCTGGAGTATTGCCCCCCCTCTCCTTGTCTGGGCGGAACCGGATATCTTCCTGCCGTTTACCAGGACATCGTTGACCGGTCTGAACTCGGCCTCAAGACCCAGCACGCCCAATGCCTCGACTATTCCCTGACATATAACCCCATAGGACTTTTCAAAATCAGATAGGCCCCCATTGGCGTCCATCACAACGGAATAGGTTATCTCGCCATGGTTGTCGTGGAAGACGCTGCCCCCCCCGGTCATCCTCCTCACAACATCAATTCCCCTCTCGTTGCAGGTCTTGAGATTCACCTGGTCGGAAATGCTTTGGAAATAACCGATCGAGACAGTGGAGGGTTCGAACTGGAAGAATCTCAGGGTGTCAGGTATGTCGTTCCTTGCCCTCGATTCCAAAAGCGCCTCGTCCATGCCCATACAAAGAGCAGCCTTCTCTCTTCGGAAAGGTAAGATGTCCAATGTCACCACTTGTCATTGTCCTTTAATTGGGCTTCGGAGATAAGCTCTGGCAGTTTGGCTTGGTCGATGTCATTGGGGTAGTTGTAGATGGTCTTTCCGGGCACCTCGTTGAAGTATGGCCTGTTGCAATGTGGGCACCCCCAGGTCTGGAATGCACGGGTATCTACCTCGCCTAGGACATCCCCGAAGGAGGATATCTTGCCGCCATCATAGGTGATCTCCTCAGGCATTATCGATCCCTTTGAAAGAAGGCATCTGGCTATCTGGAGCCTCCTGTAGGTTCCCAGGTCCGGCTGGGGCCTGTTTTCCAATTTTGTGCCCTTTATGGGCGTAAATGCGAACAGGGAAGGCATCGCGCCAATGTCAAAGAGTTCTTGCATGGTATTGACGGCCTCCCTTTCGGTCTCGCCCAGCCCTACTATCACGTGGGATATTACATTGTCCCTTCCAAATATCTCCACCGCCCTCTTCAACCGCGTCCAGTGAAGGTCCCAATCGTAATAGCTCTTGTATTTGCTGAAAAGGTCCTTCGTAAGACAATCAAGGCTGATGCTGATCCTGTCCACATATTTGGAAAGGTCATGCATCTCCTCAAGGGTGAAAGGTTGCGCAGACACCGATAAGGGTGACTTTATCTTCTTAACCATCTCCATGAGATCGTCGAAAATGCCGGGAAAGTTCAGGCACTGTATGCAGACCCTTTCCCTGCCCTTTAACAATGGCAGGATCTTGTCGAGTTCCCATACGTTCCATCTTACCCTGGAGAGAACACTTGACTCCGAGTTCTTCGCCTGCGAGCAGAACTCGCAGGATGCGTGGCAGATGCCCCGTGTCAACAGGTATATCGTCTCAGTTGGGGCAAGTGTCCTGATCTTTCGGAGACCTAACTTGGCTTCGCTACCAAATGATACTCTAATATCCATGACTACACCGAACAACAGGTATCACATTTTTTGAAAGCAATCCCGTTCTCTTTCAATTCGTCTTTGATTATTTTGGATGGCCAAGCTATTTTATCAAAATAATGCCAAAGCTTCTCCTTTCCCTGGTCTTTGTCCCTCATACATCCCAAACAAAGATACTTAAATTTATCACGGGCCATTTTTAATACTTTTTCATAATCTCCAATATTGATTTGTTTTTTCGTCATGTCCGCCCGCGGCGTACGTTTCATGGAGAGTATGACCAATTGTTCGAACGAATAGCTCTCCAGCATCTCCAATGTCCGGAACTCACCCCCAACGACACCGTTTTCGAGGCCGACGCACATATGTGGCACGTATCTTATTCCCTCATCCTCAAGGAGGTCCAACATATGGAAATAGTCGTTGCGGCCCTTGCCCTTGATACCATAGACATCGCTCACGACCCTGTCGGACGAGGGTATGTCCACGGATATCAGCTTGGCGGAGAGATACGTTGCCGGAAGACGGTCTATGAGCCCTATGTGTAGATTCACCTTGAATCTCGCCATGTCTAGGCACCTCTCAAGGTCCCTGTTGTCAAACGGCACCCTCCCATACTGGTCGCTGCCCCCCGATAGGAGCGCTCCCAGGGCACCACTCGATTTGGCCTCTTGACAGATCTGGAACATCCTTCCCCCGGACGCGTCCAGCATGTTGCCAAGGTAGAATCCCTTGCAGTGCCCACACATCAGCCCGCACCATGTCCCAGTGCAGGAAATCGATGGAAATGTCCTCTTGTTGGGATAGAAAAGATTCAACATAACACCATCAAGGGCCTTTCCAGGACCTATACTCCTTGGAGAACTGGATAGACCTCAATATGTTTTTACATTCATCGCAAAAGAACTTGTTCTTTGAGTCGACATCATAGACGTCCACAGACTGCCTCATCACGCATTTCTTGTCGTTGCAGTGCCTAAGGCCCAAGGTATGCCCCAATTCATGCGCGCACTCCTTGATGGTTCTCTCTTTTATAAGCTCCAGGCTGGCACTCTTCTCAAGCTGATTGATGGAGACAACAGCGATATCATAATCTGTGTCGGCTTCGCCAAAGACACTACAGTTGTTGACATAACTGAACAGCTGCACATTGGTTATGACAAGGGTCTTGTCGATCTTCCTGCCGCTTTGGGCGAGTTTGCGGTCTGCCTTGTACTTCTGCTCAAGCCCCCAGCTGAAGAAGGGATCTATGTTGTATTTTCCCAATCTGCTGTCATAGGCTGAAGGGGGCATGACGGTGGGCCTTGGAGTTATGGGCTTGCAGAGGACCTTCCTATATTTACCATTCTTGAATGTATCTTTGAGAACGTTCCTGACACCTATCATTATCTCATCGAGAAATTGCCATCCAAGATCGCCCACCGGCACTATGCCTATCAATAATTCCTCTTTCTCCATGGTAATACCTAATAGACCAATACTGGTATGTCCCCCGACCATCTTATGACCCTGTCTGTCGTGCTGCCGAGGATCCTCTTCCTGTATTCCGTGCCGCCCCTGCTGCCTATGACTATGAGGTCTGCGTTCGACTTCTTGGCGGTCTCAACTATCTTTTCTGCCGGTATGCCCTCGACCAGAACGATCTCTACAGGTACTTCGGACCTATTTGCAAGGCTCTTGACATGTTCAAGGTACTTGAAACCATAGTCCTGGAGCTCCTTTTTCACCACATCCTCTTTTTCATGGCTGATCTCAACGTATTTTCCGATATCGAAGGTGTTGATGACATGTACTACAATTATCTTTGCTTGAAGGTTCTTGGACAGTTCTATGGCCTTCTTGGCAGCATTGATGGATGCGTCGGACCCATCTATGGGAACAACTATCTTCTTGAATATAGGATTCATATTAATTCCTCGCTAACAATAAGCCCATATGGCTATTGGCCTATAAATAAACTAAATATTATACATTTTAAAAGCTTTGTCTGGGCCGGGCCTCAATTAGGGCAAGCGGCGCGATTCCTACCCTGATCGCTCTTGCCTATTTAGCTTGAAAGACGATTTGAAAAGTTCCCAAGGGTCCACTTCCTTCTCGGCCCTCTTGATGTACTCGCCTTCATAATTGTCTTCTGCCTTTTCGACCCTTTTTGTCTTCTTCGAGCTTTCATTTATCTTTTCGTATAGTATGGTTCCCCAGTCCTTCATCTTTGTCTTGGCATACGTCCCTTCATCCCTTTCCGTAGCGGATCTGTCGCGTTCTCCGCCGTCTACATATGCGGGAGTCTCTTCGCCCTTGCCATAATACAGTTCCCTCAGGAACCTTGATGCTTCATCTTCCGCCGCATCTTCCTGCATGTCTGGCATATCTTCATCTTCGATGTCGAATGAGCTCCATGAGTCCTTCTTACCTTCCGGCACCCTTTGCCGTTCCCGTCTTGGTTTTAGGAACAGGGATGACATGATAAGGTACATTAGCAGGAACACGAAGAATAGATTTTGAAAATTCCCATAATAGAGAGATATCATTGTCATCAGCAACATGAATGACACTATCAATAGTCCGACAGTTCTCTTCTGGAAAGGCATATGCCTTATTGGAAGATGGTATATTTATTACTTTTTGGAAATGCCCTTGGGTCTGTATCTGCCCCTGTCGAACTTGAAGCAGTATTCAAGCGCCTTGTTCCTAAGCTCGAACTTAAGATAACCGTCATTGGCAAGGTTTATCAAGGTCTTTTCGGCATCCTCCGTGCCCATTCCCAATAGTATGTTCAATGCGGCAATCCTTTCCTCATCGCTCTTGAACGGATCCTTGATCAACTTGTAGAGCTCATATTCCTCTTCCGCCATAATGTCATCCTCAGGTTTATTTCGCCCCTTTGCTATCTAATAAAAAAAATCATTTTATTTAATAATTTATTGATTATTGTTCCGTTAGGTTTTTATTTTCATAAGTTTTATTTGCATTTGGCAGATAGTTGGGGTGAATAAAGGAAGCATCGTATCCGACATTTATTGTCATTATTTGAATATCTTTATTCACACATAACTTATAACATTACTTTGCAAAAAGTAAACAAGGAGGAAAAAATAAATGGAAAACTGTAATCTACAACACAAGTGCTTTGGCAAGTGTGTCAGACCAAAGGGGCATGACGGTCCTCACTTGTGTGGAAACTGTTCAATGGAATGGGAAAACTGATCCTTAAGGATAATCCATGTAATATTTATTTTGTCTTTTTTCTTCTTTCATACCTATATTGACTTATCATGCCATCCAACCAATCATGGACCTCTTTTTTCTTGTTCATCCTGTTATATTCTTTCCATGAGACATATTCCCTTTCGAAAGCGTCCCTGTCCACTATGGCCAAGTCCTCATGCACCTTTACAGGAACCTTTTCGTTGTTTATGAGGGCCACTTCGCATTTCTCTAGCAACGACTTCGCGGAATGGCTCATGCCCTTGCAGTAAATCACGGCCTTTATTTCCTTTTCGCAAAGGAGCTGCGATGTTGCGGTCCCGCCTCCGGAACAGTCATTGATGTATATGATGTCGCCCTTCCTTATCCTGAATCTGCCGTCCAGTTCCAGTATCGCGGATTTGGTGTATTGAGCCAGGTACTTGCACACCATCACCTTCTCATTGAGGTCGAGAGACCTTATCTCCCTTGTCTCGTCCAAGGTCTTCTCAAGTTGGGCGTTCCTCTCCTTGAGCTCAAGTATCTGGACCTGCTGTTTCTTGATCACCTTGTTCTTTGACATGACGCCCTTGGACCTCTTGGCATTGATGGCCGCATCCATATCATATTGTTCTATATTGGACCTTAGCCTGTTTATCTCCCTCCGTTGTGCCGCCATCTGCTTTGAAAGGTCATCGATGTACGACCTCTGGTTGGATATCCTTATCTGGAGCTCTTGGATCGAAAGGTCCTTGTCGTCCACCATCCTCTTTGGCCTTTCCTCCCTCGCAACGCCCTTGTCCCCCGCAGTGCTTCTCTCATATGTCAAAAGGTCTATGGCGCTGTTCACGCTATGTCCTTTCACGACCATGGTCTTGACCTCACCGGATATTCCCATGAGGCCAAGTTCCCTAAGCCTTGAGTCTATGTTCTCGAACTTGTTGACATAGTACTGGTAGGCTTTTAAGGCGGCGGAGAGCGAATCCCTCTCATGGGCGTTTTTTACCGAAGGGTACATCTTTGCAATCTCGTTCTTTTCCCTGACCGATATGGACGCGGCGGGGTAAAACAGCTTAGCACCCATGGACACGGCTATCTTTTCAACAGTCTGAGGGGCGCTACTGACGTCTGTGGCAACGATGGACGGTATCCCCGAATCAAGTATTTTCTCTATTATGTCGTTCACTGACATATCCTTTGAGGACATGGTCAGGATGAGATTCCCATTGAGGTCCAGCACAGAAATTCCAACCGTGGTACCTGGATCTATCCCTACTATAGTGAAGGTCTTGGGCATCGAATTATCATTCTTACCGTATGATATATATTTATTATCGTGTGAACTCTATAGTTGATAACACAATAGGAAATGTACCCATGATATCTTGTATTCTGGTCGAACCCGAGTCCCCGGGCAACATCGGTTCCATAGCCCGCCTCATGATGAACTTTGGCATCAAGGGCCCTTTGATACTTGTGAATCCCCCCGCTTTGAACGACGAGGCCTACATGATGGCCTGCAACGCCGCGCATCTTCTGGACAGTTCTGTAGTGTTGGATTCATTTGAGAAGGCGCTGGGAATGGTGGACGTTTCCATATCCACGTCCAGCGAGGCGGGCGACGAATACAACATAAACAGGATATCATTGCTCCCATCTGACATAGTGGGGGCGATAGACATAGACTCGAGCATAGGGATCATATTTGGAAGGGAGTCCACAGGCCTGACAAATGAGGAGATCTCCAAGACGGACATGCTGGTAAGCATCCCTACTGATGTTGCGTATCCTGCGATGAACATATCCCATGCGGCCGCCATACTGTTCCATGAGCTGTACAAGCATCCCTCTATAGAAAAGAGGCCAATAAAGCTTAAGGGGGCCACGCGGTATGAGAAGGACATGCTTTTCGATGACTTCAACACCATTGTAGATTCCTTGGAGCATAGGGCATACAGGCAACGCAACTTCAAGCTCGTCTTCAGGAGGGTCATATCACGGTCGTTCATCTCCTCCAGGGAAGCTTACACACTGAAGGGCATAATCCGTAAGATACTGAGCTCGCTTGAGGAAAGATAGTTATTTTTTGACATACATCTTCCACCAGGTGGTATGATGTCAAAAAAGATAGCGATATTCGCGTTCAATGGCGAATCGACGTGTTTTGCCCATGCCATGATGAACGCCATTGACATGAATAAGAGGGGACACGATGTCAGGCTCATCATCGAGGGCAGCGCTACAAGACTGATCAAGACCTTCGAAGATGAAAATGGCCTGTTGACGGAGCTATACCAAAAGGTCAAGGAGATAGGGGTCCTGGACTGTGCCTGCAGTATATGTTCCTTCAAGATGGGAAGTTATGAAAACGCAACATCACTCAAGATCCCCCTTTGCGATGAGATGATGGGTCACCCTTCCATGGCTCGGTATATTGAAGAGGGGTATGACATAATCACGTTCTGAATCAAAAACATGACTGGATACTAAAAGTATTTCAATGCCATATCGGTCTCCATCATACGCAAAATGTCACAAACATTATCTCCCTTACAGAAGTTATATTAGTGTCCAACGACAATGTATATCCATGCCTACCAAGGTAGGGGATAGGTTCCAGTCCGGAACCAAATACATAAGGGATGAGATGGCGTCAGAACCTTTGGACTATGCACACAAACCTGACATATACAAGATCTATGATAAGACCGATAAGATCGAATTGCCTAAGAATTTTAAAATGTCTAGCGAATCGGTCTTGGATAGCATTTCGAATAGGTGCAGTGTCAGAAGATATTCCGAGGATCCGTTGAGGGCGGATGAGTTGTCCACACTCCTGTGGGCCTCGGCTGGCATACGGAGAATAGAGCACGGCTATGCCTTCAGGAACGCACCTTCCGCAGGGGCCCTGTATCCCATAGAGACCTATGTGGCAGCAAACAGGGTCGAGAATATGGCGGCGGGCCTGTACCACTATTCTGTGATGGACCATACACTTGAATTGGTAAGGGAGGGCAATGTTGGCAAGAAGCTTGCAAGGGCCTTTCTTGACCAGTCCATGTGTGAAAAGGCGCAAGCGATCTTCGTGTGGAGCGCAATATTCGAGAGATCGAAATGGAAGTACAAACAGAGGGCCTACAGGTATATCTACCTGGATGCCGGACACATGGCAGGCAATCTATGCCTTGCCGCATCTGGAATGGGCCTTGGAACATGTCAGATAGGTGCCTTCTATGACGATGAGGTCAACGATATTCTTGGCGTTGACGGTGTTAAGGAGGGCGTCGTCTATGCTAGCTCCGTCGGGTATTCTGTGTAGTTTATCCCGGGTTGTATTTTTAAAAATGGATGTTTGACGGTAGCACGCCGAGGGACATTGGCCCCCCTTTGACAGCCCATACATCATGCCTAGTGGCCCCTATAAGAACATGTTCTGGCGTTCCATGGCGCCTTTGAGTCCGAGGCCACATCATACGCCTGCCCTGTCAAAGGTGTGTATTGGAATTATATGGAAAGTCATGGACGGCCTTCGCTCCAATGGCCATACTGTTCCATGTTTGTATATAAATAATAATGCTGAGCCACTGTCAATGACTCTCTTTGTCCGTCAATGGAACATGATTCATTATGTGGAACTGGGGGGACAGATCCCCTCGTCCACGGCACCGCCGTTCTGTACATGTTCGACAGATGAGCCCTGTCAAGGCCAGTCAGTGTCTGGACAGATAGGGCATTAAGGGGCCCATACCACAAGATTTAAATATTAACTTCAGAAATTCATGGAAATATAGGTGATTATCATGGCTTCATTGAGACCCGGTAAGATTGACAGGAAGGTCATGGGTCCTTCATACACAAGGAAGGAATATGTGAGAAGCGTCCCAGGATGCAAGGTAGTGCATTTCGACATGGGCGCAAAGGACAAAAAGTTTTCGCATGCCATTCATCTTGTAATTGAGGATGATGTTCAGTTGAGACACAACTGCCTGGAGGCATCAAGGGTTGTATCCAACAGGCATTTGGAGAAGGTCATAGGAAGGAACATGTTCCATCTCAAGATTAGGACATATCCCCATCAGATTCTGAGAATGAACGCGATGGCCACAGGCAACAAGGCCGACAGGTACGGAAATGGAATGAGACTTTCATTTGGCAAGACCGTAGGGCTCGCCGCCAGGTGCAAGAGGGGACAAAAGGTCATAACGGCATATGTGAACCAGGAGCATGTTCTCAAGGCAAAGGAAAGCCTGAGAAAGGCTGGTTACAAACTTCCAGTAAAGTCCAAGATAGTTATAGAGAAGATGGCGTAGGCCCCTCTCTATCATATTTTTATACCCCTGAAGGGGATTGAAGGTTAGTTCATGACCGACAAGTCAGGCGGGAGCATAGCTAAGATAGAGTTTCACGCTCCCTATCACCCAAATGTAAAGATTCGTATTTTAGACAAGTATTTCAGCATAGACGGCGCATGTTCAAGCAGATTCGACAAGTACATACACTGGCTGACCCACTTTCACTTTGACCATATACGGTCCTCGGTGGCCGGCGGGGCGGACTTCCTTCTGAAACAGAACGAAAAGATCATCATCTTCACACCTGAGGACCGCACTCCCGTGGAGGGGGACCAGGATGTCTTTGAGATCCACAAGAGCCTGTACCAATACCATTCCAAGGGCAAGAGGCTGCTCATCCCCGTCAACGAGGGAGAGAAGATATACATCAACAACACGACCATAGAGGCCGTGAGGCTCAAGCACTCGATCCCAAACAACGCCATCTTCATAAAGAACGAGCTGGTGGACTTCACCATCTTTGTGACCGGCGACTGGCTTGGGTCCGATGAGGAAAACAGGGAGGCCATCCTGTCCAGGAAACCCAACGTCCTGGTCTCAGAGTGCAGGTACTTCAAGGACGAGAACTATGCGCTCACATGCGAGAGGATGCATACTCACGTAAACGACCTCATCGCCCTCAAGGAGCTTCTTCCGGAGACGATAATAATACCATACCACATCTCCAGGACGTTCTCCAATCTCGAGTATATAAAGAACATATTCGACGCCCAGGACCTTGTATTCGGCAAAAAGATATTGTTCTATGACAATATAAACAACTACGAGGTCACTGAGCCATATTGATCAGAACGCCCCGTCCTTCTCATATATGTCATATACCCTCTCTATGGTGTCCGCATCCCCGGGCCCCTTATCGTCCCTTAGGCGAATGAGCCGCGGGAACCTCAGTGCGAATCCGCTCTCATAGGTGGGGCTTTTCTGTATCTCCTCGTATGCTACCTCTATCACAAGCTCAGGCCTGAGATTCACCAAGGTCCCCTCTTCACTGATTATGAGGGGTCTAAGCCTCTCAGTTAGTGAATCAAGCATCTCGTCTGTGATGCCTGTCGCCACCTTCCCTATCCTTGCGGGCTCGCCGTTCTCGTCAAGTATTGATATATAGAACGTCCCCATATGCCTTGCCCTCCTGCCACTGCCCCACTCCGCGGCCGTGACTATGCAGTCCAGGCTCTCGAGCACGGATTTCAGTTTGAGCATGTTCCCGACCCTGAGGCCCGGAACATATGGGCTTGTGAGATTCTTTATCATGACGCCTTCGTTCCCCTTCTCGATCGATTCCTTGAAGAACTCCTCTACCTCGTGTCCCTCCTTGGCATGTATCATCCTTGATATGGATAATCTCTTATTGTCAGGTGTGACTATAGATTCCAGCAGTTCCCGTCTCTCAGCAAAGGGCCTGTCTATCAACACATCCCCGTTAAGGAATAGGATATCGAAGAGATTGGTCATCACGGGGATCTTCTCTATGACCTCGTCTATGTTGTACTTCCTCTTTATCCTTCGTGAGATGTTTTGGAAGGGCAACCATTTCCCGTCACTGGATATCCCTATGGTCTCCCCCTCTACGATGCAGTCGCCCCTCAAGCAGGAAGAGACCGCCTCGACCACATCCTTGAATTGTTCTGTGACATTCTCAAGCCTTCTGGTGAATATGGATATCCTGTCTCCCTGCTTGTGGATCTGCATCCTGAATCCGTCATACTTGTATTCCAGGGCACAGGGCCTGCCAGCCACCTTGAATCCCTCCTCTGCGGATGAGACCTTCTGGGCCGACATCATCTTTATGGGCCTGAACAGTTCGAGGCTGACCTCATCAAGGGCCTTCTCTCCCTCAAAGGCCTTGAGTGCCACAAGACCAAAATCGTTTGACAGCATGAACGCCTTCTCAACCTTTGACGGGGGCACTTCAAACGCCTTAGCCACCGAGTCCCTTATTGTGCCTTCTGCCACACCGGTCCTCATCGTTTCCACAACCGTCCTTGATATGTACCTCGATTCCTTCGGGGATGCGTTGGTCAATATGCCGGCCAGGATCTTGAGCTTCCTGTCCTGGCTCCTTTTCCCATCCAGCGTCGAAAGCTTCACAAGAGAATTGTATACCTCCACGAGATCCAGGTCCCTGCTTGCCAGCATCACCTGTTTCTTGTTCTCCATGGCGCGCTCTATCGACAACCCCACGTCTCCGGTCTCCTTGAGATACCCTACTATCTCACCTTCCGGTATCCCTGATATGTCCGAGGTGGCCTTGATGAGCAGTTTCTCACCCACCCCTATCTTCGATGTGCTCCAACTTGGGAATACCCTGCCCAAGAGAAGCCTGATAATCATCTCAAGGTCCTCCTTTGCAGCCCCTTTCAACAGCTTTGATATCATCTCTGTCTTCTCGAGCCTGCTGCTCGTCCTCTCTAGGTCTTCAAAGGTGTCGCATATTGTGGCGAATTCCATGTTATCAGTGGGATATGGTCAATCAATGATTTAATACTTGCCACGATACTTTTTAGAGTATTATGGCAAATTCCCAGCATTTTTTCACAAAACGAAAGTTATATATAAATTGCTAGTAAGAAAATATCACCAGTTGTTAATGAGATAGGTGGACCTCGATGACCGAAAAGACGATCAACAACATTAGGAATTATCTGAAAAGCGTTGAAGAGGAGCAAAAACAGATAGAGGAGAGAGAAAAACTCCTCACAAAGGTTGATGAAAAGCCTGATGCGGAAGAGCCCGCGGCCTCCAAGACAAAGGCGGACAGTGAAGAATCCGTCGTCCCGGAAAAGGCGGTTGAGGAAACTGTTGAGCCTGGGGAAAACGTAGAATCGTCGCAACCGGTCGAAGAGGAGGAGAAAATGCCCGATGAGGTCGAATTTGCAGAAGACCTTCTCAACAAGACCGAGATCGTCCTGAAGAGGTATTCCTCCGCCTATATCAATCAGAACATAGAGAACTCCCAGCTGATGTTGGAATTCCTACAAAAGACCTTTCTTCTCCTGCCTTACAACACCGAGTTCAAGTTGAGGGAAAAGATAGAGGGCAACATCGCCAACTTCAAGAGATTGGTCGATGCCATCTCGTCCTCCAAGGCAAAGGCGGACAACAAGAAGGTACTTGAGGACTATCTCCAAGACGTTGACAAGGCCCTTAGGAGATACAGCAAGCTGCAGATAGAGAAGGGCCATGAGAAGGCGCAGTACGAATACAACATGCTATTGGAACGAAAGAAGAAGCTTCCTGTGGGCAATCCGACCTACGAGATGGTCGTATCCAAGCGTTTGTCCGAGTTCGAGAAACGTATCAGGGAAGTGACCAACCAGATAAACGCCAAGAAGGAATGCGAGGTAATCGAGCTCCATATAAAGAACTTCTTGGGCAGGTCCGAGAAGAGCGACTTCGAAACGTTATATGGCGAGTACAAGCAACTGATAGAGGAATATAGGATACTTGAGGAGAAGATGGATAAGAACGAGATAGCCTCTGTGAAGAACAGCCTCTACAGGTGCAAGGAGAAGCTTGAGAAGATCAAGAGCAAGTCACAAAAGGAGCTCAGGAAGAAACATGTGCAGGAGGAGCAGAAGAAGAAGGAGGAGTATCTTGGGATTAGGACCTTCTGGAACGAGTACATAACCGATCTCCGCCTCTTCGTAGAGACCCTTAAGACCGCAAGCCCGAATCAGTACTTCACGTTGTATGAGAAATACTCGGGCATGTTGGAGGTATTCTACAATCTTGTTAGGAATGACATGATATCAAAGGAAGAGTCCCAACAGGCCACCCACATACTTGAATATCTGGAGACCGAGCTGGAGACCCTCAGGAAGAACATATAGTACCGTGCACCTTATCCGATGTTCATGGCCATTATGGCCTTTTGGGCATGCAGTCTGTTCTCCGCCTGGTCGAATATGGCGGACCTGGGCCCATCCATTACCTCGTCGCTTATCTCGACGTTCCTATGGGCCGGGAGACAGTGCATCACTATGCAATCCTCGGATGCAACATCCACCAACTGCTTGTTCACTTGGAATCCCGAGAAGTCGTTTATCCTGACACTCCCTTCCTTTTCCTGTCCCATGGATACCCACGTGTCAGTATAGATCACGTCCGCATCCACCGCCGCTTCCATGGGATCGTTGAACAGTGGCACTTTCAACCCCATGCCCGAGACATCGTCCAAGATGTCCATGTTGGGTTCATAACCCTTTGGACATGCGACGGTCATGTCGGCACCGAATTTTGCCGAACCGTACATGAGACTGTGACAGACATTGTTGCCATCGCCCACGTAACACAGTTTGAGTCCCTTCAGACTGCCGAACCTTTCCGACATTGTGAGGAAGTCGGCCATCCCCTGACACGGGTGCAGGAGGTCTGAGAGGCCGTTTATCACAGGGATGTCGGCATGCTCCGCAAGTTCGATTACATCGTCATGGGCGAACACCCTGGCCATGATTCCGTCCACATATCTGGAGAGGACCGCAGCGACATCCTTGACGGCCTCCCTCTTGCCTAACTGTATCTCGTCTGGACCGATGAACTGCGCCTGACCCCCAAGCTGGTTCATCCCGACCTCGAAGGACATCCTGGTCCTTAGGGAAGGTTTTTGGAATATCATCGCGAGATTTTTTCCCTCAAGCGCGTTTTCGTACATGGAGGGGTCCTGTTTCATGTCCATTGCGGTATCAAGATAATGGCTGAGCTCTTTGGGCGTGTAGTCCCTTATGCTCAGAAAATCCCTGCCCTTGACGTTTTTCATCATACTCATCCTGGATTTGGGAGGAGGATTCTTGAGAGTCGGAAACTTTGATGATAACCTCTAGAATCCTCCAATCAAAGATTAGACATATTCTTTTTTATTGTTTTGCCATGGAATGTGTAAAAAACGGTATCAAATGTCATACGAAAAACAGAAAGACTAATATTGTGTTCCATCCTCTCTTTCTCATGTCATTATCGTACAAACATACGTCCATACTCAATGACGTTTCATCGGTAATAGAGCATATGAAGGCCAACAAGGAGCTTTATGCTCATCGGAAACCTTTGCATGAAAGCGACGATAATGAATCCGAGTCGGCCGGGCCGAGATACAACTTGTTGCTCAATGACAATGACAGGGACCATTACTACTCCGATGTGGCAATATGCAGATTCCTTTTCTATGACATTCGCAGGGGAGCCGATCGTTCACGTCTCCTCAGACATATCCCCCAGATAGGGTCTGTCGATCCCAAGGAGATTGAGAAAATATTTTTCGATCCTGAATCGGAAGAGTTCGTGATATTGTCGCGTTCAGGGGAGATAAGGATATACAGGGGGGACATCCGGTACATATATCCGTACTATTGCCAGATAAGGGACCCTATCGAATACGAACTGGCCTATGAAGGTGACAAGGTCTACTCATACAATAAGTTCAACGACGAGTCAGAGGCTCCCATCAGTTATTAGGTGCCGACATAGGCCCGTCTTCTACTTCTCCTTCAAGGTCTTTATCTCTCCGGCGATGCTGACGTTCTGTCCTATGTTTATGGCGTCCTTGTACTCTATGCCATTTTCCACAGTGACGCCGTCCTTGAGGAAGACGTTCCCCTTCGATGATATCTTGTTCACCTTGCTGCCGTTGCCTATGACTATGTCAGTGTCAGAGATGACGTTGTTCAGAACGCAGTTCTCTCCTATCTCGATCCTTCCATTGGCCTTGATGTCACCGTTGAATTTGCATGAGCTGCCCGTCTTGACACCCTTTACTGCCATGACATTGCCAATGATCTGGTCCCCGTTCCCGAAGCTTACGGTCTCGTTCCCGTTCACGACGCCGTTGATCATGACATTGTCGCCGATCTTGATGTTCTTTGGGGATTTCAAGCCACCCGACAGTTCGACGTTGTTCCCGATCACTATGTCATCACTCTTGGATTCCATGGCGAAGATCTTGCTCAGGAAGTTCTCCTTCTTGGCGTTGACAGCCTCACCGAGTTCTTCCAGCCTCTTTTCAAGCTTTCCCTTCACCTCTATGTTCTCTTCAAGTTTTTGGAGAAGTCTCTTGTTCTCTTCCCTTACCCTGTCAGTGACCTTCTTCATGTCCTCAAAATTGCCGAAGACCTTCTCATATTCCGAGATTTGTTCCTTAAGCTCCGCGTTTTCCTTAGATAATTTATTTATCTTTAGTTTCTCGTCCTTATCACCAAAAATTGCCAATAAGATTCCTCCATACTATTATAGCACGATTATAATATATTTATAAATATGATTATAAATTTATCGTAATTTCCGGATAAAAGCCCTCAATCATCTTCTTTATTTTTATTTTTGCCTTGTCCTTTTTTTCTTGGACATCGTTGGATATCTCCATCCCGTGCTCCAATTCCTCATCAAGCGTCTGTATCCTGTGGGAAGACTGTTCCATTTCCTTTTCGATCTTTCTGAGGTCTTCTAGGTCGTGGCTCCCCTTGAATGTCTCAAGGTCCTTCAACTCTTTCTCCAGACCCATATGGTCGCCTTTCATGTCGTTGAGGTTCCCGTTCAATATGCCTCTTCCGATGGAGACGGTCTTTTCAAGCTTCGACCTCTTCTCATCTATCACATCGCCCTCTATCGCGTCAAGCAGGGCCCTCATGAGCTTTCTTGTCCTACTGAGGTCCCTGTCATCTTCTGATATTATTGTGACTGCGGGATGTTCGATGAACGCTTTCATGTATTCTCCATCGTCGTAAGTTGTCTTGAACCTGCCCCCCTCCATGGCCTTATGCATCTTTTTAAGTGCCCTTTTGAGCGGACCGACCTCGTCATATATCCTTATGTTGATGTCATGCATCTCATCTTCTATCGCGTCAAGCCTCTCCAGGACCTCCAAGTATCTTTTATGGGCCGGGCCATCCACTATCTCGTTCTTCTTTCTCTCAAGGCCCTCAAGCTCTGCATTGAGCCTTATCTTCTCGGCCTCGATGCCTTCCAGCCTTATATTGGCGTCACTTTGGTCCAATAATCTATATTCATCGATCGTGTCTCCAATCCTTGAGAGCTCGTCCCATCTTGCATTGGGCTCTCTCATCCGTTCCTTCATCGCGTTCAGCATGGTCATTATTATCTTGAGCTCCTTGCCCATGTCCTTAAGATAGCTCTGGAATGTGATTCCCAGGTACTTTCCATGCGTATGATGGGCCTTGTTGATATTGTTCACAGTCTCTTCAGAGTCCCTGATGAACTCATTGAGTTCCCTGTGGCCCTCCGGCAGCATCTTCTTCCTTTTCGCAAGCACCATCATGATGTTCTCGCAGAACTTTTTCTTGGACGTAATCGTTATGTTCTCAAGTTTCTTCACTACCTCTTGGTCTATCTCGCTTTCCTCAAGGTCATTGATGATTATCTCGAGATTATCGAAAGATGTGTTGATCTTGTCGACGCCCATCCTGGCAACCTCAACGGCCTTGAGGTCGAGCATTTCCCTCTCGCCTTCTATCCATTGCGGCAACTCATCGAACTCCAATGCGCTAACAGAGCCCTTGCGCCCCCTATCCTCATCATCCTTCTTTCCAAATAATTTTTCAAAGATCATGCAATTCACTTATCTTGTTCATTATCCCCACAAGATCATCAGCAAAACTGACGTTCGTCCCATCGACCAGATACTTATGGAGATCTGGTCTCACGATAACCATTTTCTTATTGTACCTCATTGCGAAAGACATTTCGGACACTGTCCCATAGGATCCCGGAAATGCCACTATGACATCCCCCGAGAGCACGACGATAAGATTTCTCATTTCCTTGATGCCTGTAACGATCTCCGCTGACAGGTATCGATTTCCGCATCCTCTCCGGTCGTCAGGAAGTATTCCCACGACCAGACCTCCGCATTCGTGGACCCCCTTGGAGACTGCCTCCATTATTCCTCCCTTGCCGCCGCAGATCACGGAATGGCCCTTGTTGGCCAGTTCTCTGCCAAGTTCGTGCGAGAGTCTGTACATCTCCCCGTTCTCGGTGGAGGAACCTATCACACTAACCTGCATACAGAAGCTAAGGCAGGATACTAAATATATTTTTCTGAACTTTGTCCCCCACTATTGATCATCTTGTCGTCCAGAGGCTGAGAACAGGCAGTTGCCGACAAGTTGGCACAGAGTTTTTGGGCCTGGTAAGGATTGCATTGTCCTCATCGCATGTTAAGGCGGATCTCCATGAAAAACGCATTCTAGAAAAGATTTATAATCCATGGAATCCAAGATAGTTAGTGTTATTTATGAGGAGGAAACTACTATTCACATTTTCTGTACTCGCCTTGTTTATGGTCCTGATTCTCACATCGCCCGTCTCCGCGGCAGTTGATTTCGATGTCGGAGAGCAGGATGTCGAGATTTACATATATGAGGACTGGTCCGTTGAGATATGGTATTATCTTACAATAGAGACGACCGATGGCCCACAGAACGGGATATACCTGGGCATACCCGATTCCAACATAAGCGATTTTGGAGCTTCTGTGGATGGTCAACTCCTAACTGTCGAAAAGACCACGTACAACGGAGGCGACGTATTGAAGATATACTTCCCCGAGACCACATACGCCGGGGACGTGACCGAGGTCCTTGTATCCTTCTGGGCGTACGATCGTTTGTATCCGGACCAGACCGACGAGGACAACATTGGTTTCTATTTCATTCCTGCCACATGGCAGGGAAGGACCATACCATTTCAAAGCATCACCTACATCCTGCCAGAAGGCGTGATGCCGGAGGATGTCAAGTATGTGCCCAATCCAGATTCCATCTTCTATGATGATAGGACTGTTGTCTACTTTGAGGAGTATTACTCCACTCCCGAATCATTTGACACAAATGTGCTATTCCCGTTGGTATACCTTGTACCAGAGGACGAAAAGCGTGAAAATCCGAGCGCCTCTAGTGGAGAAAGTGGCTCTTCCTACACGTTTTTCATACTTGCAGGTGTGTTTGCCGTTATAGTGGTAGTCCTGATCATAATAGGGGCGATATTGGGACTATTGAGGGGCAAGAAGAGCTACAAGTCCCCTGAGATGGCCATGGAGTCCCTTGGGGTCCGCAAGGACCTGGACAATGTGGAGGCTGCCGTGGTGCTTGGGGCCAATCCCATCAAGGTGATCAACCTGATAGTGCTTGGAATAGTGAAGAAGGGTCTCGGTGTTGTGGAATCATGGGGCCCGTTGACAATGACCATCACCAAAGATGAAGCGGGCGAGAAGGCGCTGAAGTGCCCCAACTGCGGCGCGCCCCTCAAGGTTGGCCAGGACAAGCAGGTGTGTGACTACTGCGGTTCCGAGATCGAGGTCAAGGGGAGGCCCACACATTACGAGAATCAGTTCATTCTTCAGGCCTTGAAAAAAGATGGAATCCTTGATGAGAAGGGTGTCAAGATAATGCTTGAGAATCTTTCAAAGAGTGTCAACAAGAAAATGAAGGGTTATAACAGGTCAGATACCCAGAAGTTCTACAAGGAGAAGGTGGAGGCCATCTGGGGCGACATATCCACAGCCAGCGAAGAAGAGAAGTACCGCATATTCGGTGAGGATATCGGATGGCTCATGCTTGACGATAAGTATGATAACAGGATAGACACAAACTTCAAGGATGTGACCACAGGATGGACCCCTGCATCGTGGTGGGTCTGGTACAATCTTGGAAGGGCCTCATCGTTGTCGGGAAGTGAGTTCTCTAAAAGCGTTAAGGCCACGAACATCCAGACGGACAAGAGGTTTGGGGTCAAAAGCGATAAGCTCAAGGCCGCCCTGGCGACACCAATTGCGGTCGCACATGCCCATAAGGGCAGCTCATCGTGCGCCTGCGCAAACTGTGCATGCGCATGTGCATGCGTTTCTTGCGCCTGCGCCTGCGCCGGAGGAGGCGGTTTCTGATGAAGAGTTCAATAAAAGTGGATGGGAATACGGTCCGTCTCTCACTTAGGGAGGAGAAGGACTTTTCCATGCTAAACATAAACGGGTCCAACATCCTCCATCTCAATGAGACTGCAACGGATTATGTCAAACTGATCATGGAGGATATCGACAGAAAGGAGGCCATAAAGCGCATCAAGAGGAAATATAAGGTCGATGAGGATGTGGCCAACAAGGACTTTGACAAGGTCTTCTTTACAATAGCGACACTGGCCACCAGGAGTGACATATGCCCGTACACATACCTTGGTGTCAAGAACATATCTTTCGGTGAGATGGAACTCAAGTCCCCCCTCAGGATGGACCTGGCGATAACATATGATTGCAACAACGACTGTGAACACTGCTATATGGGCGGTCCCCAGAAGAGGGATGAACTGACCACTGGCGAATGGAAGAGGGTAATTGACATTGCAGATTCGATAAATGTCGGCTCCATAGTGTTCACAGGCGGAGAACCCACACTGCGTACGGACCTGGCGGAACTTGTAGACCACAATCACGATCTTGTCACTGGGCTGGTGACAAACGGCAGGCTGCTCACACGGGAACTTGTCAGTGACCTTGAGAAGGCAGAACTTGACCATATCCAGATCACGATAGAGGGGCTCAAGGAAACACATAACGCAATGGTGGGATCCGATGCCTTTGATGAGACGTTCGACGGGATCAGGAACGCCCTCGATTCAAACATGTACATCTTGACGAACACCACACTGACCAAAAGGAACTGCAAGGAGTTTCCACGACTGTTGGAGGAGCTGCACGGCCTGGGCCTGAAGAACTTTGCGGTCAACTCCATTATTTACAGTGGAAAGGCCGAGGGTGCGGACTATGGGCTTACCATAACGGAGCTCAATGGGCTCTTGGAGGACATATTGGACCTCTCCAACTCTTATGATATGGACATGGTCTGGTACACGCCCACAAGGAGATGCGAGCTCGATCCCGTGGAGATGGGGCTAGGCCTCAAGTGCTGTTCTGCGGCCAGGATCAATGTCACTGTGGAACCTGACGGAAATGTGATTCCCTGCCAGTCCTGGTTCGAGTCGATGGGGAACATACTCAAGGACCCATGGGATTCCATATGGAACAGCGATCTGGCAAGGTCCATAAGAAGAAGGGACTATATGCCCGAAGAGTGCAAGGAATGCGCCATGTATGACAATTGCACCTCGGGCTGTCCTTTGGACAAAGAAGGAAGATGCTCGATCCTCTGATTAGGGCGTTGTCCTGTTCCTGTCCCTGGGGAACAGGATGCATTCCCTTATGTTTTTGAGGTCAAGTATCTCCATCATCCATCTTTCTATCCCAAATCCGAATCCGCCGTGGGGCGGCATGCCGTACTTGAATATCTTGAGATAATCCTTGAAGTTCTCCGGATTCATCCCGAACTCCATGATCCTATCGTATATCACATCGTACTCGTGGCACCTCTGACCGCCTGATGTCAGTTCAATGCCCTTACAGTCAAGGTCGAACCCTCTGCAGTACTCGCCATCGGGCATTATGTAAAAGACCTTGTTCCTCGGGTAGCTCTTGATAAAGTAGTACTCATGACCCTCTTCCATCATGACGTTGCCAAGCACCCTCTCGCCCTCGGTGCCAAGGTCCTCCCCCCACTCGATCCTGTAGTCGTTGGAGGTAAGGATGTCGATGGCATTATCATATGTCAGTCTCTTGAAAGGCAATTGTGGGACCTTCAGGTCGACCCCGAGCATCTCGAGCTCGGCCTGCCTGTCGGCCTTTAGTCCTTTCAAGACGTTATGGATAAGATTCTCAAGTACGCACATCACATCTTCTTCGCTGTCGATGAAGGACATCTCGATGTCTATGGCGGTAGACTCGTTAAGGTGCCTTGTCGTGTTGTGCTCCTCGGCCCTGAAATACCATGCTATCTCATATATCCTCTCGAAACCCCCTGCCATTGTCATCTGTTTGTAGAGCTGGGGGGATTGGCTGAGGAACGCATTCTTCTCGAAGTACTTTATGGGAAAAAGTTCCGTCCCTCCCTCGGATGATGCCGAGATGATCTTCGAGGTATGTATCTCAAGGAAGTCTTGACTGTCAAGGTATTCCCTTGCATGTTTGAGCAGTGAGTGCCTTATCTTAAATATTGAGGACACCCAAGGTTTCCTGATGTCCAGGAATCTGTTGTCCAACCGTGTATCAAGCTCAGCCTTGACCTTCTCGTTGGGGTCAAGTGGAAGGGGTGTTGTGGATTTGTTGATGATGACGATCCTCTCGGGTATCATCTCTGTTGAGAAGTCCCTCGACTTTGCCTCCTGCATCGATCCCTCCACCAATATGACGTCTTCCTTGTTGAGATTATCTATGCTGGAGAATAGTTCCTCGCTCACCCTTTTCTTGGGCAGTGTTATCTGATATAAGTCGTCCCTGTTCCTTAGGATTATGAACTTGATGCCGCCCATATCCCTAATCTCGCTTATCCAACCGTGTAAAGTGTCCATTAGAGCACCATCAGTCTACAGTGATTGTAATATCTTCACCTGTCAGAGCCTTTATAATACCTTCCGCCGCTTTCAGTTCTATGGGCAACCTTTTGGTGTCTTCCTGCGATATTCTTATGCGTTTTCTCTTCCCTTCTGGAAGGAATATGATGTTGACGCCGACTATCCTGGCAGGGAATAACAGATCCTCGGCCATCTTCCTGATATCGTTGGTGTCCTCAATGACCCTGATCTTGTTATGGAACTCCTTTTGCAGGATCTTGAGGATCTTTCCCCCCTTACCCACAATGGCCCCCACATCGTCCTTTCCAACGATGAGTACTATGAGGTCCTCGAATTCATAGGCTTTGACAAAACGGAAGTCTTTTGGCACATTGTACTGATTCACTATCCTGTAGAGAAGCTTGGACATGTCCACATCCAGTTGGGATATTTCGCCACTTGCAAGTTTCTCCTGGCATCCTGGACATAATATACCACTTTTTAGGCAAATCTCACATATCGGCGTTCTCATACATCCTAAATCCCCTGGGGATTCTATTTCTTCAGCACTATCTCGATGGTCGATGTATTTGTAGTACCACCTTCTTTCCTTGGAAGTTCCTCTGTACCTGTTGTGATACTTGAGACCTGGGCTTCTGGGATGAATCTGTTCCTGACAATCTCAGCTACATCAACCGCTCGGGATATCGCTTTCCCACGGGCTTTCAGTATGACCTCTGCCGTTCCGGTGTTGAATTGTGTAGTTACTGCCAATACATAGCTCATAGGTGGTTTGTTGCCAACATATACTACGTTTTCTTCAGTCATTTATAGCCTCCTTCGAAAAAATAGTTATTATTAAATGTTTATATATATTTATATAAAACTTTCGGTTTTTTCGATAAATGCCATATTCTACTTTGACAATAATCCAAAAACTTTATAAGCTTGATAGAAAAATCCTAAATACTTTGTTCTGAGGGAGATAGATAATAATGGGTCGTATCATAAGCCGTCCTTTTTATGCAGTGGCATATATCTTTGTCTTGCTATATTACATAGCAATGTCTGCAATTAATGTCGTGTACCTTACCCTACGTGGTACAATCAAACCTGAAGTCAAGGTTATAGACACTGTCCTCACAAAGGAGATTTCTCAGGCCTTTTTGGCAAACTCTATAACCCTTACTCCTGGAACCTTGACCATTGATGTAGATCATAAGGCACAGAAATTAACAGTATCCGTATTAACGCCAAGGGACCAATCAGCCATAATCCCGTTCGAGAAGTACATCAAAGGGGTGTTTGAGTGAATATATACGATGCAAGCATGTATTTTTTGGTAATATCCCTTTGTGTTGGCGTCATCGCTTCTTTGAGAGTTTCCTCGAGGAGAGGGACCACTTCGGCCTTGGCGGGTCTTTCGGGCGCCACCATCACGGTGGCGACTGGTCTTGTCCTCATGGGGGAGATGATACCCATCGATTACTCGACAGACATTGCGCTGTTCCTACTGGTCCTGGGGCCTGTCGGCACCATCATAGTGGCCAAGATCCTTATGGGGGGCGGTTTCAAATGATTATTGTACAACCAATCGTTTTCATCATAAGCGGATTACTGATCCTTGTGGCATCGTATGGTCTGTTGAGATTCGAGAAGATGCCGAACATACTCTACGCCAGACTGCATATCATGGGCGTCATAGACTTCGCGTGCATAATCTCCCTGGTGGCCATTGGACATCTAAATGTCGCGCTTGTAGCGGTTCTTTACTTCATACTGACCCCAGTGGCCGTACACTCGATAGCGAAGTCGCAATATGAAGGAGGTGCTGGCGATGATTATTGAGTTCGTCTTGATGGCGGTCGTCATACTGTCCTCCATATTGGCGCTCATGCAAAGGGACCTCATGAAGGCCGTGGTGGTGGTAAGCATCGAAGGCCTTTGTCTGGCCTTCTTGTACCAAAGGCTCCTTGCAGCCGATGTCGCGATCACCCAGGCGATATTGGGGTCTGCCCTGATACCCGGACTAATAATAATAACAGTACTTAAGACAAGGAGGATGCAGGAATGAGCGGAGATGCGGTACAGCTTTGGTCTTTCGTGACTGCAGGACTTCTTATCGTGATAGGCCTTTATGCGATCATATTCATGGATAATCTGATCAAGAAGATAATAGGTGCAATGCTGGTGGGCGACGGGGCCAATCTGATCCTGATAACGGAGGGTTTCAGGCCCGGGGCGATAGTACCTATCATCTCCGAGAAGCTTTTCAATCAGGGGTCCAACGGGATATTCCAAGAGTTCGCTGACCAGGCATCCAATTCACTTCCATATGCGCTTGTGCTAACAAACATAGTCATAGGCGCCTCGACACTCGCAGTTCTTTTGGGGATCGCGATAAAACTTTACCAGAAGTACAATTCCCTTTCGGTCAATGTAATCTTCAAGGAGGACTCACAATGAACTCTGAGCTCATTCCGCTAATGGTGGTCTTTCCACTCATATCGGCCATAATACTCAACGTGTTGCACGGAAAGGACAAGGCTGTCAGATACTATGGAACAATCGCGATGGTGCTCATAATTGCCATACCTCTCTTGACGATATATGGCAATCACCTGTTTGGCGCGCATCAGGAAGTTGCCACTTCCACCGAGACGGGAATAGACCTGCCTTTCATAAACCTTGCGATAGAGTACACGTTCTCTTTCCTACAAAGGGCTTTGATACTGATACTCGCGGTCATCGCGACCTTTGCCGTCCTCATACATTCCACTGGTGAGAAGAAGGCGTCAGGGGTCTATCTGTCAATGATAATGCTCAGCATTGCCGCGGTGAGCGCGGTGGTCATGGCGAACGACATATTCAACATGTTCGTATTCTTGGAGGTTGCCACAATATCCCAAGCGGCGATAATCATTACCATGGGGGGCACTGACTCATATAAGGCCGCCTTTAAGTACCTTATATATGGGGGTGTCGCAGGCGCATCCATATTAGTGGGCATCGCATTGCTGCTCGGGACGTTCGGCGTATTGAACATAACGGACCTGCACAACTCATTGTCAGGGCATATGTCAAATCCGATAGTCCTGACCGCAATAGGCCTTTTGCTTCTGGGATGGCTTTTCGAATCCGGGCTTTTCCCGTTCCATACGATAAAGTCAAATCTCTACAGCAGTGCAAAACCCGATGTCGGGGCGTTGTTGCAGACCGAGACCAAGATCGTGCTCATTGCCATCTCTGTCGTGCTGATAAGGCTTTTTGGGGGATTCTCAAACATGTCGGCGGTCATGCTTGCGCTTTCTGTGATAACATTGGTATTCGGAGCCATCATGGCGCTCATGCAGAAGGACTTCAGGAGGCTTGTGGCCTTTTCTGCCGTTTCACAGGCGGGACTTGTGGGCCTTAGCATGGGGCTCGGCACGGAACTTGGCGTCTCTGC
>DAINBB010000006.1:0-68676 GCA_036733165.1 Halobacteria archaeon | reverse complement strand
TATATTAAAGAAGCCAAATACGACATGGCGGTGGGTCATCTTTTACTTAAATCATCAAGGATAAGAAGCGGCGTTCTAACCAGTGAATCAATATATCTGTTTTTATCTAGTTCAAATCCACCTGACTGCAAGTCATTGATAATCTGGGAGAAGTTACGCATCTTACAGCTAATCTCATATTCTTCCATCACTGCATTTGCTATCGCTGCGGCCAGATAACTTTTACCACTGCCAACTTCTCCAAAAAAGAGAAGACCAACATTCTTCTTGCGAACCTCATCGAATTTCTTAATGTAGTTAGAAACAATAGCGATTGTTTTCTCATTACTGATAAGGCATTTATCCAGCGTGTAATTTCTCTGTTTAGGATTGGTAAAGCAAGTGCTTTTTAGTTGATCTATCCGCATTAATCGCTCCCGTTCCTTCCATCTTGCTTCTTCCTCTTTTTCACACTGGCACTGAATTCTAAAGCACATCCAGTTTCCCATCATGTTGATTAACTCACCGTTAATTTGTTCATGGCATGTGTTGCAATAGACATTGCCATTTTTCACATAAGCCGTTTCTGGAGAGTAGCTAAAGATTGCTTCTCCAATTCTAATTTTCTTCATTTCACTCATCACAAGTGTTCCCCTTTGTCATAATCTTCGTAACCAAGTACGGTTGATTTTTTCTTACTTTTCTTTTTATCCTGTAAGTACCAAGATAGAAGCGTTGCTTTATGGTTCTTATAGGTCTTTCCTGTTGAAGTCATGTAAGCTGATAACCTATCTATCAAACCATCTAAATCTTCAACAATGGTTCTTGAGAGTTCTTCATAATCTTCTTGAGTTAGGATGACATTTTCAAATAAGCCAAAAAGGGATGTGTCACTCCTCATATCATTCTTTCTTAAATCAGGTTCACTAATATCTATATAGTTAGATTCCGATTTATAGCAGTCTTGATTTCTATTTTTCCGAGTTCCAGAGTTCGATTTTTCAGAAGTCTGGACTTCCATATTTTCGAGTTCTTGATTTTTGAAAATACTCATAAAGTTTTTCACATAAATAATTGTTGGTTTTCCAAGACCTTGTCTTTTTCTCTCAATAAGTCCTATCCCTTTAACAGCATCAAGCTCAGCCATAATCCTTACAGCTTTATCTGTTTTGCACCTAAGCTTTTTCATCACCTCATCCAATGTGAAATAGATATAGACTCTTGAGTTCTCATCAATCCAACCATTCCTAAATGACAGACTTATTCGATTTAGCATCATGGAATACAAGACGATGGATTCCAAAGACAAACCCGAAAAATACTCATGTTCTAATAAGATGGTTGGCAGCTGAATGTATCGAAACTGATCGCCATCATTATTGTGGTAATATTCAAATTCCACGCCTTTCCTCCTTTCTTTTGGGCATAAAAAAAGCGACTAGATTTTTATCTCTAATCGCTTATCCATTTCATATTCAATTTTTAATTTAGGGGTACTGATGTGCTACTTACAGCCCTCATTTCTTAGATAAAAGCTCTTAGCAGCACACCAATTTATCGTTTTGTGACTTTGTGGAAGCTTCAAAACCCTATTAAATACAGCGTTTTTACCCCTTGTCACTATTATGACATCCTCCCCACACGCAGGGTCGAGGACGGTGACCGACTCCACCACGTCGAGCGCAAGGCGCACGTCCTCGTTTGCACGGGGAAGATGCGCGAGGTAGTATTCAAGGTCACGGGACGCGTAATGCCGAAGGTCTAGCTCCGTCCATCCGTTGGCCCTGAGCGCATCCAGAATGCGCTTGTGAAGGTAGGTGTTTACCGTGTTTCGTGTGATGTAGGAGGTGACGTCTTCTGGTGTGTAGTACGCGCCAAGCGCTTTCTGACGATCTGTCCCCGTGCCCGTCAGGTAGTTGATCGTCTTTTCGAATATGCTGCCCAGGATGTCCGGATTAAGCAAGTTCTCCTCGCTGATGCCCCAGTTGTATCCTTCAATCAATTCCAGGATGATGGTCTGGACGATGTCGTTCTCGACGTCGTACTGCTGCTCGTAGGGCATGATGGTGCGAAACAATCCTCCGTTAAGATACGGAATGTCTGAAAACAGGGCGATAGTCTCTCTTTTCCTTCTGTTCGGCGCGGTATTGAGGACCTCAAAAAAGAGGGGTTCAAGATACGTTTTGTAAAAAGACTGAGGCACAACATCCCGTACCCTTTCATACTCTGTCCACATTTTTTTGAGGAACTCGGGGGCAATGACCTCCTTTTCCTCCAAAAATTTGATGAAAAGCAATCGATTGAGGAAATTGATGCAGAATAGCCTTTTTTCCTCCTCATGCGCGCGTGAGGGAGCTTTGAGCGCAGACAACAAATTGTAGCCCTGGATTGTTTTCCCATCGCGGGAGCTGACGCCGAAGACAATGCGCAAATAATCCTTGTAGAACGTTGAGGAAATGCGTTCCCGTTCGTCTTCGAGCGCCCCAATCGACTCGCTGAACGTGTTGACGATGGCATCCCTTTGCAGCGCCGAGCGGTACTCCGCCAGGAGCGCCGATACATCCGTGAGTGTTTCCTGTCCACAAGAGGGGAGAAAGAGGGGGCGGAGGTCGTACGTGACAAGCTCACGCACCTTTTTCGTGTTGTTGTCAAACTTTATGAGGATCCATTCGAATCCGTTCGTGGCAATGCCGTAATCGCTGTTTGATGCCTTGGACTTAATCCAGTCGGTGACCTGGCCCATGCCCTTGACCGAGTCCCGCAGATTGACGTTGAGCGGCTTTGCTTCCACAAGGATGGTCGTACCGTTGGCATCGAGTACATAATCGGGGTAGTGTCGTCGGGTGCCGTCATCGATTTTGCCTTCGGGTATCCAGGTAGTTGAAGGAAAATCCAAATACTCCAGCAGCTTGTTGATGACATAATGCCGAGTGAACTCCTCCGGTTTCTGCGGCGTCTTCATCATCTCGGCGGTGAGCATGCCGTTTCCCAGGAGGATGGCTTCGAGGTCTTGGGTGTGCGTTATCTTATCTGAGAGAGTGGAATAGATTGTCGATATTATTGTATCGGGGTGCTGTGAAGACATGCTATTTTCACCGTTTCCCTAAATTGAACATTTTCCTATATAAAGTTCATACCTGAACAAGGGTTTAACTTTGCATAATATGGCAGAGGAACGGTCATTTAGAATACTAATTTGAAGACGATGACACCGTGTCCGTTTCAGGGGACGATAGCGTAAGGATCCTCAAAGAGAACATGAGGACCTGCCCCTTCCTGGCCATGGCCAAGGGAATCAGGGTGTATGAGCGTCGGGGGGAGTGGGTTGTGGAGGTTCGATTATAGGAATCAGAAAATCTATTTATTCTTTGAATCACACTTGTCTTTGAACAAATAAACAAGGTAATCACATGAGAAGAAAATATTACGAGTTTCGAAATAGTACGGATAAGCACATGCTTGATGTACAGTACATTGTAACTCAAATTATCAATAAATTAGATTCTTCGATTCTTTGTATTAAAGAAAATCCTATTGGGATTGACTCTGAGAACGCCATATTTACATTTAATACTGCAAAGAAATTAGCTGAAGATTTTTGGGGCATATATCATGGAAATTTGCTCTGCAATATGCCAAGATGGGATTTTAATAACAAGGAAACAACTGCCTATTATAAATATTTGATAATGCAAGATTTACTATCTGCAGATTTTAACAAACTTTTAGGGTTGATTGAATGTATGCATGACACCTTCAAGGTGCTTGGAAAACATGAATTATGCGAACAACTCGAAGACGAATGCAATAATGTTCTCATGCAATGTGGAAGTACCATATCAATCTATTTAGGAAGATTTAGTGATTTCTCAGACGTAGAGAAAGAAGAGATTAATAAAGCTCTATACATCAGTAATGATAGTCCACATATTCGTTCCGCATTGAAGAATATGTCCCCATCGGAATCCGGGGCTCTCGAAGAACGGGACTATTGCCACTCATTAGGCGAAACATATGCCCTTATTGAAGGGCTCCTAAAGCGAATTGCTGGAAAAAATGAAACTTATAAGAATCTGCTGAAAGAATGCGACCATATGAAGAAAATGGATGTTAGGATATACAATTTTATTGAAAAGCATCACCCTTTTCCCCAGGATGTGCGCCACACATTGGAAGGCAAGAATATCGATATAGATATTACCAAGAAAGAGGCAAGAATGTTTTTTGTATCAGGTTGTGCGATTTACAATTATTTACAAGAATATTATAAGGATTATCTTAGTACCAGTACATAGCACTATCTTGTTATCTAATAATCCAGACTCGTGTGGCATCCTGCAATTAACCTATGCAGATAAAGTGAAAGGATACTCATTAGTTCTCATCAATCTTAGGAAGGTATTCGAATATCTCTATAATGCCCTCCCATGCAAGAAGAATCAAATAAAACATTTCAATATCAGAAGGTTCATAATTCTTATGTTTCTTTATATTGCATCTCTGAATGATGTGTCTTAAACCAGTTTGGAACTCTGGGCGAAAGTCTTTTCTCTTCTTTTGCATCAAATCAATTACTTGGTTGTGCAACCCTAACCCCGACTGACCGTTATTCTCGTACTCAAACATATACCAAACGCCCTTACACATATTTTCTATAGCTTCAGATAGATATTGCAGAGTTGAGCGTGGATCTTCAATACGCTCTTCTGCTGTAATTAGGTGTCCTTCTACAACGGAGAAATATTTGTTACTTGGAACGGAAGCAGCCAACTGGAGAAATTCTTGCTTCTTTATTTCAATATCAAATATGTCAAAGTATTTATCTTTCAGAATCCATATTTGCTCATTTGATTTCATATTTTTAAAATAAGATTTTAGGCTCGGAATATCTCTCTCAACAATATCATCAAGGTTACTTTTCATCCATAATTCATTATGTTCTTTCCGATAACGTTGAAAGAAAGATAAATGACGTTTTATATCACTAATCGCAGAAGTAGAATTTTTTGGGGGAACGTCTTTTCCAATTGTTTCAAGAATAAGTAAAATATTTTTTTCTATTTTGGAGATTTGAATATCATACTTTTCTATATTTGTTTCTCCTATCTTGTACTTATCAAATTCCCTTATAGCGTAAATATATATTTCATAACTTAGATGTTCTAATTCTTCTATTAACTTATTATTTTGCTCCATTATGCTCCCTTTCACATTCATCATATTTATCTGGTGTAGTTACAAATTCGATTAGTTTGTCACCTAAATCTGTAGTCATCTTTTGGCATGCTCCATGCCCTGATACAGTTATATTAGGTTCTGTATTTTGTATTAAACCCATATTAATAAGATCTTTCATTGCTGAGGAAAGGTAAGTTTTTTCATTCTTGTATTCTGGATAAAAGTCAGAAAAAACTGTTAGTCTTGAAGTTTGAGTATAATTAGGTAAATCCTGAAATACCGTTAACCACACTTTTTCGGGATTATTGAAAAACTGAAGCATCCGCATTTGAGCAATGGTCATGCTATCAACACATTTGAGAAAATAGAATTGTAAGTCTTCATCTATATCAGTCATTATTACACTATTCATAATGATATTTCTGAATACTACGATCTTCTCTGGCCTGTACTCCATTATAGCTTCTCTGCTGCATTTGTATACTATGGCCAGGAACTTCTCATCTTCATACAAGGAGTCCCTCTCCTTTCCCACCTGTTCTACAAGCCAGTTTATGGCCTCAGTGACTTGGTGCATCCACACTTCAATTTTTTTCTTGTATTGGGTGGGAACGTGTTTATCTATACCAACAGAAATTGGTCCACCTACTACAGGTATTCCAGCTGCGACACCGACCACTAAATCCATTATGTGATCCTTACCACTTTTCTCGGGAACAGTAATCTTGGGTATATCCAAATTATCCCCCTTCCACAATGATGCCTAATGATAATATAATTATTATCCCTATACTGATGCTTTGACTCATTTTAGTGTGAAAGCTGTAATTATAGAAATAGTGATTTAGTACCATAAATCACGTTACCAACCCCCACGGCGAGCCCATATAAAATTTATTGACCTATACCACTTCCAGGTGAATCACATCACAGCGGAAGATCAGGGGTGTAGAAAGAGAGGAAGCAAGATGTATACAATTATAACTTAACCCTTATTGAACGCACCTTCCCGTCCGGCGATTTGCAGACAATACTCAGGGTGTTGAGATTCTGTGTCACAGGATCGTAGCGCTTTCCCTGATCGTCAGTAAAGTCACGATGTGTGATTATGCGAATAGCGCCTTCTCGTATGGTGCCCACCTTCAGGGAATAGGTGCCGTTTGCCTCCAATATGGTTTCTTTCCACATCCATGAGTTGTTATTCACCACCCGGATGCCTGCTCCGTTGTTGATTGTCTGAATATCGCACTTGATAGAGTACTCGTCAGCGATGTCTGGCAACAGGCAACCGCACATAGCGATTGCAAAGAGCAGGATGGGGAAGAAGTACAATTGCTTCATAGTACCATATAGTTGTTCGACTAGTGGCTGTTATTAATTATTCCGTCGCCTGTACCTGTATCGAGTATGATGCTGGACGTATCTTCAAGGGATACGATGTTACCTCATATGGTGAAGATTGGCCTGGTCTTAATGTATCCATCTCAGCATACGAGAATGAGCATCCGATTACTTTTCCATTGTTATCATAGTAGGTGCAGACTAATTTTACATATCTTGCATCAGAGTTAGAATTGTTTTTCACTTCCCCTATCACATCGTAATAACCGTATGAATCTGTTCTCCCTGAATGATTCAGTATTGATACACCAGCTAATGGATTTGAATAATCTCTGCTAAAAGATACTTGCAACGTGACCTTGCTAGGAGTATATTTATCCGGATATGTGCTTATCTCAAAGGGAGATTTTTGTCCGGGCTTTATTGTATCTAATTCTGTATATGTGAAAGCTGAACCAAGGAACTGATTTGCATTATTGTAATAAGAGGCTACAATCTTCACATATTTAACATTGTAGTTCAGATTGTTTTTTACTTCACCATATACAGTATAGTATCCGTATTCCCCTGAGACACCAGAATAACTCAATATTTCAACTTGTTTCTCAGGGGGCATGGTTGTGGGGGGTCTCGTGGTGGGAGCGGCCGTTGTTGGTGGTCGCGTAGTGGTGGGTGCAGGTGTGGTTGTCGGGGCGGCGGTAGTTGTAGGTGCAGCGGTCGTAGGAGCTGCCGTTGTAGTTGGCGCTGCAGTTGTGGTCGGTGGCTGTGTTGTTGGTGCAGCAATGGTGGTGCCGCCTGTTTCCCCGCTCATGCACCCGCAAAGCGGCAATACGAGTAGAATGATAAGCAATAGAGGTATCAATTGTTTCATGCAAACTAGATGCCATCAGGAATATAAATATCCTGTCCCGATTCTGTTAAGATTCTTTCACGTTACCACAACACACGGCGAGCTCATATAAACTGATATGAACATTTAGCTAGAAAAAGAAGTGTCCTTGCATTGTTTTTATGACAAGTGAACACATAACAAGGATGCTGTTACTTACACCAAACGACAATATACCTTTTTCCGTCGGCACGCTGTGTCTCGTGGATTTTTATTTTCAAAAGCTCCGGATCGACGAGGTCTTCTCCAGCCTCAAGACCAAAGAAACAAAGATGTATCAGAAATACTGAAAAAAAGATAATATTATTTTATTTTTCTAATAGGAATTATATTTTTCTATTCTAATTTGGGACCACTCTGCCACGAAATAATCTTGATAATATGAGTGAGCAATACAATGTACTAACTCAATGTTATAAGCTACTAAAGCTTATAATTCGAAAAAAGCAAATTATTAATAGGATTAAGTCTCTTTAAGCATTGAATGGTAAACATAGCATAGGGAGTTGCATTACAGAATTAGGGTCCCCTTCCAAGCTCATAACCCGGGTTCAAATCCCGGCAGCCGCACCAAAACTTTCTATTATTTAACAAGTAATAAAAGAAAATAAGAGATATATAAAGAAAGAAGAATGTATTAATTTATTTAATACAATCTATGTCAAACGAGTCCTGAATCAGGCCCATCTGCTCAATCGCCTTGCTTAGCTGTCCATTCGCATATATCGGATTGCTCAGCGTGATGGCGCCGTTCATGAAAGACTGGACGGACTCGATAAGGGTCGCGACATCCTCAGGGACCTCTTCCGGCAACTGGGCCAGTATGCAATTCCACATTTCCAATGCTTGGACCAGCTTGACCTTGTAGAGGGGTATGAAAGCACCAACGCTGATATTATTCGTAGGGACTATAATGTCCAACGACTGTGCATTCGTCGTTATGCCCTGGACTATCTGTATCGATTCGCCGGGAGCAAGCGTTATCTGTTCCTCCTCTGACGCACCGTAGATGAATGCAACTGCGCTGTCAGTATAACCACCAGAAGGGACGTATCCCCAATAGCCGGATTCTGACCATTCGCCATAGATGAACTCGTCTGGTATCGTGAGTTCAATCTCATCGCTAACGAGTGGGATGAATATCGAAAATGTGTTCGCTGGGGGCAATACATCAGTTACTTCCAAGGCCGTGAATGTCGGGGGATACCACCCTTGGAAGTTTCCTGACCATGAAGATGTCGAGTTGATGGTCCTCATTATGGCATCGTCGGCATCCGCAATTTCAAGGTCCCACATGTCCAAAAATCCAAAACTGACAGTTTCAGTGGTGTTATTGGCAAAGGTGGTCACTATATCGATGTATGATGATACGTAACTGTCCCCATTTAAGGTAAAGGTCCTTGTTATTATGAAACCAGGTATCTCAAGAGTGCCCTGATCTGTTGAACCCATGTCAAACAGATCGTCCACTATCCAGGTCTCTGTCATGCTTGTGGTGTCAACAACGATTGGCTGAATGTAATCAATTAGGTCGTCGGTATCATATTCCTCGCCATACAGCGAGTAAAACTTGATCGTGAACCATGAGGTGCCTGCATATCCCCAGCCACCCCCATAAAGCACTGATTCGTCGGGATGTGGGTGTGATACACCAGTACCTACACTAAATGTCCCATCGGAGTCATCAACGTAGATGACATAATAATCATTTGTAATAGAGACCTCGGCAATCACGGGACTTATCATTACCAAAGATAGAAATAATATAGTAAACAATAATAATTTCCTGTTCATAAAAAATAAGATAATACCAATATATAAAAAATTATCTAAACTAACTCATCATATTCCATATTTAATGAAATAAGTTACCTAATTGTCCCCATTTCTAGTCTCCCTCATTAGAGATAGGGATATCTATACAAAATGTTATATATTTCCAGAGGAAGTATGTATCGATTACCATGAAAAAATTGACGATTATAATTCCACTGTTTCTTATGATAGGGTTGATGATGACGCCTGCCATTGCAAGCGATGGCAAAATGGACGGCCCGCTTCCTGGCAAGGGAACAGGGCAACCGATCTCCACATTGCCCCTGTACAGGCTCGCGCTATCAAACACCATCGACCTAAGGGACCAGGTTATGGTCGCATTGGAGAACTATGATGGTGACATATCAGTCTTCGACCCGCTGCTGGAGGAGATAAGCTCGATCGTGGCCTCGGCGACCGTGGGTTCGAACTACTTGTTCCAGAAGGACCAATTGGTATATGCCGCCGACCTGATGCAGCAACTATTAGCTATTTTATAAAAAGCGTGCATTTTTCATATCTTTTTTTGTATCCTCAAGGAAGTTCCATGATGAGAACATGATGAAGGGAATGTAAAAAAGAAAGGAAACGGAAGGGTCAGATGTACCCAATCTCCCCTTCCATGAGGTAGACCGTCCTGTTCGCGATGTTAACCGCGTGGTCGGCTATGCGCTCGAGATGCCTTGCGACCAGCATGAGCCTGAGCGCCTGGCTTATGTTCTTTGGATTCTCCATCACGAAGGTCGTGAGCGTCCTGAAAAGTCTGGAAAATATCTCATCCACGACATCGTCCTGTTCATGCACGTTCTTCGCGAGGGCAACGTTCCCCTCATCGAACGACTGCAACGCCTCCCTCACCATCTTGAGCGTTATCTCGGCCATCTTAGGTATCATGATGAGCTTGGTGAAGTACTTGTCGTCCTTGAGCTCAATAGTGACCATCGCTATGTCCTTCGCGAAGTCTCCGACGCGCTCCACGTCGGTCGCGTTCTTGAGCGCCGTCAGCAGCAGTCTCAAATCGGACGCCACAGGCGCCTGGGTGGCTATGACCTTTATCACCTTGGCCTCCAGTTCAAGGAACATCTCATCCACCTCCTTGTCGCGGTCGATGATCTGCTGGGACAGTTCGGCATCCTGGGACTCCAAGGCCCTCACCGAATCTCTAACAAGTTCCTCCGCCTTGTTGCCCATGCTTATCGTGAGCTTCCTAACATCATCCAATTGCTTGATATATTTGTCACGGGTCATTTCATCTCACCTATCCAAACTTGCCTGTTATGTACTTCTCGGTCTGCGGGTTGTCGGGATTCGTGAATATCTTCTTGGTCTTGTTGAACTCCATCAGACTGCCCAGATAGAAGTAACCTGTGAAGTCGCTGATCCTGGCGGCCTGCTGCATGTTGTGTGTTACTATGACTATGGTGTAATCCCTTTTCAACTGTGTGATAAGGTCCTCTATCTTTCCTGTGGAAATTGGGTCAAGGGCAGAACAAGGTTCGTCGAAAAGTATCACTTCCGGCCCGACGGCAAGGCATCTGGCTATGCAAAGCCTCTGCTGCTGCCCGCCTGAGATCGACATTGCGTTCTGGCCCAAAATGTCCTTTACCTCATCCCACAATGCCGCCCCCTTAAGATTGCTTTCCACTACCTCATCAAGCTTTCTCTTGTCCTTAATTCCATGGAGTCTTGGACCATAAGCTATGTTGTCATGGATGCTCATGGGGAACGGGTTTGGTTTCTGGAACACCATGCCCACGTCCTTCCTGAGCTTGACGACGTCGATGTCCTTGTCGTATATGTTCTTTCCGCCCAAAGTGACCTCCCCTGTGATCCTTACGGTGTCTATGAGGTCGTTCATCCTGTTAAGACAGCGGATGAGGGTGGACTTGCCACATCCCGACGGGCCTATGAAGGCCGTGACCTTGTTCTTGTATATGTTCATGTTTATGTCCTTGAGGGCATGGAAGTTCCCATACCAGAGATTCAGATCTTTTATTTCCATTCTGACCATGGATTTCTCACCGCCTGATGGCTTTCCTCCTTCTGATGAACGAAACTGCGAAGTTGAACACCAAAATCATTACTATAAGGACCAATGCCGTTCCAAAGGCGTTCTCCATCGAGATCCCCTCTGAGGTCAGGGTGTAAAGATGGGCCGATAGCGCCATTGTGGGTTGCATTATGGAATCTGGCATTATTGGATTCAATATCGCCGCTGTGAATATTATTGGGGCGGTTTCGCCGGCCGCCCTGCCAAGGCCCAGGATGATGCCGGTCACTATCCCAGATATGGACTGGGGTATGACCACCTTCCATATCGTCTGTAGCTTGGTCGCCCCGAGGGCGTAGCTTCCCTCCTTGTCCCATCGCGGGACCGCCCTTATCGCCTCCTCAGAGGTCCTGAAGATCGTTGGGAGTATCATGAAGGCCAGCGTGAGCCCTCCAGACAGTATACTGACACCGAAGCCCAAGTAATAAACAAGGAAGGAAAAACCAAAAAGACCAAAGATTATCGATGGGACGCCATTGAGCGTGTCCGCCCCAAATCTTATCAGTTTCGTGACCCTGCCCTCTTTGGTAAACTCAGTGAGATAAAGTGCTCCCCCCACACCTATCGGGGTCGCGACAAGCACTGCCAGGCCCGCCAAGTATATTGTACCGACTATTGCTGGGAAGATGCCCCCCTCACGTCCGGAACGCAATGGATTCTCGGTAAGGAACTCCCAGCTGATCGCGGGTGCGCCCTTTATCACGATGAATCCTATGATGATGGTAAGGACGGCTATCGTGAGAAGGGCAAAACCCCACAAAACACCCTTCATCGCCTTGTCCTTGGTGTGCCTATCCATTCCTAACACCCCTTCCAAGCCATATGTTGGACACCATGTTCAGGACCATCACCATGACGAAGAGGAATATGCCCAATGCAAATATCGAATGGTAATGTACCGAACCGACGGCCGCCTCCCCCATCTCGAGAAGGATTGTTGAGGTCATTGGTTCGCCGGCATCCAGAAAGCTTGTGGGTATCTTCTCAACATTGCCCACAACGAGCACCACCGCCATGGTCTCGCCTATGGCCCTGCCAACCCCGAGTATTATGGATGCCATGATGCCGGAACTCGCCGAAGGCACTATGATGCGCCTTATCGACTCCCAATGTGTGGCGCCAAGGGCCAAGGAACCTTCCTTGTAGGCCCTAGGCACCTGTCTGATGGCATCCTCAGATATCGAGATGACCGTAGGAAGTATCATTATCGCAAGTATGACCGAGCCTGCCAATATCGTCTCTCCGCTAGGTATGTCAAGTGTTATCCTGATGTACTTGACTATTATGATCATCCCAAAGAGACCATAGATTACGGAGGGTATCCCCGCCAGAAGCTCTATGGCGGGCTTTATAATCTCCCTGATAGGATTGGGTGCTATCTCTGCCATGAATATTGCCGTCAATAGACCCACGGGGACCGCTATCAATATGGCCCCAGCCGTAACGAACAGAGAACTGATTATAAATGGTGCGGCACCATAGACATCATCTTTTGGCACCCAGTCCGTACCTGTCAGGAATTCGAATATATTTGTGTATGAAAAAGCTTCAAGACCTTCCTTGAAGAGAAATAATATGATCAGGAATATGATTATCATTGAAAAAAATGCAAATACCAGTAGAAGACTTCTCACTGCTTTCTCATTGTATTCGCGTTTCATCATGGCACCCATTAAAATATAAAAAAGAAGAATTCTACAATTTTATGAATCCTTCTTCCTCGACTATCTCCTGGCCCTCGTCACTGAGAATGAAGTCGATGAAAGCTTTTGCAAGACCTGTAGGCTCGCCGTTCGTTATCATGTAGAGATTTCTTGAGATTGGGTATGTGCCGTCAAGAATCGTGGACTCGCTGGCCACGACGCCGTCAACCTCCACCATCTGCACTGTGCTGTCAACGTATCCGAGGCCTATGTATCCAATGGCGTTCGGCGTCTCTGCCACGGTAGTCTTTAGTGCCCCGTTGGATGGCTTCTGAAGAGCCTCGTCCGTTGGGTCTACGTCCTTGTGGACCAATTCCTCGAAGGTGGACCTTGTGCCTGAACCGTCCTCGCGTATCACTACGACGATCTCTTCATCCTCGCCGCCCACTTCCGACCAGTTGGTTATCTCGCCTGTGAAGATCTTCGCAATCTCTTCCATCGTAAGGCTCGTTACCGGATTGTCTGGGTTGACCACAACGACAACTCCGTCCGCCGCTATCGCGGTCGCGACCAAGCCCGGATACTCCTCGTACTCACTGCTCTTGACATCCCTGGAAGCGTTGCCTATGTCCACGACTCCCTGACCGACCTGGGTAACACCGGTTCCTGAACCCCCACCCTGTACTGTCACGGTGACACCAGAGTGAAGTGACATGAAGATGTCCGCAGCCGCCGATGCTATGGGTTGCACGGTCGTTGACCCCGCAATGGCCAAGGTTCCTGTCAATCCATCCGTGCTTTCCTCTCCATCGCCAGATATGCATCCGGCGAGCATGGAAAACACCAATGTGCCAATGATCACTAAGCTAAATTTCTTGTTCAAAACATAACACCCCTTTGAAAAGGTGATTTTGATTAAAATGGGCAAAATAAATATGTTATCGAATTAGAATATATATATGTAGAAAAATATATAAATGTAAATATAATATAGATTATTTATATTTATAATAATAAATAAATATAAATGAATGAAGAATCTTAGTGAAACCTATGGAACAAAGAAAAGTGCAGATAACGGGCGGAAACTCGTACATCGTGTCTCTGCCCCGGGATTGGATAAAGAAAACGGGTCTCTCGAAGGGAAATTACCTTGGGGTGGAGACCAACGAGGATGGCACGCTGACCATATTCCCCAAGTCCAAGGAAAGGATCAAGAAGACATTCAGCATCAACCTCACAAAATCAGATTCGCTAAACAACAGGCTCCTCATATCAAAGTACCTAGAAGGTTATGACATCATAGAGCTGGTGTCAAAGGACAGAATCCCTAAAGAATCCAGAAAGAGCCTGATGAAGACGGTGCAGAATCTCATTGGCATTGAGATATTCGAGGAGACATCGAACAAGTTCGTCCTCTCATCATTGATAGACTTCGGATCGATAAAGATCGACAAGATCATAAAAAGGCTCATAATCCTGACAAACTCGATCTTCCTTGAGTCGATAAAGGCGTTGGAGGAAGGGAACTGGGAGTTCGCGCAAGAGATAATACCGCGCGAGGACGAGGTGGACAAGTTCTACTTCCATGGCATAAGGGAACTATCAGAGGCCCTGAAGATGCCACAGCTTCAAAAGGATGTCGGAATCAACAGGAGCACGGACATACTCTCCTACATCACAGTTATCAAGTCGATAGAGCGTATTTCCGACTATCTGATCAACATACTCGAGATATTCATCGATATGGAGAAGGAGATACCGAAAGAAATCGTGGATTACTCCCACGGATGCTTCGATATATTCAACGATGTTACGGAGAACGTGTTCACGAAAAACCTCACAAAGGCCAATGACACCCTGGACAAGCTGAAGGGAGAGGAGAAGAAGGTGCCCAGCATCATAGAGATAGGGGAAAGCTCGTATTCGACCGACATCATATCGGCATATGCCAAGATTACCGATTACTTTGTCAGGATACTGAAGCACTGTGCCAATCTGTCAGAACTCACCATAAACCTAGCCGTGTGATGTCCTTATATTGATATCCCTTCCGCAGCTTGGGCATCTGTTGCCATCCTTGAGCCTATTTGAAACCATCTGATAGACGGCGCAATGCAGGCTTATCGAAGGTTCGCCTATGGAGCCTTCCCTCCCTATGACCAATGCACCGCATGTCGGGCAATAGGTGTTCTCATAACTGGAGCCGTACAGGTCAGATATGTATACATAGTCCAGGCCATGTTCCTTTGCAATCCGGTAGCATTCCAAAAGTTTCTCCGTTGTTGTCTCGGTCTCTGTTGAAAGGTGCTCCGGAAAGAGTTTGCCAAGGTGCAAAGGCACCTGTCTGTCGAGCGAGCGATAGAATCCGAGAAATTTTTCGATGTTGTTGTCATCGTTCCTGACGAGGTACGAGAACTCCAGGTTGTCGGCAACCTTGGAAAGATATGTCAAAGACATTTCCAGCTTGGAGAGGTCTGCTCCGCAAGAGCGCCTATAGAAGTCCTTGTCAAACGTCTTTATCCCGACGATGTAGGCATCGATATGTGGATTTATGTAGTCTATGGCCTCCCGTGTCAGGTAACCGTTCGTGACAAAGACCGTGTAAAGACCCTTCCTCCTGGCAAGCCTTGAGACATCCCTGCAGTACTCCAGGCTGACCGTCGGCTCGTTGAACGTGAAGGCGATGCCGGCGGCGGCCCGGGACCTGGCCATTCTCACAACCATCGCTGGAGGTGCATATGTCATTGGATAGTGCACATACTCCATGGAGATCTCATGATTCTGACAGAACTCGCATCTGAAGTTGCATCCGACCGTGCCGATGGAATACACCTGGGTCCCCGGCATGAAGTGGAATATGGGTTTTCTTTCTACGGGATCCGTCCTGGCGTGGGATATATAGTTCCTTATGCATCTTAATCTGCCGCTCTCGATCATCCTGACCCCGCAGATGCCAGTTCTTCCCTGGCCAAGCGCACACCTGTGCTGGCAGGCTATGCAAGTGTCGGATTCGAGGAGGTCGCCCCCTCCAAGACCCATCTCGGCGAAAGTAGTCCTTTCCCTCAGTTTTACCATCTACTTCTGTTCGGACCAGACCATCAGGATCGCGTCCAATGTCTCGAAGATGTCGCCCAATGCTATCTTTTCGGCATCTTCCGCCAGTCCTAAAGGCCTGTTCAGAAGCCTCATCCTGTTCACCTTTGCCATAAGGGCGAACTTTCCGTTTATCCCTAGGATCCTGCCCTTGTTGCTGGTGACGGCGATTGGCCTGTGGTCCAACTTGTCGATCATGGTATTATAGTCAATGATCTCCTGCGTGTCCTCTCCCTTTGTTATCGTTGCCTTCGTGCCCTCTCCATCCGGCTCTATCTCTATGGTGTTTTGGAATGCCCTCAGGTCGCCACGTATGTTTATGGTTGAGAAACTGATCTTCTTGCCCTTTTCTACGACTTCCTCGAGAATGTTCTCAAGCCCCAGTTGCTTTCTCTTCTCATCTGGCATTTTCTCGATCGAATGTATGAATATGCCAAGATACCACCCTGTCACCTCTCCATCCCTGAAACTGAAGATCTTCTCGGCCTCGGGAGACCATTCGGAAAGAAAACCAATATCGTCGGTCCTAATAACAGCCTGCATAACGAAAATCTGTTTACAAAAATATAAACTTCACTGATGTTGAATGCAGACACGTTTTTGGGAGGTGGATAAAAAACTGTGTCTGCAAGACCCAAATCATTCCTTGATTTTTAAATTTTACTGCCGATTTATATTCATGATGACATATAGATTCGTATATGGATTTTTCTGAATAGGCCATATTCACAGATAATGTTTTTAATACGGCCACGTTATTTAGGGCATGGGCCTAAGAAAATCGATGGACAAATGGCAAAAAAGGGAAGAGAAGAGAGAACAGAGAAAGGCAAAGAAAGAGGGACGTGAACCTGATCAGACAGTTCCTCCCATGATGTTGGCGATCTTTGTTGTTATCGGTAGTCTTCTCACGCTGATGCAGCCATTGAACATACTGATCATCCTGTTCCCGCTCGCAACAAGGAAAAACTTGATATGGGACTTCAAAATATGTTTCAAGATCGCTTCCATGATATCGGTCGTATACCTCATCACCGTATTGGTGTTCTGGGTGGGGGAGGCAGACATCCTGACAAGCGCAATTATAGGATTCTTATATAATCTGGCAACATCCACGCTCATATTGTATGTTGGTGCTTTCCTAGTGAGATATCTCTCATCCAAGGGCTAGTCAAGGTCCATGATGAGCTCTATGTCGTTCTCAAGCTCCTCGACCTTGAGCCTGTCGGCCCTGGTCTGAGGATACTTGGGCACTGCCCCACATCCCGACTTGCTCTGTATGGATATCTCATATGTTCCTATGTCCTTGGCCACCTTCTCTATCTCGAGCTTGTCCATGCATAGGAGCGGTCGTACGATATGCCTCTTGCTGGCCTTGGATATCACTATCATGTTGTCAAGGGTCTGGGAGGCCACCTGCCCGAGATTCTCTCCGGTCACTATCACTTCAGCACCCTCGATGTCGGCCACCTCGTTGGCAAGCTTGATCATCGACCTCTTGCATATCACGCATGTGTAGGACCTCGACCTGTCGGAGAGGGAATCGATGATGTTCCTTAGGTTCTGGCCGTTCTTTACTATATAGTACTTTATGATAATGTCACGCTCCTCGGCTATCCTCATCAACAGTTTCTTTGCCAGTTCCAGGTTCACTGGAGAGGTAAAGGGATAGTTGTCAAAGGTGAGCGCGATCACTTCATATCCCCAGTCCAAAGCCATGTGGCAAGCGACGGGACTATCAATGCCGTCGGAGAGAAGAACAACAGCTTTCTTCAACCTTACACCTGTCCATATTATATATTCTTGATGTCTATAAAGGTTTCCACAAGATATTCCAGCTGCTCGTCGTTTAGACCAAATGTCGAGAACTTGAACTTCTTTGTCCTGCCGGGCTTGATGCCGATTATTCCCCTGCTCTTCAGTTCCTTTGAGAGGAAATAACCCTTCTTCTTGTGCATCTTGGCTATCTCGTCGTATGCAGGAGTCTCCACAGCTATCAGATCATGCCTCTTCGGCATGGCCCCCAAAAGATCAAAACCACCTGAATCTAGAAGCCTCTTAAGCGCGTATTGCGCATGCCTTACCTCAATGTCCCAGTTCTTGACCCTCTCAACGATATGTGGGAAGGCGGTGATGAGGGCAACGACCTCGGACCCCCTGGTGGAGCACCCAAGTATCTCGAGCGGTTTTATGGGATAATCCCTAGAGTATCGCAACACCTTGTCCAGATGTTCCTCCCTTATGGCCAACAGTCCCGCATTGCCCCCTCCTGTCGCCCATGACTTGTGGGCGGAGCATGCCATGAAGTCCACTCCGAGCGATTTGCCGTTCACCGGCATCCTGCCGGTCGAGTAGGCGGTGTTGAGGAGAACCGGCACCCCCCGGAGATGGCAGGCCTTGGATATCGCCTTGACATCCAGGATGTTCCCATAGTTGCCGTCGACATGCGTCAGGACGGCCAGTGCAGGAGGTCTGCCGTGCTTTTCCGTGCCTTCCTCTATCTTCTCGATGAAGTGTTTCGGCGTCACCTCGTATGTGGGATGCCCGGTCGTCTCGGTCAGCTCGACAGGTATCGAGTTCCTCTCCGCGGCCACCATGGTCGAGTAGTGGGCATTGCCGTCCGCCAATATCCAGTCCCCCCTCTCACAGATCGAGTGTATCACCGCGAATTTTGCCTCCCTTGCGCCGTTGGTGAGCATCGTGTCGTCCATGCCCAAAAATTCGGACACCTCTGAGAGGAACGACCGTATGGGCGGCTTGTCCGTGGTCCTCAGCGAACCCTTGCAGGCATCGCAGACGGCATAGCCGTCCATCCAGGAAAAAACGGCCTTTCTCGTGTCGGCATACGTCCTTCCGGCGGTCTGGAGCGGATTGATGTTTATATAGAGCTCCTCTGTCATCCTGTCACCGACATCGCTCAAAGCGCCTCACCCTCTATCTTGTCCATGGCATTCCTAACCTTTGCTATCAGGCCGGCCAGCTCCTCCTTGTCCTCATCGCTGAGCTCGTGCTTCGGGCGGGTCCTCCGCCATATCTCTTGGATGTCGATCAAGGAGTATATCGCCTCATATGTCTTGCTGACGGATAGTTCGCTCATAATCATCACCTTGAGAAATTGACGCACTGATAGAATATAAAATCAATGGAGCCGGGGGAGAGATTTGAACTCCCGTGCGAGGATCTGCAGTCCACTGCCAAGCCGCTAGGCGACCCCGGCAAAAAATCAGTATTCCCTAAATATGTCAATTTATAAGGTTTTCCCTCCAGGAGGGGAATTCCTGACCAGCAATTTTATCCAATATTATTATTGAATCTCCAAGTAAACTCAAGGTATAGACTTCATAATCCCCCCATGAAGACATTATCAGAAATATGCGTCCATCTTGGTCTATGCACGAGGAATGGGGTGTGGACCTATACATTGATGAAGCGGGGGCATCTCCAAAGAAAGTTGAGACCAACTCAATTTCCCCATTCTCATCTATCCTGGAATAAAAAGAATCGCTCACGTACCACCATAACATTGGATCTTTTTCACTGACAATAATCCTGAATGATTCACCGAAAACAAAAAAGGTTCCTGGCTCTAGTTCGATTATATCATACCCATAATCATCGTACTCGTAGAGGCCCGGATAGGATTTGCAGTCTATCAAATTTCCATCCAGGTCCATCAACATGGATAATATATCGTGCATTTCCCCATATATAACGCGTCCCGTGATGGCTATCGTGCCGTCGGAACCTATCTCAAGGTCCGTTGGGACTGTGTAGTCACCGTCGAATCCTTGGCTAACCGCCCATCTCAGGTCCCCTTGCGCATTGCAGGAGACCACCAAGGCCTGCGAGTATAAATGGGTCGTGATGGGAAGAAACTCAAGCCGCTTCTTTGTCCCTACTAATACTACATTCCCATCACTGGACAGGGCAATCTCAGTAAACACCTCGTGATCCCCATCATCATAGGTCTTCTTCCAAATTACATTTCCCTCTGTATCTATCTTGATGAAAAGTCCGTCATACCCCTCATCGGTATCTGAAAACCCTGCAAGGTAAACATTAGTGCCCCCATCCCATGCCATCCTGAAGGCGGAATCATCTGTTTCGCTTTCAATGGTCCTCTTCCATAAAACTGTCCCATTCTCATCGAAGGCCAAGAGTACCACCTCACTCTTATCATTATTGATATCCCTGCCCAATACAAGATAACGATCATCACAGACCTCCTCACAGTCGAAAAACTCCAGGCCATCACCGATAAGACTTTCCCAAACAAGCTGGCCATCCTTTGTCATCCTTGCAATGTATCCATGCCTCGAATACTCTGAAACGCCTTCCTCATTGTAGCCTTGGTAGATGGAGTCGGTCCCTACAAACAAAAGGTCGCCATTGCTAGTAGCTATAATATTGGATATGAACTGGTCATATTTTCTCAATGGCATGTCCACATTTATCAACTCCCTCCAATAGGGTCCTTCTTCCAGAGTATCAAGATATGAAGGCGCGTCAAAGAAAGGATTTGGCAAAAACATTCCTTGCACAGACGGTATCAAAAATATCATCATTGCAAAGAAGGCCAGTATTTTGAAGTTACGAAACATGGGAAAACCTTGATTCTGCGTAATTTATTCCTTTCCAATCGAAAGGATAATCTTTCATCGATAGGTGTCATCCATCATGACATATTAGGTAAAATAAACCATTATAATCATTCCATAACGTTTCTTGCACGATAATTATGATTTAAATCGTTTGAAAGTGTTAATTTCTTATTCTAACAACATTTACAGCAATTATTTGTTTTATTTTATAGGGTCTTATCCTTATCAGAGTCCGGTCCGAACTGCCGTCCAGACCAGACTCGAGTCTATGGTCATGGCATTTGAAAAATAAGAAAATCGAAAGATGTCATGTTCCCCACTCCCAAGGCGGCCCAGACAAAATACCAGTGTCCCCTAAACATGTTCACCTATGGACCTCTCACTTCATGAGGGAAATTCCCGATGGACCAACGTTGTAAAGGACACAGAGTCTCCATCTGTGAAGCTGATGATGAAAATCCTGTACTCGTTGTATGAGGAATACACTATATGCAATCGGCCATTCTGGTCAAGGAACGAACATGCTGGAATATAGGTCGGAGTATCAGGCAAATCGTCATCTATCATAGACACGGCCCTTACTTCACCCTCTTCATCAACGATCGAGTAGAACGGGTCGGTCATGTACCAGCCGTTGCCGAGCTGGTCCGGGACCCATCTGCCGGATTCGCCGAATATGACGAACGTCCCCTGCTGGTCCCTGAAGATGCAATATCCGTCATCGTCGTTGTCATAGAGGCCGGGATAGGACTCAAAGTTCAATATATTTCCCTCATCGTCGACCAGCATGAAAAGTATGTCTTCCTGCTCCCTTTTTGAATCCGAATTAAAGCCGGTTATGGCAATAAGGTCGTCGGGACCCACTTCCATATCGAGAGGGACGGTATAGTCGCTCTCTCCGCCACGGGAAACGGACCACTTCAAGTTGCCATCCGCATCATACGACACTACCAAGACGTTGGAGTAATGGGGGATCTGAGTAGGTAAGAACTCGAACCATTTCGTGGATCCCATCAATATTATGTTGCCTCCACTTGTCAATGCCATCTTGGTGAACATCTCATGCTCGCCGTCGTCGTATGTCCGTCTCCAAAGAAGATTGCCATCGGCATCGAACTTCATCAAAAGTCCGTCATATCCGTTGTCAGTGTCGGTATGGCCAGCAATGTATATATCTCCATTCTTGTCCTGCTGCATGTCGAAGGCGGAATCGTTCGCATCGCTTTCGATTATATTCTCCCATAGGAGGTACCCGCTCCCATCGATCGCCAACAGGATGATCTGGCTCTCATCAGATGCGTCCAAGCCCCTCCCAAGCAAAAGGTAGAGGTCTTCCCGAACTGCGATACAGCCATAAAGCTCCAGATGATTGCCTATGGTCTGTTCCCATAGGAGCTCTCCATCAGCTGTCATCTTGGCAACGTAACCGCGTTTGGAATGATAAATTTCATCATCGACCAGTCCTATAAAAACAACATTTGTGCCAGCCAGGAGGATATTGCCTTCGGGCGTTCCGGCAATGTCAGATATTATACTATATTTGGTCAGGGGCACGTCAGGATCAAGAATGGTTCTCCAATATGGACCCTCCTGAATCTTATCGAAATAAGAACTCGCGTCCGGAACCGGACTTGGAAGGAACATTCCTTGCACAGAAGGCGTTAACAATACCATGAATGCTAGAACCAATGCAAATTTTAAATGTCGAAACATGCTCCCGAGTATAACATTGCACATTTTATTCCTTTCCAATCGAAAGGATAATCTTTCATCAATATGCGTCATCCATCATGGCATAATATGTAAAATAAACCATTATAATCGTTCCATAACGTTTCTTGTATTATAATTATGATTTAAATCGTCTGAGAGCATTATTTTCTTATTCTAACAACATTTGCATCCGTTATTCTTTTTATTTCTTGGGGTCTTATCTTTATCAGGGCCCTGTCTGAGCCGCCGCCCGCCCACACCGCGCGCCTTTCCATGACATTCTCGTCAATGAGGAATACGGCATCGTAGCCGAAGGGCGGCACGCCGCCTGCAGGGAACCCCGTCATTGCCATCACCTCGTTCTGTGTGGCCAGTCTGACCTCATCCCTTTCCAGCAGCCTTGCCATCCTTTTTGTCGATGCCCTGTCATTGCCGCCAACTATCCCCACCAGCAGCTGCCCATCGGAGATGAAACACACCGACTTTACAAACTCCTCCGGTGTGGCATCAGCTGCCTTGCACGCCTCCTGGACGGAATGGCATGAATCCGGGAACTCCCTGAGTTCGCAATCGACTCCGTTTTCCCTTATGTAATCCGATATCTTTGAGAGGTATTCGTTTTTCATATAGACCTAGACAGCTATTAATAATATAAATCTTTAATATGTTTCATAAGGCCGTGTGATACTATGAGGGCCCGCGAGATGTTGAACAAGATCAAATGGCATCCGGACTATCATGAAGATGAATACACCGTGACCTATCTACACAGAGGTGCGCCGAACGATGAGATTTCAATCCCCTTCACAAGGATAGAATCCCTCTGTACCTCCGACTTCATGCTGCTCGACGATGATGGGATAGAGACCTACATCCCATATCACAGGGTGTTAAGGGTCTTGGATGCCAACGGAAGGACAGCATGGGAGAAGAGGTCTCCTAAACATCGAACCTGAACTCGTCCTCATCAAATCCCAAAAGGCCTGGCTCCCCGGCCTCCATGATCCTGGTGTTAGAGAAGTAAGGAAAGTCAAACGTCGTCATGTCCCCGGGCCCCTTCCCAAAGACGGGAAATAGCCTCGTTGTCAGAGGTTTTCCAAGCCTGCATGAAAGGCCCGCAACATCCATCATCAACGATAGGAGTGCCCTCTCCGATATGTTCCCTGGCAACGGAACACAGTCGAGACCGGTACCGCAAACAGAGGAATATGATAGCAGAGAATCGATGGACAACCTTTGCTGAGATACCCTCTCCGATATCACGCCGTCCTCCATCACCGGATACATAAGACCTGAAAATCCTATGCGGCCGCCCAGGGACTTGATGCAATCGGAAAGGAAACTGGACAGGAAAAGCGTTCCAGGTCCGCCAAACTCCCCATGCCCAAGGGATTCCAGGGCGTTGGCGATGCTTCCGTCCTTACCGGGGGTCGGTGCGAGCGTGAAGTCCATGCCGGCAAAGGCGATGCCATGCTCCTCCTCCAACACGATGGATGACGCCAGTATGTCACAATACCTGTCCCTCATGAGCTGCAGGAATCTGTTCCTGGCATCTGAGAGCGAGCCCGCATCGGCAAAGGCCGCGGAAGCTATGTCGGCCCCCTCTATCGAGATGGAGAATCTCGGAACGTCGCCAGAGGCGTATGAGGCAGGAAAGAACGGATTATCGGGCTGACAGTTGTAAAGTCCCGCAAACCTCAGGTTCATGAATCCGTCCTCTACCATCGAGAGGACCTTTACCAACCTTGAACATTCCCTTGCGGCGCAGATGCTGACAGTCTTGCCCCATGCCACTTGACAATTGGAGAAAATCCTCTCCGCGCTATCAAAGATGTCCGGAAGCCATCTAAGGAATCTGACATCCCCCGGGGCCGGATACGTCCCCAGGCCAAATCCTCCGACATAATCGACATTCGAGGAGACTGCCCACTCCTGCAGGTCCGTTGCCGCGCTGAGAGCCTCTTCCTTGCTGTCATACCTGCCGTTTATGGGTGTGACAGAGGCCCTGACCGTCTGGACCTCGAAGGGGAAGGCGTTCCTTGATGCTGCAAGCATTTCCGCAGCAACGCCCATATCATGGCGTTCCGGATCTATATGTGCAGTGACCGACCTTATCTTCATATACCAAAAATAATGCTGAAAAGCTATTTAAACCCTACTTCACGCTATAATTTGATGACCGTCAAAACTTCCAGGGTCGGCAGTAACGAGGTGCTTATAGTGGGCACGGCCCACATCTCAAAGAAGAGCAGGGAAGAGGTAAAGGACACCATTCTGGAGAATCGTCCCGACATCATCGGCGTGGAGCTGGACGAGGGAAGGTACTCCAACATCATGGACAAGGACTCCTGGAAGAACAAGGACATATACAAGATCATCAGGGAGGGAAAATCCCATATGTTCCTGGCCAACGTGATGCTCTCCAACTATCAGAAGAGGCTTGGCGAGGAACTCGGGACCACGCCCGGCGCCGAGATGATGGAGGCCATCGAGCTCGCTGGCGAATCATCGGAGCTCGCGCTCCTGGACAGGGACATAAACATCACGTTCAAGAGGGCGTGGAAGAACATGTCCCTGCGGGAGAAGCTCAAGATACTGTACTCCATCATGTTCTCCTTCCTGGAGGAAGGCGAGGAGATCAACGAGGAGATGATAGAGAAGATCAAGGAGGAGGACATGCTCAACTCCATGCTGGAGGAGCTCTCCGGCGAGATACCCAACATCAAGAGCACGCTGATAGACGAGAGGGACGCCTACATCGCCGGGAAGATAAAGGAGGTCCTGAAAGGCAAGGATAACAAGAAGATGGTGGCAGTTGTCGGCGCGGGACACATGAACGGCATAGTCTCCGGGCTGGAAAGGGACATCGACACCAGATCGCTTGAGACCATCCCCCCGGGAAGGAGCTATCTGAAGATAGTGATGTGGGCAGTACCGCTTCTCTTCGTATCCCTCCTTGTATGGGGATTCTTCGCCCACGGAAGCGATGTGACCCTTACGATGCTCAAGAGATGGTTCCTGATCAACGGCACCCTTTCCGCAATAGGCGCCATATGCGCACTGGGACATCCGATCTCGGCAGTCGTCTCCTTCCTCGTTGCACCGTTCACATCCCTGAATCCCACCGTGGCCGCGGGCTGGTTCGCTGGGCTTTCAGAAGCCTACCTGAGAAAGCCCAAGGTAAAGGACTTCGAGGAACTAAGCAGCATCAGTTCCATCTGGGACCTGTGGAGGAACAAGATCACAAGAACGCTCCTGGTGGTGGCATTCGCCAATCTTGGGTCCACAATAGGCACTGTGATAGCGTTTCCATACCTGGCCTCGTTGATATAATCATTTTTTCTCCATCAGCACCCGTATGGCCTTCAGTTCGGCCAGTATGCTTTCTTCAACGGCCCCTTCCTTCGTGGGCCTGGCGACGCCTGTTCTCCCTGACCTTATTTGGGATACTATCAGTTCGCGAAGTTCCTCGTCCCTCTCTATCCCGCTCATGCTGAGCTCGGCCTTCGAACCTGATGTGGCGGAATATCCGGCCGTCTGCACCTTAACTGTCGAGAGCCCCATCCTTCTTGAAAGGGGGCCCTGGCCGATGTCCACGTTGGTCACCTTCGAATATGGCACTATTCCCGTGTTCTTGAACCAAACACCCCTCTTCCAGGAGATCTCTTCCCCATCCACCCTATATACGACCGAATCGTAATATCTTGGCACCCAATAGAGCAGCGGGAGAAATATGCAGGCAATGAGCAGCGCTGCAATGATCGTGGCGGCAAGAGGCGCCGGGGATGGCGCGAACAGGACCACGGGCAGCCACCATGGAAGTATCAGCGCGGCAAATGTAATGAGAACGTACTGATAAAGAAGTGTCTTGTATTTAGGGGACGGCCTGAACTCGGCCTCCAGTACGAAATCTTCCGAAATGTTATCACCTTACCGTTCTTTTACGGCAAATTATATTAGAACATCATATATAAAGATATATGAAAAGATGAAGTGCAATCACACCTACGGGAACAGGGACAAGGAATGTCCATATGAGGCGCAGGAAGGAAAGGATGTCTGCATATGGCACGAGAAGGTCGAGGACAAGGACCTCAAGGGAGGCGACTTCGCCGGGCTCGACCTTGATGAGGCCTATCTTGTCCGAGCCAACATGGACTCTGCCAACATGGAGAGGTGCTCCCTTGCGAACGCCAACCTTCAGGGCGCCAGCCTAGAGGAGGCCAAACTTTCAGGAATAAGGGCCAAGGAGGCCAACTTCTCAAGGGCCGAGATGCGGATGGCCGACCTCAGGAGCTCCTTTCTGAAGTATGCGAACTTCGAAGGGGCGATAATGGCAAACTGCTATATGAACAACTCCGACCTCTCTTGGGCGAACTTCAACAACGCCATAATGACCGGCGCCCAACTTGACCGTTCCAGTCTACTGGACGCGAGCCTGAAGAACGCGATACTTTTGCACTCATCCCTCAGAAATGCTGTTATGAGGGGCGCCGAGCTCGATGGGGCCGATCTGCAGATAGCGGACCTCAGGGAGGCAGACCTCCGGGGGACTAATCTCAAGGGCAGCAATATCCGTGGCGCAGACCTGAGAAACACTGACCTCAAGTATTCGAATCTGGAGGGGGTAATCCTATCCAACAGCAACCTGCAGGAGGCCGACTTTGCCAAGGCGCACCTGAAGAACGTGTACATGCAGGGCGCCTCGCTCCAAAGGGCCAACTTCAGGGACAGCAACATAGAGAACGCCGGTCTTGAGGATGCAAATCTCGAGGACGCGATCCTCAGGGGGGCAAATCTCAAGGGAGCAGACATCAGCAATGCGAACCTGCATAATGCAGACACCTTCAACACCAAGATAGAGGGCATGAAGAACCTGAGGTATGCGAAGGTCGACGATATCCTGATAACGGAGAGACGGGCGAACGATGCCGAGTACGGAGGCGAGAATGAAGAGGCCCTGAGACTTTATGACGAGGCCGTATCGATGTACATCGACTTCAAGAACTACTTCAACGGCGAGGACCTTTACAACAGGTCCGGGCAATACTACATACGGGAATGGATAGTCAAGGGGAGGATCCAAAGGATCACGTCCAAGATCGAGAGCGAGAGGCTCAAGGAGAACAAGTTCCTCAGGTACTATCTGCCGATATCCTTCGGAAAGAGGGACAGCAGGGCGTTTACTGTCCTTGCAAAGGTGGAGAGCTGGGGCAACTGGGCGTTGAACAAGCTGTTGTATCATACTTCAAGGTATGGAGAGAGCCCCACGAGGGTGCTTGGCACTTCCCTGGCGCTCATACTCCTCTACGCCTTCGTCTACTGGTACGTCGGAGGGATATCGATGGGCGATGCCAGTTTCATCCCCTCCTTCAAGGAATCGCTGTACTTCAGCGCGGTGACGTTCACCACGTTGGGTTACGGCGACTATCAGCCGAAACCCGACTTCCAGCTCCTTGCGATCAGCGAGGCCTTTTTGGGCGCCTTCGTGCTCGCCTTCTTCGTTGTCGTTGTCAGCAGGAAGCTTATCAGATAATCCATGCCTCATCGTTCAAAATCAAGGGTAATAGAATAGGAAACGGCGAATAGCGATGCCAATTGTCATTTGAGATGTATTATGTCCCTGTTCTTGTACTTCTCCCTTCTGATCACGTCCCGGTCCTCGAATTCCTTCAGTATGCGCGTGATCTTTGATTTCGAGAACCCCGTTGCATCCACAAGTTCCTTGTGGGTTTGCTTTCCATCTTCAAGAAGCTTTATTACAAGTTCCTCGTCTGTTTTGAATCCTGGTTTCAGGACCTTGACATCCTTCCGCCTCAGCCGGCAGATGTAATATCCTATGACGACCGCGGGAATTACAAGTAACAGGAGGTACCAATCATGGCCAGATGAGGGAATGGTCCCAATTGCGCACAATATGTAAAAAGAGCTCTGGGTGGATATGTTCTCCCATGAGACTATGATATCGTTCCCCTTCGAATACACCCTGTCCGGGGAAGGGACCAGGGGGGATGTTATCGACATCCCATCCTCCAAGAACAATCTGCATCTGAAATATTTTGGTGTGACGGGAAAGGAGAAGGTTGGTGAATATATCATCTTGCCATCGTCTATTATCGAGAACTCCTCTGTCTCATAATTCATCTCTATTATGTGGGTGCCGGATCCTGAAAGAAGGAAGGTCAGATGGAATAAGGACCCATTCCCATAGTATTCATAACTATCCCCCTCTTCAACAGTTACCAATAGATTTTCCAGAGGGGTGGAGTAATCCAAGGTCAGCTCCACGCTGTCCTCATATGTCGTGAACTCCATCAGTATTGACTCATATGCCATTTCCCCTTCAATGGGTGTTATATCGATGGTATAATAGTCAATGCTATAACCTTCGTCAGCTGTCAATGAGGATATATTCAGGAAAATAATGCTCAATAAGACAATGTATACTAATCCCTTCATTGACAATACCTTTTTAGTTATTAATAAAAAAAAGGAAAATAGAATATATTAATTTTCCTTTATATCTTGTCGTTGCCCTTGCCGTTGTTGTCCTTGTTGCCGTTGTTGTCATCGTTGCCGTTGTTGTCATCGTTGCCGTTGTTGTCATCGTTGCCCTTGCCGTTGTTGTCCTTGTTGCCGTTGTTGCCGCTTTCTCCAAGTATGGATTCGATGTCGTGCTCGATCTGTTTCATTATGGACTTCGCTTCACTGATTTTTTCTAAGGTACATACATAGTCCCCGCTGTCGAAACAGTCCTGTGCAGCCACTATCAGTGCATCAAGCTCGTTTAGGGAATTTGCGATATCTTCAGGGACCTCGGTCAGTTCCGAGAATAGGTCGTCCAGATCGGCCCTATCTGATATCAGCTCATTGAGCTTGTTTTCCGCATTCTCTTGGATGTCACAGTCCAGTTCAACATCAAATCCCAACAGTTGATCCAATGCCTTGCAGATATCGATCATGAGGTATTTTGCCAGTGCGATCTTGTTGAGGCAACACTCATAATCACCTGCTTCATGGCACTCCTCGGCCTCGGAAATGAGGGCATCTATGTCGTTCAACATCGTTGAGATGTCTTCAGGGACCTCTTCCAGAAGTGCAAGATATGAATCTATCTGCAACCTCCTTTCATGAAGATCTTCTAGTTGACTAGCCGATTTTTCAACTAGGTTGCCCTTGTAGAATGTGCCCTTTTCTACCAGCTCAAAGGCCTTTTCAGCATGAGAAATCCCAATAGTGGCATAACAGAAGGCCTTTCCAAAGTCGCCATCGTCATACGCCTCCTGGGCTTTCTCGTATTTCTCCAATGCGTTGGTATGCAGGACTATTACTGGATTGGAGGGATAGTCAGGAATGATTATAGTGAGCTCTGAAAGGAGGTCTTCCAATGTGGCCAAGGCGGCCTCCGCATCGGCTTGGAGGTCTTCATCTCCGCCATCGTCCTCAATGGCAAGATCGCCCCAATAGAAGCCCATTTGATCCAGTTCCAAAGATACATCAGAAATGTCGTTTGGGTTATTTGCATATACGAATACATTCCCCTTCTCAATTGCGTTTTGTAGTGCCTTTCCTATCTGTCCCTCATCCTCCCCGTTCACTATATTAACGTTCTTTTGTTGAAACATCTTTTGAAAATACTGCAATAATCTCAAGCTGGTCTGGGAACGGTCGTCTCCCCCTATACGAACAAATTCAAATTCTGAAAATGCTTGGTCATATTCCAGAGGTACTGCGCTGTAGCCTCCGATTATATATATCATAGATGGGGTTGTTCCAATTATAAGATCGGCTATTGCCTGGTCGTATTCGCCCCAAGGTGTGAAATATACATCAGCGCCCAGCTCGTCAGAGATCATGTGCGCCATTGCGCTATCGGCCATGTTGTCTGATACTAATATGATAATAGTATCATCAACCTCTTCGGTGGAATAAATTGGAGCAATGCTAGATAGCACCAACAGCGCACAGATCGTACCAAGTAGCTTGTAGTTCATGTATTTACAAAACAAACTGACTTTATATAACTTAGGGATGAAATATAATTGAATGAATTGGCAAATAAATTAATAATATATATCTATTTTGTTTCATTTTGTTTCATTTTGTTTATAATATTTTTTTAAGTATATATATTAAATATTATCTATTTTAAATAAATAATAATATATTAAATAATAATTAAATCAATTATTTATATTTATATCTAATAATAATCTAGAATTGTAACATTTGCTTATAAAATCAATATTGTTTCTCCACTTGCCAATGACGATAGGAACGGATGTTGTTAAATGCCCTCTTGGACCGAAGACTTATCTATTTTTGAGTATACGGGGGCCGTATACAATATCTTTTCAGGAGATGAAATGCCCCAGTTGGCACGATCCGTCCTGGGAGACTGTGCCTCATCCTTCCATTGCCAAGAGAGGTTTTTTGACAAGTTCCCATGCTATGTTGGGTCTCCACTTATGATACCATCGCCACAGAAAAGTTTATAAATTAGTTCAATTATGGAAAAAATGAGTTAAGTGGCACTATTCTTCCAGCTAATGCGGCTGTAGTGTAGTGGCCTAGCACATAAGCCTGCCACGCTTGTAACCCGGGTTCAAATCCCGGCAGCCGCACCACCCAACAATTGTTCTTATGTTTCTGATCACGTGATGTAAAGGCAAGGGTCTGTGGTATTGTCCTCTGAACATGTCGGTCTGTAACTTAGGATACCAATGTGCCATGCCCTGTAAAAACATGATGAAGAACATTGGCCTGCATGCAACACAAATGAGTACCCTCGCGTTTATAGGGCCTCTTCAGAAGCGCAATTGTTGCTTTCATCCCAGATATCTGACATGAAGTCTGGCACGTATGGGGCCTTATGGTACTTCTTTATCTGTTCGATCTTTTCATGCACGCGTTCATCGGTCTCCACAGAGTTCATTATCTCATCAAGTATCCTGTTGATCTTGTATATGGACTCCAAAGCGACCGTGAGCTTCTTCCAGTCCGTTCCCTCGAACTCGGAACTTAGCATGAGCTCCTGTGCAATCCTTGCATGACCCTTCAGTTCCACCAACGCCGATATGATGTCGTTCATTGCCCCACCGAACTATTATTACATCGAATTCTTTTAAATGTTAGCGATGTATCCAACGAAATTATAAACAATTGGGGACAATATTATCCTGGGTGAAATAATGGATATCCAACACGTTGGTGGAAAGAACATGGGTGATGTGCTGTTGTATGCCCTCAGCACCTGTGGGTGGTGTCGAAAGACGAGAGAGTTGATAGAGTCGCTTGGCGCGGAATACCGCTATGTCTACGTCGACCTTCTGGAGAAGGAAGATATGGACGAGGCCGTCGGGCTCATAAAAGAGCTCAATCCAGCGCTGTCGTTCCCTACGGCCGTGATAAACGGCGTCGTCATCGTGGGTTTCAGGGAAGAGGAGATAAGGAAGGCCTTGAAGGGAGATTGAAATGGTCAAGGATGAGGAGATAAGAAAGGTACATGATGCCCTCAAGAAAGGAGCGGAGGAACTTGGACATTACTTCAACTACGATGAAGACTTTACAATGGAGCTAGTTGAGGGGCTTTTGGAGAACAGGGACAGATACGGTTACATGTCCTGCCCCTGCCGTCTGGCATCGGGAGAATATGAAAGGGACGAGGACATCATCTGCCCTTGTGCGTACAGGGAGCGGGACCTGGAGGAATATGGCGCCTGCTATTGCGCCCTATACGTAACCAAGAAAATCAGGGACGAGAGGCTCCAGGTCGGAAGCATCCCGGAAAGGAGAAAGAACATCTGATCAGATATCCATGGCACCGTCAATCCTTTTCTTTGAGAGAAATATGAACACATAGTCTGCAACCAGGCTTAGCACGGCCATGAGAAGCAGATAATAATAGAAGTTCATCAGCTGTAACAAATATATCGTGGTTATCATCAAAGGGAACAGGATCCCCAATGTTGATATGATGGAGTTAATTCCAGTCTTTGCCCCCTGTATGCTCTTGGTGGGGCTCAGTATGTTCAGGAACATGCTAAAAGAGATGGCAAGGGAGTTTACAATGAGCAGGAGGACTATCATCGCGACAATCATTGTGACACCTGTCTCCTCCAAGCCGAACAGCGACCCGTTGATTATCGGGATTGGGATAAATATCAAGCTGAGGATGAAGGACTGAATCCATTTGCTGTTTATGAAACTGTCAGACCCCCCAGGCGCCTTTTTCCATATCCATAGCGCATCCCTCGACAGGTAGAACATGGAATTCATGGATATGGCGACGAACATTGGGACCATCAATGTGCTTATGATGTACATTAACTGTATCGCCTCATGCTCCTCCCCTCTGGAGGTCCAAGCCGACATCATTGGGATGAAGTAAGCTATTATCAATAGGTAGATGCTTGTGGCTGAATTGTTGGAATCCCTGAAATAGAGCTTAAAGTGAGTGACCACCTTCTCGGTGTAGGTGCCGGGTGTGATGTGCCTCACTATCTTGAGAAGGGCGCTTTCCCTTTTTATCGATACGGTGGCGCTTGAAAGCTCTTTTTCCAGCGAGTAGGCCTTGCCGGCTATGCGTATCCCTATACCGTAGGCAATGCCTATCCATGCCAGCAGCAATGTAAAGCTGACCAGAATGGACGGGTGTGGAACGTACCCGGATATCTCAGAGAAAGCTATGTTCCCCGTAAGCGACGTGGGAAGCATGTTGAAAAACTGATTCTGTGTCACGCTCTCGGCTGTGGAGAGCCATGACTTGAGAAAATAAATGGAAAGGTACAGACCGGCGGATATCATGGTGGCAAACAGCCTGAAGTACTTGTTCGTCTTTGTCCTCTGGATGCTGGTCTGTATGAGGGTAAGGGCTATCGCCCCTATTCCCACCGCCAACAGGGCCAGTAGGACTTGGGAGACCGTGATCTTAAGGATCCCAAGTATCCCTACGCCTGCCTGGAAATAACCCAGGATCAACAAGGGTATCAATACTATTGGCAGGACAAGAAGATACACAGGAAGGGAAGCGATCGTCTCACCGAGGACTATGTCGCTGGAACTCACTGGTGCCGACAACAACAATTCCAGGCTGGACTTGTTCTGCCTCTTCATGCCAGTAAAGACATGTATCATTATAAGATAGACGAACACATATAGCATGATAAGGTCAAGCAACGTGGCGAAGAGTGCCTTGTTGGACATCAGACTGATGATGACGTTGTTTGGGTTGGCGTCCACAAGCGCCTTGAAGAGAACGGCATATACGACAAATATTATCGCCGTGAGCGTGAAGTATATCTTCCTATTCCGGTACAGCTTCCCAAGATTGAGACGCATGTTGTATTTTCCTATGGTCCACCAAACAGCCATGGGTAGTTCACCATCCAAGCAGTATGTCGACATCCTTGCTCTCAAGATTCGTTATCTTGAAGAATGCCTTTTCCATGCTGTCCGTGCCGCTGATCTCCATGAGTTCCCTGGGACTTCCACATTCGAGCACCCTGCCCCTGTGCAGTATGGCTATCCTGTCACAGACCTCTTCCGCAAGCGGCAATTGATGGGTCGACACAACTATCGTCCTATGTGCCTCCTTGGAGAGCGAGAGTATGATGTCCTTCACGGTCCTCGCGACCGTCGGGTCAAGCGCAGAAGTGGGTTCGTCAAGGAATAGGATCGGTGGATTGTGTATGAGCGTAGAGGCCAGCATGACCTTCTGTCTCATGCCCGACGAAAAACCCGATATGAGATCGTTCCTTCTCTCGTATATATCGAAGAGCTTTAGAAGGTCCTCTATCCTCTTGGTCACCGTCGCCTTGTCGATGCCATACAGCTCACCGACAAAGGATAGGAACTCCTGTGAAGTGAGGTCTTCGTATGTTCCCGGATTCTCAGGCAGAAGGCCGGTTATCCTCTTTATGTCGTTCTTCTTCTCTAGCAGGTTGAGGCCATTGATGGTCCCAGCGCCGCTTGTGGGCGTGAGCACGGAACAAAGTATCCTCACAAGCGTTGTCTTTCCGGCGCCGTTGGGACCCAGAAGACCAAAAGTTTCGCCTCTCCTTACCTTTATGGACACATCATCCAGCGCCCTTACGTTTCCAAAATCTTTACATATGTTCTCAACATCTATGAGATAATCGTCCATGCCCCAATAGATATATTTATCTATATTTTAATTTATTGGACTTATACACGAAATTGGGTAGGAGTTCAATATTTCTTTGGAAGGTGTGTTAATGCCAAGATTGGGTATTATTTCGTGCCAGGTGCTTGAGAACGAGCTGGCCCACATCCTTGACGAGAGGGATGATATTGAAAAGATATATCTCAGGAGAAGTTCAGAGAACAGGAGATTCGGGGAGCTGCTCCTAAAAAAGGATGTTATCTACATAAACGACCCATGCCACCTAAGGATCAACACCTCAGAACGGTCGGTCTACGTCGATATAGTTCCAGCCGCCCTGCACACAGACCTGTATGAACTTGAGTACCAATGCCATGAACGTGTCGACGATGTCAAAGGGTATTGCAACTTGATACTTTTTTTCTTTGGTCTTTGTGGCAACGCCCTCAAGACCGTTTTCGCCCGGGAAGATGTAAACATATTGTGTATAAAGGACGAATATGATGGGATAGTCGACGATTGTATAGTCGCCACCATGGGAAGGGACACCTATATGTCAAGCCTGCAGGAGATGAACAACTTCTTCCTTACGAACGGATGGATCGAACATTGGGAAAGCATAATAATGAAGCTTGAAGGACCCAAGGAAGACGGGATGTTCAAAGAGTTGTTAAGAGCCAACGATTACAAAAAGACGCTTTTCATCAGACAAAAAAACGTCGACAGCTCAACGGCGATCGATGGGGCAAGGACCATATCAAGGAACCTTGGGCTTGGCTATGATTCCATCGAAGGCAAGATGGACCTTCTGGAAAGGGCCATTGACCAAGGCATATCGGCTTCGGGGAACAAGAAAAAATATCTTAAAAGGAAAAGGGAACCTTAACTGACATCCTATGCGACATGGAACTGTTCCATATATATTGAACCATATTGCAGATATCTGGCAGGAATGATTTTTTAGGTGTCAGAGACCATTAAAAAACATTCAATTATTCTATGAAATTCAAAATAAACAAATATTTTCTCTTTTTTTCTATAGTTCAATCTATCTTGAATCATCTCGGAACCTATTAATAAAGGTTACGATAATCATTTTTTCAAGTTTCCGGGAACCCAAAAAAACCAACTCAAGAAATGAGGTGAAAGACATGAAAAAGATATTGCCCCTGATGGTGTTGCTCTGCCTCTTCGGAAGCTTTGCAGTGCCAATATCGGCTAATGATGAGGACCCAGGCCTGACCACAATGATTGATGTGGAGAGAGACAGTTGCCCGGACGATCTTGTAATGCCAGAGGAGTGGGGAGAGGTCGTCATATTGGCCAATCCGGAAATCGAACTGTATGAGGATGAGATTCAGAAGGATCCCGATGACATGGAACGACCGGAAAATCTTGTATCGCCAGGTGAAGATGGTGAGGTAGTGATAATGGAAAACCCCGAAGGGGGCGACATGGATGGCGACGGTGTTCCTGATGACAGGGATGAATGCCCAACGGTGCCGGGAGATGCATGGAACGGATGCCCGACGGATGAGAATGGCAACATTGAAAAGGTCATTGGAATAACCGATGACGTCAACACTGGCGAAGGCACTGGATTCCCCGTGACCATAGTCTCTGTCGTTGCCGGCATAATCCTCGGTGCGATAGTTGTCATCGGAATGACTGTAAGAAGGAAGAAATAAAGAGACTTCCTTTCTTTTTTTATTCCCCTCTGAAATGCTTGCCTGTCACAATCGTGATGATATGGGGCAGGAAGAACGCCAGCATAAAGAAGAAAAACGCGACATAGACCGCCTTTTCGTTATAGAACTCCGCAGTAAGAAATATTATAAATGACAACAAGAGCAACAATTTGGAATATATGTTCATATCCTCCATCATGGGTAGAGATATAAAAAACTTACCAATTATTTTTATAATTTCTCTCATATCAATCACATGCTAAAGATAGGCTTCCTGGTGAATCCCATCGCAGGGATGGGCGGAAAGGTGGGCCTCAAGGGCACTGACAACATGTCTGAGGCGGCCATGAGGCTTGGAGCCAAGAATGTCTCGTTCTCGCGGGCAGCGCTCTTTCTCTCCAGACTGCCAAGGGACGTCCTGACCAAGACCGAATGGCTGACATGCGCCGGCCCCATGGGCAGCGACATCTTGAACGAACATGTTGACCATGTCATCGTCTATGAACCACATTCCAAGACGACGAGCGAGGACACCTTAAGGGCATGCTCGGCATTTCTTAGGAAAGGGTGCGACCTCATAGTATTTTGCGGCGGGGACGGAACTGCAAGGGACGTGTATTCCGTGGTCGGCAGCAACGTCGTCCTCTTGGGGATACCCAGCGGGGTCAAGATGCTCTCCGGAGTGTTCGCCATCAATCCGGAGGCGGCGGCGGACATCCTTGAACTGCATGCGAATGGACAGGCATCCATCAGGGACGCCGAGATAGTGGACCTCGACGAGGAGGAGTACAGGAGGGACACCCTCGCCTTCAAGGTATTTGGGATAGGGAGGACCGTGTTCGAGGGCAATTACATGCAATCCTCGAAGATGCTTGTCAGGGGGCCGGAGGAAGAAGAGATCAAGGAGGACATTGCCCGTACCCTGATAGAGGACCTTGAGGATAACACCCTCTACCTGCTCGGCGCCGGCAGCACGTTGATGACCATCGGAAGGAACATGGGCATCGACAAGACCTTGCTGGGGATAGACGCTTTCAGGGGTGGGGCCATGGTCGGAAAAGACCTAAATGAAAGCGGCCTGAAGGATCTCCTCAAAGAACATGCAAAGGTTAAATTGATCCTCTCGCCCATAGGGGCACAGGGCTTCATCATAGGAAGGGGCAATCAGCAACTGAGCCCCGCGGTGATAAGCGCCATCGGGCTCGAAAACATACTAATTGTATCGACTCCAGCCAAATTAGGCACAATAAAGCGACTTCTTGTCGACACGGGTGATGCTCATTTGGACGATATGTTCAACAAAAAACGTTATTTACCAGTCATTATAGGTTATAGAACATCAACAATAAAGAATATTGGAATAGCAAACCTTAAATAATGAACAAATTGTTCTCATTAATATGAAAGCTGTAGTGAAGGTCAGTCCAGAACGCGGGGGCACCGAGATACGAGATGTCGAGATGCCCAAATGCGGTCCTAACGACGCCTTGGTAAAGATGGACGTCGTTTCCATATGCGGTACCGATGTGCACATCTACAATTGGGACAAATGGGCAAGCAATGCCATAAAGCCACCGCTCATCTACGGTCACGAGTTCGCAGGCACCGTGGTAGAGGTTGGAAAGAACATCGATTACCTGCGCGAGGGAGACTCGGTCTCCGGGGAATGCCATATATATTGTGGCCACTGCCAACAATGCAGATTGGGAAACGAGCACATATGCGAGAATCTCAAGGCGTTCGGTTTCAACACCCCGGGCGTATTTTGTGAGTATCAGTCGCTCCCTGCGCAAAATCTATGGGTAAACGACCCGGAGATACCAAAGGAGTACCTCTCCTTGCAGGACCCTCTTGGGAACGCGGTGCATACCGTCTTCTCCGCCGACGTGACCGGAAAGAACATCGCGGTGCTCGGATGTGGCCCCATAGGCCTTATGGCCATTGCGGTCGCAAAGGCGGCAGGTGCCGCCCAGGTCGTTGCCGTTGGTCACAAGAATCAGTACAGGATGGACCTTGCCAAAAAGGTCGGCGCCGATGTCGTGCTCAGGAGAGGAGACGATGTTGAAAAGATCACGAAGGACCTGACCAACGGGGTCGGCATGGACGCCGTGTTCGAGATAACGGGAAATCCAAACGCCGTCCTTACGGGGATGAAGATAGCCAGGAAGGGCGGGACCCTTTCCCTTCTGGGAATATTCAACGACCCGGTCACTGTGGACCTCAATGACAATGTCATATTCAAGTGCCTCAACATCCACGGCATATATGGAAGGAGGATCTGGGACACCTGGATACAGACGACCGGGCTCCTGAGGTCCGGTAAGTTGAATCTCGATCCCATCATAACGCATAAATTTAAGTTCGACGATTTCCTTAAGGGCATGGAGACCATGGTCGGGGGAAATTCTGGAAAAATCCTGATTGAACTTTGAGGTGTATTCATGAAAAGAGACCCAACTGCATTTTTAAGAGAGGAGTATGAGGAGTTGAGGGAGAACAACCTTGACTGGAGATTGAGGACCCTGGAGGGGCCCTCTGCGCCAAGGACGGTAGTCGATGGCAGGCCAGTGATAATGCTTTGCTCCAACAACTATCTGAACCTTTCAAATCATCCTAGGATCATAGAGGCCTCCGTTGAGGCCACAAGGAAGTATGGCGCGGGTTCAGGTTCTGTCAGGCCGATCGCAGGGAACATGGAAGTCCACATGGAAGTGGAGAAGAAGCTCGCCGAGTTCAAGAAGGCAGATGCCGCCCTTGTATACCAGACGGGGTTCGCCACGAACTCGGGGCTCATACCCCAGCTGGCGGACAAGGGAGACATCATAATCTCAGACTCATTGAATCATGGGAGTATCATCGACGGCATCCGCCTTTGCAGGGCGGACAGGGGCATCTATGAACATCAGGACATCGGACAGCTAGAGGACCAGCTCGTCGAGAGCGACAAGAAGGGATACAGGCGCATACTCGTCATCACGGACGGCGTCTTCTCGATGGACGGCGATGTCGCCAAGGCGGACGAGATAGCCAAGCTCTGCGACGAGTTCGGTGCCATGTCCTACATCGACGACGCCCATGGCGAAGGCGTGCTTGGACCCCACGGGGAAGGGATCTCAGTGCACTTCGGCATAGAGGGAAAGATCGATGTGGAGGTCGGCACCTTCTCGAAGGCCTACGGCGTGGTCGGCGGCCTGATCGCGGGGAGCAGGGACCTTGTCAACTATGCACTGAACAAGTCCAGGACATGGCTTCTCAGCGGTTCCCACCCGCCGGGAGTCGCCGCCGCCCAATTGGCGGCCCTCAATGTCCTTGACAGCGAGCCGGAACATCACAGGAATCTGTGGGACAACACCAAGTATTTCAAAAAGGAGCTCCAGTCGATGGGATTCGACACGGGAGACTCTGTCACTCCGATAACACCCGTCATGTGCGGCGAGTCCAGCACGGCAAAGGCAGTCTCGGAAGGACTGTACGAAAATGGTGTCTTCGCGCTGCCGATAGTGTTCCCGATGGTGGCCCAGGGCAAGGCCAGGATAAGGACCATCATGAACGCGGGGCTCACGAGGGAGGACCTTGACGACGCCCTGAGGGCGTTCGAGAAGGTCGGCAGGTCCGTATCCCTGATATAGAAGTGTGGACATGTTCAAGCTCGTCATGTTCGACCTAGACGGGACCCTAATAGAGAGCATATCGTCCTGGAGGACCCTGCACAGGTACTTCGGGGCGTCCCAAGACGAGGTCGAAAGGAACACTGAGGCATTCTTTTCAGGCAGGATAGACTATCTGAAGTGGATGGAGGACGACATCGCCCTCTGGCTCCACAGGAGGCCCACCATCGCCGACATCGAGGATGCCTTTTCATCATGTTCCCCACCGCCCGATAGCAAGGAGGCCGTATCGCTCCTCAAGTCCAACGGCATGAAGGTGTATATCGTCTCATCAGGCATAGATGTCCTAGCCGATAGGATTGGCAGGGAACTTGGCGTGGACGGGGTCTTCGCCAATGCCCTCAATGCCGATGAAGAGGGATACCTCAACGGCAATGGCACGCTTGTCGTGGAACCCAACAACAAGCACGAGGTCGTGATGAGGATAGCGGAGGCGGATGGCGTGCCCCTCGACCAGGTCGCCTGTGTCGGTGACACCAAGTACGATATCTCGATGTTCGAGGGTGTGGGGGGAAAATATGCCCTAAATTCAAAGCACCAGGAGCTTGTCGATGCCGCCGACGAGGCCTTCGACGACATACTGGAGCTGGCTAAGCATATCATATCCCACAAATAGATATTTCCTACTTCTTCCTCGTTGCCATTATGGCCACCACTATCACTACCACGACTATGACTATTGCAACATACATCATTGGAAATGATGACGAGCCATCGCTCCCGTTGTCATTGGGGATGTTTGTATTATCCTCTTGTTCTATCTCCTCAAGGGGCCCGAGGCCTTCGGATGTTGCGCTGAGCATGTATCCGGCATCGACCATTACAGTCTCGCCCGTGGCGGTTGAGGTGAACTCGACAGAGCCGTCATATACCATGAGTATGGATTCCTCGCCCGTCTCGATGCATTCGAATGTTGTTCCCTTTATCCCAGCTACCGCCTGATTGTATTCTATCTGCAGGTCCTCGCCCCTCATCATCGCTTTGAAGTTTATCCAAATATTTCCCGCAACGAGCTTTAGCTTGCTCTCTTGCTCAGTGCGTTTTGAAATCAGGATCGTCGTGTCAGGTTTCAAATGGAACGATGTCATGTCCGACATGCCGATCCATGCCTCACTGCCTTCCCCTGTCCTGATGAAGGACTGCTCTGGTATTGTCGTATAGAGGTCCACCATTTCCCAAGAGTCGTCCTCCTCTGGATCGTTGCCGGCCCTACATATCATGACCTGACCAGAGACCTCTGAGAATCCCGCGCCGGTATCCTTGATAAGGCTTGATATCGGCAGCTTCAATGAAGCATGAGCCTCGCCCTCGCTGTTAACGGCCTTGAGATATACTGTCGGAAAGTTGTAGAGCCACTCCCCCGAAGGCACCCTGACGGTCACCGTAGTGTCCATCTCGTCCAGTGGTGTGGCGTTCGTCCATTCCATTGTGGGTATCGGATATCCCTTGACCGTTGCCTGTACCACATATTCATAATTATCATCCTTGAGGGTTGGGCCTTCCAGCAGCATCAGAGATGCCTCTGGTGTGCAGGACGTAGGAAGTATGATGCTCTCGGTTACGGTGTTCATGCCGTTGCTGGCCTTAATGTCTATTATTGTCTCAGGTGAGTCGCACACATCTACTTGGTACTGATCACCGCCTATGTCAATCACATCCGCGCCGGTTATCTCGATAATGGGACCGGGATATCCCGTTGCCTCTATGGTCAATATGTACCTGAGCCCCTGATTGATACAGAATTTATCTATCCTCTCCGGTGCCGATACGCTCACGTTCATCTCGACAGCCTCCCATTCGCCAAAGGCGCCTGGGTTATCAATAGGTATGTCATTGGGGAGGCCCGTTATCGTTGTGCCATTGACCACCTGCACTGACATCTCCACGCCGTCCATGGTGAAGTATATGGTTCCGTTTGGACCACCTGTGAAATATCTCCCTACAAAGGTCCGGCCGTAAGGCGTATCTCTTTCTTCCCATTTTACCTCTACCTTCACGTCGCCATGCCCCTCTACAAGCTGTCCGACATTATAGAACTCAAAGTATATGATGGCGCATTCTCCTTGGACACCATTAATTTCGTTGCAGGCAAGTACGCCATGGGCCGTGACGATCTCTGGTGTAATCTCCATATCATCCTCAGAGTCTGCTTGCAAGAACGGTAGAGAAATGATCAAAATGAAAACAATTGACAGAAGTTTTGTTTTTCTCATGGACCTATTTACAATATCAAAATAAATATTTTTTTAAAGGGCCGGAGTTTTTCCAATAAGTTTATTTATGTAAAAATATACTCAATAATATGCCAATTAACGGGAATTTCGTGAAGATAGGCGATATCGAGCTTTCAGGGCTTGAAAATCTGGATACCTTGATCGCCAAGGCCAAGGAACTCTATCTATGGAAGATGGAGGCAAAGCCCATCCTGAAGTCGGAAAACGACATCGACCTTGAAAAGATATTTGAGGGGGCCAGACCGGAAACTCCCGAATCGAAGGAAAACGAGTTCTTCAACGTTTAGATATCTCGTCTATTGTAAGCAGCATGTCGTCTTCCGGGAACTTTGAGTAGAATGACCTAGTCCTGCCCCTCCCGACAGTGACGAACTTGCTGTCTATTAGCCCGTATGTCTCCAGCTTGTTGAGGGCCTGGGAGAACGTCTTCTTGTTCAGTACCGTCCTTGTCCTGTCGTAGAGCTTGCCGGACCTTATCCCGCCATCTAACGCTATCTCCCTCAAAAGCTTGAGCTCCGCATCCGAGAGGACCGAGAGCTTTTCCTCAAGCGTGACGAATCTCGCCTTCTTCTCATACGCCTCCTCTATGTCCTCAAGCTCTATCTTCCTCTTCGCCTTGGACTCTGCTATGAGGCCGCTCGACGAGAGCAGGGATATCCCCACCCTGAGGTCGCCGTGCCTTGTGGTGTACTCGGCCACGTGCTCCACCAGCTCGTCGGATATCACATTCGGGAAGAATCCGGCATGGGCCCTCGTCTTGAGGATCTCGTACGTCTCATGCATAGAGTAGGGCGGGAACGCCACCTCCTGAGGCATGAATATGCTGTACAGCTTTGTGGCGAGCACCTCCCTGAAGTCGTCCTTGGAGAGCATGGCCACCACGCCTGTCCTGACATTTGGAAAGTGCTCGTATGCGCGCAATATGTCGTACATGATGTCGTTCGCATACTTCTGCTCGAAGAGAAAATCGATATCGTCGAGCGCGACGAGAAGGCTTTGGTCCTTGCGATCCAGGCTCGTCATGACCTTCTCGTAGATGTTCTTGTATGGAACGCCGGTATCTGGTGGACGGTAACCGAATATCCTCTTGTGGATGTCGGACATGACGGAGAACTTCGTGTTTGAGAGCTTGCAGTTTATATGGACGGTCACCATCTTGTCAGAGACGCTCTCTATCTCATCGAAAAGGAAATGTATGGTGGTTGTCTTCCCTGTCCCAGGAGGTCCGATGACCAGGGTGTTGTGGGGCTTCCCTCCCCTGATGCCAGGTTTCATCAAGGCCACCAATGACTGAAGCTCCCGGTCCCTGAAGAGAAGGGTGTCCGGGAGATAGTTCGGATTGAAGACCTGCTCGTCCCGAAACAGCGTCTCGTCAGACATTAGCATATCCTTGATGTCCATGTATCTACAACTATCGGTCCTGTATTAAATCTTATCCACCGAACACCGCCCTCATGACTACGTCCCTTTCATTTGCGGGCGCGTTGGTATGCATTATCCCCCTCTTGAGGAGTATTGGGAATGGTAAGTTTCTGTTTTTCAATTATATCACCAATATTGCATATCAATACTCTCTATAAAACGGATTTCCTAGAGAGCAACAGTAAGGTGAATCAGAAATCTAAACAATATTATCAAATATTATGATTAAAAAACGTTGTATATGTATTTTATCGAATAAATATTTTCTAATCATTGATATTTATGCTCATAAATCGGGGCCAAGCATCCCTCCACTGCCCTCAGGCCCTTCTTTCCCCACAATAGGATCAGGGTGTCACCGGATTTGAAAACTTCTCAAAGCCGCACTGCAGGCACTTGCCACCGTGGCAGGTCACGATCCCGCCACAGCGCGGACACTTCCATTTCTGTTCTTCCTTCTTCAAGAAGGAATCCATGCCCTCTTCCTTGATGCATCTAAGATTCTCAAGCATGCTCATATGGTATTTGGTGCTGTATCTCTTATCCAGGGCCTTTATCCTTCTGCAAGGAAGCTTAGGGCAATCAAAGCAGAATTCAGAATCGTTTTTCTTGAGTTCCTCGCAGTTTATGACGATGCAATTCCGGCAGCCCTCCAGTTTTTTCTCGTCTTCCGCTCTGCATCCCGGGCACTGCATCTTTTTCCGATAATAATACTTGCATATGTTGCAGTTCATCCCGCATGGGGCGATCAGTTCACTTCTCATCATATATTACAGGCTGTATATATTAATAAAATATCGCGAGAAACCAATATTTTGCGGGCAAGGCCGCATGGTTTTGATTGAATGTCATATAAAAAACCAATTCATGCCCTTATCGGTATTGTCTGGACGGGCCCATGAACAGTCCTTTCAATCTATGTATGGTCACTTGATCAATTCCGCCATGGTGGCTATGTCCTCGGCGGCCATCTCAAACTTTGATTTTTCGATCAGTATGTTCTTGCCCGTCATGATGTAGGAAGGCAGAATTCTGACCTTTCCATAGTAAATCTCACTATTTCTCAATTTGTATGTCGATGTGGACGGGACGATGTTTTTCTTAAGCGTTTTTCTCGCCATCATGTTAAAGGACTTCTTTGCAACATCCCCCATCAGCATTATCACCATGACATTAGGAAACAGGGCCAACTCCTTTTCAAGAAAGGGCAAGCTCACCTCAATGCTACTTCTCTCCACAGCATATTCGGACTTTGGAATTTTGACGGCGTTGGTAATGTAAACACCCATATCCGTTATGTCCTGGATCGACGATACTTGCAGGCCAGCTCTCTGGAAAAGAGGTATTGTCGTTTTTAGGTAGTCGGCTCCATCTCCCCCATAAAAGTCCTGTCTAGTGTCGAGGGACACAACTTCGTTGATCATTATCGCCCTTATTGTCTCTGGGTCAATGTCGATGTCATTGAACCGTAAATCGTTTTGTGTCTTTTCCAATGACTCCAATTCGTCTTTAATGTTCATTTTTGACATTTCTCTTTTTTCCTTTGTGGATAAATGACATAAGGGGTTGCCATTATATATTAATCGATAACAGAGCAAAAATATATAACCATGCCAACCTACAGGTCTATGATTCATATGGATCCAATGATCAAGATAGAGAATCTCACAAAGAGGTATACCTTCAAGATACTAGCGCTCAAAGGCATATCTCTTGACATAGAGAGGGGCGACTGTGTCGGATTCCTCGGACCCAACGGTGCCGGGAAGAGCACCACTATCAAGATACTCACAGGTCTGATAAGGCCGACAAGCGGGACCGCATACATAGACGGGAACGATGTGACAAAGAACAAGAAGGTCGCTCTAAGGAGCGTCGGATGCCTTGTGGAGACCCCGGATTTCTATCCCTATCTAACGCCCATAGACACCCTAACGTATCTCGGAAAGATAAGGGGTGTGGACGACCTTGATGGCAGGATAGAAGAGATACTCAAGATGGTGAAGCTTTCCGAATGGGCAGACACGAGAGTGGGGTCCTTCTCAAAAGGCATGAAGCAGCGCCTGGGTTTCGGACAGGCAATGCTGCACGACCCGGACCTCATAATACTTGACGAACCTTCCTCTGGGCTGGATCCAAAGGGAATGGCGGAGATAAGGGACCTGATCAACGACATCAGACATAAAAAGACGATATTCTTATCATCTCACCTCTTGCCGGAGGTGCAACAAATCGCCGACAGGGTGGCCCTGATCAACAAGGGCGAGATACTGGCATATGACACTGTCGACGCCCTTTCAAAGAAGTTCTTCACTGTGAAAGAGGTCGAAATAGAGACCCTGACGCCCCTGACGGAGGAACAGATAAAGATGATAGGCGGATACGAGGAGTGCGCCAAGGACGTGAAGTCAACAGTGCAGGATGTCAAGAAGACCGGTGAAAGGAGATACAGCATCGCCTTCGTAGGAGAGACGGAGGAGTGCAGGAACGAACTTCTCAAATGGTTGGTCTCGCAGGGCATACCTCTCACTGCGTTCAATCCGAAGGGTCTGGCGCTTGAAAGCATCTACATGGAGATGATAAAATGAGCGATGTTTCAGGATTCTCACAGCTCACGACGATAGTGAGGTACGAGATGCTAAAGTTCCTCAGAGGAAAGAAGCTCTACATAATGCTGGGCATCATCGCCGTCTTCGTTGGCGCGGTTTTGATAGTGCCCCCGGTCGTGGGCGAGTCCTATCCGGACGCCAAGGAAATGATACAGTTCTTCACCAGCTTCATAGACATAATAATCATCCTGCTCGTCACGCTGTTCGGGGCCGATTCGGTGGTGTATGACTTCGAGAAAGGCACAGCCTTTGTCATCTATCCGAATCCCGTCAGGAGAAGGACCATATTCGTCGGCAAGTTCGTGGCCGCCCTGCTCGTGTCGATAGGCGTGCTATGCCTGTACTATCTCCTCGCGGGGGTCATAGACCTCGGGATCAACGGGACGGTACCGTCAAGAATGGTCTACTCCATGCTGTTGGCGGTCGCGTACCTGATGACATTGATGTGCATGACGTTCCTTATCTCCACATCGCTTCGCTCAACGCTTGCATCGAGCGTGTTGGTGTTCGCGGCGTTCTTCCTTGTCCTGCCGATGGTGGGAGGGATACTGAGCGTGGTGGGAGAGAAGGCGTGGTTCCTGGTGACCTCTGCGTCCACGGTGGTGACGGACATCCTTACAGTCCCCTTCCCGCAGACAACGATTATAGACGCAGGGGCGATAAAGGTGGTCGACTACCATCCGTCCGTGGCGACGGCGCTGATCATCATGGCGGTATATGCGATCCCTGCGCTGGCCGTGGCGTACAGGCAGTTCATAAGGAAGGAGCTCGAATAGGGCTCGTTCTCTCTTTTTCTTTTCTCTACAGGTAAAACTGATATATGGCATACATCGCAAGCCCGGAGACGATGGGCACAAAGAAGTTGTCGTCAATGATTATTCTCCGGAATATCCCGCTTCCCCTGTGTTCCTCGAACGGGAACATCTCCACAAATGCACCTATCAGGGCCCCCGTGGCGGTGACTATCAATATGTCCGTCTTCGGGGTGATCGGTGCGGTGAAATAAAAGGAAAGGGTCACGGCCAAGAAAGCGAAGAGTATGAACGCGAAGGTTCCCTCCAGCGTCTTGTTCATGTCCAATGGATTTCTGATCCTCCCCCACTTCTTTCCCACAAGGGTCGCGAATCCGTCCCCGAACGCCATGATGCCGATGGAGCCGGCAGATATGAAGAGTGGATATGACATGACGCAGATGCCGATGGCGCAGATGTAGACGAGAGGCCCGATGAGATATCTGTAACCGTGGTCCTCGGGTCTGGCGATGGCATCGAACGCCTTGCCCCATACATGGGGCCTGAGAATGAAAAGGGCCAAAAACAGCATGAAGAGGACGACCATAAGGGCGGGGATCCTTTCAAGGAAGAGGGGATAGAACATCCAAAGGCCCATCCCGATGTGCACGGCCTTCCTCTTAAGTTCCTCTATCATGTCGCTTGTCACTTGATCACCGGCGGCTATTGCGTGTCTGGGGAATCGTCCCAAAACTCCTCCTCTTCATACTCCTCAGAGAATATCTCGTCGATAACGTCCTCAAGGTCCTCAAGCTCCATGAGGCCCTCTATCTTCGATACCACTTCCTTGTCAAGCTCGAACACGAGCGTGGGAATGGTCACGATCTCGTATTTCTTGGCCTTGGGTTCCTGGTAGTCGACGTTGACAAGCTCGACGATTATGTCGTCATAGTCGCGCACCAGTTCCTCAAGTATGCTGTTCTGTACGTCGCAGTCCTCGGCCCAATCAGCGTAGAAGTGGTATATCTTAAGCATTGAATGTGATATTTTTTGATATTATTTTAAGCTTTATGGTTGAATCTATAGCCTTTGGAGATTTGCTTTCCGTTGGCGCCCTCTAAGAATTTTCCGTCAATGAAGAAGGGTTTTCCCCGCACCCAGGTCTCGGATATCCTGGCATCCACCCCAAATCCCTCAAAAGGGGAATGTTTGGCTTTTGAATGGAAGTTTCCAGGGTCTATAGAAAAGGTCTCGCTGGTATCCAATATTGTAAAGTCTGCCCTGCCCCCGAGCCCAAAACCGAAATCCCTCCCAAGCCGCGACAGGATCCTTGACTGATTGAGATACATGCAGTTGCAAAAATTCTCATAGGATATGTTGCCCCGGGATAGGGCGGTGTACATCAGCGGCACCAGCGTCTCGATGCCCGACACGCCGTATGCTCCCGCATCCTTGTCCTCGAGGGTGTGGGGGGCATGGTCGGATGAGACGATGTCGATGACATTTCCCAATGAGGCCCACAGATACCTCTTGTCGGTCTCGTTGCAAAGAGGGGGCTTCACATCATATTCTCCGGAAAGGAACAGATGATGGGGCGTGGCCTCGCATGTTATGTTCCCGTCCTTGTTCCCTGCAATGAGCTCCACCTCCTCCCTCTTCGAGACATGGCATATGTGGAGGGGGGTCCCGAATCTCTTTGAGTATTTTATACTGGACTTCATGCCGTCGATGTCGGCGTGGATAGCTATCGGTCGTCTCAGCCGGAAGACATCCTCGAGGAGGTCGGGGTCAAGGACATAGGAGCCGGTGGTCTCTCCTAAAAATATCTTTATGAAGAAGGCGTCCACGTTTTTCGCCGCCTCCAAAGATGCTTTGTCATAGATGCAGAAGTTTATCAGAAAGTCGCACATCGAATCTCTTTCGAAAAGGGCCTGCCGTCTCTCATAGATATCCCTGCTGGAGACCGGCGGGACCGTGTTCGGCATGTCGCACACGGCGGACGCGCCGCCTGCCAATGCGGCCATGGACCCCGTCTTGACAGTTTCTTTGGCGGATTGCTCGAAATCCCTGAAATGGACGTGCATGTCGATGAAGGACGGCAACAGGACATGGCCCGGAGGCGCACCTTTTCCGCAAGGTCCCAGTTCCGACACCCGTTCGCCATCGATAAGAAGACATTTGCCCTGCTTTCCGGTAGGTGTCAAAATATTTATATTGAGTGGGTCCATAAGAAAACTATAGGTATCCACTTTATAAAAAGTGGTGCCTAGGTGGAAATAATGCTTGAAGACATCATATCAATAAGAGATATCTCCAAGGCAGAGATCGAGTTCATCCATGAAAAGGCCAAGGAGATGGAACGGTATGTTTCATGCGGAACGGACCTCGCACGGGGAAAAATACTAGCATCACTTTTCTTTGAACCCTCCACCAGGACCATGATGTCGTTCCAGTCCGCCATGCAAAGGCTCGGCGGTTCTGTGATCGGATTCTCGGACACCAACAACACGTCGGTCAAGAAGGGGGAGACCCTTATCGACACCGTGCTGACCATGGAGAAGTACAGCGATGTCATCGCGATCCGCAACCCGCTGGAAGGCTCTGCAAGGCTTGCGGCAGAAGTGGCCAGCATCCCGGTGATCAACGCCGGCGACGGTGCCAATCAGCACCCCACCCAGACACTTCTGGACCTCTACACCATGAAGAAGGAGTTCAAGGCGCTCGACGGGCTCAGGATAGCGCTTCTGGGGGACCTGAAGTACGGCAGGACCGTGCACTCCCTGGCGCATGCGCTCTCGATGTACGACGTGGAACTCGTGTTCGTCTCCCCGGAGGAGCTAAGGATGCCAAAGGGTGTGAGAAAGCATCTCAACGGCAAGATACCATATACCGAGATAGTCAATCTCGACGAGCTTCCCGAGGTGGACATCGTATACGCCACCAGGATACAGAAGGAGAGATTCGCCGACCCCAACGAATACGAGAGGACAAAGGACGCATACAGGATCGACATGGACTCTATCAAGCTCCTGGGCAATGCCAAGATCATGCATCCCCTTCCTAGAATCTCGGAGATATCCAATGACATAGACCTGATGAAGAACGCCATATACTTCCAGCAGGCCAAGAACGGCATCCCTGTAAGGATGGCCATACTCTCGATCCTTCTTGGGGTGGAAAGATGAGCACGAGGAAACTCAAGGTCAGCGCCATCAACAACGGCACCGTGATAGACCACATACTTCCGGGCAAGGCGTACGCCGTCGTGAAAATCCTGCATCTGGAGAAGTACAACGAGACAGTGACGATAGCGTCGAATGTCTGTAGCGGGAAGACGGAGAGGAAGGATATCGTGAAGATCGAGAACAGGGCGCTGTCGGCAGAGGAGGTTTCGTCGATAGCCCTCATATCGCCGGAGGCCACTGTCAACATAATCAAGAACTACGATGTCATAGAGAAGGGCAAGATAGCGTTGCCCGAGAGGTTCGAGAGCATCATACCCTGTACCAATCCGCTGTGCATCACGAATCATGAGAAGGTGAGAACGCGTTTCAAGATTATGGAAAAAACGCCGCTGCTCATCAGATGTGAGTATTGTGAGCGGACGATGGATGAAAAAGATGTCGAAAAGGTTTTGGGATGATAAGAGAAAGTGTCGCCGCGGGAGGTTTCTATCCAGCCACCTCATCGGAAATCAGGGGCATGTTGAATGGTTACCTGTCTGACATGGGCATTGCGCCCGGCAGCGTGAAGAGGGGGAGGGGGATCGCATGCGGTCTTTCACCGCACGCGGGATATTACTACTCCGGCAGGACCGCCGCCAGTTTCTACGCCGCCCTAGCAGAGGACATGCCCGACAGATTCATCATCATCGGGCCCAACCACACGGGGCTGGGCGACCCGATATCCCTGATGAGGGAGGGGGAATGGAGGACCCCCATGGGCAGTCTGCCGATAGACGAGGACCTGGCTTCCGCTCTCTTAGAAAGCTCGGACCTGATATCAGACGACATCAGTGCACACCAGATGGAGCATTCGATAGAGGTGCAGCTTCCGTTCATCCAATACTTCAGTGACGATGTGTCCTTCGTGCCCATATGCCTGGGGCTGCAGGACCTCGACAGCGTCATAGAGGTCTCCCAGGCCATCAAGGCGTCGGTCGACGACAACGTGTGCGTCATTGCCTCGTCTGACCTTGTGCATTTCGGGGCAGCCTACGGATACAGGCCCTTCTCAGGCAGCGAAGGGGAGACCATCGACTGGATCGAGAGGAACGACAGGCAGGTGCTGAACATGGTCGAGCAGAAGGACGTCGACGGGCTTTACGACTTCATAGCGAATCTCAACTACACCATGTGCGGTTATGGTGCGGCTGCCATCTCGATGCTGATGGCGGACCAGTTCGACCTAAAGGGAAGGATACTGGACTACACCACATCTTATGAAAAGTCGCGGGACCCCAACGTGGTCGTTGGGTACGGTTCCATTATATTTAGATAAATTTAGGGATATTATTCTGTTTTATAAATATATTCAATTATTCATTCAGAAATTTTTTTAAATGTGGCATCAAAGTATGATTGGTGCTGAAAATGGTAGTCAATACAAGATACCAGATGATCCTGGAACTGCTCCGTGACACCTACGAGAACAAGCCTCCGGGATATGCCGGCAAGATAGAGATAGAAAAGACGCTGAAGATCGGTGCCGATGAATTCGTCCCCTTCCTGGACGAGCTTTCAAGGGGAGGATACGTCAAGATAATGGAAGGTGCCGCGCCCACGTTCATAGTCAAGTTCACGAACAAGGGATATGACACCTACATGCATCAGGGACTTTAGACATTGCCCCAGTGTCTCGTTCCAAACGACAGGCTCTGGTCGAAAGATCGGAGCCGTGGTCATTTTCTTTTGATTTCTCGGCCGATTGCTTCGACAGTGCGAAGAACAGTGCCCTATCCGGTGTAATCCAACGAGTTGAGAGACGAGCCGCCTGGCCCCATAGTGAAGCTGACGCGCCAAGGACATAGGGGGTCGATGAGGACGGCAAAAATGAAGGACGGTCCGCAAGAGAATGCCGCACTCGCAAGTTCTGGCCCCACGTATACTGTTCGCCACTATAATGATATAAGGGCATTATTGTGATAGTTTGAATATGCGGTGTGTGGAAAGGGGGGAAGGCGCGGATTTACGAAACATATAAAAGAACCCATTGACAACATTTATCCTTGACTAGGTCGGGGAGCCAGGCGTCCCCTGTTACCAGAAACCGTCTAGATGCTGGGACCGAAGCCCGTGGAGCGTCGTAGGAACATGGGTTCTGAGGCATGCTACGCCTGTGAAGTCCTGTCCCATCTGATTGGTGGAGCATGGGGCCCTTTTGGAGGAAAGGGTTAACATGCCTAATCTTTCAAACCCCGCCAGGTCCGGAAGGAAGCAACGGTAGAGAGGACATTCAATGCTTTTGGGGTCGCAGGACCGAGAACGAGTGTGTTTTCTGGCTTGTGGGAATACGGTCATCTGCGGGCGTGTCGCCTATTCTAATCAGGTTGCCACCTTCTTTTGATCGATAGCTAGAGGCACAATACTACTTGCCACCATCAAAGCAGCGACAGCGCCCTCTTTTCTATGAGCTCCGCAAGGGCCTCCTCGGCACCCAGCGGGCCTGAGAGGACTATCCTTCTCCTCACGCCGTTCACGGCCCTTTCGACATAGAACTCGCCCTTCGGGATGTGAAGCGCCCTCGGGATGTCCTCCGTGGTATGCTTTCCCATAGATATGAAGAGCGGAAAGAACACTATCGTTGTAATTTCCGTGTCCCTGCAGAGCTCGTCAAGCGTGTCTGGCATGTTTGGCTCGTTCATCTCGTTGAAGCAATATCTCACCTCGTCCCAGGCCCCCCTCTCCTCCAGTATCCTGGCCAGGCCGCTTACGACCTCGGAATTGTAGGGGAGCCTACTGCCATGCCCTATCAGTACCAACGCCCTCTTTCCCATTTGAACATCCCTAACGATATATGTAGGCAATGATATTATATATTGCCTCCCATAATCATCCTATGCTCAAGCAGATAGAGGGCAACTTCTCGCTCTTCATCGCACTGGGGTTTGTGATTGGGCTCCTTATGCCGGGTGTTGCCAAGGCCATGGAGCCTTACATACTCTACTTCCTGGTAGGTATAATGTTCTTCACGATGCTGAAGATTGATCCAAAGGACCTCAGACAGACAGCATCCAATCCATCCTACATACTCTACCTGGCGGCCATGATACTCTTCATATCCCCCATAGTGCAATATTCCGTTGCAAAGGTGTTGTATCCGGGGGTGGCGGCATCTGTCCTGATAATCGGCGCCCTTCCCTCCGCCATGTCCTCAACATCGATAACCGACCTTCTCAAGGGAAATGTCCATATAGCCCTCCTCCTGACCGTGATAACGTCGCTTTTGGCCCCGTTCACCATGCCGTTCCTGATAGAGTTGTTCATAGGTGTCGAGACGCAGGCAAGCTTCAGCGACATGGTCGTCATGCTGGCAAAGGTGGTCTTCGTGCCGTTCGTGCTGTCCGTGGCCGTGAAAAGAGCGGTGCCCGGCCTTGTCGGCAGGACCTCGAAGTACTATGCCATGGTAAACATCTTCCTGCTCTTCCTGATCATCATGGCGATAATCGGCAGCTATTCGGACTACATGTTGGAGGACATAGACAGGACTGTCAGGATGGCGCTGTTCTTCTTTCTCCTTGCCGCTATGATGCACATAATAGGCTGGTACTCCTCCTTTTGGAGGCCGTTTGGGGACAGGGTGGCGTCATCGACCATAATCTACTACTGCAACATTAGCCTCGGCGTGGTGTTCACGGCCAAGTTCTTCTCCCCCATGGTGGTTCTCGGAGTCGTGCTATACAACATTCCCTGGAGCACAATGCCGGTTCCCTTCCACTATATTGTCAAGAGATTTGAGAAAATATGATGATATCATTTTTTCCTCATCGCCCAATCCAACAATGAAATTAACACAATCGAACAATGAAGTGATGACAATTGTCCGATTATATAATATATTAGAAACATTTAAATAAAAAATAAATATCCTTCTCTTTAGTGCATAAGGGATAAAGATGCTAGATATCTTAAGAAAGAAGATGTCCAAGGACATAACTGTTGGCATAGGCGCCTACACCGATATCAAGAAGATCATGCGGATCGTTGAAAACTTCGACCTATGTCCCCTAAGGATACTGAAAGAGGAGGAGACTGCCCTCTTGGCACTCAAAAGGGGCGATGTGGACTGCCTGGTAAGGGGAACGCTGCGCTCCGCGCACTTCCTGCGCGCCATGCAAAAGGTCTATGAGATAGACGCCCACTACCGTATAGCCCTTCTCGGCACGACCGACAAGAAGTATTTCCTGCTCGCGCCCGTCGGCATAGACGAGGGAGAGAGCCTCAGGGACAAGATCAAGCTGGCCGAGTTCGGCAACGACTTTCTAAGGACTCTTGACATAGAGCCAAAGATATCTATACTCTCCGGAGGGAGATGGGACGACATAGGAAGGTCACGCTATGTTGATGTGACCATCATCGAAGCTCGAATGATAGCAGAGGAGCTTGGTATCAAACACCATGAGATCATGATCGAGGAGGCCATAAAGGACTCGAACTTCATAATCGCCCCGGACGGGATATCGGGAAATCTAATATACCGTAGCCTTGTCCATCTGGGGTGTGGCACCTCGCATGGCGCCGTGTACTATCCGCACGCTCTTGACGGCACCGTGATAGTGGACACATCCAGGTCCGCGGACCTGCTGGAATACGAGACATCGATTATGTTGGCTAACGCATTCAAGGTGATGAAATGCTCACAAGGGAAGAAGTGATGGAAAAGTACGGGGATGTTCCATTTCTATCCCCATACGAAAAGATTTTCGCATTGATAGACGACGAGAAGAGGTCGATAGAGCTGCACGAGTACCATGCTAGGGGAAAGTGCAACGGCGGCGCTGCCTGGGAGGTATACCATTTTCCAAGGACGTCCAGGTTGATAACGATGGCCTACCGCGAGGGCGCGAGGAACGTGTGCCTCGTCAACGTGGGGGAGGAGAAGCTCGACCTCATACCCGGCATATCCGGCGCGGGACTCGAGTCCGCCAAGATAAAGGGGGACAAGGTGGAGCTCACCTACGCGGGGCTCGCCGGAGGAGGCGTCGCCGCGACCGCATGCAGGGGGATGGCCCAGAACATCGACGGGATAGACATCATATCCATGGGCGGGGGCGCAAAGCTCGGGAAGGCGACCCTTCACCTACCCGCGTACAGGAAGTTCGTGTTCGGCGTGGACGACACCGACATCCCGGGTAAGGGCGCCACCTGGTCCATAATGAACGAGGTGGGCTACCAGGCCGAACAGGACGGCGTGGCTTACTATCTCGACCACACGATAACGCAGCTGTATCCGCACGCGCCGAGGAAGACCACGAACTGTGTCACCGTGGCGCTCAACCTTGCCTGTCCCATGGGGCAGGAGAAGTCACTCAAAAAGTACCTTCTTGAAAAGATAGCCGAGAGGACCTACAGTGATGATGCGGCAGCGGTCTTCTGGGATAAGGTCGACATCGACCCAAGGCTGAGGCGCTACACCCAGAACGCGAAGAACAGGATAGTGGAGATCGAGGAGGCCGAGAGAACCGCGAAGGAGACAGGCCTCGAGCTCGTTGAGATCACCGGACCCAACGGCAAAATCGGTGCCGTCGCCTCGATAGGGCTGCACAGGGAAAGGGAAAAGGCTGTAATGCCTTATTACTAATACGATGAACTCCGTTGCTGAGCTGAAGGTAAGGCTGCAAAGCCTTGGGGTGAGGTTGCCCCAGGTGGAAAAGGGCAGGAGAGGCGGGGCAGGGCCCGCCGCCGGCAAGAGCCTTATCTTTGGCAATACCGTCGCCAATGTACCCACAAGGGGCTGGTTCACAGAGGGGACGCCGTTTGACATAGTCCAGAACGAAGACGGATTCTGGATCCATGAGAACGGCAAGGAGATAACAAGGGTCGAGTTCCCCAAGACCCCCGAATTCTATTCCAAGGAGACATCCGACGGCATTTCCATGAGGAAGGTCGCCCTTCTGCATGGAGCGAGCTGCCTTGCCTCGACGGTATGCCAGCACTGCATATACTACGGGACGCCCCACGCATGCACATTCTGCGGGATAGGGCTTTCGCTCGAACTCGGCGACACCATAGGGGAGAAGTCGCCCGCGCAGTTGGCGGAGGTCGCTGCGGCGGCGAAGGAGGAGGGGATAGCGGACCATGTCACCCTGACCTCGGGGACTCTTGCCGAGAAGAACAAGGGCATAGAACGGCAGCTGAAGGCGGCGAAGGCCATCAAGGAATCGTCAGGACTGCCTGTCCATGTCCAGATGGAACCCCTAAAGGACCTCAGCATCATCGAGGAGATGCCCTCGTGGGGCGTCGATACGGTGGGCATACATATCGAGAGCCTTGACGACAAGGTGTTGAAGAGGCATGCGCCGATCAAGGCGAAGCTTGGATTCCAAGACTTCATGAGGAACTGGGAGAAGGCGCTTGAGGTGCTTGGAAGCAATCAGGTGGATACATTCATCATCGCGGGCCTTGGGGAGGACCTTAAGGTGACGTCGGAGAGGATGAGGGAGATAACGGAACTGGGCGTGTATCCGTTCGTGGTGCCGCTGAGACCCATACCCGGGACCCCCCTCGAGAGGGAGAGGCCGCCATCCGTCGAGCACATGCTAGAGCTGCTGACAAAATCCGCAGAAATCGTCAGGGACTCGGGGCTCGAATGGAAGAAGAGCAAGGCCGGATGCCTCAGGTGCAGGGCGTGCTCTGCATTGCCTGATGTGGTCGATGGGATCGATATCACTACTAAGAAAGACTAATTTTTCTTATGCTTCTTCCGTCCATAGGGGCAAACATAGACGCATAATCCACAGACTGTCCATTCTTCCCCAGAATTCAGATACTTTTCGCACCTGGCTGCATCATAACGCACGTCCCGGGGGTCTTCCTCCTTGAAATTAACACCAGTGAATGCAGAGACCGGGCATATATTCACACATTCTGTGCAATCGCCGCAACGTTCGGCCATCTTCTTTTTAGCAACTTTGAGAGGCGCGTCGGTGAGTACGGTTGCCCAGCGCACGCGTGGGCCAAATTGCGGGGTGATAAGAAGGCAACTTTTTCCAATCCAGCCGAATCCTGCAAGATGTGCTGCTAACTTATGCGATAACACGGCACATATCTTTTCGTCGTCGTATCGCTCCGATGCAGGTATTGGCAGGGCACGAAACCCCTCCCTCTGGATAAAACTGCTTATACGAGAAGCTAAAAGGTCCAGCCGCTGGTTAATGATGTCATAGCCATGGTGATGATAGTTAACAGCAACTGAACGTTCATGGCGACGGGGAAGCTGGTCCACAATGTCATCCATAATATGTATTCCCAACGAAATGGCCCGGGGATATGATGCCACATCCTCCCCGCCCTGGGCCCAGATGACATCAGTTGCCGGAGTTATATCTGCCACTCCACAAAAATCAGCGCCCTCCTTGATGGCTAATTCTTTGATACCATTCTCTATTTCTTCATCAGGGCATACTTCCATCAGAAAACATCTCCACAGGGATTTACATTATCAGTTATCATAAGATATCAAGGTTTTTTATTATATTAATCTTTGACTATATTTTATATCATTGAACTGGTAGTTAATAACAGAATTCCCCACATCATGGTACATGATTGGGTTCCTCCCTCTTCAGAACGAATAAGATAGAGGCTTTTCTTCATGAATGATAATCAGGGACATTCTTTTTATTCTATTACAATGACATTTACTTGAGATATTTCATGAAAAAAACAATGTTTAATTGCCCTAATTGTGGTTCCAATGAGGTGGCCCATTTAGGCGAGAAGAAATACTTCTGCAAATCGTGTGATACCCAATTCGTGTGCGAAAATCAGAATGAGCACATAATCATTAACGCAAACAGAAAGGATTACTGTCCAATCTGTGGGATTGACAACACAGACAGTCTAACCTACAAATGCATGAATTGTGGAAACGAAAATATTTGTGTCAAACACATGGTTGATATATATGATGACGATGTCAAGATTAACACGCTCTGCCTCGATTGTTTCAGAGAGAGTTTCACCTGTGAAAAATGTGGAACCAAAACAACATGCTATTATGAGGAAGATGACCAGAAAAGATACGTTGACGTCAGCAAGATGAATTTCATCTGTGACAAATGTGGTATGGTGTTATGCAAAGATTGTGCGGAGCGAAGGGGAATAATATTCCCTACATATCATTGTCCTGAGTGTGGGACAGAATTATAAATTATTTAATATATCACCTTTAGGGACCACAGATTATAATAAATTCATAGACTTCTAAAATATATTGTTCCTCTGCCTTTTCTGATTTTTTCAGCTATGATAGATCACTTCTCAATCGTGAACATGAGAACTATAATTTACTGGAGATTTTATTGGAGGCACGTAAGGGAGAAATGTGAAATCATTCCAAGTACAAAAACTTAACGTTTTTATTTCTTTGTCATGTTTGTTTAAAAATAAAATCTCCACTCCTAGAGCTCATCGATCCTCCTCAGCATCCCTCTCGCCATCTCCTCCTCGAACATCCCACACCTCGTCAGCCTCATTAACAGCTCCCTCCATTGGGGCTCGCTGAGGAACAAGGCCCTGAAGAGGTTCATCGCCTCCTTCTCCTCTCCGGCCTGAGATAACGTCACGGCCCTCCAGAACATGACCTCGTGATTTTCCGGACATGTTTCGCTTGCCAGCTCATAGTATCTGAAGGCCTCCTCCACCTCGCCCTTTCCCATAAGCTCTTCGCCCCTGTCCGCAAGCCCATAGCACTTGTGGAGCTTTATGAATCTATCCAACTTGTCGATGGGGCGGGTGCTGTCCTCGACACGGAGGTCCATCAATGTGTCCTGCCAAGGCTTGGCCGAGCTCTGGATCCGTGATATGACGATGGCGGAGGACTGCTTTCCCCGTATGTCACCGCCCTCGGCCTCAGCGGCCTTGAGGGCGGAGAGTATCCTCTTGTCGAGGGTGTCCCCTTCCGAATCTATGAACGCATCCGCCATGGCGTCCCAGACGGTGTCGTGCTCCATCATGTTCGCCTGGCAGGAGAATCCCTCGCCAATGTGATGGCCCGCCTCTGGTATGCAGGATGCGCCAGTGTGAGCCTCCACGCCCCCGTTTATGTCCAGGAAAGCCACCTGTCTGGTGTCAGGAAAGGAATCCTCGTCCAAAAGACAGTTCAGCGCCCTCGGCGCCGAAAGTCCCTGGGACATCAACTCAAGCCCCCGAAAACCGTATGATGTCTCCGCCATGGCCTGTGTGGCGACGGCGCCCTTGCCAGCCTTCACCCACGGCACCACGGAACCCACGGAAAAGTAATGGGACTGAACCCCGACGCCCATGATGCCCGCGTCAGGGTCCATCGCGACTATGGAGTAGGTCATCCGAAACACCTATATCGCTGGCGGGATGAATCCTTTGCTCATCATGAATTGTGTCTCGTCCCTCGCCTTGCTGATAATCTCGTTCGCCATCTCCAGAAGCTCCTCGCGTCCCAGCTTCCTCTTGGCGACACCGTCCTTTATCGCCTGGAGCCCCACGGCGGCCGCTTCCCTGGGGAATATCTCCCACTCGTCCATCGTCGGGACCAGATAGTTCTCGGATAGTCCGTTCTCCTCGGCCATGTCCGCTATGGCATTGGCGGCGGCGATGCACATGTTGTCCGTTATGGTGCTTGCCTGTACATCCAGGGTCCCCCTGAATATGCCGGGGAAACCAAGCGAGTTGTTGATCTGATTCGGGAAGTCAGAGCGTCCCGTGGCGACTATGAGCGCGCCGGCCTCCTTGGCCTCCCATGGCCATATCTCAGGTATGGGATTCGCTGTCGCAAAGACTATGGCGTCGCTTGCCATCGGCTCTATGTCACTGGACTTGATGGTCCCGGGGCCAGGCCTGGAGGCAGCGATCAGTATATCGGCGCCGTCTGCGGCGTCCCTGATAGACCCTTCCTTCTGTTCGCCGTTGGCGTTCACGCACATGTCCCACTTGTAGGGATTGTGGTCCTTCTCGGCCTCGAGGTCCTTCCTGTTCGCGTGCAGGATGCCCTTGGAGTCCACCATGATGATGTTCCTCTTGTTTATCCCGGCAGAGACGAGCAATCTCGATATCGCAAGGTTGGCGGCGCCGGAGCCCACCATGGCCACCTTCGCCTCGGACATCTTCTTGCCGACGAACTTGAGGGCGTTTATGGCGCCTGCCACCTCTATCGTGGCGGTCCCCTGCTGGTCGTCGTGCCAGACCGGTATGTCCATCTCCTCCCTGAGCCGGTCCAGGATGTAGAAACACTTGGGATTCGATATGTCCTCGAGATTGATGCCGCCGAAGGACGGCTTGATCATCTTCACGGCGTCTATGAGCTTGTCTGGGTCCTTGGTGTCAAGGCATATCGGATAGGCGTCCACGCCGCCGAGGTACTTGAATATCAAGGCCTTGCCCTCCATCACCGGCAGGGCCGCCTCGGGACCGATGTCACCCAGCCCGAGCACCCTCGTGCCATCCGAGACAACTGCCACGGCATTGCCCTTGTTGGTATACTCATATACCAGCTCCTTCTTCTCCCTTATCGCCTTGCAAGGCTCGGCAACACCTGGCGTGTACCATATTGAGAAGTCATTGAGATCCCTGATAACGACCTTTGAGGCGATCTGTATCTTGCCCTTGTAATAGGGATGCAGACGCATTGCGTCCCTCCCAGGTTTGTATGCCTTTTCCAATAATTCTTCCTTAGATATCTTTTTCATCTTCCCCACGCTCCATTGTTTCATCGATAATCTCTATCAAGTCCCTGGTCCTGCCCAGCGACGATTTGGACGCCGCGACGGAGTCATCTATGTGCTGCTCGCACCAGGGACAGCAGGTTATGACATATTCCACACCAAGCTTGTCAAACATCTTAATCCTTTCCTCGCCAACCTTGATGGCGAGCTCGGGCCTTCCGGTCTTCACGCCCCCCCCGCTGCCGCAACAGTGGCTGTTCTCGCGATTCCTCTCGACCTCCACCAGTTCCATTCCCGGTATGGCCCTTATGAGCTTTCTTGGCGCGTCGTACACTCCGGACCCCCTTCCAAGATGGCACGGGTCGTGATATGATACCTTGACATGATTCTTCGAAAGATCCTTGAATCTCAGCAATCCGTCCTTGTAGGCGTCGTAGAGCACCTCCATGATGTGTCTCACCTCTATGCCATGGTCACCGAAGAGGTCCTTGTAGTCAACGGCCCACGACTTGTGGCACCCGGCGCATGTGGTGACGATCGTCTTCACGCCAGCATCCTTCATTTGTCGTATGTTAGACAGCGCCAGCTCGTCGTATGCCTTCCTCTCGCCCACCTTGAGCAGGGGGCTGCCGCAGCACATCTCGTCCTTTCCAAGATAGGCGGGGTCCATTCCGAGACGCCTCATGACGTTGATGATCTTGACGGGCACCCTTTCGCTCAAGAGGAGCGATGGCGAACATCCCGCATAGAACATGACCTCCCCCTTGTTGGGAATATCGAGCTTCCTCGCCCACTTTGCCCTTCTTGCGCGGGGCATTATCCAGGGGTTGCGGTAGTTCTTTATGCTCTGTACAAGGGTGTTGTGGGAGTCGAGCGGGCCCTTCCCGGCATCAACTGCCATTGCCCTCATATGCTCAATCGCCTTCTCGGGTATCTCTATGTCCTGAGGGCACACCGCCCAGCAGTTCCTGCACGTGGTGCAGTTGTACAATCCCTCGTTGAGCGCCGTGTCGACGCGGTCCCCAACATCCCTGAGATCTATGCTGAGCTCGCAAAGCTTTCTCATCGACATCGGGCCAAAGTAATCGTCCCAGACCTGGTTCACGACAGGGCACGAGGACACGCAGCACCAGCACTCGATGCATTCCCTGAACTTCTTGACGTCCGTGATGTCCTCCGGCTCGGCCTCGTCCGGACGGCAGTACACCTCCTTCCTCTTCAGGTAGGGGTCCCCCTCGAGCAGCTTGTCGTAGGCCTCCCTGGTATCGACGACGAGATCCTTTATCACAGGGAACACCTGCAGGGGTTCCAAGACTATCACGTTCCCGGTGTCCTTGACCTCCTCCTGGCACGCCAGCACGGCCTTGCCGTTCACGCGTATGCTGCAGGAACCGCACTGCCCCGCCCTGCAGACCCACCTGTACGCAAGGGAGCCGTCGAGGTTGTCATGTATGTAGTTGAGCGCGTCAAGCACCCTCATTCCTTCGGTGAAAGGGACCTGATAGATGGTGTAGTATCCATCCTCGTCCCTGTCCGGATCGTATCTGTAGACCTTGAGCACCAGCATCAGTCGCCCCTCCTCATGACTGGTCTGAGCTTTGTTGTATCGACAGGGGTCGTCACGACCCTCATCCCCTCCCCGTCCAGCGATATGGATATGTTCACAAGGCCTGTGGAGTCGTTCCTCTTCGGATGGTCTCTCCTGAAGTGGGCGCCCCTGGACTCCTTCCTGGCAAGCGCGCTGGTCATCACGGCCCTTGACACCAACAGCATGTTAGAAAGCTCCATGTAATCAAGCCATTCAACATTGTATCTCCTTCCCGCAATAACGCCCACGGGTCTCGCGCCCAGCCTCGCGACCCTTTCCAGCCCCTCCTCGAGCAGGGCCTCATCTCGCACTATGCCGGCATGCTTCCACATGATCTCCTGAAGCTCTCCCACGAGGGCCTGGGGGCGCTCCCCCTCAGTGGAGAATGGCCCCTCCAGTCTCAACTTTTCCGCCTTGATGTCCTCTTTGGAGATGCTGGGCATCGCCAGGCAACTGGCACTCTTGGCCGCGGCCTCTCCGGCCCTCTTTCCAAACACCTGGGTCTCCGCCAGCGCATTGCCACCCAGTCTGTTGGCCCCATGCGCGCCCGCGGCCGCCTCACCGCATGCGAAAAGTCCCTTTATCTCAAGATTCTCGCATGTGTAGGGGTCCACCCTTACGCCGCCCATGAAGTGATGTGCGGTCGGGGCCACCTGCATCGGTTCCCTCGTTATGTCCACATTTGCGAACTTCTTGAACTGTTTGACCATTCTGGGCAGCTTTTCGTTGATGAAGTCCTCACCCCTGTGGGTTATGTCGAGGAACACGCCACCCCTTTCGGTCCCCCGTCCCTCCTGAATCTCGGTATATATGGCACGGGCGACCTGGTCCCTCGGGGACAGTTCCATCTGCTCGGGATTGTATCTTGACATGAATCTCTCGCCGTCCTTGTTGAAGAGGACTCCGCCCTCGCCCCTGACGGCCTCGGTCACCAGTATCCCCCTTGCGGACGCCGGGAACACCATGCCAGTGGGGTGGAACTGGGTCTGCTCCATGTCCTGTAGAGATGCTCCGGCCCTCAATGCAAGGGCGTATCCATCGCCCGATGAATCATGTGGATTGCTCGTTACCTTGAACACTCTCCCGGCCCCGCCGGTGGCCAGGATCACCGATTTGGCGAGATAGGTCCTGTACGCCCCGGTGATGAAGTCCACTGCAAACGCGCCCGCTATCCTGCCCGGGTCCCCGCTATCTTTGAGAAGCCTTGTCACGAAGACCTCGGAATGGTAATCGACGCACCTCCTCCTAGCCTCTTCCACTAGGGTCATTATGATCTCGTGGCCCGTGCAGTCGCCGACATAACAGGTCCTCGGGTGGGACTGACCCCCGAAGGGCCTTTGCGCTATCCTCCTGTCCAATCTGTCGAAAACAGCGCCGTAACCCTCAAGGTCGTATACCCTCTTGGGCGTCTCGTTGGCCAGTATCTCGGCCATCTTCTGATTGTTCAAAAAGACCCCTTCCTCCACCGTGTCGCGGAAATGTTCCCCGATGGAATCCTCAGGGTCCCTGTGGGCCAAGGCGGCATTGATCCCGCCCTCGGCCATAACCGTGTGCGCTTTACCCTCCATGGTCTTGGAAACTATGAGGACTTCGGCGCCATTGGCGCTGGCCTCGATGGCGGCGCGAGCCCCGGCCCCGCCACTGCCTATGACCAACACATCGCATTGGTAAGCGTCCATATCAATCAATACCCAGCTTGCCTTTTATAAACGGCAGTTTGCTTTTCACCTTCAGGTCTATCTCGTCGTACAGGGAATTCCCATGCGCGTCGATGGCAACGGTAAGCGGTCCGAACTCTTTGACCTGGAGGTCCCAGACGGCCTCCGCCATCCCAAGTTCCTGAAGATGCACGCCGTTCACCTTCTGGATGCCTTTCGCGGCTATGACGGCGGCGCCCCCCGTAAGGGCAAGGTACACGCATCCGTGTTCCTTCATGGCATCGACGGTCTCCTTTGACATGCCCCCCTTGCCGACTATGGCACGGACGCCGAACCTCTCTATGAACTCTGGTTCGAGCCCGTTCATCCTAAAACTAGTGGTGGGGCCCGCGGCAACGACGGCCCATCCGTCATCCGTCCTTCTCATTATCGGGCCACAGTGGAAGACTGCCGACCCCCTAAAGTCCACAGGGGGCTCCTCATCCAGCTTCAGCAGATGCATATGGGCGTCGTCCCTGGCGGTGAACATCCTCCCATTCAGCAAGACGCTCTCCCCGAGGCGCAGGGCCGTGACATCATGCCCGCTCAGCGGCAAATCAAGGTTTTTCATAAATGATCAATCCTCCCGTCCGGATAGGCCCTCAGTGTGGCGCGTCTTGCCGCCCAGCACTGTAGATTCACGGCCACTGGCAGACTGGCGGTATGACAGGCGGCCTTGAGCAGATGCACGCCAAGGACCGTGGTCCTCCCCCCAAGGCCCATGGGACCGATGCCAAGCTCGTTCAGTGCCTCCTCGAGCTCTTTCTCCAGGGACTCGAGGACGGGATCGGGATTCGGCGCGTCAAGCGGCCGTAGAAGCGCCATCTTCGCCAACTTCAGGCACAGGTCGCTCGACCCTCCGATGCCGACCCCGACTATCGTCGGAGGGCAGGGCTTGCCTCCGGCCCGCAGGACCGTGTCGAGTATGAACTCCTTGATCCCCCGCATGCCCTGCGCCGGGGTCAGCATCTTCAGCGCCGTCATGTTCTCGGACCCGGCCCCTTTGGGAAATGCGGTGACCTCGACGTATTCCTGATCGTGGAACTCGTACGCTATGTAGGGCATGTGCTCCCCCACGTTGTCCCCGCTGTTCTTCCGGGATATCGGGTCCACGGCATTTGGCCTCAACGGTATCTCTTCCGTGCCCCTCCGTACGGCCCTCTCGATAATTGACTCCACAGGGAGACCGAAGCCCCGCGGCAGTTTCAAAAAGAAAATATGTATCCCGGTGTCCTGGCACATCGGCCTGCCCAGTTCACGTGCAAGTTCAATGTTGTTGATGATAGTATCAAGTTGGACCCTGGCGACATCGTTTGTCTCAGAATCAAGGGCCTTGTTGAGCTTCCAAAGGACATCGCCTGGGAGTTCTATGACAGACCTCCTGAGCAATGCAACAATGGCATCCTCAAGCGTTTCCTCATCCATACGCCACACCTTCCTATGTATGAAGATATATGTCAGAGGGGGTATATATTTTCTTTCATCAAGGTCTTTGAGAGCGAGATTCCTACTCTATGTAATAATAGCCTTCCTCGTCGCAAGAGATAGTGTTGCTGCCTACGAGCCTGTTCAAATATATCCTGGTCTTCTCCTCACTCCAATGAGTTCGGTCCACTATGTCCCCGATGCGCATCTTCTTCTCGCCAAGAAGATCCATCAATATTGTGACATCCTGTTCTATCTTATTTCCAATCTCTTTCATACGAACACCCTTTTCATGTCCCGCTCCAAATTCAAGAGGAAAAACAGATTTGAGAATTTGGGAATAGTCTTTATTGCTCGGACATATAAAAATTTTATCCATGTTTTGTAAGACAAATGTCGTGTAAAAATTATATTATATGCTAACATATCTTATTTTAATAAAAATATGTGAAAAATTGTCTCACACAATATATTTTTATTAATAAAAACAGATTTTTTCTAACTTATTTGCAAGAGTGTATCTTGCAACATTTTCTTATTTGGGAATATGGGTGATAATTTGAGTGAAGAGCTTAAATGGTTTCTTAAGGATGCCGTTGTGGACAAGGGGTTGTGCACATATTGTGGTGCATGCTCCTCCGTCTGCCCTTATGGCATCATAGAGTTTAACGAGAACGGACCCTACATAAAGGAGGAATGCTACCGCAACGGGAGGGGCGCATGCAAGGACGTCTGCCACAGGGTGATGACCGATGCAGCAAGGATAGGGATGAACGTCTTCAACTTCAAGGCAAAGCCGCCGACCATGCTTGGCCAATACGAAAAGGCCGTCGCCGCCCGGGCGAAGGATTCCAAGCTGCAGGAGATGGGTCAGGACGGCGGCGCCGTCACGGCCTTGTTGGCGTACATGTTCGACAACGGGTTGATCGACGGGGCGGTCACAGTATCCGGCATATCAAAGCCAAACTCGAAGACGATAACAAAAAAGGAGGAACTGCTATCGAGCCAGGGCGCCAAGTATGCCGCTGTGCCCCTTATGCAGGCCCTCAGGGAATCAGAAGGCATCAAGAACGTCGCCATCGTCTCACTGCCCTGCCAGACCTACGGGGCCAGAAGGGCACAGTACTATACGGGGCTCAACGTCCATCCGAGGGAGATAGGCAAGGACGCCGAGAGCACTTACATCCCCAATATATCCTATGTCATAGGGCTATTCTGCATGGAGAACTTCAGGTATGACCTGCTCTCCGAGGTCCTGAAGGATGCAGGCGTTGACATGGACAAGGTTGAGAAGTACTCGATACACATGGACACCATGCTCGTCAGGACCAAGGACAAAGAATACGAGTTCTCGCTCAAGGACCTCTCGGACTGTGTCTGGGACGGCTGCAAGATATGCCGGGACGCGGTCTCGAGGGTGGCCGACATCTCCGCGGGCAACATAGGCTCGTCCGCAGGGTGGACCACGATCCTTGCCAGGAACGCAAAGGGGCTCGACCTAATCGAGAAGGCGGAGAAGGCAGGATATATCGAGACCGAGGACGAGGTTGACATGGACCTTATCGAGGACTTCGCCGGCCTGAAGATGAAGAGATTCAACAAGGAGCTGAAGAAGAGGCTCGATACGGACGAGGGCGTGAACTTTTACTGGGGAAGGGACTATCCCGGCGTGCGTCCCGAGGTGAACGGCACCTTCTTCGTGAAGGTGAAGACCAAGAGCGGTCTTGTCGAGTCCGGCTACATGGCAAAGGTGGCGGAACTGGCCGAGAAGTACGGGGACGGCACCCTCGAGGTGACCACCAGGAAGAGCATAGAGATCCAGGGAGTCAAGGGAGAGAATCTGGACGCCCTGATGAAGGAGATATACGGGAGCGGACTGATGACCATCGGCATGGGATACGCCGTAGCCTGCCCAGGTATGGCATACTGCCCCGAGGGACTAGTGAGGACAAAAGAACTTGCGAACAAGATAACCATGTCGTTCGCCCAGAGAAACATGCCCCACAAGATGAAGGTGGGGATCGCCGGCTGCCCGAACAGCTGTGTCAGGGCGAGGGCCCAGGACATCGGCATAATGGGACAGAGAAAGCCAAAGGTCGACCTGGAGAAATGCGTTGGTTGCGGCAGGTGCAGCGAACTGTGCAGAGTGAACGCCATAACCATCGAGGGAAAGAAGTCGAAGATCAACAGGGACCTCTGCATAAAGTGCGGCGGATGCATAAAGGGATGTCCGCACGAGGCCATGGTCGAGGACCAGGTCGGGTACTCCCTATGGATAGGCGGGAACGACGCCAGGCGTCCCACGGAAGGCTACCTGCTAAAGGACTTCTGCACCGAGGAGGAAATCATGGACCTCATGGACAGGATCAACAAGGTGTTCGTGAAGTACAGGACCCAACCCGGGAAGCAGAGGCTCGGCAACATCATAAAGGAGATAGGCATAGGGCCTTTCACAGCAGAACTGATGGAGTGACCCCCCCACTCCCATCTTTTAATTTTTCAGGAATGTGTTGCTCTCCAGGACCATGGGAATCAAAAGAATTTTGGTATCTAAGGACGATGCCCGCCTGCAACCGCTTGCTGGGCTTGTCGAAAGGCAAAAACACAGAACACTGGTATTGTGGACCATCGACTGTGCGGACCGCTACCTCCCCATATTTGAAAAAGACCATCCTCAAGACCAACGTCCCGGGAAGGCGGTCAAGGCGGCAGAGGCATGGGCCAGGGGAGAGATAAAGATGCCCTTGGCCAAAAAGGCCGCACATTCAGCACACAACGCCGCTACCGAAGTATCCGAGGATGCAGCCGCCTGCGCCGCTGCACGCGCCATGGGGCACGTCGTCGGCACCGTCCATGTCGCGACGCATGCCATGGGATTCGTCATTTACGCGATCACATCAATGATATATGCGACCGGAAATCCAAACGACGCTGGCGATATCATCGAAAAGGAATGTGAATGGCTGTATCAGCGCCTGCAATACTGGGAAGCAAATGTTGACAAGACGGATACAACGTGGGCGGCCTTTCTGTTAAGGGATTAGAAGACGATGATCGCTTGCTCCTGTGGGTTTGTCAGCATCCATTGTTTCGCCTGTAAATTATACTTTATCATGTAATTTTTTCAAAAATGCTGTAATATTGGAAAAGGGATTCAAAACTTAAAAAGAGAGAATAATTATATAATCAAAAGCTAAAAAGGAAAATAAGTGGAAAACATGGCAGCGCGTTGTGAGATCTGCGGAAGGGAGATAGACCCAAGGGACATGGCGTATTGCAGATACTGCAAGACACCCTACCACATCGGTTGCATCAAGTCCAGGCTTT